>CAKULN010000003.1 GCA_934667175.1 uncultured Bacteroidales bacterium | reverse complement strand
AACAAAATACCCGACTCGCAATGAATCGGGTAAGGGGCAATATATCATTACTTATACTTTAAATGAAAGAGCCGTGTTAATTTTTGATTGGCCGGATGACTAAGAAGCTGTTTTGATTTGTTTGTTTGAAGATTTTTCACCTCAAAGAACATTTCAAACAAATCAAAACAGCTTCTAATAGTATTTCTTCTCTTGCCGGTACAAAGCGATGAAAATGAAAATCAGGATGGTGAAGGCCCAAAGGGAAGACCCCCCGTAACTCAGCAGCGGCAGCGGAATCCCGATCACAGGCATCAGCCCGATGGTCATCCCGATGTTGATGAAAAGGTGCATGAATATGCAGGAGGCCACACAGTAGCCATAGATTCGGGTAAACGCCTCCCGGCTTTTCTCGGCATCAGAAATGATCCTGAGTATGAGGAAAACATAGAGGGCTATCACGACAAAGCAACCGATGAACCCCCATTCCTCTCCCACTGTGCAGAAGATGAAGTCCGTGCTTTGCTCCGGCACAAATCCGAAGGTTGTCTGGGTCCCTCCGAGGAACCCTTTTCCGGTCAGCCCTCCCGAACCGATGGCGATCATGCTCTGGTTGACATTGTAGCCGACCCCCGTCGGATCCTCTTTCATTCCGAGCAGAACCTCGATCCTCTTTCGCTGGTGATCCTGAAGAATGTTGTTGAATATGAAGTCCGTGGAGAAGACAAGCACGATTCCGGCGATAAGTCCGAGCGCGGACATGGACAGAAACTTTTTCCGTGACTTGTAGCCGTGGATGATCATGAACGGCAGGGCCGCGACGCATGCGCCGATAAGAACATAAAGAGGCTTTATCCCGCCCGCGAAACTCTCAGGTTTGAATTTCCCGAGAATCCAAGGCAACAGGCAGAGAAGCAGAAATGTCCCTGCACAGATCCAGAACATCTTGCCGATTCTGCTTGATTCCAACGCGTTGCAGACGATCAGGATTCCGATCAGCACGAGCAGGGACACATACGGGGAGATTGTCAGTGTCAGAATGAACAGAAGCGCCGCCGCACCGATGCAGAAGATCCACCATCCGGAGAACCCTTCCCTGTACATCACGAAGATGAACCCGACGTAAACCAAAGCCGAGCCCGTCTCGCTTTCGGCCAGAATGACGAGCATCGGGACCCCAAGGATCAAGGCGGTGAGCATGAAGTCCTTGAATCGTGTGATTCTGAAATTGACCTGGCTCATGAGCGTGGCCAGAAGCAAAGATGTCGTGATCTTTGAGACCTCCGCCGGCTGAAACCTGATCGGACCGAATTCGAACCATGACCGCGACCCTTTGACTTCCACGCCGAGGAAAATCACGGCCACAAGCAGACACAACACTCCCAGATACAAAGGTACGGAAGCGCTTTCCCAAAACTGGGCGTTGATCACAAACAGGATGGTGGCGGCCAGACCAAGGGCGGTGAGAATCCAGACAAACTGCTTTCCGCAGCGGAAATTGAAATCGAATATGCTTGCCGGGCCGTCGGAATGGATGGATGCGTAGATGTTGACCCATCCGATGAGGATGAGCACCAGGTATGTGATCACCAGCGCCCAGTCAACACTCTTCTTTATTCCTCTGTCCGAAAAGTTTTCCATTCTCCAAACTATTTGTAGGCTTTGACTCTGGACATCAGGTTGCCCTGAAGAACCCTGTCCTCCAGAGGACGGCGCTGGTCGCTGATCTCACCGTTGAGATATTTCTCAACCAGCAGGGATGCGATAGGGGCGGCCCATGTCGCTCCGAATCCGGCGTTCTCGATGTAGGCGGCCACCGCGATCTTAGGGTTGTCCTTCGGAGCGAAGCAGATGAACACTGAATTGTCGGCTCCTCTCGGATTCTGCGCCGTGCCGGTCTTTCCGCAGATGTCGAGTCCCGGAACCGCGGCGATGGACGCCGTACCCCCGGAACCGAAACCGCTGTTGACAGCCCGCCACATGCCCGGAACCACCTTTTTGAAATTTGTGGTGTCAACCATCGTGTACTGCCTCTCGTAGTATTTGGAGTCGATCTCCACTCCTTCGGAAGCCTTGATGATGTGCGGAATCTTGTACCAGCCCCTGTTGGCGACGGTCGCGCATAGATTGGCGATCTGCATCGGCGTCGCTCCCACCTCTCCCTGTCCGATGGAGATCGAGATTATGGTCGTGAATTTCCATCCTCCTTTGCCGTAGCGTTTGTTGTACAGTTTCGATGTCGGCAATGTCCCTCCCAACTCGGCAGGGAAATCAGTCCCGAGCTTGTGCCCGAAGCCGAAGCTCTGTACATATTCATTCCATTTGTCAAGGGCCTCGCCGATGTCGTGGTATTTCTTGTTTTCAAGAATATTCTTTAGAACATAGCAGAAGTAGCCGTTGCAGGACATCATTATCGCCTCCTCCAGGGCCAACGGAGACTTGTGGACGTGGCAGCCGAGCTTATGGTTGCCGAAATGGTAGCCTTGGCTGCACGGGTAGGTGATTTCTGTGTTCAGGGTGCCTTCCTGAAGTCCGATCAGGCCGTTCACCAACTTGAACACCGATCCGGGAGGGTAAGGGGCCTGGACCGCCCGGTTGAACATCGGCTTGTGGGGGTCCTTGATGATCTCGTCATAATGCTGGCCGATGTCCGCCAGCATGCTCACGTCGACTCCCGGGCTGGACACAAGCGTCAGGATCTCTCCGGTCTTGGGCTCGATCGCCACGAGGCTGCCTACCTTGTTGTTCATGAGCTTCTGACCGTACTGCTGCAGGTCGGCGTCGATTGTTGTGTAGATGTCGTTTCCCGGGACGGCTTCCTTGTCCATCTCTCCGTCCTTGTAACGCTGCTCGATCTGGTTGCGGGAGTTGCGCAGATAGATGTGGTAGCCTTTCTCGCCGCGCAGTTCCTTTTCCCGCGCCGCCTCGATTCCGGTCTTCCCGGCGTAGTCTCCGGAACGATATTCCCCTGGATGCTTCTCGATGTAGTTGGCATCCACCTCGGAGACGTAGCCCAGTAGGTTCCCTCCGGCGTTGACCGGGTAGTCGCGGATGCTTCTGGCCTGTCCCCTGAACCCCGGAAAATTGTACTGAAGCTCAGCGAACTGCATGTATGTCTCCGGCTTTATCTGCTTGAGCATCACCACACTCTGGTAGCCGATGCGGCGGCGGTTCCTGGCATATTCAGCCATCTTCCCCTTGATGAATTCTGGAGACACGTTCAGCGTCTGCGCCAGCATCAGCGTGTCGAACCTCTTCACTTCCCTCGGAGTGACAAGAATGTCATAGGTGACTTTGTTGCTGACGATGATCTTTCCGTTACGGTCGTAGATGATGCCTCTTGTCGGGTAGATGATGTCATAGACCATCGAGTTGTTGGACGCGTTGATCTTGTACCTGTCATCGATTATCTGGATGTAGAACAACTTTCCCAGAATGATCGTGGCGATGACCAAGAGCCCGATCACCAGGGTTTTCCCTCTACCTTCTGTCTTCATAGGTCAGCAGGTTGATGATGCAGACAGATGCAAGGTAGCTGACAAGTGTGGAAAGGCCAAGACTTGTCGCGATGAACCAGAACGGTCTTGTGCCGGCGCAATCGGCGATGATGTAGACGAGCAGGAACAACACCGTCATCAGGATGACGGCCATGGAGACCCGTCCGAAGCCATATTTCCGGATTGTGACATTCTCCTTCTGCTCGAAAGGCTCGCTGCCGAAGAACATTCCGATGACCGGACGCCTCAGCAGCGCTACCGGCACCAGCGACAAGGCATTGATTCCAAGGGTGCCCTCAGCGAGGAAATCCACGGCCAGGCCGGTGACGAAAGCGATCAGCATAGCCTTTACAGTGCCTGTCTTTGTCGGGATGCAAAGCACCATCACAGGCAGGATGGTAATCATCATGAAAGGCGTGAAATGGAAGTAGTTGCTCAGGATCATCTGGGCGACGGTCAGCATGATGTATGTGAACGTGAAGCTGTTTCTCATTTCTCCGGCTGCTCTTCTTGTTTTTCGATGGCCTCGATCTCAGCGGCTCTCGTGTTCGAGACGATGGTGACATATTTCAGAGCCTTGTGGTTCTGGAACAAGTCCACATCGATCTCGTTTGTGGCTCCGTTGATGATCTTGGAATCACCGGCCACACCGATAGGGATGTCGGGAGGAAAGATTGTGGAGTACCCGCTGGTGTAGACAGTGTCTCCCGGCGCGAACTTGAATTGGAGCGGAATCTCCTTCAGGATGGCTCTGTCGGAACTGGTCCCGTCCCAAGCGAGTGGCCCTACCGCCCCGGAATTCCCGAGTCTGGCGCTGATGAAGAGCTCGGTGTTGAGGAAAGAGATCGCATAGGAATAGTGGCTGCTGACGGCGTCCACTATGCCGATGACACCTTTAGGCGTGATCACTCCGGAGTTGCGTACGACCCCGTCCTCGCTGCCTTTGTCGATGATGAGGTAGTTGTGCTGGGTGTTCGCGCTGGACTTGATGATGGTCGCGGGAATATAATTGAAGCCATCGTCGGCCAGCACTGGCTTTGACGCCGGGTCCGCCTGCCTTGCCGCCATCTCGTAGCCACGCACCAGTTTCTGCAGCCGGTCGTTCTCCAGAGCCAGTTCGTCGTTCTGCCTTTTAAGGGAGAAGTAGTCGGAGACGGACTGGGTCGCGCCCCAGGTCCGGGCCATGAACCCGTGCGAGATTCTGGCGATCCAAAGTCTTTGGAGCTGGTTGTTGTGGGAAAGCATCAGAACAGCCGCGACCTCCAGGATAATGAAGACCGCGACTGTAAGAATGTCCTGTACAACAGACCTTTCCTTAGGCATTATCTCATCAGGAATGAGTAGTTGGATGTCTTTTTGAGTGCTATGCAGGTGCCTCTGGCCACGGCGCGGAGCGGATCCTCGGCGACATGGAACTGGATGTTGACCTTTTCGGTGAACCTCTTCGCGAGACCGCGCAACAGGGCGCCGCCGCCTGAAAGGAATATTCCGTTCTCGACGATGTCTGAATATAACTCCGGAGGAGTCAGCTCCAGCACGTGAAGAATTGAGGACTCCAGTTTGGCGATGGACTTGTCAAGGCAGTGGGCGATCTCCTGGTAGGTCACTGCCGCCTCCACTGGATGCGCCGTCATGAGATTAGGCCCCCTTACGATGTGTGGCTCCGGCTCCTCGTCAAGATCCGGAATCACGGCACCCACGGCGATCTTGATCTCTTCGGCGGTTGTCTCGCCGATCTTGATGTTATGCTGCTGGCGCATGTAGTACTGGATGTCGCTGTTGAACACATCTCCGGCTGTGTTGATGCTTTCCTGCACCACGATGCCTCCCAAGGAGATGACCGCGATCTCGGCGGTGCCTCCGCCTATGTCAACCACCATGTTCCCTCTCGGCGCCTCGACATCAAGGCCGATACCGAGCGCGGCGGCCATAGGCTCGTAGATGAGGTAGACATCCCTTCCGCCAGCGTGCTCGCAGGAGTCACGCACGGCCCGGATCTCCACCTGGGTACTTCCGGACGGGATTCCGACCACGATCTTCAGGTTCGGGGTGAAGATGGATTTTCTCTTGTTGTTGACCTGCTTGATGAAGCCCTTGATCATCATTTCGGCGGCGTTGAAGTCAGCTATCACTCCATTTCTCAAGGGTCTGATTGTCTTGATCCCGGGGTTGGTGTGTTCGTGCATAAGTTTGGCCTGCCGCCCTATCGCGATGCATTTGCCCGTGTTGTTGTCAATCGCGACTATGCTCGGCGCGTCCAACACAATCTCGTCATTCCTGAAAATGACGGTGTTGGCCGTTCCGAGGTCCATCGCTATCTCTTGAGTCAGAAATGAAAATGCCATAACTGAATATCCTTGTTCCTTTAAAATTACAAATGTGTACTATACAATTTGTAAATATAGCAATTATCCAAGCAAATCCCAAAAACATCTTGCAGTTGTTGTCATTGGCTTTCCTGCACGGACTTTCATGGGCGGTTCATTTTCCTTTATTTTCCATAAGTTTCCGCAAAACCTTAATAAAACCTTAATGGAAATATGTGCAAAACAGCTCTTCATACTAATTGGAATAGTAAACTATTATATATGTGTGTAACACAGTCAATTAACGACAAATTGCCAAATTGTTGAAAACTTTGGCTGTATTTTTACCCCCAATTCCTAAGACATTCTTATACTTGCAAAAAGAATTAGTTTATGGCTAAATTCAAGATTATGCTCTACAAGAGCAACCAGAAAAAAGACGGCAGCTATCCTAGTATGTTTAAGGGTGGCCAAACAAGACAAGGTTAAGTACATCAGCCTTGGAATGTCCGCCAACTTGAACCAATGGAACGAGGACGGACAGCGGTTCAAGAAAGACAAACGCATCAATCCGGAGCATGAGAAACACAATGCCCTGCTGAACATCTATGAGGAGCGCATTGACGAGGTGCTGCGGAATTTTGCTGAATGCCGTATAAACTGGACGTTGAACCAGTTTGAGGAGAAGTTTGTCGGCCTTGCCCGACAAGGCAAAGTGTGCGACTATATAAGAAAACAGCTGGATATACTCAAATCCACGAACCACTTCGGCACACTGATAATTTTCAGCACTCTCCTAAATGCACTTCACAAATACGATTCCCGGATAGAAAACAAAGTTTTTGCCGAGATAGACTACACCTACGTCTGTCGTCTTAATGCCGCCATGGAACGTGACAGACTTGCCGGAAACACACGTTTAAGCTATATGCGTGCTCTCCGCACTATAATCAACAAGGCTATAAGAGACAAGGAGGCTCCACAAGACACTTACCCATTCGGCAAGGGAGGGTTCTCAGTAACATCCTTGGCGGAAACGACCAGTAAACGGTATCTTCTAAAGGAAGATCTGGACAAGATAAAGGGCACGGTCATGGACAAGCGATGCCTTGAAGAGGCAAGGAGGCTCTTCCTGTTCTCTTACTATTGCTTCGGTATGAGCTTCGTTGATATGGCCAATCTGACAACGGACAATATGGTAACCCTGTCGGATGGGAACTATATCATCTATAAGAGGCAAAAGACAAAGACGCATAAGGCCGCACGTGAAATCAAGATTCACATCACGCCCAACATACAGGAATTGTTGGATTGGTTCCGCACAAACTCCTCTCTAATCGGAGATTACCTATTGCCAATAGTAAATAGGGACTGCCAAGGCTATGAACTGCATCATCACATCCTTTGCCGTTATGGCACTTATAGAATGCGATATACCGCTCTTGGTGAGAGATTAGGACTGAAACGTCACCTAACCACCTATGTGAGTAGGCACACTATGGCAATGACCCTGCAAAGCAATCTTGTGCCACGTGAGATCATCAGTCAGGCGATGGGGCATAAGAATCTTGCCACGACCAACATCTATCTTGATTCATTTAATACCAGTGCAATAAACAGTGCTGGCAATTTACTATAAGTTAGCAAATTAAATGTTGTCATTATGATTAATTACAGAGATACCACCCACGAACTGATGAGCGAATGGGTAAACGGTTGGCTCTACGGAAAAACAGGGCAACTGTCGGAAAATGAAATGAGGGACTGGCAGAAAGTTATTGCAAATGAGAGCGACAAAGAGAAACGGGCTATCCTGCACATGCTGAACGAGGCCATAGTGAAATGGCACAGCTCATTTGTGCTGTCCGCTGTCGAGTCCCATGCCGGAGAAGCATTGACGGCGGAGGAATATGAGGAACTGCGCTTTGCCGATGAGTACAAGCGCAAGAAAGGCTATGCGGTTCTCGGACGTGACGAGCTGTTGGATGAGATAGAGGGCTTCGGCTATATCAACGACCTGCAACGTGACGACATAGAGACCGCATGGCGGCTTGGGGACATCGGGTATATGAAAGAGCAGATGCTTGACCTTGCGCACATCCCCATCAAGGCTTTTTCAGACGTAATCGTGAACAGTATGGCCAAACCGTCATCGTCTGTGCCTGTACGCACTACATCAAATAAACCCAAACCAACGGAGACAGACCCATACGATTATCCGGAGGTGTTTGATGTCAATGTTTGCAGCAGACTGACTAATTACTCGAAGAGTACCCTCTACAAGATGACAAGCACCGATGCGATTCCATGCCACAGGGCAAAAGGCAACAGGCGCAAGCTCACGTTCGTACTGACGGAGATACTTGACTGGATGACCGCCAACAGGCAGGAAACTGCAAGCGAGTATATCGACAGGATGGACAGGCAGATCAAGTCCCGAGGTGTCGGCTGCTCTAAATATAACTCAAAATGTAACTCAAATCACGCACATCATGTACGACAGAGTCAAAATTAGGCTCTATGACCTGCCTGATGGTTATGACTATGCAAGGGTGCTCTCAATGCTCACTGATGTCAAGGTAAGCGATGACGGCAAGGGGTTTGGCAAGTGGAGAGGACGCAATGTCGTGGCAACCGCAAATTATGTCCAGTTTGATGGCAGTCTCCCTAAATGTTTATACAGGCATAATCTTACATCGTTGAGGCTGTCAGAGGTCGAGGGGCTGATAGGCAGGATGTCAGAGGATTTGGGAGTCCCTATGTGTAGGGCGGAGGTCATGGAACTGGAGTTCGCTAATAATTTCATAGTCAGCAAGCCGCCTGCAAGGTATCTGGACATGATGATAGGCATCCCTAAATTCAAGGACAACAGTTGGGACGGCACGAAGTATTTCGACTGTGGAGGGGTAAGGGTCAAGTTCTATGACAAGGTGAGGGAGGCCAGGAGGAAGAGGGAGATGCCTCAGTTTGGTGACGTGCCTCCATATCAGTTGAGGTATGAGGTCACGTTTGACGGAGACAAGCTGGAGAGTCTGTTTGGGCATACCCTGCTCATGGAGGAGCTGTGGACAAAGCCTGTGTTCTGGAGGCTGGTGTCGGAGTGGGTGAACTACTATGACATGGTAGAGAAGAGGCCTATGGGGTACGAGGACGTAGACTTCTCTGCGTTTAAGTCTGTCAAGGACTTTGACAGATGGGCGATATGTATGCTGAATCAGAGACAAAGCCTGTCTTATTATCAGAGCGAGAACCTGTCCTACTACATTAAGCACATCATATTCAAGAACCGCCCCAATCCGTGCTCCAAGGACAGGGTTCTCCACGCACAGATTCAGAGGCGCATCAAGGAGGCCGTGGAATGGGGATATGGGAATCTTCCGGGCTACGACTTGATGGCGGAGCTGCAACGCCTCATGGAGCAATATGCATCCTACCTGCTTGATTCGTCACCTGACGGATTGACAGCGGAGGAGCAGGTGGAACTCTTCGGATGATCCCGTGCCTTACTCCGTTTTTCGGCGATTTAAGCCGACAACGCCTCTCCGCCGATATAGCAACCTCACAAGGATGTTTTGTGTCCCCAAAACGACCGCAAACACGAAACTCCAACTGGGGTTGTTTTTCATCCCTCGATATCAGTCATAAACTGCCACTCTCAACTCCCATGAAAATGTGTGGCCTGTGGCGTTGATCACACGTCTTTCCCACTATCCAGACCACCCGACACAGATTGCATAACCTGTTGCGATTTTAGATGAATCACGTTATATTTACAGCAGAAAGTTGAAAGTAACCCATTCTTCTTTCATTAAACTTGCTGAAAGGGGTTTAGATGGTTTAACACCCTTAATCAGGTGGCCATCGGGGTCAGCAAGACTTTCTAAATCGACAGGGCAACGGATTTGTTTCCGTTGCTTTTGTTGTAATATCCTAATTAGCTCACACTTAATCATTGTATTTTTCAAGAAATCACGTTATATTTGCGGTGGTGAAAGTCAAAGGGTAACTCTCCCCTTAAAAGGTTCTCCTTTGTCAAACTTGCCAAAGAATGTGTTTGCGAGTGGTTTAACGCCCCTATCGGACGGCCACAGAGAGTTGGCAGGGCTTTCATCACTCAACAGGCAGTGGAGCGTTCCTCCGCTGCCTTTGTTGTAACTGCAATACTCATCTATTGTATTTTCCCCAAGAGCTCGTTATGTTTGTAGAGCAACAAGGTTGGTAAATAATCACCTATGATGGGGCTAATTTACACAGTTCAACGAAGCTAATGTTGGAGACCTTATGCAATAGTGGAGGAGCGGACACCTCCACTATTTGTATTCATCAAAATCACAATTAGATCCACGACAGTTTTATAACGACCTTGCCGTATGCCTGTCTCTGGATCTCGTAGAACTGCTCGTCTGACTCAATACCTGTCGGCTTGCCGTCATTTATCCAGTTCTGATAGGCAAGAAGTTCCTCTCTTGTTGCGCCTATATCCTCGGCATAGGCATCCAGATTGCTCAACTGCCTGTTCTGACGCTGATATCTGTACTTGGACAGAATATTGAACAGTTCAATCTTCCTGCCACCCTCAACCCTGTTGTAGGGGCTGTCAAGGATGGACTTCGCGAAATCATTTTTCATTTCCATATAGTCTTTAACTCTGTCGAAAACGCACCTACAATAACCATCCTTAATCTTTCACGAAATTTTCGTAAAAGTAAACCCATTCCTTGTCAGTGGCTGTTCTGCACCTGCCGTTCTCCACGACAAGAATTATAGGAGCACCCACACACGCAAGTTCAGCACCGTCACTCTCCGCTCCGTAGGACACATAATGTTTCCCATTGACAAAACCGCCATAGATGAGGTCTCCCTCCGTATAACCGGCCGATTGACAGACCTTTAATATGTCATTCCTATCCATATTCAGTAATTTTCAAACTCCTCCTTTGTCATCACCTCATTGGCCAGATAGGCACGAATCATACTGTTGGAGTTCGGCTGCTTGGGATTGTGTTCAAAGGGCTCTCTGCCCTTTGCCTTGCTCACAACTCTTCTGCGGTTCTTTCCGTCACCGAGGAATCCCCAGGCGATTTCATCAGTGTCATCCAGAAGATAGACCATTTCATCGGAGCGGAGCAACTCCGCCAGTTCCTTGTTAGATACGGTTCTCATAGCCAGCCTTTATCATCATTTCCAACGCCTTTGCATGTTTGGCGTTTATGCGTTCAAGTTCTTTGAGTTTGGCCGTATCATTGGAGGCAACGGCTGCTTCATAAGACTCCTTGCCTCGTTGCAGATTGTGGCGCAGGTCATTAAGTTTGACATGGATTGCGGTGACATTGCCAGAGGCGATGATATTCTCCACATATTCAAAATATCCCACTTTCTCCTTATCATGCGACAAGAGAGCCAATGCCGTAAGCACCTCATCCTCCACATCTCTATTTTTCAAATCCTCAAGGGTGATTGAGGAATCCTCAACGACATCATGCAGGAACCCAGTCTTGACTTCCGCCTCCGTCTCGCCCATAAGCCCAACCGCAAGTGGATGCAGAATCGCAGGATTACCGTCAAGGTCTTTCTGCCCAGTGTGCGCTTCAAGCGCAATTTGTAGTGTTTCTTCTATACTTATCATAATAATTTCTTTAGGTTATGGGAATATTTTTATGTATGGCTGCATTTGTTTCCAATTCACAAGAATAGCGATTGCAGACAAATTATCTTTCCAAAGAGAACTACAATCTACAATAATCATAAATTTCAGTGTTCCAGACGAATTCCTATTATATGTAAATATAACCGGATATTCTGCCTCCTTAAAGTGTTCAAGGTAATTGTCCGGACTGGAGTAGTGACTATTAGTTACATCCAATTCCCACTTGGAGCATTCTTTGAATATTTTTCTCAAAGTTTCCAAGTTCTTTTCTTCCAACATATTTCTCAACTTCTCGCGCTCTTTATAGCTGGAAAATTCATACGCCAAATAAGATTCTGAATTATCATCAGATGTCGAATATAATTCAGTGGAAATCATAGATATTTCATCACTCCCTGCCACATGCCTTATTTCAACCCTATTGATTTTGTCTTTGTATTTTGACTTAAACTCCAAAAACTGTACTGTTTCCGAATCATCCACATAGTCTTCATCATAGGACACACCTTCGTCTTTTAACTGCCTACGTAACTCAGAATAGCTGTCACCAAGATAATAACCGCAAAAGCCATTGTTTTCTGTATGATTGCATCCAGTTATCAACATCAACACAAAGGAGATAATAAACAAAAACTCTTTTCTCATAACATCGATCTTATTCATTTTCATTCGTTTCTTTAATTATGTAATCGACTATCATATGTCTCGTCAGCAACGGACAAAAATCCTCAGCCACATTGGAATATTATCGTACAGGTGAATGGAGACAGTTCCTTCTCCCTCATAGGGTACTTGTACTCAAAACTTCGATATTCCCTAAACAGTGTCATTATATCCGATTCCGGATTTAGAAACGCATCAACATAAGGGAACCCTCCGCTGTTGTTTGAAATCACTCTTGTGTAATAGTCAATCATCGCTCGCAGGTTGCTTTGCCCTGTGTACTGGTTGACCAGTGGCACGGACTCTATGACATACCGCATCTTATAGATCTTGCCGGATGAGTTCACACTGACTGAAAACGTCCCGTTTGTGGTTATATCCGAGTTCATATTGCGAGGGTCGAGCATAATCACAAACTCGTGTTGAGTGCCAAGGCATCTTATACCGCCCTTTTCAAGTTCGGCTTTGAGTAAAGACACGTCTCCTCCGACATGCAACTCGTCAAGATTGATGAACTCACCATTGGATGCCAAGTATGGCTGTGCCTGTGCCATTGATGCAATGCAAGCCCAAATTAGAGCTATAATGAATAACTTAAAAAATCTTCTCATGGTGTAGAAAGGTCTTTAGATCATTCCTCAAAGTCAGATAGTTTTGCTTCAAAATATGCTGACTTGCCATTAGAATCAACGAGCCTGTAATCGGTATCCTCGTCATTTACCAAACGGCTTGCAAGATTTGCGTTCAACCCATTGGATGCATTTAGATCAACCTCAACACGGATGACCTCCGCTCCTCGCTCCACGGCATTAATCGCTATGAAATCATATAACACATCGTATATTGCGCCATTAAATTCTGACAGAATCACAATGCCGGACACATAGAGGCTTGTGCCATCAAGATGTGCGTCTGTCTTGTTATCTTGCCCATAACCGCCACTTGTTGCTGTAAACCCATTCGATGAGATGAAGAATGCAGCCATCAGATCAGGTGATGAGTTCCGCTTGTCCCTGCCCAACATTCTATGCAACAAGCCTTTGGTTGTAGTAGAATCCTGCTTGGCCGTGTCATACTCCTCGGCTGAAATTGTGTCGAAGTGAAAACTGCCATCCTTGGAATCGTGGTAAACACCAACGTATTCCCCAATCTTAACGTTTGTTGG
Organism: uncultured Bacteroidales bacterium; assembly: GCA_934667175.1. Taxonomy (GTDB): domain Bacteria; phylum Bacteroidota; class Bacteroidia; order Bacteroidales; family UBA932; genus Cryptobacteroides. The sequence continues at coordinate 127,158 of CAKULN010000003.1, read as the reverse complement.
TTCCATAATAAATGATGTTTTAGTGGAAATGAAGTAAAAAGATATTGAAAGTCTTGCCAACTCTCTGTGGCCGTCCGAAAGGGGCGTTAAACCACTCGCAAACACATTCTTTGGCAGGTTTGACAAAGGAGAACCTTTTAAGGGGAGAGTTACCCTTTGACTTTCAACACCGCAAATATAGTTAGAATTACTGCCAAAGTTCGGCAGTTTGTCAAAAATCTCTATAAAATCTCAATTGTCGTTAAGATCACATACCGACCTGCCTAACTTGTTCTTCCACAGAGTCTCCACCCTAATGGCCTCAATGTCGCTGACGTTCAGCGGCAACGTCTGGAGTATCGACCAGACAAAATTGTCCTTGGCGTAGTCCGGAGCCTCCGCAATAAGGTTCACAAGTTTCACGTCTCCACCGTGTCCAGTCCTTGCATAGTCCTCCCATCGTCCCCATATTCCGTCACGGTTGTAGGTGGAGCCGACATAGAGTTTGCCTGTCTTGCGGTCTGATATCGCATATATGCCATTTACGGTCGTGAGTTTACGTTTCCACGCCTCCAAGCCCTCACTAATGACATGGGACAGCTGTCCATAGGTCAGTCTGATTTCCTCGTAGCCCGGACATACCCAGTCAAAGCCCTTTCTCTCCACCGCCACAATGGCCTTGTCGTTCTTGTCAAGCCTCTGATGAAACGCCCTTGCAGAGTCTCCCCAATCCACGATGACACGCTCGTTGAGCTCATCGAAACCATCGACCTCAACCATCTTGTAGCAATATTTGCCACCGCCTGTCTGATTCTCCCTTTCCGTGTCACGCCCAAGAATCTGATACACGCCCACCATCCTTGCCAGAGTGCCGTCCTCCCCGATGAAAGAAACGACATAGTCAACATCCTTGAATATGTCCTTGTGCTGCTCGCTTTGGTATGCGATGAACGTCTCCCTGTCGTTCAGATACCAGTCATAAGGGTTGCCGACAACGGTCTTGCCATTTATCGTTATGGCATCACGGCTGTCCTTGTGGCGCACAAGCTTGATTCTCTTAGTGATGTCCAGACCTGCCAGACCAAGGACATTGCGGATGGTCAAAATACTTCTGTTTGTCTTTTCTGCATCCATAATATTATGGGTTTATTGGTTATATTTGCAACAAAAGAAAGGTTGCCCAGTCTGTCGTCCGTTAGGTATCGCCAAACACCAGTATATACGCACAGACTGGACAACCCATATATGGCTGTCCGCTGTGCCTCGTATATACATTCGATAGAATTGGCGATTTTAACGAACCAAGGCACGTGTTGTTTCTTTGTCGTCCCCACAGGGGTATGTCTGCGAATATACAGATTTTTTCACAGACTATCGCAGACAAACGACTATTTTTGCAGACGTCAATCCACAAATGATATTTGCAATGATTTTCCGAGGTATTTTCCGTAAGTTTCCCGAAAACATTAATAAAACATTAATCGCAGCAAGAACGCTGTCCGTAAAGGATTCCTGCAATGTCCTATGCCTGTTCGGTTTTGGTGAGATGGATAAGAAGATGTTTTATACAATTTGTAAATATACAAAAAAAGTTATATTTGTAAGGAATTATATGAGCAGAAAAAGAATATTAATCGTTATGGCCGCCGGAAGCGGCGTCAGGATGGGCGCTTCCGTCCCGAAGCAATTTCTGGATCTTGGAGGTGTCCCCGTTCTTCGCAGGACCATCGAGGTGTTTGTCTCGGCTGTCCCAGGCATCAAGGTGATCACCGTGCTTCCGGAGGATCATATTCCTTTTTGGAAGGAATATTGTCTGTCTTCAGGCTTCGATTGTCCTCAGTCGTTGGTTTCAGGCGGCATCACCCGCTTTCATTCCGTAAGGAACGCTTTGAAAAAGGTCCCGGACGGAGCGATTGTCGCCATCCATGACGGCGTGCGGCCTCTTCTCTCAGAGGATTTGATCAGGAACATGTTCGGGCTGATGGATTCCGGAGGTGTCAGGTCTCTGATTCCTGTCATCCCTTCCGTGGACACACTGAAGGTCATAGACCGTGTGCGGGCCGCGGACGGGACCGAGTCGATGGTATCCCCGGAAGGGGAGGATGTGGACCGGAGCCGGATTTTCGGGGCCCAGACCCCGCAGATGTTCCTTTCGGAGGACATCAAGTCCGCATATTCACAAGCCTTTGACACCGCTTTCACCGATGACGCCTCCGTCGCACGCAAAAAAGGAATACCCCTCTCCTTTTGCGACGGAGAGAGGTACAACTTCAAACTGACGTCTCCCGAGGACCTGTCCCTCGCGAGGCTGATTATTTCGTCTTCTTTTCGAACTCGCCAGGCTGGTAGGTAGTCCGCTTGTAGTCCTTGACCCAGACCTGACGCTCGATCGCCTGGTCGAGGGAGATCATTGTCTCCGTGGACTGGATGTAAGGAATGTTCTGGATCGTGTTGATAAGGATCTCCATAAGGTGATCATTGTCAAAGCAGTACGCCTTGAGGAGCAGGGCGGCTTTCCCGGTTACGAAATGGCACTCCACAATCTCGGCGATCTTCTTTAGGTTGGCCACGACCTCAGGGTACTTGTCCGCTTCGGAGAGCGTGACGCTGATGAACGCGCACACGTTTAGCCCAAGAGCCTGAGGCTTGACGAGCAGTCTTGAACCAGTGATGACCCCGTTGGTCTCCAACCTTTTCACCCTTTGATGAATCGCGGCGCCCGAAACACCGCACTCACGGGCGATTTCCAGGAAAGGCATCCTGGCGTTGTTGACCAGAAATGATAGGATTTTCTGGTCAATCTGATCGATGTGATAAGTTGCCATTGCTTTCAATTTATAACTAAACAACCGCTAAAATATATAAAAAATCTTAAAATATCAAGATTTCTTAAAGCGGCGACGTCCTTTTTCTGTCGGTTTGGAACTGTTAATGATCTCCAGGCACGCTTCTTCTGTCAGAGCGGCCGCGTCCGTACCTTTCGGAATCCTGTAATTGGAACCCGCGTGCTTGATGTAAGGGCCGTATCGTCCGTTTATGATCTGGATGTCGTTGTCAGGATATTCAGCCATCACGGAACTGGCCGCGCTTTTGTTGAGCCCCTCGTCGATGATCGCAGAACATTCCTCCAGCGTGACCTTGAGAGGATCCTTTCCCCGCGGGAGAGAGAAGTTCTTGTCTCCGTACTTGAGAAACGGACCGAAGCGGCCTTTCAGGGCGATGACGTCCGTCCCGTTGTACTGCCCCACGGTGCGTGGCAGCTGGAACATCTTTAGAGCCTCTTCCAGGGTGATGTTCTCGATAAGCTGATCCCTGCCCAGAGAAGCGTACTGGGCCTTCTCGCCCTCGCCTTTCTGGATGTAAGGTCCGAATTTGCCGAACTTGGCCACGATCTTGTTGCCGTCGGCGTCTGTCCCGAGATCTTTGGAGACATGGCTGTAGTTGCCGTCATGCAGCACCTCGTCAACCTTTTTGTGGAAAGGTGAGTAGAATTCCCCTATGACCTCATTCCAGACAAGATTGCCGCTTGCTATCTGGTCAAATTCCTTCTCGACGTTGGCCGTGAAGTCGTAGTCCATGATGTCGGTGAAATACTTTTCGAGATAATCTGTCACGATCATTCCGATCTCCTGTGGCAGCAACTTGCCTCTTTCAGCTCCCACGGTTTCGGTCCTTGCGGTTTCGGAAACCACACCGTTTCTCAGTTCCAGGTCGTTGACGGCTATCTTCTTCCCTTCCTTGTCCCCCTTGACGATGTATCCGCGTCCTGTGGTCAGGGTGGCGATGGTCGGGGCATAGGTGGACGGTCGTCCGATGCCGAGCTCCTCAAGCTTCTTCACCAGAGTGGCCTCTGAATATCTCGGCGGGGCCGCGGTGAACTTGCACTCCGCTTTGATGCCCTTTTCTTCCATCGTGGTTCCGACCTGAAGGTCAGGAAGCATCACATCCTCCTCTTCGGCGTCCTGATTGTCCGTGCCTTCGATGTACAGCTTGAGGAATCCGTCGAACAGGACCTGAGTGGCCTGGGCGTTGAATTTCTCCGCTCTCTTGTCGGAAGACACCCTTAAGGTCGTGTTGAGGACTTTCGCGTCCGCCATCTGCGAGGCGACAGTCCTTTTCCAGATCAGGTTGTAAAGCTTCTGCTCCTGGGCTGTTCCCTCGATCTCCGTGTTCTCTATGAATGTCGGGCGGATCGCCTCGTGGGCTTCCTGCGCGCCCTTGCTGTGGGTCTTGAACTGGCGAGGCTTTGAATATTCAGGGCCGAAATTCTCGGTTATGAACTTCTTTGCCGTGCCGAGCGCGAGGGCGGACAGATTCGTGGAGTCGGTTCTCATGTAGGTGATGAGACCTCTTTCGTAGAGACTCTGGGCCACTCTCATCGTCATGCTCACCGGGAAACGCAGCTTCCTTGCCGCCTCCTGTTGCAGGGTGGAGGTCGTGAACGGAGCGGTAGGGTACCGGTTCGCCTCTTTCTTCTCGACGTCGGAAACCGTGAAAGCCGCCCCTATGCAGTCCTGAAGGAACGCACGCGCCTCCTCCAGTGTCTTGAACCTGGTGTCGAGGATGGCCTTGACCTTGACAGAGGCGGGAAGGCCGGCAGGATGAAAGAAAGCCTCGACTTTGTAATAGGCCTCGTTCTCGAATCCCATTATCTCCTTCTCCCTTTCGACCACAAGCCTGAGCGCCACGGACTGCACGCGTCCGGCCGAGAGTTTCGGCTGGATCTTTCTCCACAGTATAGGGGAAAGCTCGAATCCGACAAGTCTGTCCAGAACCCTGCGCGCCTGCTGCGCGTTGACGAGATTCATGTTGATCGAGCGCGGATTCTGAACCGCGTTCACAATCGCGTCTTTGGTGATTTCATGGAAGACGATTCTCCTTGTCTGCGCCTCTTTCAGCCCGAGAGTCTCGTAGAGATGCCAGGAGATGGCCTCTCCCTCCCGGTCCTCATCGGACGCGAGCCACACTGTGGTGGCGCTTTCCGCCGCCTTCTTCAGTTCGGACACCACCTTTTTCTTGTCGGAAGGTATCACATATTCGGGAGTGAAGCCCCTCTCCACATCCACGCTCAGCTTCTTGTCCTGAAGATCCCTGATGTGACCGAAGCTGGACTTCACCACGTAACCGTTGCCCAGGAATTTCTGTATAGTCTTGGCTTTGGCCGGAGACTCGACGATAACTAGATTGTCTGCCATACTGTTCTATTTTACAAGCATTTCATAGATAGTTTGTCATTTCAATCTGCAAAGTAAGCCACAAACTGGGCAATTTTCCAAATTTTGTTATAAATTTGTCCCTATTATGACCGAATCGACTCGAAAGAAAATCACAAAGTGGTTCTGGATTCTGATAACGTTTCCGGTACTGCTTCTCATCGTTATGATATTCCTCGTCTGGGCCTTCGCGGACATCCCTTCCTTCAAGGATCTGGAGAATCCGGACAACAAGCTGGCCACGCAGGTCATCGCCGAGGATGGTGAGATACTGACCACGTTCCACATCGAGAACAGGACCTACGTATCCTATGATGAGATCTCTCCGAATCTCGTCCATGCCGCCGTGGCGACCGAAGATGTGCGTTTTTACAAGCATTCCGGAATTGATTTCAAAGGACTTGGCCGCGTGCTTGTCAAGACGATAATGCTGCGCAACTCAAGTCAGGGAGGAGGAAGCACGATCACCCAGCAGCTTGCCAAGACCCTCTATCCAAGAGCCGATGTCGGTCGTAAGATTCCGGGAGTATACCATCTCAGGATGGTGTGGGTGAAACTCAAGGAGTGGATCACAGCCGTCAAACTGGAGAGGGACTACACCAAGGACGAGATCATGACGATGTACCTCAACTCCATATTCTTCGGCAGCGGAGCCTATGGCGTGCGTTCAGCCTCGGAGACTTTCTTTGGAAAACTTCCGTCCGAACTGACGGTGGAGGAGAGCGCCATGCTGGTGGGCATGGTCAACAAGCCTACGAGGTACAATCCGACTATCAACCCGGACAAGGCTCTGACCAGAAGGAATTTCGTGATCGGCCAGATGGAGAAGGCCGGTTATCTGAGCAAGGCGCAGAGGGATTCCATCAGGCTTATTCCGATTGCGCTCAATTATGAGGTTCAGGACCACAACGCCGGTCTGGCGCCTTACTTCAGGGACATGGTCCGCCGCGTGATGAACGCCAGAAAGCCTCGCAGGTCAGACTATTACATGGCCGAGGACTACTCGGCGGACTCCCTCGCCTGGGCTTCCGACGACTTGTACGGATGGCTTGAGAAGAACAAGAAGGCCGACGGCTCGAAGTACGATCTTGACAGGGATGGACTTAGGATCTACACGACCATCAACTACAAGATGCAGAAATATGCCGAAGAGGCTGTCGCTGAGAGAATCCGGGATCTTCAGGCGGATTTCCGCAGGGATCTTCGCTACAAGACCAACAAGCCGTTCTCCAACGACATCGACGCCGAGACCAGAGACAGGGTGATGAAGCAGGCAAGGCGCTGGAGCGACCGCTACCGTGTCATGAAGAAGGAAGGCAAGAGCGAGGCGCAGATCCTGAAGACCTTCTCTCAGCCGGTGAAGATGCGGGTGTTCGCCTATAATAAGAAAGGTTACGCCGACACGACCATGACTCCGGATGACTCGATCCGTTACTATAAGTCCATACTCCGCACGGCCTTCGTGGCCATGGAGCCGGGCACAGGTCATGTGAAGGCGTACGTCGGAGGTCCGAACTACCGCTATTTCAAGTATGACAACGTCCGCCAGGGCAAGCGTCAGGTCGGCTCGACGATCAAGCCGTTCCTCTACACGCTTGCCATGCAGGAGGGCATGACCCCTTGCGACAAGGTGGTGAACCTTCCTCAGACATTCGTGCTTCCTGACGGCAACACCTGGACTCCAAGGAGTACGGACAAGGAAGAGTGGATAGGCAGGACAGTCACACTCAAGTGGGGTCTGACCAACAGCTCCAACAACATCTCCGCCTACCTGATGAAGCAGTTCGGTCCTGAGGCGATGGCCGACATGATGCGCAGGATGGGAATCCAGAGTCACATCGACGAGGTTCCGGCCCTGTGCGTGGGACCGGCGGACCTTTCTCTTTGGGAGATGGTCGCCGCCTACAACACATTCCCGTCAAGAGGCGTCTACATCGAGCCGCTTTTCGTGACGAGGATAGAGGACAACCAGGGCAACGTCATCAGCGAGTTCACAAACCGCAGACGTGAGGCGATAGGGGAGAACACAGCCTACCTGATGGTGAACCTGATGGAGGGTGTGGTTCAAGGCGGAACTGCCAGCAGGCTCCGTTACCGTTACAAACTGATGGGAGAGATCGCAGGAAAGACCGGAACCACCAACGACAACGCCGACGGATGGTTCATAGGCTACACTCCGACTTTGGTCGCCGGAATATGGACGGGCGCGGAGGATCGTCAGGTGCACTTCCAGTCGATCACCTATGGGCAGGGCGCGCACATGTCCCTCCCGACATGGGGAATATTCATGCGCAAGGTCATCGCCGACGGAACATTGGGCGTCTCAGAGAATGACAGGTTCATCGCCCCGGCCGGAGTGACCTTGAACCTTGGCTGCACCGGAGGGAGCGAGGACGCGGCCGTGGATGTGCAGCAGAAGACTGAAGACTATTATTTTGAATAATAAAGGAATATATTGATATGGGCAAGTACCAGAGGATTGCAGTGATTTATGGAAGCGACTCTTCGGAATGGGAGGTCGCCTGCCGCAGCGGGGAGTTTGTCGCTTCCCGCATCGACGGGACGAAGTACGATGTCTATGAGATTTTCGCACGGTTCGGCAAATGGTCTCTTGCGGCCATGAAGAAACGGGATTCCATGAGGATCCCTTTCGCCGAGGGCGCGAGACCGGAGATTGACAAGACGGACTTCTCCGTCAAGGTGTACGGAGAGAAGATCAATTTTGACTATGCCTACATAGTCCAGCACGGCACCCCGGGCGAGAACGGCCTGCTTCAGGGGTATCTTGAGATGCTGGGGATTCCATTCAGCAGCTGTAGTGCCTTTGTCTCCGCCATCGCCTTTGACAAGTTCGCCTGCAAGAGCTATTTACGTGAGGTTGATTTCGTCAGATGCGCTCCGGATGTCTTTGTGCGCAACGGGATGGACATAGAGGCTGTCTGTGGCAAGGTCGCGGAGAAACTGAAGTTTCCGGTGTTCGTGAAGCCTACTGATGGCGGCTCAAGTTTCGGAATCACCAAAGTGCGTAAGGCCGAGGACCTTCCGGAAGCGATACAGTTCGCGTTTTCCGAAGGACCTTCCGTCATCATAGAGCAGGGCATTGTCGGCAGGGAGTTCACTTGCGCGGCATATTCCGACTCCGAAGGGGTTAAATCCCTTCCTGTGATCCAGATTGTCACCGAGAATGATTACTTCGACTATGACGCCAAGTACAACGGGCAGAGCCAGGAGATCTGTCCCGCACCAATCGGGAAGGACTTGAGCGATCATATTCAGGAAGTAAGTAAACGAATATACTCTCGTCTTGGCTGTGCCGGCGTCGTGAGGATGGATTACATTCTGGCTGATGACGGACTTTACTTCCTTGAAGTCAACACTATCCCGGGCATGACCAGCGCTTCGCTGGTGCCGAAGATGATCCGGACCGCCGGTATTGACATCACGGATTTTCTGACGGGAATCATCGAGAATTCATAAGACTCAATTCTAACCCTTAAATTTTCAAGCTTATGCTATTGAAGGATTTCTTGAATGAAGGAGCCGCCCGGTTGGAGACTCTCTATCCGACCAAGGAGGCGAGGAACATCATGCTGATGCTTTGTGAGAGCAGAATCGGCACGAAAAGCTACACGCACATCGTGGAGCCGGAGTATCAGATCAAGGACAAGGCCTTGGATGGCCTAAATGCGGATCTGGAGCGCCTGGTCTCTGGTGAGCCGGTCCAATACGTCATAGGATACGCTGATTTCTGTGGTCTGAGGTTCAAGGTCACCCCGGATGTGCTTATTCCACGTCCTGAGACAGAGCTCCTTTGCCGCGAAGCCATCAAGATAGGATCAAGGATGCAGAGGATGAGAAAAGCCTACGGCAAGTCCGCCAGACCGGTCCGGATCCTGGATCTCTGCACAGGCTCAGGATGTGTGGCGTGGACTGTGGCATTGAATATTCCCGGAGCTGAAGTGACGGGTGTCGACATCTCCGAGGGCGCTGTCGCTGTTGCTGCGGGTCAGGATTTCATCTCGAAGCCAAAGGAGACGGAAGTGGTCGCGCCGCGTTTTGCCGTCGCTGACGTCCTTGCCGAGCCTCAGACATTCGCGGAAGGGGAATATGATCTGATACTGAGCAACCCGCCATACATCATGGAGTCACAAAAATCTCAGATGCGTGTCAATGTCCTCAATTTCGAGCCGTCAACGGCTCTTTTCGTGAAAGATGAGGATCCGCTTGAGTTCTACCGCTCTATCGCCAGGCTCTCAAGTGAGCTTCTGGCGCAGGAGGGCAAGGGTATGACCGAGATAAATGAACTTCTGGGACCGGAGACGGCGAAGGTTTTCAGTGACGCGGGATTCCCTAAAACCGAGGTCATCAAGGACTTTTACGACAAAAACCGCTTCGTTTTCTATTCGAAATAGGCATTGCACGCTTCTCTGTGCATGATTTTTACAAATAGCCGTGGAATTTTTGTGTCCACGGCTATTTTTGTGTCCCTTTGTACCGGAATAACAACTTTAAACTCGTTTAAAATGAAGAATTTCAGTACAGGTAAAAGGTTTACGGCATCGGTGATGCCGGCCTTTGCGGTGGCGGTGGCCTTGCTCTCTTCCGCATGTGACAGAATCGACTCCTCCTATGTCGGGCCGGCGGTGTCGGAAAGTCCGGCGGCTTCGCCTCTCACTCCGGAGGGAGTCGCCAGAATGTTGTCGGAACTTCCGTTGACAATCGAACATGTCAAGGAGGTCTATCATGGTGTAAGCTCCTCTTTGTCCAACGGCTATGACGAGGAATATACTTTTGCGTGCATGCTCTCCCGGCCGGGATCCGGAGTCGGCGATGAACTTCTGCAGACCCGTTCCGTTCATGAATATCCAAGCCCGCTCCGTTCGCTTATCGCTTCTGCCTATGATGGCGCCCCAAACACAAGAGCCGGGCTCTCAATGGACGCCCTCGCGGATGCCGGACTTCAGATCTATTGGCCATATTCAGAGGACTGGGACGGGGTGACCATGCCGGTTATGACATTCAACCCGGAGGCTGTGGCGACGTTCTCCAACCATGCCGCCCATGTCCGTCTGAGTGATGGCTCCAACATAGGCTACTTGAGGGAACAACTGCCGGGTGGCTCGTGGATTGTGAAGGAAATTGTTGTGGATGAGGACTATGCCAGACGCAATCCGGTTTGGATAGTCAACTACAACGAGGATTCTTCCTGCATGACCCCGCAGATGATCGAGTCCCTTTTTCCTGAGCGTTCCGCACCGGTTCAGACACGGTCGTCTTACAGTGATTGCAAAACCTTGGTGTTGAAAGAGTTCAAGGCTCACCGGAACTATGACTCATGGTTCGCCGGCGGTTCCGAATTCTTTGTGAAGTGCGGAGCGTTGAACGGATTCACAGCCAAGACCGAAGAAGAGCTTAAGCTTTACAGCCCATCCGTCACGGACATGATGATCAACGTGAGGCGCAAGCAGGTCGGGAAGTCTATCCGGTTCAACACTGTGGTCGTGTCGGAATGGACTCCGCAGCTGGAAGAGTGTGTCTTTCTGATGATCGATGACGATGGCGGCAAGCAGACTTCATGGAAAGCCAGTGGTCTGGTGAAAATCAAATCGAAATCCTACGGCTTCGAGGTCGAGCTGCCTTTCCGCCGCAACGATGATCTTGTCTGGCGCGGCAAGCTTTCCCGTAACTATTTCGAGAAGTACAACGGCAAGCCGAATCGCTTCGGCGACGTCAGCGTCACTTTCAGTTATCTGTAGACTACCTTGCGTTTCCTTGATTACAGTCGCAGAGTCTGACGGTCTCAGGTTCTGTGGCTAATGGATGTCCTTGAAGTGGAGATTTCGCCGACATATTCCGGATTTCGCAACTGATTTTTGGCGTTGACGGATTGGGGTGGGGGATTGCCACTTATTTTTCGCCGTGTGGATGGCCTCTGATAAATTTGTCAGAAAACGAAACTGACATGACAGGACAAAAAGGACGGTTGCTGGCGATCGACACAGGATCGACATCGACTAAGATAGGGTACTTCGTGGACGGAAAACTGGCGTTTGAGGAGAATCTGCGACACCGGTCGGAGGATCTGGCGGGATTTAAGGATGTGATGGAACAGGATGCCTTGCGGCGGGATGATGTAAGAATATTCATGCGCGGCAAAGGGATCCATGCCCGGGACATCGACATCATCATGGCGCGAGGCGGACTTTTCTATCCGGTGGTCACGGGAATATATTCAGTGAACAAGGACATGAGGGAGGTGCTGCGGAGTTGCAAGTACGGGCGGCATGCGTGCAACCTGAGTGCCATCATAGCCGATGATCTGGCTAATGAGGTTACTCAAAAGAACATCGCAAGAGGTGTAGCCATGCCGTTCGGCGCTTGCAAGGCCTACATCGCCGACCCGCCGATGGCCGATGAGATGCTGCCGGAATGCCGTGTCGGAGGATTGCCGGAGTTCCAGCGGAGACCGTTCTTCCATGCCTTGAATTCCAGGGCTGTGGTCAGGCGCTATCTCAGGGATCACGGACATATTCAGAATGACATCACCGCGATAGTCGCCCACATCGGCGGCGGGATCACAGTCACGCTTCACCGGAACGGGAAAGTGATCGACTCGAACAACGGAGTCGGCGGTGACGGGCCGTTCACCCCTGAGAGGGTCGGCTCCTGCCCTGGCTTCCAGTTGGTTGACCTTTGCTTCAGCGGTGAATATTCAAAGACTGAGATCAAGAAGAAGCTGATGGGACATGGCGGAGCCATGGCGTTTTTCGGGACGAATGACCTTAGGGAGATTGTCCGAAGAGGGGAGGAGGGGGATGTCCGCGCGAAGGTCTGGATGGAGGCTTTTGTGCTGAACATCGCCAAGTACATCGCCTCGGAAGCCGCTGATGTCTGCGGCAAGGTGGATGTGATTCTGCTTACCGGAGGAGGGGCATACGGGCAGGACATCGTCGAGGGAATTCGCCGCAGGGTGGAGTTCATCGCTCCCATTGAAGTTTACCCCGGAGAGTTTGAACTTCAGAGCCTCGCCGAACATGGCTACAGCATCCTTTCCGGTCAGGCCACCGTCTTGAGTTACGACAAGAACGCCCCGGAGCCTGATCCGTTTGTCGGCGGGTAGAAAGTTATCCGTGTGCGGAATCATTCCGCTCACGCACCGCACTTCTTTGGAGAAACCTACGTGCGTGAGAGAACTGTCTCTACGCACGTAAGTTTAGAAAACCAGCTTATGCCCCCCGTAGAAGTCCAGCAGCTTGGCGGAGAACAGGAACTCGTAACGGGCGCGGGCCAGATTAGATTCTGACTCCAGAAAGCCGTCCCGGGCCTCGTTGAACTCGGTGATGTTGGCCTTGCCGTTCTCGTACTTGGCAAGTACAAGCTCGTATGACTCCTTGGCGCTGGCGTCAGCGTCCAGACTCGAACGGAACTTCTCCTGCGCCGCCACAGCGTTGTAGTAGGCCTGCTGGATTTCCTTGTAAAGGCTTTTCTTGCTGTTTTCCAACTGGAGCATCTGGTTCGTGCGTGAGAGTTCGGCGGAACGGATCTGGTTGCGGGTCTGGAATCCCGAGAAAATCGGAATGCTGAGACTCAGCCCCAGATACTGGCTGAAATTGTTCTTGATCTGGTCGGCGAACGGATCGCTGGAATGACTGCTCATCGTGTAATAGTTCGTTCCCAGCCCGCCACTGGCCATCAAGGATGGTAGACGCGCCCCCTTGGCGTTCCTGATGGAATATTCAGTCGCATCCAGCCGGAACTGCTCAGCCTGTATTGACGGTTTGCAGGCCACGGCTTGGGCGTAGATGTCCTCAGGATCGCTTAGGAGCAGGCCATCGACAGAGACGGCAGGGCGTATTATTGAAAACCCCTCTGGATTCGGGAGTTCCAGTAACTGGCTGAGATCCAGCTGTGATAGTTTAAGGCTGTTGAGGGCCTGGGTCTCATTCAGCCGGCTTTGGGCGAGCGCCGCCTTTTGCTGCGCGACCTGCACCTTGCTGGCCTTTCCGCTGATTTCCATGGCGGAGAGTCTCTCGACCTGAAGCGAGTCGATGGCGACCTGGTTCCGTGCCACGTCAAGAAGCTCCATGTTGTAGAGAATCTGCACGTAAGCCTGCGCCACGGCGACGCTCACATCCTCCTTGGCCTTTTGCAGGTCGGCGGTCACGGCCTTTAGGTTCAGCTCGTCACTTTTGATGGAGTTGCTGATCCTTAACCCTTGGAAAACAGGCACGGAAACCCCGAGGCTCAGGCCGGTGCTGGACGTGTTTGTGTTGGAGTAGGTGTTGTCCGCGGTCAGCCCTCGTCCGAACGAAAAATTTTCACTCGCGCTTGCGCTCACGCCGGGCAGACGGCTGTTTCTGGACGTGTTCAGCTGGATTTCCTGCCGCTTGACCTGAATCTCCTGCTGCCGGAGGGTGATGTTGTTCTCAAGAGCGTGTGCGATGCAGTCCTGAAGCGTCCACGGCGTGCCGTCCTGTGCGGAAAGCCCCACTGTCACCAACCCCGATGCGATCAATGAATATATTCTCCTCATAACGTTACTTCTTCTCCATGAATATCTGGTTTCCCCTCACTTTCTGATCCTTTGCCAACCCGCTCTTTATCTCGATCTTGACCCCATCGCTGAGTCCGGTGGTCACGGGTTGCCTCCTGTACTGTCCCTCACCCTCGGCAAGATAGACGAATGTGGAGTCTTTCTCGAATGAAACCGCGGCCTCAGGCACGGTCAGGACCGAGTCAACGTGCTCAAGGACGATCTCCGCGTTGGCGCTGTACCCGGAGCGGATCTTCACGCCGTCAAGCTGGTTGACCCTCGCCTTGATCTCGAACTGGTTGGCGCCGTTGTTCTGCACCGCTTTCGGGGAGACATATTCAAGGACAGCGTCCATCTCCACACCCTGCACAGCACCGATGGTGATTTTCATCCGGGTGCCGACATCGACTCTCCCGACCTCCGTCTCGTCAAGGTTGCCCTTGAAGATCAAATCGTTCATGTCTGCGACCGTGGCTATGGTCGTTCCGTCGTTGAATGTGTTGCTCTGGATCACGGAGTTCCCGACCTTGACAGGCACGTCCAGAATGAGACCTGTGATGGTCGAGCGGATCAGCGTTGAGCTTGCCGTGGCGTTCCGTTTAGACACTCCGTCCCGAACCACCTCCAAAGACTCATCGGCGGCGTCCTTCTCCTCCTTCGCCTGAGCGAGTGCCTGACGTACCTGGTCATATTCCTCGGCACTTACCAACTGCTTGTCGTAGAGGGCTTTCTCCCTGTCGAAGTTGACCTGTGCCTGTTCCAGATTCAACTCCGCGACTCGGACTCTGCTCTGCGCCGAGCTCAAGGATCCCATCTCCGGGATGACCTTTACCTTGGCGATGACCTCGCCCTCCCTGACCTGCTCTCCGGCTTCCTTGTAGATCTCGGAGATGATGCCGCTGATCTGAGGCTTGATGTTCACCTCGTCGCGCGGCTCGATGGTGCCTGTGATGAGGGTGGTCTTCTTGATGTCGGCGATTTCGGCCGATAGTTCCTCATAGCGGACCTCCTGCGGACGAGACTTTTTCCAAAGGAAGTAGAATGTGCCGACGAACACCAGAATGACGGCGGCGAAGAGAATGTACTTGAAATACTTTTTCATATTTGTGTGACTTATTATTTCTGAATATCCTTACTCATCTCTCATGGCGTCCACCGGCTTGATGCTCATCGCTCTTGCCGCGGGGGCGAGTCCGGCTATGACCCCGAGCGACATCAGTCCGACAAGAGTCCCCACCGCAGTCCAGAAACCGATCTGGAACGGTGCCTGAAGGATGCCGTCTTGTGTGAACGCCAGTTCCAATCCTTGAAGAATCAGCACCGAGAACAGCAGACCGAGCATTCCGGCCACAGCTGTCAGCAGGATGCTTTCCCAGATGATCTGAGAGAGAATCATCTTGGGTGTGGCTCCGATGGCGCGTCGGATTCCGATTTCCGTGGTGCGTTCCCGCACGGTGACCATCATGATGTTCGAGACTCCGATGATTCCGGCCAGCAGGGTTCCGATCCCGATCAGCCAGATCAGGAAGTTCACACCCTTGAAGAGACTGTCCACCATCATGTAGAACATCTCGGTGTTGAGGACGCTGACTGCCTGCTCGTCGGCCGGATCGATGTAGTGGTTGCCGGCGACAGCCTTCCTGATTTTCGGGATAATGTCGCTCATCACGACTCCTTTTTTGGCTGTCACCGCCATTACCTGCACCTTGTCTCCCATATTATAGACCGACTGGACAACCGAAATCGGAATCACGATGGCCTCCGTCTGGCGGCCTCCGAAGCTTATGACACTGTGCTCATTGTAATCAACTCCTATGACCTGGTAATATGCCGGTCCGATCTTTATCCTTGTCCCGCACGGATCCTCTCCTTTGGAGTACAGGTTCTCATAGACCTGCTTGCCGATCACGCAGACCTTCCGTTTCTGCGCCACGTCCATCTCATTGATGTAGCGGCCGTAGACTATCGTCGGAGTCTCAATCAGCGCGAAATCAGCCTTCAGCCCCTTGACGTTGCACCGTGAGGATCTCTCTCCGTAGGTGGCGTCGCCTCTTGACCAGCTGAAGCATTGAGGTGACACGACATCCAGTTCCGGGACCTTCTCCTTGAGTATGTCCACATCCTTGATGTTCATCTCCCAATAGCGTCCCTTGTTGAATCCTTTGTAAGGCTTGGAGGTGTTCTGCGACCAGATCATGGCCGAGTTGGAAGCGAAGCCACCCATCTGCTCGGCCAGCATCGCCTTGAATCCGTCGCCGCCACCCAGCAGGAACAGCAGCATGAATATTCCCCAGAACACCCCGAACCCCGTCAGCAGGCTGCGTCCCTTGTTTCGGGTCAGCGTGTCAAGGATTTCCTTGAATCTGTCTATGTCGAAAAATTTCATTTCATGAAATTTAATAATTTCCTTTCACCCCTCAGTCGCTTCGCGACAGCTCCCGGTGGGAGCGCCACCCTCCACCGCCTCCCTCGCCGGGAGGCCCTGTCGGCACTTCGTGCCTCCGAGTCTTTTGTTTATGCGGGGAGTATTCATCTCGGGGATGCTTCTTTACGAATATATTCATTTATCATTATTCCTTTCCATTGATGAAGATTCCTTATTCGCTGCGGAGGGCTTCGATGGGGCGGACCTTGGAGGCTTTGCGGGCGGGAGCGAGACCGGCGAGGGTGCCGGCCACGACAAGCAGGATCGTGGCGCCGACGCAAACATCCAGACCGACGGTCGGATCCTTGAAGACGGTCTGCTCGAAAAGACCGAAATCCATCACCATATTTCCGGAAACATGATCGAGCCACTCGTTGGCCAACACCCCGAGCACCATTCCCACATAGCCGAAGAACGCCGTGATGATTATGCTCTCTGAGATGATCAGTTTCAGGATGGCCCAAGGGCCCGCGCCGATCGCCTTGCGGATTCCGAACTCATGTGTGCGCTCCTTTACGGAGATCAGCATGATGTTCGAGACACCCACGATGCCGCTCAGCAGGGTCAGGATTCCGATGATCCAGAGCGCCGTCCTGATCATGGACATCCCTTTCCCCATCTGCATGTTCATTGTGAAGAGGTTCCATATTCCTATAGCGCCCTTGTCATCCGGTGCGGTGTTGTGGTTCTTGCTGAGCGCCGTGCGTAGCTTGTCCTCGAAGGTCTCGTTTGTCTCCATCGTCTCAAGGTCATGGAATGAGAAATAATATTCATCAATGTCCTGCCCACGGCTGTAGATTGTCCTTAGGGTCGTGATCGGGGTGTATAGATTAACGTAACCCTGATTGTTCGGTCGGGTGATGCCGATCACCTGAAACATAGAAGTTCCGATCTTGACATATTCACCGATCAACGCCTTGGCCTTTTCCGCCTTTTGCATGGCGCTTAGTCCGGTTTCCCTTTCTCCGTTTACGCCGAGCAGTTCTCTCGCATCGTTGCTGTCCATCACGACGACCCTGCGCATCTCCTTGATGTCCAAATCGTTGATCGGACGCCCGAACATCATGTCGATCTTGTTGACCCTGAAATGCTCCGGGCTTACACCTGTAAGTTGCCTGACGACATATTCCTTGCCGTGGCTCGCCGTGACGCTGGATTGAAAGAGGATTGTCCCCGCTTCCTCCACATTGTCAGCGAAGTCAGGTCCGAGAGTGATCTCCACATCCTTGTCATTCAGTTTTATCCTCCGGCCCTTCTGCATTCCGTTGTACGCTTTATTTGTGCGGCCTCCCCAGACGTTCATCGTGTTGGCAAGGTAGTCGCTGTTGTTGCTCTCAAGCGCATGGATAAGTCCGTTGCCGGCGCCAAGCAGAAAGATGAGCATGAATATTCCCCATGCCACAGCGAAGCCGGTCAAGGCTGTGCGCAGTTTGTTGCGGCGGATGTCGCTCCAGATTTCCTCAAACAGATCTCTCATCGCTTATTTCATTATAGTGCCTTCGCCGAACGGTGAGGCGTCGTGACGGATGTTCTGCTCGATCTTGCCGATGACGCCATCCTTGATGTGTATGATTCTATTTGTGAAATTGGCGACTCCGCTCTCGTGGGTGACAACGACGATCGTCATGTTCTCTTTCTCGTTGAGCTCCCTCAGCAGATTCATTATCTCTACAGAGGTCTTTGAGTCCAAGGCTCCTGTCGGCTCGTCCGCAAGGATGATCTCCGGCTTGGTGATCAGAGCCCTGGCGATCGCCACCCTCTGCTTCTGGCCTCCTGACATCTCGTTAGGGTAGTGGTCAGCCCATTCCTTAAGTCCAAGCTTTTCAAGAAATTCCATCGCCATCCTATGCCGCTTCTGCCGACCGACACCTTGATAGAACAGAGGCAGCTCGACGTTCTCAGCGGCAGTCTTGAAGCCTATCAAATTATATGACTGGAATATGAATCCGATCATCTTGTTCCTGTACTCGGCGGCCTTGCTCTCGCTTAGGTTCCAGATCAGGTTCCCGTTTATCCTATACTCTCCGGAATCGTAGTTGTCCAAAATTCCGAGAATGTTCAGAAGCGTGGATTTCCCTGAGCCTGACGCCCCCATGATCGAGACGAACTCTCCTTTCTCTATGCTCAGATCAATGCCTTTGAGTACGTGCAGTGGCTGCGCCCCCTCATAGGTCTTGTTGACATCTTTCAGTTCAATCAGCATTTTAGTCTTTATCATTTTTCAGCCCATAAGGCCATTGTTTCTTCCTTTCCTGTCTCGTGCCGCTTTCCCTGTTCCGTACCGTTCCCACTGTTGCGGTCGCTGAGCCTGCCGAAGCGCCGTTGTCTTCTCCTTCCCTGTCCCGTGCCGCTTCTCCTGTTGCGGTCGCTGAGCCCGTCGAAGCGACCTCATCATCTAACATATTCATCATCAATCCCGTCTCTCCACCCTTTCGACAATCTCAGTGAACGAAGCATCCATAGCCTCTTCCCAAAATAATGATTTCTGTAGCAAGGCTTCTCCTTACCGCTTTTGTGTGTATTAGTTTATTAATACACTACAAAGATAAGTATCTTTCCCGAAAATGCAATAGTTTTTGAGTAAGAAACGATATAAATCTTCTTTGTGGTCAAAATCATCTAACAATGCAAATCACACGCCAGCTTCCCATCTCATTAAGCGTGAGTCGTAACTTGTTAGAAATGAATATATTCGTAAATCCTGCCCTCCCAAGTCGCCCGGCAGTATTTTGTATCTTATTATGAATAAGGTAGTTGAATTCCACGTGCTACGATAAGCCTCTCCAGAGTTTATAATAGGAGGATACCCATAAACTACCTTGCTGAGACGATGTAGAAGCAGGAAGTGGAGAGAAAGTTGCGGAGGTACGGGACGTGGTCGAGACCGAGGCGCAGTCTTGTCGGACAGAGATGGAACTTTGCCTTGTAGTGGGGACTGATCAGCCATAGTTTTCGTTCAACAATTTGGAAACCAGTCTCTTTGCATAGTCTTTCGAACTTCTCCGGAGTCATCTTCGAGCGCTTGATGCTCAGAAGTTCCTCAATCTTGGCTGAATCTTCCTTGAATATTCTTAGGTAGCTTCTGTATAGGCTGGCAGGGAGGAGGTGCATGAACGGGATTTTGGAGCAGACTCCGCTCCGGCATATCTGCTGGTGGCCTCCGAATGGCATCTGCCAGGCCGGGAAACCGAAGAACACGATTCCGTCAGGTTTCAGGAATTTCTTGATGCCGGAGAAGAAGGCCAGTTTGTCCTCCGGTTCGATGTGCTCTATCACATCGTGGATCAGCACGATGTCGAAACGGTCATCCCGAGGGGGCATATTCAGAAAGTTTCCGCTGATGAATTCGCCTGGCATATTCCTTTTGGCGAAATAATCCCTCGCATTTTCTATCTTGTTGGAAGCCAAGTCGATGCCGGTCACTGAACATCCCGCTTCGGCGAATGGCAGCAGGTTTCCGCCCTCGCCGCATCCGATCTCCAGAACCCGTGTCCCGGCTCCGATGCTCTTGAACCTTCTAAGATAGTCTATGTAAAACTCCCTGGAAGTCTGTGCCAACTCCCTGAAATACCGTTCTCTGTCCGTGTGTCGCTCCTGCATGGTGTGTCTGTCTGATTACCGGAAACTGTCGGTGCTTAAGTAACCTTCAAAAAATAACCTGCATCATCTTAAAGAAACTTTTCGGTTTAGATCTCTTTTCTCATCAGTCATGTGCCACCGGCAACTTCTTTTTCGAAAAAAAACTATCATCGGCTTTCTCTTAATCTGATGCAACTTATTTTTTTCATGTTACTAAGAAGCTGTTTTGATTTGTTTGTTTGAAGATTAAGAGCAAGCTCTTTCCCTGCTACTCACCTCGGCAATCCGAACAAGTTCGATTGCACTCGGTTCGGGCGCAGGGTTGAGAGTGAAAAACTTCAGGTTCGACCGCTTCTTTCAAGGAAGATAGCGGTGCTATCTGACTGAAGAAGCGGGAAGAAGATGAAGATTTTTTCACTTCAAAGAACATTTCAAACAAATCAAAACAACTTCTAAGATTATACAGCACCTCTTCCCAAACTGCAAAATTAGTGAAAAAGAGTTAAAAATCTATGACTTTACGTGGCACTTAATGAATTGACGGTTAGACTGCCACGGACTTCCGGATGATCTCCAGAATTTCGTCGCCGTACTTGTCGCATTTGGACTTGCCGAGGCCTTTGACGGCCAGCAGTTCCTCTTTTGTGGTGGGGGCGAGGTCGGCGATGGCCAGAAGGGTTTTCTGGTGGAGGATTATGTAGGCGGGGACGTTCTCTTTTTGGTACTTTTCCCGTCGCCAGTCTATCAATGCTTGAACCAGTTCAGGGTGTTGGCTGCCAGTGTAGGTGGACTGATCTCCGTCCGGTACCTGAGCCTGTTGAAGGTCCGACGGTTCGGCAGGCTCACCGTCCGCGTTGTGCCTCTGAACTTTCCGAGGGCCCGATGGTTCGACAGGCTCACCAACCGACTGCCTTTCCGGCCGCTGATTGTGTTGCCCTTCCGGTCGCTGAGCCTGCGGTGTGCTGAGCTTGTCGAAGTGCCGAAGCGACTTCTCTGAATCTGAAGCCTTATTCTGGGGAGAAATCAGCGACCTGACCAACGCCTTTAGCGACCTTTCCTCCGACAACTCGTTGTCTGTCTTTAGTTTATGGTAAGCCTTAGTGCTGAATCCATCAGACAGAACCGTCTCGTAAAGCGCCAGCCGGAATCTCAGCTCGGACAGAAATTCCTCGGAGGCTGACTTAAAAGCCTTTTTGACTTCCTTGTCGTCTATCTCTATGAGCGTCAACGGAGCGGCGAATAAAGCCAAAGGCCGAAGCTCTTTGCGGAAATATTCACAAGCCTTGGTGACGCGCTCCCGCAGGAGGGGGAAGTCCTCCGCCGCGCCGCTGTGGACTGTCGAGGCGATGTGGCGGATCTGCTTCTGGAACTTCTGGGCTGTGTCGCTGAGGGAACGTATTCCGGCAAATGTTTTCGGGACACTTTCCTTGCTGTTGCCTGACTCTCCGGCGAGAAGGCCGGCCAAGGCAGAATTTCCCGCTCCCACCGTGTTGAACCTGCCTGCCTGATCGGGATAAAGGTTCGACAGGTTGACTTGATATATTCGGTTAACCCTGTTGTAGAGGTAGCGAAGCCGCTGGAGGTCAAAGGCATCGCAGAGAGTCGAGGTGAAATATTCATTGGACATCGCCGACAGTTTGAGCCGCACCTCGTCCGCCGGCTCGCGGCTGCTTTCGAACATCGCAACTTCCTCGCTGGTGAACGTGCATCGTCTGGTGATCGGGGTGGTCAGGACAATGCCTTCCAGGGTCCGGCAGCGGGAGAGTGCGACATAGACCTGCCCGAACGAAAAAGCCGCCCCGGCATCGATGATGACATGGTCGAACGTCAACCCCTGACTCTTGTGGATCGTCACCGCCCATGCCGGACGCAGAGGCACCTGCTCAAAAGTCCCGTCCACTATACCCTCAATCTCACCTGTTTCCTCGTTGAGCCCGTAACGGATGTTCTCCCATTTCTCTGTCGTGACCACGATGCTCTCACCTGTCTCGTCTTTCACGATCAGCTGCGGCTTCACCTTCTCGACCGTAGCGATCTTTCCGTTGTAGTAGCGAGCCTCGCCGGAAGTGTCGTTGCGCACGAACATCACCTGCGCGCCTTCTTTCAGGCGCAGCTTAGTCTCTGCGGGATAGGCATTTTCCGGGAATATTCCTTCGACCTGCGCCTCGAATGTGGACTCGTCGGTCTGCAAGGCGTTCATCTTCGCCTCGTTGACCGAGTCTGCCTGCGCGTTGTGGGTCGTCAGGCGGATCCAACGCTCGTTCTCCGGTGGTCTGAAACCAGGGCTCAGCCTCTTGTTCAGCTCGTTGAGAGCCGCATCACTTGGCATCCCCGACCGCACCTCATTCAGAATGTCAAGGAATATTTTGTCGCTCTGCCGGTGAACTTTCTCCAGCTGGATCGTCACGTAGGGAAGCCTTTGCAACACCTTGGAGTTGAAGAAGAAAGGCGATGAATATACCTGCTCCATATACGGCCTTTCCGATTCCCTGACGACCGGCGGAAGTTGCTGGATGTCACCGATCATCAGAACCTGCACCCCTCCGAAAGGCTTGTCGTTGCGCCTGTAGCGCTTAAGTATGTCATCGATGGCGTCCAGAATGTCGGCCCTAACCATCGAGATCTCATCGATGATCAGCAGGTCGAGAGTCCGTAGGATCTTCACCCTTTCCTTGCGCAGGGAACGCATCCGTTCCGGCATCTGGTACTCGGTGACAAGTTCTTTGACATCAGGTAGATACGGGCACAGAGGCAGTTGGAAAAACGAATGGATCGTCACTCCGCCCGCATTGATCGCCGCCACTCCGGTAGGAGCCACGACAGCGAACCGCTTGGACGTCTGCCGCACGATTTCTTTCAGGAATGTTGTCTTTCCCGTGCCGGCCTTGCCGGTCAGGAACACGGAGACCCCCGTCTCTTCCACATATCTCTCCGCCAAAGTGAATCTCTCGTCCTTCTCGATCATAGTGTCCTGCCTTTCTGTTTTTGTCAATGGTTGTCCGGCCAATTATTATTTCTCAATGGCCATCCGGACATAAAACTGGCCGAAAGTCGACTTAGAATCTGTTTAGATTTGTTTGAAATGTTCTTTTTAGGTGAAAAAATCTTCAAACAAACATTCTAAGTTTTCGTTCCGTTAAAGTTAGCATTAAAAGTTCTTCCGGCAAAATCGGATTTGGCAGGCAAATTTTAGGGTCGTGAAATCTTTATGGCAACCAAGGTATTGTCTATGAGTGAATTGGGTAGGTGTTCTCCTCGCATTTTGTAGAGAGGGTGCTTCTTTTAATTTCTTGATTAGCAATTTGTTAAGTGCCATGCGGAAATATGCTGTTTCTTAAGAAAAATCCTTATGTTTATTACACTTTACTTGTTGACACAAATTTATTACTTTTGCACTGCACTCCTTGGTGCAGTGAACCACTCTGCAAATCTAAGGTTTGTAATGAAATGTCGAACGGGAATATTCATAAAAAAGGATTCTGTCCAGAGCCTCCGGAAGATTGCGACCTCTCGAAGGAACGCATCCTGTTGCACTGCTGCTGCGCCCCCTGCTCGACCGCCATCATCGAATGGATGGTCGGCGAGGGTTTGCGTCCGGGAATATTCTTCAGCAACTCCAACATCGTCCCTTTCCGGGAATATACCATCCGCCGTGATGAATTGGTCCGCTATGCAGCCGCCCACGGCCTGGAAACCATTGATGATGAATATGATCACGCCGCTTGGCTGGCCTTTGTACGTCGGCTGGAGTCCTCTCCTGCCGCCGGCCAGACTCTTCCTGTTGCCAAGCAGACCTCTCCGTCAGCCGAGCGGGCATTCTCGTCAGTCGAGCGGGCATTTCCGGTCGCAGAGTGTTCTTCATCGGTCGCTGAGCGTCCCTCGCTGGTCGCTGAGCCTTCTTCTCCGATTGCTGAGTGTTCATCTCCGGTCGCTGAGCGAGCATCTTCAGTCACTGAGCGTCCCTCACCGGCCACTGAGCATTATTCACCGGTCGCTGAGCCTGTCGAAGCGACTAGTTCCTTGGTTCGACAAGCCTCTCCAATCATCGAATCGCACGGATCTTTGATTGAAAAGTCCCTTCGACAAGCTCAGGGACCCGAGGCTGAACCTATAGGGTCTGAGACGGTTCCTCAGGGACAGGTTATCCGCATTGCAGACATGCCGGAACGTGGCCCGCGATGCCTTGAGTGCTTCAAGTTCCGCCTCCTCCAAGCCGCCCGTTACGCTGCCACTCATGGCTACACACTCCAGACCACAACACTGGCCTCCTCCCGTTGGAAGGATCTTGGTCAAGTCGATGTCGCTGGCCGTTGGGCCTGCGAAACCGTCAATTCGTCTCTGCTCATGTCGGGCGGTGATCTGTTGTCAGCACCTTGCCCAGATGTTGTTTTTGATAATATTCAAGCAGCCAAGTTTTTGGAGAAGTCAGGAGAAGATGTTCGCTGTCGATGCGGGCATACCGCGGATCCGATAGCCTCTGATTCCAGATCTTCAACTCAAGTTCAAATGTCCCATGTCCGGTGGTGGAACCAGAACTGGCGCAGAGGTGGCCTTCAGGAACGCCGTAACGCCTTGATAAAGGAATGGGACATGTACAACCAAACTTTCTGTGGCTGCGAGTTTTCCCAGCGGCATTGAGAAGCTGTTTTGATTTGTTTGAAATGTTCTTTGAGGTGAAAGAATCTTCATTTTCTTCCCACATTTTCAGTCAGATAGCACCGTTATCTTCCTTGAAAGAAGCGGTCGAATCCGAGGTTTTTCACTCTCAACCCAACGACCGAACCGAGTGCAATCGAACTTGTTCGGATTGCCGAGGTGAGTTGCAGGGAAAGAGCTTGCTCTTAACCTTCAAACAAATCAAAATAGCTTCTGATTACCTGAAGTTGATTTTGCGGTGCGTGGAAAGGTCCCTTCTGCGCACAAGAGTTCATTAAATGCTCTTCCGTGCGTGGGAACAACCTTTTCACTCACGATTGTGTTCATTGGTGCTACTCGTTTTTACTCATGGCAGCCTTTCAGAATCCTTCTTTGGGTGCGGAACCTGTCCTTTAGCTCCCGAACTGCTTTCCGTTGCTTATCGGGGTGCGGAACCCACTTTTTTGCCCCCGAACTGCTTTCTGTTGCTTCATCGGGGGTGCGGAACAAGTCAGTTTGCCCCCGAATGATTATCCAGAGTCGTTGTCGGGTGCAGAATCTCGCCTCTTGCCCCCGAGCGGCTATTTCTTGTACAGGGCGAAGAGCGCGGAACCGGAGCCAGACATCGAGGCATAGACAGCACCGGAATCGTAGAGTGACTGCTTGATGGCTGCCAGTTCTGGGTGAGCCTTGAAGACGGTGGCCTCGAAATCGTTGACCAGATTGTTTTTCCATTCAGTGACCGGCAATTCCAGCACGGTTTTCAAATCAGCCAATCCTGCGGAATCCGCGGATGACTCAATGGCGGAATATACTTGGCGGCATGGCCGGTCACTGAGCCTGCCGAAGTGACATTCCCTTGATCGGTCGCTGAGCTTGTCGAAGTGACTCTCCCGTGGAACAATCCCCTTGTATGCCTCCGCTGTGGAGACAGCGATCCCTTCCGGGATAAGCACTTTGACTTCATATTCAGAAAGGTCAATCTCATAAGGCTCAAGGATTTCCCCCCGCCCAGACCCAATCATCGGACGGTTGAACACAAAGAACGCGCAGTCGCTTCCTAGTCTGGCGGCATATTCAGCAAGTCTTTGATCTGATAGTCCAAGTCCGCAAAGTTCATTCAAAGCTTTGAGGGTGAATGCCGCGTCAGCCGATCCTCCGCCGAGTCCCGCACCCACAGGAGCCTTCTTTTCAAGGAATATCTTGACGGGAGGCAGGTCAAAGTCCTGAGCCAGAATGTAGTATGCCTTTGCGCACAGATCTTTGAGCGGATTCCAGTCCACACCCTCCTCTCGTGCGATAGTGATCATCAGTTTCCCATCCTCGGATATTCCCTGCACCAATCTGCCATCATCTGATGCGGTTACATTCCCCGAGAGAACCGCTCCTTCTTTGGCTGATTCATGGAGTTCGGTTGGTTCGACAGGCTCACCATCCGATGCTTCATGTTGGTCGCTGAGCTTGTCGAAGCGCCCGTCCTTGCCACCATATTTCGCGAATATATCTGCTGAAGTGCGGCTATAGTCATCTCCGGTGATGATCTCAAGAGTGTCCCCGAAATCAAAACATGGCACAAACAGCGTCTCGATGTCGTGAAACCCATCGGCACGCTTCCGCAGGACACTAAGCCCCAGATTCAGTTTGACATTCGTCTTGACAATCATCGTTATCTCTGTTTATGAAAACTGTATACCTGTTGACTAACTTTTATGTATCTCTTAAGCAGTTGTTCAGACAATCTTGCTCGGACCTATGCACTTTAGGCTTGCTGGCCATAATAAGGCAATTTAAAGATGCATATATTTAAGCACGGGCCTTTCGATCTTATTTAGTCGTGGCGCATAGTGTCTGCCCTCTCCGAAAGGTAATAGAGTGTGTGGCACTTAATCTTCTGAAAATCAGCAGTTTGATGCTATGTTCTCCCTCTGTTTTTCGCACTGGATAGGTCGTTTAATATATTGACCAGTAATTGTTTAACTGTCATGGCTACCTCGTTCGGATTATATCGATGGTTCTTTGAACCTTGTCAATATATCATTGCGGAGCCGTTTATCAAGCGAAGCTGCGGATGGCGTTCTCAACGAGTTCAGCAACAGAGGCGCGGCTGAGTTCTCCGTCGATGGCCTCTTCCGGGATGGTCTCAAGGACAGGAGCCACGAACGAGATCATCTGAAGAACCTTGGCCTCATCTTCAGGGATGCCTCTGGAGCGCATGTAGAACTGCTCGTCCTCGTTCAGTTTCCCGACGGTGGCGCCGTGCGAACACTTCACGTCGTCGGCGTAGATTTCCAACCGAGGCTTGGTGTTGACTCTGGCCGAGTCCGAAAGCAGGATGTTATGGTTCTCTTGTAACGCCTCGGTTCTTTGTGCGTCAGGTGCGATCACAATCTTGCCGAAGAACCCGCACTTGGCCTCTCCGGACGCCAACCCGTTGAATGTCTGTTGCGAGCGGCAGTCTCCGGTGCGGTGATGCATCGTGATGTCGAACGTCACGTCGTCGTGGCCGGAACACAGATATATTCCCGAAAGCCTGACTTTCGAATGCGCTCCGGTCAGGTCGATCGTCAGCGGAATCCGCGCTGAGACTCCCGGCAGCACTATAACCGTCAGGTCCAGCGAAGCATCAGCCCCCACCTCGATGTTGGCCGGAATTCTGGACAGGCCGGTCACTTCGACAGGCTCAGTGACCGACTCTGTGGTCGTCTCAGTGATAGATTCCGAGGTTGGCTCAGCGGCCGATTTGGCGGTTGGTGAGCCTGCCGAACCAACCATCGCTCCGACAAGGGCCTCTTGTTCAGCGACCTCGGCTCCGGTGGCAACATCTGCGGAGCCGAGCACAAAGACTTTACGAATATGCTCTCCGTCAGCGACTTTCATTCCATGCACGATGGGTGAGGGAATATAATTGCCGTGGTCTATGTTTTTAGAACTGTTCAAAGCCATCCTTTTCAATCTTGTCTATCAGTTCGTAACCGCCGGTGGCCACGATGCGGCCGTCCTTCAGGACGTGCACGACATCCGGCCTGACATATTCAAGAAGCTTCTGGTAGTGGGTGATGACGATCGCTGACTT
The DNA here is from genome assembly GCA_934667175.1 of uncultured Bacteroidales bacterium. GTDB lineage: Bacteria > Bacteroidota > Bacteroidia > Bacteroidales > UBA932 > Cryptobacteroides. Next base: position 99,721 of record CAKULN010000003.1, on the reverse strand, counting down.
TTCCGGAGTGTGCAACGCGTTCACTCCGTCAGCCACGATCTTGAGAGCGTCCACGTCCAGCCCGCTGTCCGTCTCGTCGAGGATAGCGAGGGTCGGGTCGAGCATCGCCATCTGGAAGATCTCGTTCCGCTTTTTCTCTCCGCCGGAGAAACCGACGTTGACCTCGCGCTTGGCGAACTCTGGCTTCATCTGGACAAAGGCCATCTTCTGCTTCATAAGCTTCAGGAAATCACCGGCCTTCATCGGCTCCTTCCCCTGAGCCTTGAGCTTGGAGTTGATGGCTGTCTTCATGAAGTTGGTGATGGACACTCCAGGAATCTCAATCGGGTACTGGAAAGACATGAAGAGTCCTGCCCAGGCCCTTTCCTCCGGCTTCATCGCCAGAAGATCCTTGCCGTCGAACTCTATGGAGCCGGCGGTGACCTCATAGTTCGGTTTGCCGGTCAGGACCGAGGACAGGGTGCTTTTTCCGGCCCCGTTCGGCCCCATCACGGCGTGGATCTCGCCACGGCGGATCTCAAGGTTGATGCCCTTGAGGATCTCCTTGTCTCCGACACTGGCGTGCAGATCAGTTATTTTCAGTAATATGTCTGTCATATTCATTATGTTTTGCGTGGAGGCTATGCTCCTCGTTGTCAATCTTTTACATTGTTACCTTTGGTTGAAATCTACCAAAGGTGAATGTGTAAATCACTCATCTTTAACTAGTTGCTATTCACGGCTATCTCTTCCATGTCGCTAGCCTTGTCTGGTCGCTGAGCCTTGACCGGTCGCTGAGCTTGTCGAAGCGATAGGTCTCTGTAGCCGTTCATCTTGGCCTCTTCGGTGCTTCGACAAGCTCAGCAACCGCAGCAACCGTAACAACTGCGCTTTTGCTTCGACTGGCTCAGCAACCGCACCAACCGTAGCAACCGTGCTTGTGCCTCGGCTGGCTCAGCAACCGCTGTTTCAGCAGTCGTCTTGCCTGGTCACTTCGGCCCTTCGGCAGGCTCAGGGACCGCAGGCTCAGGGACCTAATGTCGCCTACCTCTCCTCTTTGTACAGCCGGTACCAGGTCCAGAGGGACCAGATTCCGTTGATCAGGTACAGGGCACTGACAATCGGCATGAAGACGAGGCCGGCGCTGATGTAGAGGGTGATGTTCGTGATGTTCACCACCAGCCACACGATCCAGCAGTCCCACTTCTTTTGGGCGGAAAGGAACTGCGCCAGAAGCGTCAGCATCAATCCGAACGAATCCAGCCATGGAGTCGGATCAGGTGTGAATATGTCCGTGAACCAGCTGGTCCCAAGCTTGCTGAGGACGAAGCCCCAGACGGCTCCCGCCAGAACCACGACCGTGAGCGCCATGCACCAGTCCCGCATCGAAAGCCGTGTGACTTTCAGAGCTGAATTGTCTTTTGAGCTCTGCTCTTCCGGCCTCGGATGTGTCCATCTCCAGTGCCCGAAAGCGTTGATTCCGAACGCAACCGGCTGGAGAAGCATCGCCGAGTACAGGTGCCTCTGCCAGAACAGCGCGAACAGCAGGATGTTGTACAGGTAGCCGATCCAGAAGTTGTACTTGCTGTTGCGCCCGGCCAGCACCACGCAGGTAAGCCCCGCGATGACCCCGATTAGTTCCAGAAAGCTCACTCCCGTTCCGCCTAACGTGAACGCAATGTTTTCTATATCAAAGAACTCCATCATATTCCAATCCCACGCAAGCTGGCAATCGCTTGCTGAAATACTCTTTACCAGGTGACTGCCCACCTTCATCAATTCTCGTTACCGCTACCCTCGGAGAAGGGGCTTGCTTTCACCGTTCTGTGGTGAAGAACATAGGAGTTTCGCATTTGCGAAACTTGAATATATTCATTAACCCACAGAGCCTTCGAGGGAGACCTGGAGCAGCTTGGTGGCTTCGACGGCGAACTCCATCGGGAGACGGGAAAGCACCTCGTGGGCGTAGCCGTTGACAATCAGGCCTACGGCATCCTCTGGTCCGAGACCCCGCTGGTTGCAGTAGAACAACTGCTCATCGCTGATCTTCGAGGTTGTGGCCTCGTGCTCCACGATCGCTGTCGGGTTGGCACTCTGGATGTCCGGGAAAGTGTGCGCCCCGCACTGCGAACCGATCAGAAGGCTGTCGCACTGCGAATAGTTGCGCGCCCCGGCGGCCCCGGTGTTCATCCGGACCAGACCACGGTAACTGTTCTGGCTGTGACCCGCTGATATTCCTTTACTTACGATCCGGCTCCTGGTCCCGCGTCCGATGTGGATCATCTTCGTGCCGGTGTCCGCCTGTTGGTAGTTGTTCGTCACAGCGACAGAGTAGAACTCCGAGGAGGAGTAGTCTCCTTTCAGGATCGTGGAAGGGTATTTCCATGTGATCGCTGAGCCTGTCTCGACCTGCGTCCAGCTGAGATGCGAGCCGCTACCCTTGCATATTCCCCTCTTTGTCACGAGGTTAAGGATTCCTCCGCGCCCCTGCGCGTCTCCTGGGTACCAATTCTGCACCGTTGAATATTTTACGTCAGCGTCCTTCTCGACCACGATCTCCACCACCGCCGCGTGCAGTTGGTTCTCGTCTCGCATCGGTGCCGTGCAGCCCTCCATGTAGCTCAGCTGCGATCCCTCGTCCGCCACAATGAGCGTCCTCTCGAACTGTCCCGTGCCTTTCGCGTTGATCCTGAAGTAGCTGGAAAGCTCCATCGGGCATTTGACCCCTTTGGGAATATAGCAGAAACTGCCGTCGCTGAAGACCGCCGAGTTGAGCGCGGAGAAGAAATTGTCTCCGACCGGCACAACGGAGGCGAGATATTTCCTGACCAGATCCGGGTGCTCCTTGACGGCCTCCGAGAAACTACAGAATATGATACCCTTTTCCGCCAGCGAAGCCCTGAAGGTTGTCGCCACGGAGACGGAATCGAAGACCGCGTCAACGGCCACGACTCCGGCCAGAGCCTCGCGCTCCCTCACCGGGATGCCCAGTTTCTCGAACGTCTCCTCCAGTTTCGGGTCAATCTCCTTAGGGCGCTCTGAGTTCTTCTTCGGAGCGGCATAGTAGATAATGTCTTGAAAATCAATCTCTGGCATATCCAGATGTCCCCACTGGGGCATCTCCATCCTCTGCCACTTTCTGAAAGCGTCCAACCGGAATTCCAGCATCCATTCCGGCTCCTCCTTGAGCCGCGAGATGGTGCGTATGATGTCCTCGTTCAGTCCCTTGGGTATGAAATCCTGCCCGACCTCCGTCACGAAGCCCTCCTTGTACTCCTGCCTGGTGACCTCTTGAATTATCTTGTCTTCTTCCTTGATGTCCATTATTATTAGAACTATATGCTATCTTGAATGACAATGCATGCACGCAAAGCACACTTCAAAGTTAAATTAAAAAACGCCGAAAATCAAACATTTTGCAGTTCCGGTGGATATGTGAATGGATTTAGTCAATCATATTCGATTGTGAGATGAGGTAAGGTAATATTCGACAGGTAATTGCCTACTTACGGAAGTTGAGTTATTGTCTATAGTCGCTACCGTTGCAAAGCCATTCTGGCGCTGGTATGACCTCGATGGTTTCGTCTTTCTCCAATATTGTCTGGCGATTTCCCTCCATCACTATTAAGGTCAGCTTGTGACATTTCGACATCTTGGCTCCTTTCAACAACCCTCCGACCTCTCGTCTGTAAAGTTTGCTGCCAGGATTGTCTATGTGATGTGATACCTGAATCAACTCCAATGCTGTGTTCTTCTCACAGACAATGAAATCAACTTCAAATTGATTGTCTTTTTTGATGTAAAAAATATTCTGGTATTGTAGATCAATCCGTCTTAACAATTCCAACAGGACAATGTTCTCCAATCGCCAGCCGATGTTCTCCGTAGCGATAAGGTTCTTCCGGTTTGTCGCAAATGCCAGATCCACGGCATACACCTTACGTCCTTTTGTCCGTTCACTGCTTTTAAACGAATACTTATGTACGATTCTGACCAAAAAAGCTTCTTCCAGATAGGAAACGTACTGCTTTGCGGTATGAACGGAATTCAGTGCATATTCTTTGGCTATTTCATTGAAGGATATTTCCTGACAGTACTTGTCAAGCAGACAGTTCGCCACCTCCAGAAGAGTCTCCGCATAACGCACTTTATGGCGCTTTTTTATGTCCTTTGTGATGATGGCATTGAGAAGGGACATCACGTAGCCTTTGCCTTCCCCATTAAGCACAACCTCCGGAAGCCCGCCGGTCTCCAGATATTCATCAAGTGCTCTTTGACGCAAAGCTTGATTTTTTGTGCTGAATGATGAGACATTAACATTCTTTGCCTTGCAGTACTCGTGGAATGAAAACGGGTACAAAGACACCTCGTTATATCGTCCGGTCAGATACGTTGTCAAGTCACTGCTCAACAAGTTTGCGTTAGATCCTGTCAAGATGACTTTCATCCCACTTCTGAGCATTCTATTCACAAACAGATGCCAGCCCTTTACATCCTGCGCCTCATCCATGAATATAATGCCAAAGTCTCCGTTTATGCGATACAAGGTTTTCAGAATCTCGTCAAGATCTTTTGCCTTCAATCCCTCAAGACGCTCGTCATCGAAATTGACGTACCCGAACGGCTGTCCGGATTTTAGTAACACATGTTGGCAAACCGTGGATTTTCCACTTCTCCTTACCCCTATGACAACCTGCGCGACATTGCTTTTAAGATTAATCAGTTCTTCTTCCGGCCGCATAACCTGCGACTGTAAACCCACTCTTTCCAGTTCTTCTTTCTGGTCTGAAAGAATTGTCAGCAAATCCGTCATGATATCTTGAATTAGTGCACAAAAGTAGTGATTTTGTTTTAACTATAGTGCACAAAATCGAAAATTTTTGTCGTGTAAAGTGCATAAAAACAGACATCTGAAATTGTTCATCGTGGTTTCGCAAGAAAAGAGTATTTTTGCAAATAGAAGAAGTTTGCCAATCTTTCGCAATCAGATGGTCAGTATTAATTTTTTTTGAATATATGAACGCATTCGGACGGAATTTTAGGGTGGAGATCTTCGGGGAGTCGCATGGGGCGGCCATCGGAGTGGTCGTGGATGGGGTCAAGCCGGGGATTGAACTTGGTGTTGAGGACTTTATGCCGGACATCCTCCGGCGCAAGAGCGGGGCGAAAGGCACCACGCCTCGCGTCGAGGCGGACGGGCCGGAGATTCTCAGCGGTGTGTTTGAAGGGCACACGACGGGGGCGCCGGTCGCGGTCATATTCAGAAACAACAACACCCGCTCTTCTGACTATGAGGCCTTGAAGGCGGTTCCGCGTCCCGGTCACTCTGACTATGTCGCTTCTGTCAAGTGGAACGGATTCAACGATCCTCGTGGAGGCGGACATTTCTCCGGCAGGATAACCCTTCCGCTTGTCGCTGCTGGGGTCATCGCCAAGAAAATGTGCCCTGCGATTTGTTGTAAGGCTGATTTGGTAGAGATTGGAGGGGAGACTGACAAGTCCAAGTGGGACAATCTTTTGGACAAAACCGCCAAGGAAGGCGACTCGCTCGGTGGCATCGTCGAATGCCGGGTAGCCGGTGTCCAAGCCGGTCTTGGAGAACCGTTCTTCGATTCGGTCGAGTCGCTGATTTCCCATGCTGCGTTTTCCATCCCTGGAGTTCGCGGAATTGAGTTTGGTGACGGTTTCGCCTCTGCCCGGATAAAAGGCTCGGAACACAATGATCCTCTTGAACTTAAGGACGGTGCCGTGACCACAACCAAGAACAGCTCCGGAGGAGTCAACGGTGGCATCACGAACGGCTCGCCGGTAGTCTTCCGCGTCGCCTTCAAGCCGACCTCCAGCATCTCCAGATCCCAGACCACCCTAAACGTCAAGACCGGAGAACAGACCACCCTCAATGTCCCCGGCCGCCACGATGTCTGCTTCGCCCTCCGCACCCCCGTCATCGTCGAGGCCGTTGCCGCCATCGTCCTCGCTGACCTTACGATGTCTCGTGGCATCTAATAGATTGATAATGAGTGAATATAATAATGTCGTGGTCTGATTTTCAGCACCATGAAGTTGCCCTTTCGCTTGAATGTCAACTGTTTTCTGCCACGGTTACTCTTAGTGATTGTCAAATAGAACAAGTTTGCACCAAACAAACAAATTTTAAATGAATATTTTGCACCAAACTGAGAAATTTAATATACCAGTTGTACCGGACGCGGAAAGTAGAAAGTAGACGAAAAGTGCGGAAAACGTTTCCTATGAGTGTATTATACACTCTTGAGGATCAAAAGAGGCCGAAAGTGCTGCTGATGAGATCAAACACAAGTCTGAAGAGCATAATCCCATTGGTTTTTAACAAGGTTGTTTTAAACAAGGTTGTTAAAAAAAAGATTATAGTGTGTATATTTGTCATTGAATATTAATGATAACGGACAAGGATTCACCATTTGTTTTCAGGGTAAGGGTTGAGGGGAAATGCCTTCGCTGACAGAAAAGACTGGACGGAAGATTGTGGGAAAGAATGGATTATTAACACCAAAACTTATATATAGGTTATAAGCAATCATAGGATGAGACTGGTCATAGGTCACACTAAGTTCGAAGAGGTTTACGCACAGTACTACGCGCGTTTTGTGGTGATCGCGCGGCGTTATGTGCGTGATTTTGACGCGGCGGAGGATCTCGTGATGGAAAGCTTCGCAGCGTTCTGGGAGAACCGTGACAAGATCGCGGAGGATGTGAACATTCCGGCCTACATCGCTTCCACGGTCAGGAACAACTGTCTCAACTGGCTGAACGCCAAACGACTTCATCTTGACAAGCAGCAGGACCTCCATAACATTCAGTCCAGACTTGTGGCGGCGAGCATACGTTCCCTTAAGTCATGCGACCCATCGCGCCTCTTCTCGTCAGAGATAATCGAGATTGTGGGACGAGAGATGGACAGGATGCCTCAGGTGACGCGTCAGGTGTTCGAACTCAGCCGCTTTCAGGACAAGACCTACGCGGAGATCGCTGAGATTCTGGGAATATCCAGCCGTCGCGTCGCCTCCGAGATGCAGCGTGCCCTGTCCATCCTGAGGACGGCCTTGAAGGACTATCTGCCTCTTCATCTTCTGCTTTGGTTCTTTCCTTTCTCTTGATCGGAGTCCGAGGCTGTTCAAGAAATGGATCATTTTCGGGAATATTCAAAAAGCCCTCGGAAGCGTAGGAAAAGAAGTTGATAAGGTTCGCTGGTCATTCTTTAGGAGAACATATTCAAAAAAAAGTCAAAAAAAAGTGTAAACCCCTGTCAGTTGTTTGTTAATATATTACTATGGACAGAAACACACTGATAGATTTCATGCTTTGCCGCACCACTCCCGAACAGGAGCGGGAGGTGCTGGACTGGCTTGACGAAAGTCCTGAGAACCAAAAGGAAATGGATGCGCTGGACGAGACGTTCAACGCCATGGCCCTGCATGCTCCGCTGGAGGCTTCCAAGCCGAAGAGAAGAAGGGGCTTCGTCTGGATATTCCGTTATGCCGCCGCCGTCGCCGCTTGCGTCGCCCTTGTCATCGGAGGAGGTTACCTTTTCAGTTCATGGAGGATAAACCGCTTCGCCGGACAGACAGTCGCGTTCAGCTCGCCGGCAGGAGAGACAGTCAACATCACCTTGCAGGACGGCACTCAGGTCTGGCTGACTGGAGGCTCCACTCTTGAGTACCCGGTGGCGTTCACAGGAAGAAGCCGCAACGTGTCTGTGGACGGCGAGGCTTTGTTCGATGTGAAGCACCGGGACGGCAATTGTCCTTTCGTGGTGAACACGTTCGCCGGCAAGGTCGAGGTTCTGGGCACCAAGTTCGATGTGCGGGCGGACAAGGAGACAGGGGAGTTCTCGACAGCCCTGCTCAGAGGACGGGTACGAATGTCAAGCAAGACCGAAAGCGTTGTCCTTGAACCAGGACAAGTCGCCGGGATGCAGGATGGAAGGCTGATGGTGCAGGAGATGGAGAGCGCTGACGACTATCTGTGGGTGGAGGGAGTCCTTGTCCTGAACACTCCTTCTTTGGAAAAACTCTCCGGAAGGCTTGAGCGGATCTATGATGTGAGTGTCCGGATCGACTCCAAGTCTGTACCTGCTGTCATGAACCGAGGCAAGATCCACACTTCCGACGGACTTGAGCATGCGCTCCGGATAATTCTCGCCGGAACAGACCTGTCGTACGAGATTGACTATGAGACCAGGCAGGTCCACATCCGATAAGGATATTCATTAAACCATAATACCATAATAAATGATTAACACTAACCACTTGCGGGCGGGGAGGGTCATCGCTTTCGCCGTTTTGCTTTGTTCTTTGCTTTTGGTTCCGTTGACTACCCGGGCCCAAAGCGTGCAGGTCACTCTCGACAAGAAGGATGCGACGATCAAAAGTTGCATGGATGAGATCGAAAGGCAGACCGATTACCTGTTTGTCTATGGCGAAAAACTTGATCTGTCACGGAAAGTGACGGTCAAGTCTGGAAAGAGGCCGCTAAAAGAGGCTCTGGACCAGATTTTCAGAGACTCAGGCATTACTTACAGAATCTCAAGCGGCAACATTGTCCTTGAGGAGAAGAAACCAGCCGTTGTGGCGGCCGCACCGTCTGCCACGCGGATAAAAGGCCGCATAACCGACTCCGCAGGAAATCCGGTGATCGGAGCGTTCGTTGTCGTCAAGGGCACTACCGTAGGGACCAACACTGACGCTGATGGAGCATATTCATTGAATATTCCGTCGGGCGTTGCTTCTCCCGTGGTGGCAGTAAGCTGCATCGGGTATGACACCGTGGAAGTGAAAGTCGGTGATGATGAGAATGTTGATGTCGCTCTTAAGGACTCCGCCGAATTCCTCAACCAGGCGGTAGTGATTGGCTACGGTACCCTTGACCGCAAGGAGGTCACCAGTTCGATAGCATCCCTTTCTTCGGAGGACATGATGAAGGGTGTCGGTGGCGCTGACATCACCAAGGCTCTTCAGGGAAAGATCGGTGGCCTTGTCATCGGTCAGACAAAGGGAGTGAACTCGTCTCCGTCACTCCAGCTCAGAGGTATGGCCTCCATCGCCGCCGGCCACGAGCCGTTGATTGTGATAGACGGATTCCCTGGCGGAGACATCCGTTCGGTGAACCCGGAGGACATCAAATCAATCGATGTGCTCAAGGATGCCTCGGCGGGAGCCATCTACGGAACAAGGGCCGCTGCCGGTGTCATACTCATCACGACCAAGAGCGGCACCGACACAGAGGGAAAACTCAACCTCACCTACAGTACGGAACTGCTTCACAGGCAGGCCTATGCCAAACCGGATGTCATGTCTGCGGAGGAATATGTCGCCAATGGTGTCGGCAAGGACTACGGCAGCCGCACCGACTGGTGGGACGAGGCCATCAACCACAGGAATTTCTCCCAGAAACATAATGTCGCCATCAATTTCGGAACCCAGAAGGCCAGTGTGTACTCTTCGTTCTTCTACGAGAAGCAGGATGGCATAGCCTCCGGTGAGTGGAGAAAGGACTACGGTGGAAGGCTCAACGCCAAGTACACGATGTTCGACGGCTGGCTGGAGATCAGGACCAATGTGGATTACCGTCAGGCCAACAGAAACGCCCAAGGGGCATATTTCGGACAGACCTTGCTGAACAACCCGACCAGATCTCCGTACGATCCGGATTCTGTCACTGGCTACAACATCTGGACTGGCGAGCCGAACGACTACAACGTCATCGCGGACGCGGCTCTGAATGATGTGAACTCCGTGGTCAAATGGTTCAAGCCGGAGGTCGCGCTTAAACTGAACATCCTTCCGGTCGAGGGCCTTTCCTACAGGCAGACGATCGGCTATTCCAACTACCAGACGGAATCGCATCAGTACAAGTCGATGCACCACAGGGAGAATGTGATCAACAACATAAGCGGCTCCGCCTACCTCGGTTTCGCCAAGACGGAAAGGATCAACACCGAGGGCTATTTCTCCTATGACAGGATATTCGATGACGCGCACAAGGTCAACGCTGTGCTGGGATATTCCTACAACCAGTATGACGGTGAGTCGTTCGGCATGTCCAACAGCAATTTCACCGTCGATGGAGTGAAGTACTGGGACATCGGCAATGGATCGTACCTGAATGCCGGAAAGGCCACGATGAATTCCTCGAAGAACATCCGGGAAAAACTGATGGCTTATTTCGCTCGTGTCAACTATTCCTACAAAAACCGCTACATGCTGTCGGCTACCTTCCGTCGTGAGGGTTCGTCGAAATTCGGCCCTAAAAACCGTTGGGGTAACTTCTGGGCTGTGTCCGGAGGCTGGAGCATAGCCAACGAGCCGTTCATGCCGGGTGTCAGGTGGGTTGACGACCTCAAGCTCCGCGTCGGTTACGGTGTGACCGGAAACAACGACTTCAGCGCTGCGTATTCCGGTAACTTCATCGCTGCGGACGAGAACAGGTGGATCCTTCCGAACGGAACGTGGAAATACACTTATGGTCGAGGCGAGAGCGTGAACGAGAATCTTGGCTGGGAGTCGAAGGCCGAGCTCAACCTCGGACTGGACTTCTCGTTCTTTGACGGAAGGCTCTACGGCAAGGCCGATGTGTTCAGAAGGAAGATCTCATCGATGCTCTTCTACGTTCAGGTGCCGAACCCGCCGTTCATCCGTGGTTACCAGTGGCAGAACATCGGTTCGCTGGAGAACAAAGGATGGGAGTTTGAACTCGGAGGAGACATAATCCGCTCCAAGGATTTCAAGTGGAGCACTTCCGTGAATCTGAGCCACTCCGCGAGCAAGGTACTGTCGATTGACGGCAGCAGCACCCGTTGGGACGGCGGCCAGCTCCCAGGTCCGAACTCGACCGGAAAGGCGATCATCCTGGAGGAAGGCAGCACGGTCGGCCAGTTCTATTTGTTCGAGTTCGCCGGCTTCTCCAAGTCAGGCCAGTTCCTGATCAAGGACAGAAACGGAAAGACAATCCCGGCCTCGTCAAAGGTGGCCAACGACAAGAAACTTCTGGGCAACTTCACTCCGAAGATGATGTACGGCTGGAACCACACGTTCTCGTACAAGGACCTCGATCTTGGCGTGAGCATGCACGGATGGCTTGGTTTCGATGTCTACAACACCTATGCGATGTGTCTTGGAATCGCGAGGCGCAACGGTGAGTGCAATGTCCTTCGAGACGCTTACTCCACATTCAGCCACATCAAGGATGAGAAGCTGATGAGCGACTACTATCTGGAGGAGGGTTCGTTCCTTAAGATCGACGCCATCACGCTTGGCTACAGGCTTGACATCAGCAGGTGGACGAAATATGTCGATTATCTCAGGGTTTACGCCACCTGCGGCAATGTCGCCACGTTCACCGGTTACACCGGACTCGACCCGGAGGTCAACATCATCGGGTATGACGGAGGTGTGGATAATTACACAAAGGCTTACCCTATGACGAGGACATGGACTCTTGGTGTCCAGCTCAAATTCTGATAATCAATATTCTAAAATAATGAAAACCAATATATTCAAAATGATGGCTTTGGCCATCTCACTTGTCGCCGCTGCCGGATGCGACATCGAGCCTGTGTATTTCACGCAGGTTGCTCCGGACACTTTCTACGATTCGAAGGAGGCTGTCTGGCAGCGCTTCTACCGCCCGTTCACGCACGCGAGGTACGTTTTGGCGATGAATCCCGACTATTTCGCCATGCAGGAACTGACCACGGACGAGTTCATTTCTCCGGTCAGGGGCAGCCAGAACGCCGACAAGAGCAACATCTTGTACAAGATGCACTATCATGACTTTCCGCTTTATTTTTCCTCAAGTTATTTTGTCTACGGTTCCAGGATGTCCGGGACTTCAAGATGTTGGGCGACACTTGACGACTTGTCTCAGGTCAATCTGAAGAAATTCGGCTTTCCGGACGGCACTTTTGACAACTGGAAGGCCCAGATGGAGGCGATGGTGGGAATATATTATCTCCAGGCGTTAGACTGCTATGGCGGCATTCCGATTTATCCCGGAAGCGCCAAGGAGGAGAAGCCTCGCTCTACCGCCAAGGAGACGTTCTATTTCACCGAGGACCTTTTGAAGAAATCCATAAAAGGATTGGAGGTGAAGAAAGCCGGTGAGACAGAGCAGGGTGACATCCGTCAGGCGGCCGCAGCGATGGCTCTGGCGAGACTCTACTTCAATGCGGTGTCGTACATAGGAGTCGATATGTACGATGAGGCCGCGAAGGTTTGCGAGGATTTGATCGCCGGGAAATACGGTGCTTATGAACTTGACGCTGACTGGACCACGACATTCGGGTTCAACAACGAAAACTCGAAGGAAATCATCTGGTCGATTCCGAACGAGAGCTCACAGCTGGAGACGGATCCATACGAACTGTGGAAAAGACAGATGCCGACCAACATGAGGAATTACCTCGGAGGTCTTTCCAAATCCGCCGCAAACAACTACTATTGTCTCACACCGTCTTTGGACGGCACAGGCAAGCCATACACCTACAAACTTGGCTCTCCGTTCTCTAAATTTGAGGACACGGATGTCAGGAAGAAGCCTTACCGCTATCTCGGCAACGGCAAATACGAGGGAATGTTCTTTTTCGGCGAACTTGTCAACCCGGACAACCCCTCATGGAAGGTGACCGGAACACAGGAATATTACGGCAAGACCCTGAAACTTGTCGATCAGGTTGCCCAGCTCTCAAAGGGAAAGACAGAATCCAACATGAACACCGGAGAGGAGAATTCCGGAATAAGGTTCACAAAATTCTGCCCGCGCCCGAATTCCAATGACGCGAGACTGCTGTTCAATCCGGACATCCCTTTGATGAGGCTTTCCGAGGCGTATTACACGCTGGCGGAATGCAAGATGAGGAAGGGAGACAAGGCCGAAGCCGCCAAACTCATCAACGAAGTGCGCAAGCGCTATTTTGAAGGTGGCAATGACCCGAATCCGGTGACAGCCGAGAATCTGGACCAGTGGAGGATGCTGGACGAGTGGATGGTTGAGTTCCTGGGCGAATGCAGACGCAGGACGGACCTCATCAGATGGAACCAGTACATCACCGGAGAGTGGTGGGACCACCAGCCTGACGGAGGTGTCAATTCATACAAGAAACTTTTCCCGTTCTCGGCGGCACATCTTCAGATATCGAAGGTGCTTGAGCAGAATCCAGGTTATGAAGGACTTTAACAATCAATCACATATTATGAAACACAGAATATTGCTGCCGATTCTGGCCGCCATGGCAATTGCCGGATGTACCAGAAACCTATATGGAGTTTTGCCCTCGGACGAGGGTGATGACAAGCCGTTGGTGAAGACTGCCTTCACCAGAGGCGTGAACCTTGCCTCCTGCTTCGATGTCTCGAAGGGGAATGACGCGTCCAACATCTGGATGGGCTACATAAATGACGAGACCTTCCAGCATCTGGTGGAGATGGGAATGGATGTTGTCCGTGTCCCGATGACCCTTGGGCGTTTCGCAGGTCCGGCCAGCGCGGACTACAAGCTTCAGGATGCTTTTTGGAAGAATCTTGACATACTCCTTGACCTTGGGGACAAGTACGGAATCACCGTGATCATCGACAATCACCAGGGCGGCTATGTCGCCGCTTATCCGGACGATCATGCGGAGGGCTTCATGAAGAGCGTGTGGCGCCAGATCGCCACCCACTGCAAGGATCGCTCTTCCAAGGTGGTGTATGAACTTCAGAACGAACCTGACGGTGATTGGTGGAAGGACCATTGGCACGAGCTTCAGGGACAGTTGATCGAGGAGATCCGCAAGATAGACACGGCCCACTCGATCATCGTCACTGCCAATCCGGGAAGAAGTCTGTCGGAACTTCCTGAATATGAGGATGATAACCTTGTCTACACCTTCCACTTCTACTCCCCGATGGTGTTCACCCACCAAGGTGCGCCTTGGACGACTCTAAAAGACATCGGAGGAAAGGTTCCCTACCCTTGGAACGACAAGTTCAATGGAGAGGCTCTGGCCGGTAGTGTCACAAACACCACATACAAGCAGAACCTTCTTGACTATTCATACCTTGGAACTGAATTCAGCGTGCAACAGGCGATGGACAACATAATCACCGAAGCTAGACGCAGGAATGTCAGGCTGTTCATGGGTGAGTTCGGAGTCATAGGGCAATTTGAAAACACAAAGGGCGCTCCTGCCGAGGACCGTTGCCGCTGGCACGAGTTCGTCAGGAAATACGCCGAACAGAACGGTATTTCTTGGACAGTATGGAAATACTCAGGAGATTTTGGTTTGTTCAATGTGGAACGAAACGCCAAATTCAACAGAGACCTCAACCTGGATTTGGTAAAAGCCCTTGGCTTCCAGATTCCTCCGGTCTATCAGGGTGGGGACGATGACGAGAGCGGCTACACCAAGATGGTCCTTTACGACGATGCGTTCGGCGAAGGTCTCAAGGTTCTTGATCCTTCAAAACTTACTTACCTTACAATCCCTTGCAAGGATAACCCGGCTGTCGGCGAGAACTGCATAAAATGGGATGTAACCAAGAAATGGGCGGACATTTATTTCTCGTTCCTGAGCGGTGAGGAGGATCTCACGAAATTCAACCTGCACAAGACTTCCATCCGTTTCCGTTTCAGGGCCGAGATGAAGAATGCGAAGTCAATGGCCTGGAGCATCTGGTTCCGCAACGACAAGACCAAGTTCAAGGAACCGTCCGAACAGCAGAACTGGGTCGCCGCCTACCGTATCACATCGGCCAACGTAAAGACTGATGGCGAATGGTGCGAGGTTAAGATTCCGCTCTCTGATTTCGACTACATTCAGTCCGACGGGGCTCCGTACGAATCCTCCAAGGGGCATTTCTCTTGGGCGAAGGTTCAGCTCATTCGGTTCACACCGGAAAATTTCTCCGGTCCGATAGGCGCGACATTCTATGTGGATGACGTTATGATTGTCGGGCCGCTCGATCCGGATTGGACCCCTGAAAACCCTGATCCTGGCAAGGAAAACCCTGATTCTGGCAAGGACAAAGGCGGGACCATTGAGGATTTCAAGACGTTACCTGTAATTGAATTTTAATGAGAATTTTTATGAAAACACATAAACTGTTGATAGTCTGCCTGACCGTTCTTGGCCTTGCTGCTTGTTCAAAGGAAGAAACCGGGACTGTTCAGGAATCGGATGGATTGAGGACCTTCACCGCAGGCTTCATCGAGACAAGGACGAATCTGGCCAAGAATGACGCTGGAGAGTTCACCAAAATGGTGTGGAGCGCCGGAGACAAGATCGGCGTGTTTGACAAGAATGGAAAGCCTCAGCCTTTCACGACCAAGGAAGGAGGCCCGTCCGCCACTTTCACAGGTTCTGCCACCGCTCCGTCAGGCGATTGGAGCGCCTTTTACCCTTACAACGAGAAGGCGTCTCTCACCGAATCGGGCGACCTTGTCTCAAATATTCCTGAGGTGCAGTTTGCTAAAAAGGACGGAGTATCCGACAATGTCACGCTTATGGTTGCATCATGCGATGCGTCGAAGAACCAATTCCTGTTCACGCAGGTCTGTGGTCTGATCAAGATTGATTTGCCTGAAGGATGCGTGTCTGTGACTCTGGAAAACCCGGCCAACACTGATCTCGACGAGAATGGTGGCATGACAGGCAATGTGGGGACAAAATTCGCGAAGACCACAGCCTATTCATGGGGATTCCGTTACAGTGGTGTGACGCTGCTTTCATCTGACGGAGAGGGACTTGAGGCAGGCACTTACTACATGGCGGTACGCCCGTTCAAGTACACTGGCAAACTCCTGCTGACCATGCGTCACAAGGACGGAAAGGTCTATATCGCTGAGAGGGAAGTGAAGGATTTTTCAGTGCAGAGAGGTGAGATCCTGCCATTGAAGGTCAATCCGGTTTGGATCGCCGATGACGGCGTGCAGCTTCACACCGGGCGTGATGGAGACAAATTCTTTCCAAAAACCTCGGAGAAAACGTCATCCGTGCAAAAATCAGAGGATGTGAAGTTCATGGGTGCCCCTGCTATAAGATGGGAACTGACCTCGGAGACGAAGTGGAGTGGAATCCTGAATGTGGAAGGCTCTAAGTACATAGATATGAAACCATATTCAGACGGAAACTACGCCATTGAATATTACGTGAAATGCGAGGATTCAGCCTTGAATGCCGACAACAAGTACGACGAGTTGTTCTGGAACATGATAGGAAACAACAAATACTATCCTATCTACAGGCGTACGGGCGGCAACAAAGGTAGATTATACCTTGGCATCTCGGACAACCAGTGGCACAGGATCACGTTCCCTTTGACACAGGAGTTTTGCGAAAAGATTTCCAATGGCCAGCTGTGGCGCGTGAAACTGGGCATCAATCCGAGTTCAGAGGAAATGGCTAAGGCCTTCAAGGGCTCGGTGTTCTATTTTGGTGGCTTCAGACTTGTCAGAAAAACCGGGTTGGCTGACTGATGGGAAAAAAGACGATCGTTAATCTTTTGACGGCGGTGCTGCTCTGTGCGGGATGCGTGCGGAGCGGCCTGCCTGTTTATCTTGACCCGTCGGCCGGCATCGAGGAACGTGTCGAGGATGCCTTGTCAAGGATGACACTGGAAGAAAAAGTGTCGGTGCTGAGCGCACAGTCCAAATTCTCGTCTCCTGGAGTGCCACGCCTGGGCATACCTGATGTTTGGATGAGTGATGGCCCGTTCGGAGTCCGCGCCCAGACTTTATGGGATGAGTGGAAATCAGCCGGACAGACCAACGACTCCTGCACCGCCGGCCCTAACCTTACCTGCCTTGCGGCGACATGGAACAGGGACAGGGCCTCCGAGTACGGCTCTTTCCTCGGCGAGGAGGCCCGGTATCGTGGCAAGACCGTTTTGCTCGCTCCGGGGGTGAACATATTCAGAACCCCGCTTTGCGGGCGGAATTTTGAATATCTTGGCGAGGATCCTTGCCTTGCTTCTGGCATGGCTGTGCCTTACATCAAGGCCATACAGAAAAGCGGTGTCGCGGCTTGCGTGAAGCACTTCGCCCTCAACAATCAGGAATCGTTCCGCAGTTCTGTGAATGTCGTGGTGGATGACAGGGCTCTCCGCGAGATCTATCTGCCGGAGTTCGAGGCTGCCGTCAAAGATGCCGGGGTGTGGGCGGTCATGGGGGCTTACAACCGCTACAAAGGAGACTACTGCTGCCATAACCGGTACCTGCTGAAGGATATTCTTAAAGGCGAATGGGGTTTTGACGGGGTTGTGATCTCGGACTGGGGAGGAACTCATGACACCGATCAGGCGGTGAATAACGGTCTTGATATGGAATTCGGGACCGGAACCAACGGATTGTCAACCAATTGGAAAGATTCTTATGATGCTTTTCATCTTGCTGGGCCTTATCTTGAGGGACTTCGTGGGGGGAGATATTCAGAATCAGGGCTTGACGACAAGGTCCGCAGGGTTCTTCGTCTGATTTTCCGCACCACGATGTCCGGAAGGACAGATTTCGGCTCCTTTGCCTCTCCCGAGCATTTCAGAATGTCACGGGATGTCGCCCAGGAAGGGATCGTCCTGCTGAAAAACGAGAACCGTGCGCTTCCTTTGGACCTCCCGTCCGTGAAGAGGATTCTTGTCGTCGGAGACAACGCCACCGCAAGGCATTGTTGGGGAGGAGGTTCCATGGGTGTCAAGACGAAGCGTGAGATCACTCCTCTTGAAGGAATCCGCAGTCTCGTTGGTGACAAGGCGGAAGTGGCTTTCGTCCGTGGCTACCGGCCGGTCGGGAGCGGTTTGGAGTCGGACGATGCCGTGGAGCTTCGTGAAGAGGCGGTGGAGGCCGCGAAAAACGCTGATGTGGTCCTCTTTTTCGGAGGTCATAACCGCTGGGCGCACCAGGACTGCGAAGGAATGGATCGGGTAAGTTATGAGTTGCCATATTCCCAGAACCAATTGATCGAAGCCTTGGGCAGGGTCGCTGACAAACTGGTGGTGACCCTTGTCTCTGGCTCTGCCGTTTCCATGCCATGGCTTGATTCCGCTGATGCCGTCCTTTACGGTTGGTACGGCGGCAGCGAGGCAGGGAATGCGCTGGCGGATGTGCTGTTCGGAAAGGTCTGTCCGTCTGGGCGGCTTCCGTTCACGATTGCCCGGAGGTTGGAAGACTATCCACCTCATTTCCTCGGCAACTACGATCCGGAAAATTCCGGAGATGTGGTGTACTCGGAAGGCATTTTAGTGGGCTACAGATGGTTTGATAAGATGGGAACGAAGCCGTTGTTCCCGTTCGGCTACGGCCTGAGCTACACCGACTTCGAGACAGGACCAGTCAAGGCTTCGGGCAACTCCATCCGTGATGGCGGCTCGCTGACGTTCCGCGTCCCGGTCAGGAATGTCGGAGGGATGCGCGGCGCACAGACGGTCCAACTCTACATCCGTGACATCGAGTCGTCCCTGCCGCGCCCCGTGAAGGAACTCAAGGATTTCGGAAAGATCTGGCTGGATCCGGGCGAGAGCGGAACAGTTGAACTCAGCATTGACACCGATGATCTTCGTTTCTTCGATGACTCCGCCCAGGCATGGGTTTCGGAAGCCGGCGAGTTCGAGGCCCTGTTCGGAACCTCGTCTGACGACATATTCCAGACAATCAGATTCAAGCTAAGAAAATAATCAATATTCAATGAAAAAATACCTCACCATCACACTGTTTATTCTGGTATGCTGCACTTCGGTGTTCTCGCAGACCAGGACTGTGACGGTCAATCCGTCGGAGAGTTTTCAGACTATAGACAATTTCACCGCTTCGGACGCTTGGAGCGGGGAATTCGTCGGACGTTACTGGAGCGAGGCTGAGAAGTCTCGAATCGCGCGATGGCTGTTCAGTCATGAAACCGATGCGGCGGGGAATCCGTGTGGAATCGGGTTGTCTATGTGGCGGGTAAACCTCGGCGGAGGTACGCTTGAGCAGGAGAATCCGGACATCCTGCCTTTTCAGAGAAGGGCAGAGTCATATCTCACTGCGGACGGCAGCGGCTATGACTGGAACAAGTGTCCGGGACAGCGCTGGTTCGTCTCTAAGGCCGCGGAACTCGGCTGCAACAACTTCCTGCTCTTTTCCAACACTCCTCCCGTGCAGTTCACACTGAACGGGAAGGGTTGGGCTCCCTCGACTGACCGGGCGAATCTCCGGCCGGAATGCTACGGAAAGTTTGCGGGCTATCTTGCCGATGTCGCTGCACACTACCAAGAAAACGGCTTGAAAGTCTCCTACATCAGCCCGATCAATGAGCCTAACGTGCGTTGGAACTCTCCGCGTCAGGAAGGCTCGTCGTGGAGGATCGACGAGATGTACCATGTGTTCTCTGAACTAGACAAGGCACTGGATGCCAGAAAGGGGCTTGAGGACGTGAAGATAACGGTAGGAGAGAGTGGCGATCTGAAATATTTCTACTCCACCTCCAACTATCTTCAACAGGGTTTCGGAGGAACTGACCTTGCCCCGGCCTTTCTTGTGCAGCGTTTCTGGGATCCGGCCAGCCACTACTACCTCGGAAATTTCCGCCACATCCCGCGTTTGATTGTCGGACATGACTATTGGAGCGAGACCTCCAACCGCCAGATGTTGGAGGTACGCCACAAGGTCAAGGAGGTCTGCGACAAGTACAACGTAGGCTTCCAGCAGTCGGAGTGGTGTCTGTTGCCATCGTCGCTGATCAAGATCAAGGATGGAATGACGCATGAGGACTATGTCTCCGGCGACATTGATGTGGCCCTTCTGATGTCCCGGCTGATACACAGCGACATGACCGTGGCAGGCGCTACGGCTTGGGGCTACTGGAAATCCATGGAGGTCAAGGGTGATCATTCCCTGATCGCACTCTGGCCGGATGACGGTGACCTGCACAAAGGAGGCCGCGTCACAGCGAACAAGCTGCTCTGGGCACTCGGAAACTACAGTTTCTTCATCCGCCCTGGCTATGTCCGCATCGCTTGCGACGGCGCGGATGATCTCGGTGGTCTCGCTGTATCAGCCTTTGTGTCTCCGGAAAGTGACAGACTCGTGCTGGTCGGAGTGAACTCCGGCTTTCAGGATGTGGACATATCCCTCAAACTCCCGTCTTCCGTCCGCAGAAAAATTTCCGATGTGAAGGTCTATCGCACAGATGCCCGCACTGACCTCGCCTTAGTCGCATCTTTGCCGCATCTTCCCCAGTCTATGTGCATCCCGCAGCGTTCTGTAACCACGGTTGTCATTGATTTGTCCATGAGGCCGGCAAGTTCGAAGCGTCAATAAAATAAACAATATTCGATAATCAATGAAAAAATACCTCACCATCGCCCTGCTCCTGCTTGCGGGGCTTGCGCTGGACGCTCAGGAATATGTCCGCGTCGCCGCCTATGATTCCTCTGATGAGGCCAAAAGGTCGGCTGACGTGGTCTGCACCGGCGAAAACGACGAACTGACAATCCAGAAGATTCTGGATGAATATGACGGCGTGACAAACCGTGGCTGTCATATTCTTTTCTACGATGGCAATTATAATATTGACGGATTCCACGAGGATGACAGGTTTTTCATGCCGACCGCCTTGCGTATAGGGAGAACAACGGGAGTAGTGCTGAGGGGAGTTGACGAGGGCGGTCTCCGCAAGAATACGGGTGTCCTGTTCAATGTGCGCCCGAGGGCCTACGAGGGACGCGACACCTCCGTGCAGGTGAGTGTGATAGCCTGCTCAAAGGAGAATATTCTCAACAACAACCATCTGACAATAAAGAATATGTCGGTGATCCTTCCGGACATCAAACATAAGGTGATCTGCATCAACACCTTCAATGCCGGAGCCGCTATCCTTGAGAACATACGTCTGTACTCCAACGGTTGCGGACGCGGAAAGATGCCGGTCAAAGGGTCGGTGGGAGTCAGGGGTTCCAACATAAACCCGAACGGAGTGGGACACCATTGGAATGACATCATGTCCCAAGGGTTCTATGAGGCCTTCCAGATCGGAGGAGAACATCTTGTGGCCACAAACCTGCTCGCCTACCAAAGTTACTACGGCTACACATTCGGTAACTATGATGTCACGGAACATTCGAAAGAGTCCAATTGGTTCGGGGTGTGGGAACATCCGATCACGCTGATAAACTGCGCCGAGGAACTGTGCGCATCGCTGCCCTTGTTCAACGTTTGCGGTGGGTCTCGCAGACCTAATTCCCGTGGCTATCAGGTGATTGACCTTATTTCCCACACGATTGAGTACAGAGAGAAAGAGAATCCTACTTTGGCTCCGGTCCTTCCGGCACGTGAAGTCGTGCCTGGAACATGGTGCGGCAACATCACATTCTGCGGCAACAAGTTCGCCGAGAGCATGGAGAACGCCGTTGACGCTCCGTTCTGGGAGAAAGGCTCCGGCCAGAGATTTTTCACCCGCAATTCCGCCCACTCCCTTTCCGGCACTTCGGCTGAAAGGGAATCGTATCTGCCGATGTACATGCAGCAGTATTATGACACGGACCTCGAAAAGCTATTGATTTACAACGGTTCCGACTGGGTGGACGTGATGGGAGAGGTGGCCAGCCCGCTGAAACCGGAATTTGACCGTGCGCTTATCCCGCAACCGGTGTTCGATGCCGAGCCGGGCTATGTCGAACTCTACTGGAAGGCGTGGGAGCAGGCCTATGACCATGTCAAATGGCAGAAAGGGCTTGTCCAGCCACTTTACATGGACGAAGGTCTGTGGGATGACACCATCTGGATCTGGGATTCGGAATTCATGGTGATGTTCTGCAAATATGCCCCGAAATTGTTTCCGGGCATTCAGACGCTTGACAATTTCTACTACACGATGCTGGAGGACAAAGGTTCATCCTTGCGCATCCAGCATCCGGACAACCCTCCGTTTTTCGCCTGGGTTGAGAACGACTACTATAAGCTCACGGGGGACAAGGCCCACATCACTGACCTTCTGGAGAACAAGCGTTTCCTGCAGCGTTACTGGGATTTGTTCCAAAGTCTTTGCCCAGAGCTGAAACTTCAGTTCGACCACTATCCGATCTCTTTGAGGTACAAGGGGATAGGCTATGAGTGGAACGGCATCTCAAGCGGCATGGACAACACCCCTCGCACACGGGCGGGGAAAGGAATGCTTTGGGTTGACGCCATCTCGCAGCAGGCCCTTTCCGCGCTCTACATCTCCCGCCTCGCCAAAGCGGTTGGAGACAGGCGTACCGAACGAGAGTTCGAGGCGAAATGGAAGGCTCTGAGGAAGACTGTCAATGAATATTACTGGTCGGATTCCGACGGGTGCTACTATGACATAGTCCCGACAGGGGAGTCTCGTGTGGACTCTTTGTCGAGACAGGCATGGAAGACCACCGGCATCCTCACTCCCGCATCATTCTGGCCTATGCTCGCCGAGATTCCGACCAAGGCACAAGCCCGGCGGATGGTTGACTTCGCCCTTCAGCCTTCAAAGCTGGGCGGAGAATATCCTTGGGTGACCGTTTCCCGTGACGATCCTGGTTTCAACGCCGAGGACGGGCGTTACTGGCGTGGCGCTGTCTGGCTTCCGACAGCCTATATGGGCATCAAGGCTCTGGAGAAATATGATTTCCTACACACCGCTGACAGCACTGCGGAAAAAGTTCTGAACCAGATGTTTGAGACTTATCGGGACTATGATCCACACACAATCTGGGAATGCTATTCCCCTTCCGCCGCGGCTCCGAGCATAAGCGGCAGCGGCAAACGTGTCCGTCCTGATTTCTGCGGCTGGTCCGCGCTTGGCCCGATCTCGCTGTTCATAGAGAATGTGCTGGGTTTCCATGACATCGACGCCGCGGGACGTGTTGTACGCTGGGATATTCACCAGACCTGCCGTCACGGCATCAATAATCTGAGTTTCGGAGAGATAACGACTGATCTTCTCTACGATCCGGCCACCGGTCTTGTCACCGTCCGCAGCAACGCCCCGTACCGGCTGATCCTGAATGGCCGCACCCACCGCGTCCCTGCCGGAGAGACTTTGATAAGACCTTGACACGGAATTTTTCACTTAAAACAACATTTCAGACTAATCGAAACCGTCCCTTAATTTTACTAAATGATGAATATGAAGTATTCGGCAATCGCGATAGTCTGCCTTTTCACACTTTCGTGCGGAACCTCCGTTCCTGTTTACAAGCGGGCTGACGCACCGATCGAGAAACGGGTCGATGATCTTCTCTCAAGAATGACGTTGGAGGAGAAAATTCTTCAGATGAACCAGATAACACTCGGAAAAAACCTGAATGAGAACAACATCGGGAACGAGACCGCTGAGCCTGTCCTGGGAAGCTACATCACCTACGTGGCCACTGACAGTGAGGCCCTTAATGCCATGCAGCACCGCGCCGTGGAAGAGACTCGGCTTGGGATTCCCGTCCTGTTCGGCCATGACGCCATTCGCAAGGTCTCGGACTCTCCTCTTGTGTTCGAGGTCGATGTGACTAACGACAGCCCGCGTGACGGCAAGGAAACCGTTCATTGGTATGTCAGCGACCCGGTCTGCTCTGTCACCCGCCCCTACAAGGAACTGAAATTCTTCGAAAAACGCCTGATCTGCTCCGGCGCGACGGAAACCTTCCGCTTCGAGGTCGATAAACTCAGGGACCTCGGCTACATCGACGCGGCCGGCGACCGCCATTTTGAGCCTGGCCTCTTCGAAATCCTGGTTTCCGACAAGAAACTCGACGTGACCCTTAAATAACCCGTGGCATCCAAATGATTCACAATCAATGAATATCCCACCTCTCCTCCCGCTCGTTCCCCTCAGGAGGAGAGGTAATCATTATCCTCATTGTCAACTACTTGGCCGCCACGACAATGGCTTGTTATTAATGATACAAACTTCACCAATCTGCATTATATGTGGCAAACCTAAGATTGGCAGTGGCCAGCTTAGAGGTAAAAGATGTGTTTATGCACACCTGTTTTTGCGGGTTTGTAGAGGACCCATTGAGGTTTAATCTAAATGGTCACGATACCAGTTATCAATTCCGTCTTGCCATCGTTCAACGGAAAGTACTTCAAAATTCAACGGGTTGGCGTGATATGGTTTATGGTCAAATAATTAAATGGTTGTCTTTGGTATGATTTGGCTGAAGACAAAGGCTTATCTGTTTGATTAATATTATTTTACGTGCCACTCGTTCAGAATCAACGAGTGACGGGAAATGCGCTTATAATCAAATGAATATACACTTCCCTTTGACAAATCCTTACTAAAGAGAAATGTATAAAGTATTTGCTGTTAATAAATTATATTGGCACGTCTCTTCATCGGCCCCGGAAAGATAGCCGACATTATAGCGTATTAGTGTCTATGACGGCAAAGACTTTCATTCTTCCGATCTTGCGTGTTGGATTTCCTCATTGATCTCCTCAAGGGACATCTCAGGAAAGGCTCCGGCTTCCGACAACGCTCTGATGGTCTTGAATGCCTTATACCCTTCCGTGAGTTTTTCGGCTTTGTCGCCTCGGATCTCAAATGGAATTTTTCCTCGTTGAACCACTGCTTTTGCGAATATGTTCATAGCGGTGTTGGCGCTCATTCCAAATTGGGAGCATAAGGAATCAAAAGATTCCTTTAACGAGGAGTCCATCCTGACTGTCATTGAAACTTGTGCCATTATCGTGTTCTTTTGTCCCCCAAATAACACAGATTAAGTCGTGATGCAATTAAAACGCATGAATTTAAGCCGTGGTGAAGTCGGGCAAATGCCTAACGTTCCAGCCTGCGGTAGGTGTCAAGGAAAGCGGGGAAGGACTTGGCGATGCATGCGGTGTCGTCAATGTGGACGGGGGAGTCGGCGCACCATGAGGCGACGGTGAGGGCCATGGCCATACGGTGGTCGTGCGAGGAGGTATATTCACCGCCCTTCAGAAGGTGGCCGTTCAGGAGGCGGCTTTCGACGGATTCGCCGGTGATGGTGAGGGTGTCGCCGCTGGCGGAAGCCTCCACGCCCATCAGGGTGAGCATATTCAGAATCGCTGTGCCTCGGTCGCTTTCCTTGCTGGCTAACCTCTTGAATCCTTGAATATTACTGCGTCCGTGGCAGAAGGCGGCGAGGATCGCGACGATCGGGAACAGGTCCGGGCAGTTGTTGAGATCGGTGTCAAAGGCGCGGAGCGGGGCTTTCTGGGCGGTGATCAGACCGCGGTGGCTTTTAGGAGCATTTGCCTCTGATTGGTTTTCGGCACCGGTCGTTTTGTCGTTCGCTCCGTCTGCGGCTTCATCGGCTGCATCGTCGCCGACGCTTTCGTCGTCGATCTGCGACAGGCTCGCTCCGGCCTCCATCAGGATGTCCATGATCGAGATGTCGGCCTGAAGTGAGGTCGTGTCGAGTCCGGTCAGCTTCACGTCTCCGAACAAGGCTCCGGCCACCAGGAAATTGGCGGCGGCGCTCCAGTCGCCCTCGATGTCAAAGACTGCCGGGGAATATTTCTGCCCGCCCTTGATCTTGAATGTGATGCCGGTGCAGAGGCTCCAGTCCTGCGTCTCAAGGAAATCTTCGCCTCCTTCCATCTCGCTGCCTATCTTGATGCCGAAGCGTCGGAGCACGTCAGCGGTGATGAACATGTACGGGATGCTTTTGGGGTCATGAATATGCAGGGTCGAGTCTTCGGGGAGGAGCGGCAGAGCCATCAGCAGGCCGGAGATCAGCTGTGAGCCGCCTTTGCCGGAGACGCTGGCCTTGCCGGAAATCAGAGGACCTTGGACGGTGAGGGGCACGTGGACTTCGGGAGCCGGGTTGAGCGGTCTCAGGACCGTTCCGAAGCCGGCCATGATTTCGGCAGCACCTTTCAGAGGCCTGGTCGGGAGGGTTCCGCATCCATCAATTTCTATCTGATTGCCGTTTCCCAGAGCGGCTGCGAGCGGGATCAGCAGACGGGTCAGCAGACCGGATTCCCCGACATTTATCTTTTCGGGAATATTCGCTGACGAGCCTATGCCTTCTATGATTAAGGTCTTTACGGTCGCTGAGTTTGTGGTTCGACCGGGCTCACCAACCATCGAAGCGACCTGAGATTCTTGTTCAGCGACTTTTGACGTTGGCCGCTGAGCCTGTCGAAGCGCACCAACGTCAGAATAATCTATCCGAACCTTGGCCCCGATCGCCTTGGCAACCTCGATCGCCGCCTCGTTGTCTCCGCAAGGGGAGTAGCCTCCGAGTCTGGACTCGCCCTCAGCGAGGGCCGCTGCGATGATGGCCCGCTGGGCGAAACTCTTTGAGGCTGGCATATTCAGAGCCGAGTCGCAATGAAGAGGTTTCCTGTCGCCGTAGACGGCCGTTAGCATCTCGGAGTAACTCCATTGGCCGGGAGCGGCGGCCTCAGTATCATTTAGCGCTGCGTAGGTGAACGGACTGCCGAGCTTCAAGCATTGCAGCCGGCTGGCCTTGCCGATCTCGCCCATTGAGAAGGCGATAAGCTCGCACGGTCGCTGGTTATCTTGTGGTCTCTGAGCCTGTCGAAGCGACTTTTGCCCTATAGAATGTACGATCGCTTCGGCAGGCTCAGCGACCGATGGATACCGTTCTGCGACTAAAGTATGCCTGGAGACAGAATACAGCCCCAGCACCCTTGCGACATCCTCTTCCGATTTCGCCATCGCTGCGATCTTCACAATCTCCCCACCGAACTTCCGGCACTTTTCCACAGTGCTCCGAAGCACATCATCCGAAGGCGTTCCGGCGAAGAAATGACTTGAACGGATCATCGTGGTGCCATATTCAGTGCAAGCTCTGCGGAGCCTTTTGCCGAGCTCTTTCGGAGCCTCTATCTCCAGATCCAGGAAAGCCGCTCCTGCCTCCACCGCCGCTGTCAGCTTCTGTTCGGCTTCCTCCCACGTTCCGTTTCCATCATCGGCCACCCGGCAGGTCGCCACCAACGGCGTGTCCGAGGACGAGAATAGGTACTCGATCTCCTCGATGTCCAGCGGGCATCTGTCCAGCCGTATCTCGGCCATCTGAATCCGTGGCTCGCTGCTTTCCAGCAGGTTCATTATCTCTTCCAGAGTCCGGTTCTGGATTGTTGTGCAGATCATATTCTTAGATTCAAATTTTCTTTAATTGGCAATCGTCAGCCGCAAATTCAGTAATGGATTGCCCGCTTTTTAATAGGGTAAAGTTTCCATAAATTGGAATCAAAACTTTCCGGTCAAAGCCTCCACTGCATCCTCGACCCGGAGTTCCCTTGGCTCGACACGTCCGATGCCCAGCGGCAGCACAAAGTGGACGAACGCTCCGTCCGCCTTTTTGTCTTTCTTCATCGCATCTGCAAGAGTCTCAATGCTGTACGGGCTTTCAACCGGCAGCCCGCAGGCCGTGAAATCAGCTTTCAGACGCTCGGAAAGATCAGTTGTCAGCCCCAGAGATTCGGCCAACCGGGCCGCCAGAATGATCCCCATAGAGACCGCCTGACCGTGCGAAACAGTCTCCCGGGAATTCTTCTCGATGGCGTGTGCGAAAGTGTGCCCCAGATTGAGCAGCCGGCGCTCCCCCCGCTCGTCCGGATCCCTTCCAGCAATGCCCACCTTCACATTCGCCGCCGCCGCGATCAACTCCCGGAATGTCTGTGAATATTCCCGTACGGCCGCCTCGGCGGAGCCTCGCGACGCCCGCTCGTGAATATTCGAGAGCATATTCACCGTCCTTTCATATTCATTGCACTTGTTGTTGATAATGAATGTCTTGAGTAGTTCGGCAGCTCCGGAGAGAATCTGCTGGTAGGGGAGTGTCTCCAGCGGCTCCGGGCAGATGAATGTCATTTCCGGTTGGCGGATCACCCCGATGATGTTCTTGTAGGAGTCGAGGTTCACACCGTTTTTCCCACCGATTGCCGCATCGACTTGCGAGAGTAACGTGGTCGGAACGAACCCGAACTTCACACCGCGCTTATAGACCGATGCCGCGAACCCGACCAGATCCGTCGTGATCCCGCCGCCAATACCCAGCACAAACGCCTCTCTGTCAGCGCCTTTCTCCAACAGCCATTCCTCAATTTCCAGCAGCGTGACGAGCGTTTTCCTCTCCTCCGTCGCCTCGATCGGGAATATTCCTTTCGCTTCTATACCAAGCCTTTCCACGATGCCGCCGACATTGCGGTCGTGGATTATGAATATGCTTCCGTAGCCGCCGAGGTGTTTTCCGACCTCCTCCAGCGGACAGTCGATGATGTTGATTATCTCCATCCGGTTATCCTTTGCCACTTGTTTTGGCGGCACGGTTACAATGTGTAAAGATTCAGCCCGGTCTCCTCGTCGAAGTGACGCCCCACCTTGCAGTTATAGCGTCTGATGAACACCTCGCAGGCCCCGTTGATGGTCGCGGTGAGCAGATGACCGCCCACAACCGTGTAGTCCGCCCGCCCGAAGTTGGCGTGGAGATGCAGATAGACCTTGCCGTCCTTCTCGGAGATGTTGCCCACAAGACTTGAAATTTCCATCTGCTCCTCGAACGTCTTGTCGACATAATGCTTGGTGGCCGGGTTGAGGAACCTCAGAGTGGCGTTGTTCACCGCCCCGATGCCGCTCACCTCTCCAGCCAGAATCCCTTGCTCCTGGCAAAACGCCGCAATCGCCCCCATCAGCTCCTGATGGTTGTCAATGCTGACGACAAACCTGTCGCCATCCTGCTTGAATGTGTACATCGCTCAAAAATTTTTGTGAATATACTAAGAAACTTTCAAAAACTAACCTGCATCATCTTTTTCATCCTTTTTGCAGTCGATGTTCCTTTTCTCATTGGTCATGAACCTCCAGTACACACCCTTCGTAGTGACCGTATGCCGAAGATGCCTATATATTTCTTACTCTCTGTTTATTCTTTTTACCAATTCGTCAGGTGTAAGTATCTCCATTTTTGAGAAGCCGAACCACTTTTTGCCCAAGTCCTTGATAGATGCTCCTATGAGATATACATCATTATCAATACAAAGAAATCGGTCATGTGACAAACGGAATGTCTCAACATTTATCGGTGCATATTGGGCATTATGCCGGTCTATGTCAAGTTGGAACTGATGGCTTATACGTTGTGTGTAGATGGCCGCGGGCACGTTTTCTTCTCTTTTGTCCAGCAAAGTCAATACTGTTTCGTCCACATAATTGTCAATCAGAATAATGCGGCTTTTCGCACTCTTAATCAAGTCGGCTGCGAAAGTATAGGCATCGTAAATCTGGCCATTGTAGAACACGCCTTGTTTCGGCTTCGCATTACCCTCGTCCAATCTGCGGAAAACCTCGTCAATACGCTTGTCTGTTTTTTTCTGATGCTGCTGTATTTCCAGTTGGTGATATTCAATTGTTTCCAAACGACTGAAGACGGAAGCGTTGTTTACCATGAAGTGACGCATGGAGACAAAGGCTCGCATGATATGAATATTGACATCTATCGCTGTTTGAGAGCGAAGAACACCACTTAGCATCGCTACGCCTTGTTCAGTAAAAGCGTAAGGTGGTTTCTTTATATTTTGTCCCCTTTCTGCATTCAAAGTCACAATTTGTGATTTTGAACATTCCTCCATTGTTAACTGAAATCTGAAATCATCGGGAAATCTTTGAATGTTACGTTTGACGGCTTGATTCAAAGTTCTTGTATCCACACCATATAGTTTTGCCAAGTCTTTGTCAAGCATGACTTGTTGCCCCCTGATTACTTTTATCAGAGACTCTATATTATCAATGACGACCAACTGGCTGCGATTTGTGGAGGTTTCCATAGTTTTTTGCTCAAAGGTACCAAAGGCTTCCGGATCGCTGGGGGTATGAACCAAAATATTTCTGTTTTTTATGAAAACTATATGTTTTTTATCATCGAGTTACGGCATATCACTATCTTTGCGGCAAATTATCCATGAATATGAGAAAGGACATCACGAATGTTGTGTTTGATTTCGGCGGGGTGGTCGCTCCGGCGGATCTCGGCGTTGTCATCACCAAGTTCAAGGCGTTGGGGCGTGGGAATATAGAGAAATACCTCAATTTGGTCCGCCAGCAGGGGTTCTTCGGGGATTTCGAGACAGGGCTGATTGACAAGGAGGAATTCCGCGCCAGAGTCAGCAAGGAAGCCGGCAGGGAAGTGAGCATGGAAGAGTGCCGCGACGCCTACATGGGATTCTTCTCAAGTGTCCCGGAAAGGAATCTTGAACTGTTCAGAAAACTTCGTGCCGAAGGCTACCGCCTCTCGCTCCTGTCCAACACCAACCCTTTCATCATGGAATGGGCTCTGAGCAAAGCCTTTGACGGCCACGGCCACTCGCTTGATGAACATCTTGACAGCATCTACGTCAGCTACGAGATGAAAGTGATGAAACCTGACGAGAAAATATTCCGCATGATGCTTGAGTCCGAGAACGTAGCTCCGTCTCAGGTCCTTTTCATCGATGACGGCCCAAAGAACGTCGCCGCCGCCAAAGCCTTAGGCATCAACACCATCCAAGCCACCAACGGCGAAGACTGGACCGGAGATGTCCTCCGTTTCCTCGCCTGAGATCCTTCCCGGCCAGTACATTGAATCAGTGTTGAATGTGTGGTTTCATCTTGCGATACTCAAATGGTGAGATTCCTTTGAACTTTTTGAATGTTCGTGACAGGTTCTTGATGTCAGAGAATCCCATCTGATAGGCTGCGTCAGACACGGAAAGACCTTCTCTTAGCAGTTCGGTGATGCGGTCAATCCGCATCTGGATGATATAGTCATAGATGGAAGTTCCCAACTCTTTCTTGAATCGCTCTTCCAAAATTCTTCTTGACACGGGGACCTCATTCACGATGTCGTCAACCTTTATCTTGTTGGAAAGATTGGCTGAAATGTATCTGAGGGCTTTTGCGACATACGGGTCATCGTTGACTAAAATGTCAGAGGATTGCCTTGTCACAATCTTCAACGGGTGGACAAGAATGTCCTCGGCGAACCTTTCCTCTGGTTTAAGATACAACTGTTGGTCAATGTATCTTGCGGTACCGTATCCCCCGCCCACCACATCAATGGCGATAGAAGACGTGTTTGGTATGGACAGCCGGCATATTGTCTCATCATTGTCAACCCCGAGCAGGGTGATGTCTTCCGGAATCCTCAACCGGTGGCCGTTCGCGGAATTAATGCGGATGTACCGGCAGACCTCCGTGATGTTGTTGGCTCTGTTGTCATCGCAGGCGAAGATCGCGACAGGTTTCGGTAGGTGTTCCAACCATTGCGACACTGTCTCGTAGTCGTATTCCCACACGTCGGTATTAGTGATTTCCAGTTCGGAAAGTGTGACAGGTCGTTTTGCTGCCTTGAGTGTGTCGCTGAATCCTTGGCGGCGTTCATCAGACCAGACCACATTTTTGACACCGTAATAAGCGAAATTCGTAAACCCTTTGTTCAATAGATGTTTGGCCGCGATTACCCCTTCGTTGTAATTGTCTCCGACAATGTTTGCGATGCCGGAGAACCGGACGGTTGATTCTTGGGCTACGGCGATGATTCCGTTTTTTGTGAACGATTCGACATCGTCATCAGGATTGAACTGCCCGATGATGGCATCCATCTTCATTTTCTTGGCATAATTGACAACGGCTTCGATCCCGTATTTGTCCCGTATGGACAGAGACAATCTACAGATGCTCCATGCTCTCCCGACATTTTGAGAGTATTTAGCTATCCCCAAAAGCAACCCTCTTGCATAGGCTTCGGAAAAATCAGTCATAAAAATGATTCGTGCCATAATTTTTCAGTTGTTGTTATGAATCATCGCCGATGTTTTTATTTCAGGACGGGATTATCACACCATCAGGCATAAAAATATGTAATATGTTCCAGATTGTCAATCCTCAGGCGGATCAAAAGAAAAGAAAAAGAGGGTGGCAAAACCGCCCTCTTTTTCTTTTCTATGGTAATGAACTAATATCCAGGATTTTGTGTAAGTTTGCCATTGGAGTTCTTTACCTGTTGGGATGGATAAGGGAACACCACTTGCTTTTCATCCCATTTGGCGTGTAGAACATTGTCATCGTAAGCGCCTTCCGTGTAGGATGACTCAGGATTTCCACGATCCGCATAGTGGCGCACTGTCTGCTGTGCCTCAAGCTCCGCGATAGCCAGGGCTTTGATTTCCGCGGCTCCGGACTTTGCCCAACGTTTGAGATCATAGAGATGGTCTGAGACCTCGAAGGCCAGTTCACAGCGGCGTTCGTGGTAGAGATCCTTCCATCCGCAGGTCTTGATTTCCTCAAGTTTGGACCTTCTTCGAATGTCGTTGATGTCCAGCCTCGCCAAGTCATTCTTGCCTGCGACAAGATATGCTTCCGCACGTAAGAGAAGGCAGTCGGCGAAACGGATCAGAGGGAAGTTAATCCTCATTGTCGGCCAGTTCCCGTTCGTGTTTACATAGCCGTCGCCTACCGGGTCGTCTCCGATGGTGATAGCATGCTGGAACTTGAACACGGCAAAACCGGATTCCACATCGGAAGTGGAGGTGAATTTTTTCTTCTCCCCGAAATAGTTGAACTCATCTCCATACTCAAGAATCGACCATGCAAGTCTCTCGTTCTTCACACCACCCACATTGTCCTTGGCCATCTCCTTATAGATGTCGAGCGAAGGCTTGTTCTGGCCCCAGCCATTGAACTTGCCCCATCCTTTATTCTCCCACATGACTCCAGGAAGCTCGCATCCGGCTCCAGGATTACCTCCTGTGGACGGGATGCTGAAGATATATTCAGAGTTCCAAAAATCTTCGAATTCCGGAGAGAACATCACAGAGAAAGATGGCGCCAGATCGCGTCCATAGTCATTTTTCAGTTTATCCACCTCTGTGATGACATTAGACCATTGTGATTTGTCCCAGCACGCCCAATATGCGTAGGTTTTTGCCTTGTAGGCCACTGCGGCGGCTTTGTGAGCGCGTCCTCTGTCCTCGATGGAATAAGAACGGAAATCAGGCAGAAGATTCTCGGCTTTCTCAAGATCTTCGATGATGAATTTGTAATTGTCCATTACCGTGGCCTGCTGTGGCGGGATGCTGAAGTCATATCCATTTGGGAAATCCTCATAGCGGCAGAATGGCACTCCTTGAGTGTCAAGACCATAACGATATGCTACAAAGAAATGGTAGAAGGCTCTGAAGAAATATGCCTCGCCGAGACTTCTTTTCTCGATTTCTGTCAAGGATGAGGAGTTTTGTTTTTTCAACAGACTTGAAACTACCCAGTTGCATTTTGCCAATGCCAGATAGGAATCCTTGAAACAGTCCCTCAGAGGGCTTTCGTCCCCTGTGTACTCACGTGTGGCGAGTGTCCGGTAGCCTCTTGTTCTTCCCCACACGATGTCGTTGGCCCCGGCCTGTTCCCAATAAATCTCGCGGCCGAAAAGGTTGTCGCCGTTTTTGGTTGTATAGTAGTAGAGCTGAGCGACAGCGTCGATCGCTTGCTGGTCATTCGTGAAATAGGTGTCAGTCGTGGGATTCCCCTCTGGAGTGACATCCAGGAAATCACTGCATGAAACCATGCCGGAGGCCATCAGGATGACTGCGGATAAATATAATGCCTTTTTCATAATCATTATCTTCTAATATCTTTATAGTCTGATTAATATGTAATCTTAACTCCTATTGATAGAGTGCGTGACACCGGGTACTTGAGGGCATCCCATCCGCCACATTCCGGATCCATTCCGGAATATTTTGTGAATGTCAGGAGATTCTCGCCACTGAAGTAAACGGACAGGTTGCTGTTTCTTAAGTCAAAATGCTTGATTCCTCGAAGCAGGTTGGTGAGATCGTATGAGACAGTGACGTTCTTTACCCTGAGGTATGACGAATTCTCAAGATACCAGTCAGACGCCGTGGTGAAATTACCATTGTTGTCACTCTTTGAAAGGATAGGAATGTCGCTGCCCTTGTTTGTCTCGCTCCATGCGTCAAGGATGTCCGCACTTCTGTTGAAGTTGCCTTCTTGATCATTCAAAAGCAGGAATTTACCGGCGTAGAGAGTCTTTGAACCTGCTATTCCCTGTAGCATCATGCTGAATGACAAGTCTTTCCAGCGGAATCCTCCTGAAAGCGCATAAGTGAGTTTTGGCATGGCGTTCCCGCAATACTGGCGGTCTTCGTCACTGATCTTCCCGTCATTGTTGTAGTCGACGAACTTAAGGTCTCCAGGGCGTGCGTCAGGTTGGATCTTGTTCCCGTCCTTTGTATAGGCGTCTATCTCAGCCTGGGACTGGAAGATGCCGTCATTCTTAATAAGGAAAAACTCATTGAGAGACCCGCCGACATGTGTCTGGTACTGGAAAGGAACGATGCTTCGGAAGTTGCTTGTGGAATTCCAAACTCCGTAGGAGCCGTCTTCGTTGACCAGACCTGTGCTGATGACCTCGTTGTGGAGATAGGCGAAGTTGCCGTTGGCCCATACGTCCCAGTCCTTGTTGAGCTTGCGGCTCCATGAGGCCTGGAACTCGACACCTGTGTTGCGTATCTCGCCGTTGTTGATGAGCATTTTGTCAAAACCTATCGTCTCCGGCCATCCGAGAGTCTGCTCCTGGATAAGATTGAACGTGCGTTTGTTGAAGTAATCGACGCTTATGGAAAGTTCATCCAGGATGTCGATGTCCACACCAAGATCCCACTGTTCGGAAGTCTCCCAGGTCAGATTAGGATTCATGGCTTTCTGGGAATATATCAGAGTGCCTTGCGGTGTGTCTTTCTCAATTCCGTACATGGCACCGTCGGTGCGCTGATCCATGTTCAGAAGCGCTGATTTGTAGTTCATGCTGACGGATCCGAGATTCCCGATGCGTCCCCAGGAGGCACGGAGCTTGAGTAGGGAGACAAGATTTTTGTTCCAGAATTTCTCACTGGAAATCTTCCAGGCCGCTGTGACTCCAGGGAAATCCCCAAAATTGTTGTTTTTAGGAAGACGTCCGGCCCAGTCACGGCGCATTGTTCCGGTGATGAAGTACCTGTCATCGTAACTGTAGGAGATGCGGCCGACGAGGGAGGCGTTGGCGTCCGGACCGGAAAGTCCATCCTGCGCCTGGATTGTCTTGGCGTACGCGATATACTGAAGATAATCAGACTCATCTATGAGATTCTTTCCCGTGATGTTCATCCACCGTCCGTAGTAGTGGTCAAGAGTGTTGGCCAAAAGCGCTCCTACATTATGTTTGCCGAAAGTGCGGTCGAACACAAGAGTGTTCTCGAAGTTCCAGTTATCCGAGAAGGACGCAGCCTCATAAAGGTTGTTTCCAAGGTCTGGCTTTCCGATTTCCTCACGACGGGGATTAAATGATTTTGAGTAGTTGTTGCTGAGGCTGTAGGTAAAGCGGCTGTTGAACTTCAAGCCTTTTACAATGTTGGCGATCTCAAGATTCGTGGTCGTGTGGAACGTTGACCATTTGCTGAATTGGTCGCTTGCCTCAAGAAGACGCACCGGATTGATGGCGTCTCCGTGAATGTCCGGATAATTGGATCCGTACTTCGCGATGTAGGCTGGATCCTCGGTTGTGGTTCCGCCATAGCCACCATTTGTGAACTCGCTGTAGACAGTGGCCGATGCCGGCATGAACACTGCGCTCAGAATTGAGCCGGAGTATGCGTTGTTGGTGTCGGCTCCTCTGTTGGTGCCCGTTCTCCAGGAAAGGTTCTCGCTCAATTTCGCCCATTTGTTGATTTGGTAAGACCCGTTGTAGCGAATGCCATAGACTTTGTTGAAAGTGGAGATGAGCACACCATTGTTGTCCTCGTAGGAAAACGAGATGCGGTTTTGAAATTTCTCGGTGCCCATGTTCACGGCCACATTGTGGCGGTTGTAGAATCCAGGACGGAATATCTCGTCCATCCAGTTCGTCCGGGTCTCGCCGATCCAAGGATTTTTGGAGACATCCCAACCGTCAGGAAGGTCGAGGCCGGCGTTTTTATAAGAGATGGTTCTCATCTGGATTTCCTGTTCCGCGTTCAAAGGCTTGATGAGGTTAGTCGCCTGACGAACGCCGTAGATTCCGTCATAACTTACGCTCGGCGCTCCTGCCTTGGCTTTCTTGGTCGTGACAAGAATGACACCACCGGCTCCGGATGTCGCTCCATAGATCGCGGCGGAAGCGGCGTCCTTAAGGACAACGATGCTTTCTATGTCATTGGTGGACACGATCGGAGCTCCCGGGACGCCGTCCACAACCCAGAGCACGCTGTCTCCATTGCGCGAACCTTGGCCTCGGATGACAATGTTTGGAGATGATGTCGGGTCTCCTCCGTCCGAAGTCACCGTGACACCGGCGATCTGTCCTTGAAGCATCTCCTGGGTAGAGGCCACAGGACGTGTTGTCAGTTTGTCGACGGATTTGATGACACCGACCGAGGCGGATAGGTCCTGTCTGCGTGTCTGGGCTCCATAACCGACCGCTATGGCATCTTCCAAGGTCAAGGTGTCTGCGGCCAGGATAATGTTGATGTTTGTTCTCCCCGCCACATTGATGACTTGCTCTTGATGGCCAAGCGAGGATACAACCAGTGTGGCGTTTTTGTCCACAGTGATGGAATAGTTCCCGTCATGGTCGACAGCGACGCCGTCGCTGGTTCCCTTGACGACGATAGCGGCTCCGATAACCGGGAGGTTGTCGGAATCAACCACTCTACCAGTAACGGTGATCTTGCCTTGAGCCGAGGCCGGCAGGACGAACGCCAGTGTTAGAATGCTCATGAGAAGGATGCGGGCCAATTTATGGCCTGTTCCCGAGATTAGTTGTTTCATTCCCATCAGAAATTAATTTTAATTGGTTCAACACGTTATATTGTGTAATAATTATGTAAATCCGCAAGTACGGCGGCTCCGATCAGTCCCATATCCTTGTGGTCCGATGTCGTTATCTTCAAACGGGACAGGGAATTAGGGTAGAGAAAACATTCCTTAAGATTCCGGTGCATTTCATGTTCGAAATATCCGAAAGCGTTGGCGATGCTCCCTCCCATCACGATGATTTCGGGGTCATAAGTGTAACATACCAGCGAAACAAGCTGACCGATGTTCCGGCCGAATTCTTCCCAGATCAGGAGAGCCTCCCCGCAACCATCTTCCGCTTTCTCAAACAATTCTTTGCCTGAAGATCCTTTTGATTCGAAAAACCTGCTGGAACAGTAGAACTCATAATCCTTGTCCAGGTAAGGAATGTTCCCGATCTCGCCGGCTCCGAGATTCGCCCCTTCGTAAATCTTGCCATCTATGACAAGGCTGCATCCGACTCCTGTTCCAAGGGTTATGAACACAGATTTTGAATATCCGACCGCTTTGCCGTAACGGGACTCTCCCATCGCGAAGCAATTGCAGTCATTATTGACACTTACTTTTCTGGAGAAATGTTTTTCCAGAATTGATTTCAGCGGCACTTCCTTCCACGATGGAATGGCCACGACGTCGCGCACGATCCCACTCTCGGGATCCACCAAGCCAGGGACTCCTATCCCGATGGCTCCGTCACATTCGGTGACAAACGGAGAAAGTATCCTGCAAATCTGCCGCACTACACTGTCTTCGCTGCCATCCGACATCGTGGGTTCCGAAGTTATCTGTAAGATCTTTCCACCCTCGACAATTCCTGCTCTGATGTTGGTCCCTCCCAAATCAACGGCGATGTTCATGACTGTTCTCTTAAATTAATTGTTGGATGTGGCGTTTAGTAATCACTCTTCCTCAAGGAACTTGTTGTCTTGAAAGTACACAATGTCGTCACATCTTTCCTCCTCTCTGATGTAGGTTTTGAAAATTCGTTTGCCTTCTTCCAGAATCACTATGCGGGCACCCGGACGCAAGTGGGTATAGGTGTTGCAACTTCCGGAGAAGCGGCCATAACCGATTGCGATTCCCTGCTCTCCGACCAGATAATCATTGTCATGATCGTGTCCTGAAAAAACACCGAGAACATTGCCGGTCTCTACCATGGCCGCGAACATCCCCGTGTTCAGCACCCCGGGACATTCGTTTTCGCCTCTGATCCCCACGCGTGAGTTTCCATGATGACGGATCGATGTTCCGCACTCTACAAGAGGAATGTGGAAATATGCAAGTGAGAGTAAGTGCTTGCCATCATTCTCCTCGGTCCGTTTCAAACACCGCTCTCTCATCCAGTCTATCTGTTTTTGGGTGAACCATCCGTAGCCATCTATTCCCTCAAGAGTGGAATAGTCATGGGAATCAAGGCAATACAGGGCCGCCTCTACTTTCCTGCCGTCGCTGCCGAGCACTGGAATATCAAGATCCGCAAGCTCACCTTTTTCATTGAGAGTGTTCAATGAATATCTGTTCGCCACGACCATGCGCGACATTTCTTCCCTTGAGAGGTCCTGTTCCGCATCGTGGTTCCCGAACAACAAGACAAACGGAGTCTTAAGGTCATTCAGTTTGGAAAGCAGCAGGTCCCACATCGGCTTCGCGGGAGTCTCGGTGACGTTGTCGCCGGTGAGGATAATGACATCAGGCGCTTCTGATTTGACGATCTTATCCACACGTGCGATTGTCTTGACGGACTCTTTTTCCTCGTATTCATTGTTGGCGCCAAGATGAAGGTCTGTGAACTGCATCACCTTGAAGGTCTTGTCTTTGTTGAATCTAAGGCTGAGACCTTTTCCCTGTTCTCTGTTGGTTGAGTGTGCCGCGGGACAAGTCAGGCAGAGAGCCGAAGAGACAGTGATGATCAAAAGTAAAAACGTTGTCCTGTTCATGGATTTGTGTGTTATTGTTTTAATGTTATCATGTTTTACGAATTGAACTTGACTTTCCCGGATTTCTCGACATGTGCCTTGATGATGAGATTGTTGCCATAGCGTACGACGAGATTGAACGGAATGTCGGTGATGACGGTCACTTCCGGGAGTTCTGATCCGGAAGATCTTTTTGCCACCTTCAGCCCGATTGTCCCTTCCGGACCAAAAGGGTACCTTGAGATACCGTGCGCCTCAGTGTGGCGGATGTCCCAGGTCACAGTATTCTCTGAATAGTCTGATTTTATGCCAAGAATATATTCAATAAAGACAGCGATCGGCGGCAGGCCTGTCCATCCGACAAAATCCTTGCGGGCCATAAATCCCGGCTCAATTGATTCGGGGGCGTAATATTCCCAGAAAGTGCCTGTGTTTTTCCATACTTCCAGAACCGACTGATAGTGATTGTCCGCGATTTCGTCCGCAAGGTCATGGTAGCCGTTTTTCCAAAGCCCGTCGATCACCATATAATTTGTGCCTGGCCAGACACCACCTTGCCAATAGCGCCCGAGAGGATTGTATTTCGGATGATCCGCGGAGAGGGACGGGACGCGGTGTGGACGATTGAATTCGGCGCTGTCCATAAGGTGGCTGACCATCCTGTCGATCCGGTCTTTGTCAAGAATGTCGGTCTGAAGAGCCCAGAACGCGCCTATTCCTTTTGTCGGGCAAAGGGTGCCGTCATCATATTGGTCATGCAAGAATCTGTCTTTATCCGACCAGAGGTTGTCATTGACATATTTCTTGAGATGTTTCATCTCGTCTTCGAGATCCTCTATCTCCTGCCAGCGTTCTATGAAGAACCCGATTTTCAAAAGACAGTCATTGACAAGGTATTGCTGAAGGTTTGTGTCCAGCCAGACCATATTCCCGTTCGAGAAGATAGGGTTGTACCCGCTTCTGACTCTCGGCATGTTGTCCATTCCTGTTCCCCATCCGCTGGACCAGTAGGTTCCGTCTTTCCAGGTTCTGTTTAGTTTCCACCATCTGGCATAGGCGCAGAGAGCGGGGAATACCTTGTGCAGGCGATCGATGTCCCCGAATTGTCTGTAGTACTCCAGTTCCACCCACGGCAGCAGGTTGGGTCCCGTGGAAGTGGGGTCGTACCTTTCAAAGCAATCAGAGCCATCCGCCCGGATCTCCCTGCAGATGAATCCGTCCTGGTGCTGTTTGGCGTAGAAGTTATCGAAGGATTTCAGGAAAGGGAAGTAACGGTAGCCATATCTGGCGAACAGCATCATGAAAGAGGTGTCCCACATGAATATGTTTCCGTTGTAGGCCACATCCAGATACGGGGAGACAAAACCGGAACCCTCCGCCGGTTGCTTGATGTTGCCGATGGCGGTCTTCCATGCGTCCCAATACATTCTGATTTCGTCCTCGTGCCCATCCCAGAACGGCTCCGGCAGGATATTTACGGCTTGTTTGAAACTCTCCGGTTGAATTTTTTGAGGCTTGGCGGTACGGAACTCATTTTCGGCCACAAAGACGTTCTTCACGTATGTGTTCTTGTATGGCAGCTTGTACGGCCCGGATTTGAGGTCTTGGGCCGGCATGGCTATGATGGCGAATAATGACGCCGATACCGTGATGAGAGTCTGCTTCAATTTCATTTCACAATTGATTTTATGGTTCGGGCTATTTCTGTGTTTTTGAACGTTCCGTTGAATTTGGAGGAGTGCGGACCATAGGCGAAGACAGGAAGCATGGCTGGAGTATGGTCATCCGTGACATAGACACCCATTATGCGGCCGCTGTCCCTGTCTCCGTCAAGAAGCGTAAGGCCTCCGGTTTCATGGTCGGCTGTCACGACAACCAAAGTGTGCCCGTCTTTGTCGGCGAACCTGAGGGCTTCGGCCACGGCCAGATCGAAGCTGAGCGTTTCAAGGACAGAGCCGGGAAGGCATTTTGAATGTCCCGCATAGTCGATTTTCGCACCTTCGACCATCAGGAAGAAGCCTTTCCCGCTCTGTCGGGTAAGTTTCTCTATAGCCTCGGAAGTGGCTTTGGCAAGGAGTGTAAGATTTGACTCTTCCGCCGCGTCTTCCATGCGCTCGTCAATGCAGATCACTTTGCCCGGATGTTCGTTGATCCTCTCGATTTCCTGAATGAAGGAATACTTCTTCCCGAGTTCCCCGATCATGTCGATTCCGTCCTTTCGTCTGGTAAAATCTTTTGTTCCGCTTCCGCATAGAAGGTCAAGTCGCCCGTCCAAAAGAAACCTTGTCAGGATGTCAGAGCTGTCCCGTTCCACACAATGTCCATAGAAAGCCGCGGGAGTCGCGTCGGCGATGTTCCCCAAGGTTACGATTCCGGTCGATTTGCCTTTTTCGTGGAACCAGTCGCTCAGGGATGGATATTCTTCGCCATTGTCACTTGAGGAGATGTGTCTGTTGGAATGGCTCTCGCCGGTGGCCAAGGCGCTTCCCGCCGCCGCTGAGTCTGTGGTGAACTCGTCCTTCGAGTTGTTGATTTGTAGGCCGATGCTTTTGAGAGCCAGGAGGCTTAGTCCGTTGTTGGCATATTCGGCTGCTGTGATTTGATTCAACCCCATTCCGTCGCCGATGAGGAATATCACATTGTCAATCCTGATGTTTTTGTCATCGGACCTGAATGTCGGCTCGTAGACCGGAATCCTTTCGGACAGGGTAAGTCTCTCGTTCTTGAAACCACTGAAGTCGCGTGTGGTCCGGTCAAGCTTTTTTGTGCCGGTCACACCGGATGCCGGAGAAGACTTGTCTCCGATGCGGAAATTCTTGTTGGAAAAGTCATTGAAAAACGCGGCACAGGCTTCCGGGTGGTCGGTGTTGACATAGTCTATCCCCATGTTCAGAAAGACATAATATGGTGTGATTCCTTCCGGAGCGCCCCAGAACCGTACGTCCTTTCCCATTTCATGTACTCTGTCAATGACTTCCCGCAGCCGGCTTTCTTCGGCATCGATAATCGATCCTTTCCCGTTCCATGAACTGAACCGCTGGAAGTCAACGCTGAACAGAGGGACTCGTTCGAGTTCTTCGGCGGTGTAGGTCTCATCGATGTCCCCATCGAAATTTATAAAGGACGGCCAGTCGGCGAATCGCTCCGGATCGGGAGTCCTACCGGTTATGACAACCCTCACGGCATCGACGTTGACATCAGGATTGAATACCTCCGGGAATTTAGACAGAAGGTCGGTGACCGCAGACAAGGTGGGAACTGTCTCTGACTTCAACTCTATCATCAATTGCAATCCTTCATGCCCGTAGTAAGGTTTCCCGCCGTTTCTGGAATATACGGTCAATATCGGCTTTACATACAACTCCTCGAATGTCATGTCCGGCTTCAGATCTTCTGTCTCGTGTCCGACAAGAAGAGCCCCGTCCTTGAGGAAGACATCGGCTTCAATGGAATAGACTCCTTGTGAATATGCCTGCCAGAAAGGAACCCTTCGGCAATAATCATTGTGAGAGTGTATGAGGACAGGGGTCCGCGCGTTCAGCGCGACACCTATCAGGATGAAGATCAGAACTGTTATCTTTTTCATGATTAATGTTATATGCCTGTTCTTTCGGTGTGTGGCTCACGGGATAGTTTGAATGAAAGGGTCCCTCCTTCCATGATCTCGTTGTAGGTGATGATGTTGCGATCGATTTCCTTTCCGTTGAATGTCACGGACTTGATGTAGTCTCTTGAAGGATGGTCGGCGGTTACGCGCAGGGTCTTCCCATTGGCCAGAAAGACGGTCGCATCCTTGAACAAAGGAGTTGTCAGGCAGTATTCTCCGCTGCCGGGACATGCCTCGTAAAGTCCCAATGAAGACATTATGTACCAAGCGGACATCTGGCCGCAATCTTCGTTGCCGACTATGCCGTCCGGCGAGTCATCATACATTGTCCTTAGCAGATCTCTCGTTATTTTCTGGGTTTTCCATGGTTGGCCAAGATAATCGTAAATGTAGGCCATGTGGTGACTTGGTTCGTTACCGTGTGCGTACAGCCCATAGAAACCAGTCACATCCGAGATCCCTGTGTCGCTTACGGGGCTTTTAAAAGAGAACAGACTGTCCAGAGCGTCGGTTATGGAGTCGTCTCCGAAAAGATTCCTCAAGCCCTCCACATCGTGCGGCACAAAGAACCGATAGTGCCAAGGTGTCGCTTCAGTGAAATCCTTGTTGGCTCCGTAGATGTTGAATCCGCCTGCCCAGTTTCCGTCCTCGTCTTTTCCACGGAAGAATCGTGTGCTTGGATCAAACAGGTTTTTATAGTTTTCGGATCTGGCGAAGTACTTCCGCGCGACGGAGTCCCGTCCGAGCCTCTCGGCCATTTTGGCTATACACCAATCATCATAGGCATATTCCAAAGTAATCGACACAGATTCTTTCCTCCCGTTTGAGGGAACATAACCATATTTGATGTATTCTTCTGAATATTTGCTGTTCTTGGATGAAGAGACAACCATCGCATCCAATGCCTTGTCGGGGTTGAATGTGCTGTACCCGTCCAGATATGCTTCAGCCAGAAACGGGATGGAATGATACCCGATCATGCAGTTTGTCTCTCCGTTTGCAAGAGGCCAAAGTGGAAGTTCTCCGGTGTCCTCATACATCTTTAACGAACTGTACGAGATGTCATTTATAAGGTTCTGGTCGATCAGGCTGTTTAGAGGGAGCCATGCTCTGAAAATGTCCCAGAACGACAGAGTAGAGTAGTAAGTCCTGCCATTTTCCACCAAATCCGTATCGCCGTTGTGGCTTCTGTACTCTCCGTTCACATCCGAGTTGACGCTCGGGGCCAGATTGGCGTGATACATTGATGTGTAGAACACGGTCAGATCGCGGTCGCTGCCTTTATTGACCTTTATTCTCGACAGCTGTTCCTTCCATGTCCGGACAGTTGACTCGTGAACCTTTTCGAAGTCGAGGTCAGGAATCTCCGTCACGGAATTAAGCCTTGCGTTTTTGGCGCTGACGACCGAGAATCCGATCGCCACGAGGATTTCGTCGGCA
Organism: uncultured Bacteroidales bacterium; assembly: GCA_934667175.1. Lineage (GTDB taxonomy): Bacteria > Bacteroidota > Bacteroidia > Bacteroidales > UBA932 > Cryptobacteroides. Next base: position 55,971 of record CAKULN010000003.1, on the reverse strand, counting down.
TCCGCGTTGAAGTTCAGGATTAATTGCGAGTCTGATACTTTGGTCACTTTCGCGATGCTTTCAGAGAATCTTGCGTTGAAGTGGGCGTAGCGTCCGTCCTCCATGAATCCACTTGTGATTCTCATTCCCTCTATTTCATTGTTGGACAATACTTTCCATTCGGCCTTGAGGACGGTGGTCTCTCCTGTGGCATGCTTGGGGTCTATCGCGATTATCCTTTCTTGGCCGCCTTTGAATGTAAACCTGTAGAGGGCTGTCCTCTGACCGGTTGTGATTTCGGTCTTGATGGGGCTTTCGGCGAATGTTACCGAATAATAGCCAGGAGACGCGCTTTCGTCTTTATGGAAAAACCGGTAAGGAATAAGGGAAAGAGAGTCTCCTTCCGTGCGGATCTTATTCACGGAAGGGTAGATCAGGAAGTCAGTGCAGTCTGCGCAACCTGTTCCGCTGAGATGGGTCTGCGAGAACCCCAGAATCACGCTGTCTGAGTAATGGTAGCCTGAGCACGCATCCCATCCCTCAGTCCTGGTGTCCGGTCCAGGCTGTACCATGCCGAATGGATATGCGGCTCCGGGAAAGGTGTGTCCGTGTCCTCCGGTTCCGATAAACGGATTGACATAAGCGATCGGGTCGAAATCCGCACATTCGCGACAACCTCCTGAAACCATCAGGATTGTTATTGTTATTGTAATTAGGCATTTGCTTTTCATAAGTTGACTGGCTATTATTTAGTGTTTGACTTTGTTCTTACAAACCCGTATTCGCAGAGTGGTGCACTGCTTAAAGGCGCTGTTTTCGCAAATATACGATTATCAACATAATATTGAAGCGCAATTCGCCGAGAATGTTCCTCTTTTTGCGCACGGCCCTCATGATTATAAGAAGCTGTTTTGATTTGTTTGTTTGAAGATTAAGAGCAAGCTCTTTCCCTGCTGCTCACCTCGGCAATCCGAACAAGTTCGATTGCGCTCGGTTCGGGCGTCGGGTTGAGAGTGAAAAACTTCAGTTTTGACCGCTTCTTCCAAGGAGGATAGCGGTGCTATCTGACTGAAGAAGCGGGAAGAAAATGAAGATTATTTCATCTCAAAGAACATTTCAAACAAATCAAAACAGCTTCTAAGAAATGTCACGATTTTGTCGTAAATTTACGGAAATATGCCGACACGCCTTATAAGAATGTTCTCACTGGCTCTATGCCTGTCACTTCCGCTTGGATCCCTTCAGGCGGAAGACAAGGGTGGCATTGTCAAGACCGGGCACTCATTCGTACCGTTTCCGATGGCCGGTTTCGACGGGGCCAAAGGCTTCCTGTTCGGAGGGTTGATGAATGTGTATAACTTTGGTGACGGTTCGGCCTACCCCAACCCGAAGAGCAGCGCCTATGTCGAGGTCTCCGGCTACACTGGCGGAAGCAAGACATTCGTGGCCTCTTATGATTCAGGGAGGCTTCTGACCGGAGTCCGGATGAATCTTGCTGCCAGTTACTGTGCGGACAACGCGATGGAATTCTTCGGCTTCGGAGGCCGCCGGACGCTTTACGATTCCTCGCTTGAGGATGGATTCTACAAGTACGACAGGTCCACTCTCAACTTCAAGGCCGATTTTTCCGGCCCGGTTTCAGATCACTTGTCCTGGGAGGTAGGCTACCATTTCAACCGGTTCGAAGTCAAGGATTACAAACCGTCGGATTCCGATCATGGAATATCCCTGTTCGGCCTCTACAAAGCGTGGGGGATAATCCCGTCCGAGGATGTTTCCAATGAATATTCATCAGCGTTTCGTGCCGGTCTCGTCTACGACTCCCGTGACTATGAGGGTGTTCCGTCAAAGGGTCTTCTGGCCAAAGCGCATATCATCGCCGCCCCGAAATTTATGGGCTCATCAGAGTCTTATCTGAAGGTTCATGCGACGCTGAGGCATTATATTCCTATAATAAAAGAGAACATAGTTTTTGCCTATCGACTTGACTATCAAGAATTCTTGGGTGAAGCTCCGTGGTATGCCATCCCGTTTTACACCCCTGGAGGTCCTATCTACGACAATGTGGCCGCCGGTGGCTACAGATCCGTCCGTGGCCTGTTGTACAACAGGGTAGCCGGACCGGCTGTGGGTTTTGTGAATGCGGAGTTGCGTTGGAAATTTGCCGGGTTCACCTTCTGGAACCAAGACATCGGATTGATGCTCAGCGGCTTCTGCGACGGCATCAGTTCCCTGAAGACTTTCGACACCACCAACCGAACCGGCGCGTTCCCGAAACTTTACGCCAGACTCATTGACTCCTCCCGTCCCGACACCTTCCACCTTTCCACCGGCGCGTCCCTGAAGTTCATCCTCAACCGTAACTTTGTCCTGAACATTGAATATGCCCGCGCCCTTTCCGCCCAGGACGGCGCCGGAGTCATGTACTTTAATACCGGCTTCTATTTTTAGCGCATGATTTAATTGCTTGGTAATTAACGTATAACGTCCTTGCCTTTAGCTGATAGTCGCTAAAGGCAAACGCTTTTACCAGTGAAAGTCAGAAAGTTATGCTCCACGGCTTCTTTTTTTTGCATTCCTCAGAAATTTCGTATATTTGCAGTCCGTTTCCGATTCCGCGGAACAGAAACGGGGAACGGTTCCGTAGCTCAGCTGGATAGAGCAACAGATTTCTAATCTGTGGGTCTAGGGTTCGAATCCCTACGGAATCACAAAGGGGGTGACTTTTTAGTCACCCCCTTTTGTGATTACCGTGTTTGGTAATATTCATATAATTAGCGAGTTATGAAATCCTGCCCTCCCGATCGCCCCGGCACGGATCTGTAACTCGTTGATAAAGAATCGGTGATGTCTCACCTTCTGATTTTCAAGCTACTATGGTCGCTTCGCTCCGAGCACCACTTCATCGGTCACTGAGCTTGTCGAAGTGACTATCGCTTGGGTAGTTAACCATTCGGTCACTTCGACAAGCTCAGTGACCGGTGAAGTATAAGAGTTTATCATTATTGTCGTTTCGATGGTGGGTGAGTTCTGTCGAACCACAGGCTCAGCGACCGAAGAGGCTATGCCTTGGCGTTCCGGTGACTGAACCATTCGAGGGCGACGACAAGGAGGGCGCCTACAGCCATCCAGATGATGGCGGAGAAGATCTGCGGATCTATGACCGCGGAAAGGTCCGCGCCTATGTCGACAAGAGCCTCGACACCGATTCCGGCCTCTTCGGCGGTCTGTCCGTCGCGCATGAACTGGGCCATCATCACGCTGATCTTGTCGCTCCATGGCCACACTTTGACCAGAGAGCCAAGGGTGAATCCGATCAGGGTGATCAGTGTCGGCCTCTCGTAATGGGCGATCAGCCAGTGCAGGAACTTCGAGAACGCCGCGATTCCCAGGACGCAACCGATTCCGAACAGGATGAGGACAGGCCAGTTGAGCTCGCTGATGGCGCCCATGATATATTCATACTTCCCAAGCAAAACCAGAATGAAACTGCCGGAGATTCCCGGGAGAATCATCGTGCAGATCGCGATCGCGCCGCAGACCATGACGAACCAGCCAGCGTCTGTGGTCTGGGTAGGGGACAGGAAGCAGATTATGGCGCCCAGAAAGATGCCGAAGACCAGCCAAAGTCCATCTTTGACTTTCCAGCCTTTGATGTCGTGGAGCATGTAGGCGCCAGAGACCACGATAAGCCCGAAGAAGAAAGCCCAAGTCTGGATAGGGTGGTAGGCGAGCACATATTCCATAAGTTTGGCGAGCGAGAAGACACTCACGATCACACCCACACCCAACCAAAGCATGAATGTTCCATGAATATGCTCCCAGAACTCCTTGGCCTTCCCCTGGAGCAGAAGCTTCCATGAGGATACCGACAGAAGAGCGTTGAGAGCCTCGATCAGCTCGTTGAATATCCCCGTAAGCAGGGCGATTGTGCCACCGGACACACCGGGGATCACATTGGCCGCTCCCATCGCGAAACCTTTCAGGGCAACGGCGGCGTTTTTGATGATATTTGACATGTTAAACTATTGAATCTTTGTGAGATAGCCTTTGATGGCCGTAAAACTGTCCAGCTGGGTGACGTTCTTCCCGGCAGGGTCGCTGATGACAAGATCGAACAGATTCCCGCTCATCTGGCGGCGACCTATCTTGAACCTGGCCTTGGAAGTGCGGGCCATATATTCAATGGAGAAATCCGGATCCTTTACAAGAGAGATGAACAGGTCGGGGGCCTGCTCCTCCAGTACGTTCAGCTTGTAGCGGGAAGGTCTGCCGATCCAGTCCAGGTCCTTTTTCGTGATGGTGGTCTGGATGCTGGTGATCAGACGGTCCTCGCTGCCGATTTTCCTGAAATCCTGAAAGAACACACAGCCTTTGATGTCGTGGGCCCTGAAGAAGTTCATTATGGCGGTCTTGCATTCGTCGAACGTCGACTCCTCAGCATCGATGATCGCGACGTATGAGTGGATTTTCCCAAGAGGAAGAATCTCCGTAGGTACCGTGCTGGAATGCTTACGAAGACTTCTCTTCCTGAAAAAATTCTTTATAAAATCAAACATAATCTACTGGTTTACAGAAGCTATCAGCTCTCGAATCTCACGCTTGGCGTCCTTCCATCTCGGAACGTCGATCTTGGTGCCGATAACCTCGACGACCTTCGCAGCAATTATTGAGCCTATCTCTCCGCAAACCCTCAGCGGCATTCCGAGCGAATGGGCGTAGAGGAATCCGGCGGCGTAGGTGTCTCCGGCTCCGGTGGCGTCGATCGTGGCTGCCGGCCAGGCTTCTATGTAGTGATATTCATCTCCCTGCTTGACCATTGACCCGTCCTTGCCGACCTTCACGACGGCTATCTCGCATTGGCTGGCCAGAGTGTCGAGGGCCTCGCGCGGCTCCTGCTTGGTGAACGCCCTCGCCTCGGTCTCGTTGGCGAAGACGATGTCCACATACCTGTCGACCAGATTGTGGAAGAACGCCTCGTTGGATTCGACCACATTGTAGGACGCCATGTCTATGGAAATCTTGCAGCCCGCCTCCTTGGCCATCTGCACGGCCCGGCGGATAAGATCTTGATTCTGCACGAGATAGCCCTCAATGTGAAAGTAGTCGTAGCCCTGGAAATATTCAGGCCTAAGATCCTCCGGCACGAGTTCGAGCGCGGCTCCCATATAGTCGGCGAATGTCCTTTCGGAGTTGGCCCCGGTGATGAAGCACATCGCGCGGCCTGAGCCTTTAGTGCCTGTCAGGAGAGTGGTCTTCACTCCGTACTGCTCAAGCGTGCTCTTGTACAGATGTCCCAGCTCGTCGTTGCCGATCTTTCCGATGAAGCCGGAAGGCATCCCGAATATGGACGTGCATGTGATCGTGTTGGCCGCCGAGCCTCCGGGCACGTACTTCACGCCAAATTCCTTCAGCTTGGACCAGATGCGGTCTCCGGTCTCAAGGTCTACGTGCTGCATGCTACCAGGAGGAAGGTGGTACTCGCGGAGCATTGTCTCGTCAGGGAAGACGGCCAGGATGTCCGTCAGGGCGTTCCCGATTCCTAAAATTGATTTCATATCTTTGTTTTTTGATATTCATAGCGTGTCAAATCACAAAGTTAACGAATATTTGATTAAATTTGTAAGCTATGAATAAGATGGCCGGGAATATTCTTAAATATGGAGTCTCCATCGCGCTTGCGGCGGTGCTTCTGTATTTCTCTTTCCGTGGGGTGAGCTGGGGCGATTTTCTGGAGGGCCTCAGGGCCTGCCGCTGGGAATTCGTCATCCTTTCCATGCTGTTCGGCGCGCTGGCCTTTTACCTGAGAGCGCTCCGCTGGCGGGAACTCCTCCTGCCGATTGACCGGACAACATCACGTCTCACATGCTTCAACGCCATAAACATCAGTTATCTGGTGAATCTCGCCTTGCCACGGGTGGGAGAGTTTGTCCGCTGCGGCTACATCACGGCCCATTCTCCGAAAGACCATGGCTCGGCTGAGGCGAACCGCCGTGTGGCCTCCTACGACAAGGTGCTCGGAACCGCCGCCCTTGAGCGCTCGGCTGATGTGCTTGCGATGTTCGGCATATTGGCCATATTCCTGACTTTCACTTGGAATCGTTTCGGGGGATTTTTCTCCGAAAGGATTTTCGGGACCGCCTCGGACGGCTTTGGCGCCGGAAAGATCGCCATCATGCTTTCCGCTGTCGCGGGCGTGATTGCTGTCTTGCTGTGCGCAATCCTTTTCGCAGACAAGTGGACTCCGTTCAGAAAGATCAGCGGTTTCTGCAAAGGCGTCTGGGAAGGATTCCTGAGCTGCCTCAGGATGAAAGGTGCCTGGAAGTTCTTCGCATTGACAGGAGGGGTGTGGTTCTGCTACTGGATGATGAGCGCCACGATCCTGTGGGCTCTTCAAGGCATAACCCCGGATTCCGTCAGTCCTGAGCTGGCCTCGGCGGTGGATGCCATCAAGGGCCTGAACATGACCGACGCCCTCTTCCTGATGATAGCCGGAAGCCTGTCCTCGATCGTCCCGGTGCCGGGAGGATTCGGGGCGTTCCACTTTATAGTCTCCTCGGCTTTGGCCTATGTTTTCGGCATCCCAGTGCAGTTCGGGATGATCTTCGCGACCCTCTCGCACGAATCCCAGGCCGTGAACCAGATCCTGTGGGGAGGCATCTCCTTGGCAAGTGAATCTTTACGAACAACAAATAATTAATAACTAAAGTATTATGAAGATTAAAAATTTATTCCTGATCGCCGCTGGCGTCCTGATGCTGACGACCACAGTAGACGTGGCCGCAAAGAAACTCCCTAAGGAGGTCAAGATGACCAAGGAGGTTCTCATGGACAAGATCAAAGGTGGCTGGGCCGGAAAGGTCATCGGCTGCTCCTACGGCGGACCGACCGAGTTCAAGTATGCCGGATTCATCAATGACGAGGTCGAGATCCCGTGGCACGAGCACATGGTGAAATACTGGTTCGACAAGTTCCCGGGACTGTTCGATGATGTCTACATGGATCTCACTTTCGTGGAGATCTTCCAGAAGGAGGGCCTTGACGCTCCGATCGAGTCTTTCGCGAAGGCGTTCGCCAACGCTCCGTACCCTCTCTGGCACGCCAACCAGCTCGGACGCTACAACATCCTCAACGGCGTGATGCCGCCTGAGTCCGGACACTGGCACAACAACCCGCACGCCGATGACATCGACTTCCAGATCGAGGCCGACTACGCCGGTCTGATGGCTCCGGGAATGATCAACGCCTCCTCTTTCTACTGTGACGAGATCGGCCACATGATGAACTACGGTGACGGTTGGTACGGCGGTGTGTATGTCGCAGCGATGCTGTCTCTCGCATTTGTCAGCGACGACATCAACTTCGTTGTCAATGAGGCCCTCAAGGCCATTCCGGCGCAGAGCCACTACTACAAGGCCATGGCTGATGTCATCAAATGGCACAAGCAGTATCCTAAGGACTGGCACATCACCTGGGCTCTCTTCAACAAACACTACGGCTACGAAGTCGGCTGCCCTGACGGAGTCGACAGTCCGTTCAACATCGACGCCGTCATCAACAGCGGCTACATCCTCATCGGTCTTCTCTACGGTGACAAGAACTTCTACCGCACGATCGACATCTCGACCCGCTGCGGCCAGGACTCTGACTGCAACCCTTCCTCAGCCGCCGGAATCCTTGGAGTCATGATGGGGTACAAGAATATTCCTGAATATTGGAGAAAGCCTTGCGAGGAGGTTGAGGACATTCCTTTCGTCTACACCGACATCTCCCTCAACAAGGCCACTGAATATTCCTGCAGCCAGGCTCTTCAGGTGATCGAGCGCAACGGTGGCTCCATCGACGGCGACAACATCACCATCAAGGTTCAGAAGCCTGAGGCGGTTCGCTACGAAAAGGCTTTCGAGGGCCACTATCCTCAGGGTAAGGTCGCTGTCAAGAAGACCATCACGAATGTCGGCCAGATCAAGTTCAAGGGCAACGGAATCGTTGTCAAGAGCCACTACTACAAGGGATCCGGCTACAACGACAACACCGGTTACGTCGGAGAGGTCGAGATCTACCTTGACGGCAAGCTCTCGGCTGTGGCCAAGAACCCTATCAAGGGCAACGGCGCGGCTCCTGACCTCTACTGGAAGTACGATCTTCCTGAGGGTGAGCACACTCTGACATTCAAGTTCCTCAACAAGCAGGATAACATGAACATCGTCATCGACAACTATTTGGTATATTCCAGCAAGCCGAAGGTCGTGAACCACGTTGACGAGTAAAACATGAATATATTCAGATTTTTAGCGGCTGCCGCAGTCGCTTTGGTCTCCTTGGTTGCCGTCCCGTCCGAGTCATCGGCCAGGACGACATCCAAGGATCTTTACAGACAGTTCCAGAACCCTGACAACTGCTACCGTCCGTTCGTGCGCTGGTGGTGGAACGGCGACCGTGTCGAGGCCGAGGAACTTGTCCGAGAGCTTCACATCCTCAAGGATGCGGGCATCGGAGGAGTCGAGATCAATCCGATTTCCTTCCCGTACGGCGCTGATGCGAAAGACACCAAATCCCTCAAATGGCTGAGCGACGAGTGGATAGACATGCTGAAGGTCGTGTTCGACGAGGCCGGGCGCATCGGGATGACCTGCGACCTGATCATCGGATCCGGATGGCCTTTCGGTGCGGAGACCCTTCCTCGTGATGAGCGTGCGTCCGTTATGCTGACCTACGCCCAGAAGGTGACGGGCGGTGAGAGGTTCGAGATGTCCAAGTTCAACATATTCAAGAACATCGATCCGGGTGTGACTAAGGTCAACACCAGCCGTACTCCTGAACTGGTGTCGGTCTATCTCGCTCCGGACCCGATCAATGACCTCAGTGAGGCGATTGATCTGTCGAGCAACATCGAAGGCGATGTGATCACCGTGGATGTGCCGAAGGGCAACTGGCAGTTCTACGCGATGGTGAAGTACGATTCGTTCGCATGCGTGATCAACGGTGCCCCCGGTGCCGCCGGCTCGATCCTGAACCACATGGACGCAAAGGCTGTCCGCAAGTACCTTGACCACATGACCGACACGATCGAGGCGCGGATCGGACCTCTTTCCAAGCATCTCAGGGCTTTCTTCGTGGACAGTATGGAACTTGAGGGCTGCAATTGGACCGGCGATTTCCCTGAGGAGTTCAAAACCCGAAGAGGCTACGATCTGATGCCTTGGCTGCCGTTCACGATGTTCAAGGTTGGAAGGCTCGGCAACGTGGAGAGTTTCGACTATGGCTCGAAGAAAGGCGAGAAATTCCAGGATCAGGTGAACCGTGTGCGCTTTGATTTCGAACTCACGAAGGCTGAACTTCTCAATGAGCGGTACATGAACACATTCCTCTCCTGGTGCAAGGAAAAGGGTGTCAAGTCCCGTTCCCAGGCCTATGGCAACGGATTCTTCATCGAGGAGTCCTCTCTTGGCCAGGACATCCCGGAAGGCGAGTCTTGGACAACCAACTGGCTCAAGCACAGGATAGGAGAGGAGATGGGCGACGAGGACTACCGCCGCGGGCGCGCCTACACGATGATTAATAAATATGTCTCGTCGGCCGCTCACCTGACAGGCAAGCGCGTTGTCAGCGCCGAGGAGATGACCAACACCTACAAGGTGTTCACGACAAACCTTGAGTTCCTGAAGGTCGGCTCGGACATGAGCGCGATCTCCGGCACGACCCATTCGGTGTGGCACGGTTTCAACTACTCGCCTCTGAAGGCCGAGTTCCCTGGCTGGGTACAGTACGGTACATTCCACAACGAGAGGAACACCTGGTGGCCTTACGTGAACAAGTTGAATGACTACCGCGCGAGGCTAGCAAGCCAGCTTCAGAACGCTGACATGTACACCGACATCGCAATCCTGCCTGCCAACTATGACATGTGGAGCACGATGGGCGTGCAGACCGAGCCGTTCCCTGTGGCCTTGAATATTCCTTACACCTCCCTGATCTGGGAGGCCATCCACAAGAACGGTGGCGGAGCGGACTACGTCAGCGAAATCATCCTCAACGGCGCGGCTGTCCGTGACGGCAAACTTTGCTACGGGCCTAAGGAATATGGCACCCTCTTTCTCGTCGAGGTGACCAGCACGACCCCAGAGACGCTCGCCAAGCTGGAGGAGTTCGTGAAAGGTGGCGGCAGGGTGTTCTGCATCGGGAAATATCCAGAGAAGTCCCTTGGTCTCAAGGATTTTGAGGCTCGCGACAAGCAGATCGCCGAGGCTGTGGCTCGTCTGAAGGAATATCAAGACAATTTTATCCTGCTTGAGAAGCCGGCTGACGGAAAGTACCTCGAGTGGTACGCCGGAGTGATGGAGAAGTACAACCTTCCTCACACTCTGACGATCAGCAATCCGGACAGATTCCTGCTTCAGAACCAATATGTCACCGATGACGGAAGCGATATGTTCCTTTTCATGAACGCCCACATGAGCGAGGCCCGTGAGACGGACATAATATTCCCGAAATCAGTGACCGCAAGGAAGCATGCGTGGCTTTATGATCCGGCGACCGGCAAGAGGTACGCCCTTCCTGTCGGCAAGGACGGCAGGATGCACTTCCGCTTTGGCCCATCGGAGACGTATCTCTTCGTGTTCAACAAGATGGGCGGCAGTGCCCCGGCTTGGAAGACTCTTCCGCTTGAGGGCGCTGACGAGATTCAGATGGCAGGCTCTTGGGATCTCAAGATGCACCACACCTGGCCGGATTCAACGTGGACAACCAAGTTGGATGAACTTCAGGATTTCAAGGACATGAAAGACACCACTTTCAAGAACTTCATGGGCGAGGTGACCTACACCAAGACCGTGTCGTTGTCCGGGAAACTTCCTAAGTACTTGAATCTTGGCAAGGTGGCTGACATCTGCGAGGTCTGGGTCAACGGCAAGCCGGCCGGCGTGAAGTGGTTCGGTGAGCGTGTGTATGACGTGAACGGTCTGCTCCGCCAAGGCGAGAACACCATCGAGGTGAAAGTCACGACCCTTATGGGTAATTATATTCAGACCCTCAAAGACAGCAAGGTGGCGCAGCGCTTCGTGATAAAGCGCAAGCAGCCTTACGTCAGCGCGGGACTGATCGGACCAGTGAAATTATATTAATAAAACATTACTGATGAGAAATTTACTTAGAACAGCGGCTGCTGTGGCTTTGCTTCTCTCCGGGTCAGCCTTGACCCTCGGGGCCACTGATTTCTTCGCCCGTGATTTCGGCGCGAAACCGGACGGAGTGACTCTGAACACAGCCAGCATCCAGGCCGCGATTGATTTCGCTTCCTCACGCGGAGGCGGACGTGTGGTGCTTGACAAGGGGGAATATGTCAGCGGCTCCATTTATCTGAAGAACAACGTGACCCTCCACATCGAGAAGGACGCCGTTCTTCTCGGCTCCCTGAATCCTTACGACTACATCAAGGATCCTGACGCCAAGTGGACAGCCCTTGTCTTTGGTATTAATCAGGACAAAATCGGCATCACAGGTGAAGGAATGATCAACGGCCGTGGCTTTGATGTCGGAGTCCGTTTCGTGGACTTTGTTCATATGGGGCTGATTGTGGACCCTCTCGGGCTTGATCGTATCAATGAGACAATCCGCCCTGAGAACCTGCATTTCTATAAAAGCACCAACATTGTCATCAAGGACATCACGCTTAAGGATCCTGCAAGTTGGAACCAGCAGTACGACAAGTGCCGTAATCTTCTGATCGAGGGTATCACCGTGGACGCTAAGTGCTATTGGAACAACGATGGTCTGGACGTGGTGGATTGCAGCGATGTCATCGTGCGCGACTGCTACATCGACTCGTCCGATGACGCATATTGCTTCAAGAGCCACAGCAACGACGGTGTGAGCGAGAATATTCTTGTGGAGAACTGTGTGGGACGAAGCAGCGCCAATGGCATCAAGTTCGGAACCTACACCCGTGGCAAGTTCAAGCATTTCAGGTTCAAGAATATGACCATATTCGACACCTACCGCAGCGCAATCACCATCGCCACCGTGGACGGTGCCCAGATCGAGGATGTGGAGATCGACAGCCTCAAGAGCCTGAACACCGGCAACCCGATCTTCCTTCGCACCGGCACCCGTCACGTCAACGATGGCCAGCAGGCATACCTCAAGGACATAGTGATCAAGAATATGTACGCAGAGGTTCCGTTCGACAAACCGGACGCCGGCTACAGCTACGAGGGTCCGGTCGAGGATCTTCCGCGCAATGTCTGCCCAAGCATCATCGCTGGTCTTCCAGGACTTCGCATCGAGAACGTCCGCATGGAGAACATCGAGATCGTTTATCCGGGACACGCCGATCCGGAATATGCCTACGCTGGGACCTCCAAGGAGGAACTTGACGCCATCGAGGAGCAGGAGACCCGTTACCCTGAGTTCTCCAACTGGAAGGAACTTCCGGCCTGGGGCTTCTACATCCGCCACGCCGACGGCATCGTGTTCGACAACGTGAAACTCACCGTCGCCGGAGAGGACTATCGTCCGGCCATCGTGACCGACGATGTCATCGGTCTCAGGATGAAGAACCTACAGATCAATCAGGAGACTGCGCCTAAGGGCAAGAAGCAGATCATCACAAAGGACACCAAGAACATCAAGAAGAAATGAAAAGAATATTGTTATTAGCGGCTTTGCTGCTGTTTTCTGTTGTGGGTTTCTCCCAGAATGTCTACAAGGCGTCCAGGTTCAACATCAAGAGCGATGGTGTACACGACAACACCACGAGCATCCAGGGCGCGATTGATTTCATCGCCTCCAAAGGTGGCGGTACCCTTGAGTTCAACGTCGGGCGCTACGTCACGGGCGCCGTCCAGCTCAAGTCCGGTGTCAGCATCAGGCTTCGCGAGGGCGCGGTGATCGTCGGCTCCACGAACATCTATTCCTACAAGGGCCGCAAGGCAATCTTCTGGGGTGAAGGAGTTGAGAATATGTCCATTTTCGGCACCGGAGTGATCGACGGACGTGGTCCGGCCCTTCTGGACGACATCGCCGCCCAGATCCGGATGAAACATATTCCTGAGGATGCCACAGTTCCGACCCTTGTCTATCTCAAGGACTGCAAGAACGTGACCCTCAAGGACTTCATCCTGCGCTACCCTGCCACAAAAGACGACCTTTACATCATTGAGGGCGGCAACGTCACAGTTGACGGCTGCTACTCCGACATGAGGTAATTGTGGTTTAGAAAGGTCAGAAAAAAATAAAATGGCAAATTTTGCACGTTACCAAAATTTGCCATTTTATTTTTTTTTCTGACCTGACAATCTCGGTTGCAGAGCCTATGGTTACTGAGCTTATGGTTACTGAGCTTGTTGTTGCTGAGTTTGTGGCTGCTGTGTTTCTGGTTGCTGAGCTTGTGGCTGTTGAGCTTGTGGTTGCTGAGCTTAGCTTGTGGTTGCTGAGCTTGTCGAAGCAACGCAGCGGTAAAACTGCCGTCCTTTACGGGACAGTGCTATATTCCTAAAACGTGAAACTCAGGCCAGCCTGAGCGGAGAACTGCCAGGATTGGGCCTTGTCTGATGTGTAGACATCGGTGCTTCCATCGTGGGTGTAACGTCTGATGTTGACATACCTGTAATTGTCGGTTATGAAGTAGTGCACAGACGGGATGAAACTCAACTCGAAACGCCATATTCGGAAAGAAACCGCCAGGCCCGCATCAGCGGTCAGGCTGAACCGATTGTTGATCTTCATATAATCTACTTCCCTGCTGTCTCCATGGGTTTGTTCCCTGTGTCCGAATATGTAGCCTGGTGTCAATCCGCCGAAGAATTCGATTCTGTTGACCAATCCGGAGATGAAACCTCCAAGCAGTGTTCCGGCGTCAGGCTCTGAATCCCAGTAGGCTTTGTTGTGGTAAGCTCCCCAGGCAGCGTTCTCTACCCCTTGCTTCACACCCTCTTTGAATGTCCGTTTACCGCTGCGCCAGGTCAAGTAGAGAGGAACTCCAAGGTACTGGTCAATCTCATAGTTTCTGAACATCCACTGCGCTCCGGTTCGGAATCCCAGTCCGTTGTCGAAAAACCGCCCGTAGGTCAGAGTCATCACAGGCTCATCATCCGCAGTGCTGTTATCGATCGGAACCCTAACACCTGCCGAGAACCTGATGTCCTGATTGTCAGAGTGAACCTTTTGAGCAAAGGCAGTGCTTCCCATCAGCGTAACCACCGCCAACAACAAAATTAACCTTTTCATTTCTTACGTAGTTAGTCAAGACATGACCCTGCTCCAAAGAGTATGCCTATGGTCTTGATGTCTTTCTTGAATAGGTGGACGTATCAAGGCCTCAGACAACCGATGGGCACCACATACACATCATCTTCCCTTTTGTAGGCCATCCCTCCAACCGCGGTCAGCACCATTTTGAATGACGGAACCTGCATTTTCGCGGTGTCAATACTTGACGCCAACTTGTTCAGAGACGCGGCTCCTTCATCCACCAGTTTTTTCCCTCCAAGTTTGATCTCCACAAGAGCGTATTGTCCGTTCCTGAGATGAATCACGGAATCGCACTCTAAACCGTTGCTGTCTCTGTAGTGATACACATTCCCGTTCAAGGCGTCAGCATACACTCGCAAATCACGAACCGCCAATGTCTCAAAGAAAAGTCCCATCGTGTTCAGGTCATTCGAAAGATCCATCGGCCCTACACCCAATGCGGCTGTGGCTATGGAAGGATCCACGAAATACCGCGTATCACTTGTCCTTATCGCAGCCTTTGACCGGAGGTTCGGATTCCAAGCTTCCATATCCTCAATCACGAATATCTTCTTAAGGGCATCAATGTAGGACGAAACAGTGTCCTCATCAAGGCTGTCGGCATCATTGGCGGCCATGTCATTCTTTATACCCACTATCGCCACTTGTGTGCCTTGATGTCTTGCCAATGAACGCATTAGCCTTTTCGCTCTGGAAGGACTTCTGTTGACTTTATCTACAGCGGAGATGTCAGTCTCCGTGACAGCGTCATAATAAGCGAACGCGGTCTCCAAAGCATACTCCCGCGCAAGCCGTGTGGTTATCGGCCAGCCTCCCCGACATATCAAGAAGGCGATATCCTCAATACGTAGAACACTTTCAGCGAATATCGACTCGTGAGCGTTGTCAAAAAGATGACGCAGACTGACCGTCCCATTGGATTCCCCAGATTCATACAGAGACATGGGGCGCATTCTGAGCGGAATTATTCTGCCGGTTCCGGTATGGTGCAGTTTTTCCCTTTCCTCTTCACTTAATGGGACCGCTGAACCGGTCAGGATAAACTGGCCTATTCCTTTACTGCGGTCAACGGCATACCTGACCGCATCCCATAATTGTGGTATTACCTGCCACTCATCAAGGAGTAATGGTTTCTCACCTGACAGCAAAGCATTGATGTCCATC
The DNA here is from genome assembly GCA_934667175.1 of uncultured Bacteroidales bacterium. GTDB lineage: Bacteria > Bacteroidota > Bacteroidia > Bacteroidales > UBA932 > Cryptobacteroides. The sequence continues at coordinate 40,578 of CAKULN010000003.1, read as the reverse complement.
TCAGCAAGAATCAGGTTCCTGTTCAAGACCGCAGGATCGGAAATGTAGTTGACGGTTCTGGCCAACTGCTCAGCGCTTGTGGTCTTGCCACACCATTTGGCTCCTTCGACAAGGACCGCTCCCGCAGAATTCAGTTTTCTTTCCAGCACCGAATCCGCAATTCGTTTTTTATATGAAAAATCAGCCATTCTGAGCGCATTTGTAAAGCGGTGCAAATCTAATACTAAAAACTGATAAATCAAATGTTTGTGAGATAAATTCGGTGATTTGTGGAATAATTTTCGGTGATTTGTGGAATAATTTTCGGTGATTTGTGGCCGGATTAGGCGGGAGTTCACGGCATAAGAAAACTTTTGTCCAGCGGAACAGGGGTTCTGCCGGACAAACTGGGTGAAAAAACAATTTTGTCCGGTGAAAGGATGTTTCACCGGACGAAATCTATTATCGGATTACTTGACTTTCAGTGGCAGGGGAGTGAGATCGGAGTCTGCGGAGGAGGAACCGAGGAGAATTGTGAAGTCTCCCGGCTCGACGGTCCACTTCTCGGAAGCGCCCCAGCACTGGAGCATCTCAGGGGTGATGTCGAACTCGACCTTGGCGCTTTCACCGTTCTTCAGGCTGATGCGGCGGAATGCCTTCAGTTCCTTGACAGGACGGGTCACGGAACCATATTCATCACGAATATAGAGTTGAACCACCTCATCGCCGTCGTAAGGGCCGTTGTTGGTGACGGTCACGCTGGCTTTCAATGACTCGGAAGCAACAATCTCTGACTTTGACAAAGATGCGTCTGAATATTCAAAAGTGCTGTAGCTCAGCCCATAACCGAACGGCCAAAGGGCTCCTGTCTCGTTGGTCGCAAACAGGCGGGAGTACTGTGAATGTTTGTAGTTGTAGACGGTCTGGACCTGCCCCACATTGCGTGGCACGGTCACAGGCAGCTTCCCGGAAGGGTTAACCTGACCAGTCAGCACCTCAGCGATTGCCTGACCGCCCATCTGCCCCGGCTCCCAAACGTTAAGGATCGCATTGGCGTTGTCCTTAGCCCAACCGATGCTGAGGGCCCTGCCACTCATCAGAACGACGACAGTCGGCTTCCCGGAAGCCACAACGGCTTCAAGAAGCTGCTGCTGCATGCCCGGAAGGCTGAGGTCGTCCCTGTCACAGTTCTCACCGCAGGTGCGGCCGAAAGCGGAATATCTCTGCGAGTTCTCTCCGACAACAACGATGTTTACATCGGCGGCGGAGGCCTTGAACCTGGCTATCTGGATTCCCTTTGCATTGACGTTGGAAATCTTGCCCCCGAAGCATAATGTGTCAATAGAAACGTTCGGCATCGTGGCTTTGAGTCCGTCCAGAACTGTGATGACATCCTCGTCTTTCTGCGGAACGGCCCAGTCTCCGAGGATGGTCTGGCTGTCCGCATTAGGTCCGACAACGAAGACTCTTCGAGGAGTTTTAATCGGAAGGGTTCCGTCATTCTTTAACAGCACAAGTCCCTGACGGGCAGCCTCAAGGGCGGTCTGACGATGTTCTTTGGCACCTGTCAGAACTTCTGGAATCTCAGGAATCGGTTTCTCGAAAAGTCCAAGGGCGAATTTCACGGCCAGAATCTTCCCGGCGGCCTGATCGATTCTGGATTGCGGAATCCTTCCGGATTTCACGGCAGAGACCACCGCCTCGAAGTATTTGTCTCCCTGCATGTGCATGTCGATCCCCGACTCGACGGAGACCACGAACGCCTCGGTCGAATCCGGAACCCAGTGGTGCATAGAGTGAAGTCTCTCGATGTCCATCCAGTCGCTGACCACGAACCCGTCGAATCCAAGTTCGTCACGTAGCAAGTCATTGAGCAGCCATTTGTTGCCGTGACACGGAATCCCGTTGATCTCGTTGTGCGCCGCCATCACCGTGCCGACTTTAGCGTCACGGACCGCTGCCACAAACGGAGGCAGATAGAGTTCACGCAGCTTGCGCTCGGAGATGTCCATCGGAGCCGCGTTCAGCCCTCCGAACGGTTCACCGCCGGCAATCAGGTGCTTCGCGCAGGCCACAACATGGTTTCCCGAATATTTCCCGTCACGTCCCTGAAATCCCCAGATGGCATATTTCCCCATCTCGGAGGTCAGCAGGGCATCCTCTCCGAAAGTCTCGCCCATGCGTCCCCAACGGGCGTCCCGGGCGATGTCAAGGTTAGGTCCGAAAGTCCAGAATACCCCTCTCTGGCGCATCTCAAGGGCTGTTTCCTCTCCGATTCTCTCCATAAACTCCGGATTGAAGGTGGAGGCCATGTTGATGTTAGTAGGATAGACCGTGCAGCCTTCAACCAATGCGTTACCGTGAATCGCGTCGATTCCCAGCAGCAGCGGAATCCCCAGCCGGCTCTCCTGTGCCATCTTCTGAAGCGCCACCGCCTCGTCGGAAGTCATCACATGCAGAAACGCCCCGACCTCTCCTCTGCGTACTTTGTCCGACAGATTCTTGTTTCCCAGATTCTCATCCGTCGCATCGATGTTCTTACGAGACGATCCCTTTCCCGGCTCCACATAGCACGGAGCCACATACTGACACATCTGCCCAACCTTTTCCTCAAGGGTCATCTCCTTCAGAATTAACCGAGCCCTTTCCTCCGCAGGCAACGAAGCGTCCCGCCAATCCTTTGTGGAACACGACATAATCATCCCGGCGAAAACTAATGCTATTACTAATCTTTTCATAAATCCTATTCTTATTCAGTTGTCTGTCATTTTTGTGATTATGAGTTTCGGCTTTTCGGCTCTTCGATGCTTAGACAAGCTCAGCAACCACAAGTTCAGTGACCGTAGTAAATATTTCGTAATTATTGTCTTATGGTCACATCGATGCTTCGACAAGCTCAGCAACCACAAGCTCAGTGACCGATGCGTTCTGGACCCTGAGCCTGTCGAAGGGTCAAAGCATAGAAGCGACCAGTTGTGTGTGTTACCTAAAATTATATTTCCCGAAGCGGCTCTATCATATTCATAAATAAGTTCCCTTTTGCGGAGAGGCACTTCCCCCGAGGGACCATTCACCCGGACAGGGCGCGAAGCGCAGGTCCCTCGGAGGTATGCGCCTCACCGCAAAACTAACCAATTATCTTACCGAGACAACAATCTTCTCGCCAACGCCAACCTTCCCCGCTGACAGACAAACCATTCCGTCCTCGTAGGTCCAATCCTGAACCGCAGCGCCATTGAGCGAAACCGAGCCAGGACGAGCGTCCCTCTGGATGCGGAATGAATATTCACGCTCCGAAGGCATCCCCTTGAATGACCCCTGAACCGGATTCACCACAACCTCGACACCACCGTTCTTCTCATGCGACTCGAACAAAGTCGAAGCGATCCCCCCGTTCTCATATTCATAAGTCTCCCCGTCATCGTCGAACATCGTGTACTCGCTGTCCCCGTGAGGATAGACCTTCAGGATGACGCGGTCGAACGGACGCGCCCCAAGATATTCAACATCAGGCTGCGTCGGAATGATCGCCCCCTCGCGGATGAATAGCAGCCCCGCGCGGTCGGAAGGATATTCACGGGTGAAAGTCTCCCCCTTGCTGACAACCTTCTCCCCGCTCCAGGCGTCCGTCCAAGTCCCCTTAGGCAGATAAATCTCGTTTGTGAATATCCCAACGCAGAAATTGTCGCCGAACATGTACTGGTAGGTCATGTCGTCGCAGTTGCGGTCGTCCGGGAAGCACAGCGGCATCGAACGCACGATCGGCATGCCGTTCTGCGCCGCCTCAAGGGCCATCGAGTAGATGTAAGGGGCCAATGAATATCTAAACTTGACGTAAGAGCGGTAGATGTCCTGCTCTTCTTTCGCATAGTAGAACGGATGCATCATCGAGAACCAGCTGTTGATCTGGACCCAAGGCAGAAAGAGACCGAAGTGGAGACTCTGCATCTCAAGCTCGCGAGGCACGCTCATCACATCGCACGAAGTGTTGAGGAACCCGCTCATTCCGAGGTTCAACTGGTCGTAGAGGGCTGTTTTTCCGCCACCGTTGTCACCGGAAGTCGAAGCCGTCCAGTGCTGTGTGCCGGACCATCCGCCGCAGTAGTGATGCCAGGTGCGCTTGCCGTTGTACTTGCGGCCAAGCTCACGCATCTGCTTAGGGAGAAGAACCTGGTTAAGGTTGTGCATCTCCTTGTCGGTGCGGCCGTTGTAATATTCCCAAGTCGTGTGGTTGTCAATCGTACGGGCGGGATCCAGCTTGAATCCCTCCACGCCTTGGTCCATGAACACGGTCAGGTGATCCATCCAGTGCTCCTTGCCGGAAAGCTTTCCTCCTGTGCGCTCGGCGATGATGTCCTCCTCCTGGATGCTCAGGTCATATTCCTCGCAAAGCCAGAGGCCGAGGTGGAAGCCCATCGAACGGAGCTTGCCGATGAACAGACGGTTATGCATCGTCTTAGGGTACTGGTTCTGCATCCAGTAAGGCTCCGGAGAGAAACGGTCGTAGTTCCATTTCTTCTTGGTGGAGAAGTCGTAACGCTTCTCCATCCACTGAGGCTCAAGCCAGAACACATCACAAGGCACGTCGAACTGGCGGAAGTGCACCGCGTCGTTCAGGATGTCGAACTGCTCCTCGCGCATGTTCGGGCCGAAGCAGAGTCCGTAGGCCCATTTCGGCAGGACGTAGGTGCGGCCCGTGATGAGGGTATATTCATTAAGGATGGCAGGCATGTCCTTGCCCATCATCAGGTAGAAGTCCGCCTCATCGAAGGTGTTGATTATGTTGAACTTGGTCTTCTGACGGTTGCCGATGTCGAAGAAGCTCTTGCGGGTCGAGTTGTTGTAGATTCCCCAACCGCGCGAGCTCATCATGAACGGCATCGGGATCTCCGTCTGCTGGTAGGTCGTCCACATCCTGAGGAACTCGCCTCTGTGCTGGATGTGGTCGCGGCTGGTGCTTCCACCGCCGTAGAACCGCTCTCCGTTCTCCATGCTGATGCTGAGGATGCTCACCGCGTCGGCTGCCGGGATCTCGTGCTTGTCCACTTCTCCGAATTTGCCATTGTCGTCCCCGATGATGCCGCCACCGTTGTCGGCGACTTTCAGGTCGGCGTATTTCTCGTTGATGAAAGACCTCATCTCACCGCAAAGCCCCTCTTTCTCAGGCAGGAACCTCACCTCGCGGATCACGCTTCCACCCTTTGCGTCCTTCACGGTCATCACACCGCTCTTCTTGTTGATGGCCAATGAATATTCAGGAGTCTTCAGAGTCCAGACCCCTCCCTTGTCGGAGACGCTGGTGTTCACCTCGCTCCAGTCAGTCTTGATGAGTTCGTAGCGCTCCATCAATGATTCGGAAAAATCCTTTCTCGGGGACACCTTGATCCTGAATATGCTTTCGGAACAAGCCTCCACGCTGACCGTAAGGCCATCATTGATCTTCACTTTGTGAGCAGGGTTCGCCTGGGCGAGAAGTGTCATCGCGCAGCAGGCGACGGCAAGCAGAAATTTCTTCATTCGTCTTTTGTGGTTTTAATATATTCAAGCAAAGATACAAGTTTTTTCATTCGCCTTTCCTTTCATTTTTGGCATAATTACTTAAGTAATCATTAAAAATAACGGGTCAAGCCCAAAGTATGTGTTTAGGCAAATATCAGAAGCTGTTTTGAATTGTTTGTTTGAAGTTTTTTTTTTCACCTCAAAGAACATTTCAAACAATTCAAAACAGCTTCTCAGTCACCTTTTTACAAACCACGTGCACGAAGATGTGCTTCTGGGCATGTTCAGAGGCTGCTCAATGTGCTCAACCCCACATCCGAAAGTGTGGGTCAGCCACATCAATATGCCTCTCAGCCCTCTACATCCCATCTTCCTGTGCCCGTGGTCTGCACAATGGATCAGATGGCCGGTAAGCATGATTCCGGGAAGGCGGAGTTTGTGGTCGTCTATCGAAGACGGAGTGTGGGAAAGACCTTTCTGGTGAACCAGTTCTTTGACAATATATTTCTTTTCAAGGTGACCGGACTTGCCGTCAAGGACAAGACCGCGAGGAGACAAGACTCTCAATCGCAAGAAAACGTTTCGAGGCAGGGACACCGATTGATGTGATTGCCAGCCGCATGGGAAACAATCGCGCCGTTTGCTCGTTCAGAGCAGAGCCTCCTCCAAAGCTTCTTCATCATCTTCTTGAGCCGGATTTACGGAAATATTCGGTATCTTTACCTGCGAATTGAAATTGATGATTTATCATGTATATCCGTAGAATGTTATTGTGCATGGCGGTGCTGTGCGGGTTTTCGGGATTAAGTGTCGCAGGCGGGCGCTTCGACAAGCTCAGCGACCGCGGTAGGGAGGTCACTGAGCCTGCCGAAGGAATCAGTTTACTGTGTGCTATGAGCTCCAGCTCGGTCCCTGAGCTTGTCGAAGGGACCGTGGTTCGGCAAAGCTCACCAACCGTGGTTCGACAAAGCTCACCAACCGAGGTTCGGTACGGCTCACCAATCGTGGTCCGACAAAAATCATCCTGCAAAGGACGGCTTATCGATGACGTGAACGTCTTCGTGGGAACTGACGGGTTCGGAAACGTGTATCCGGGGCCTCAGGTGCCGTTCGGGGGAATTCAGATCAGTCCGGACTGTGACGACAAGGACTATGACTGCGCTGCGGGGTACAAGTACTCCAAGCCGTTCATCCAAGGCTTCAGTCTGACGCATCTCAGTGGAACGGGGATCCCTGACATGGGAGACTTCCTTTTCCTGCCGGGAACCGGATCCAAAATGGAACCGTCCAAGTACGACCACTCTCAGGAATGGGGCAAGCCGGGCTACTACGGAGTCATCCTTAAGGACTACGGGGTCAAGGCCGAAATGACCGCCGCCCAGCGGAGCGGAATATTCAAGTTCACATTCCCGCAGTCAGACAGTTCTTTCGTGATGATCGACCTCGACCACACCCTCAAATGGGATTGCCTCTGGTCAACGGTTCGTCAACTGGACGAGCGCACGATCATCGGAAGCAAGATCGTGAACGGATGGAACCCTGGACGTTACGTCTATTTCGTAGCCAGATTTTCAAGGCCGATCGAGGAGTTCAACATATTCCAGAACGGGGAGCCTGTCATCTACAACACCAAGCGTTTCCGCAGCTCGCTTGAGGCATGGGGACAGAAACTGAATGCCGTAGCGAGGTTCAAGACCGGAGAGGACGAGAGCATATTCGTGAATGTCGCTGTGTCCGCTGTCGGGACTGACGGTGCTCTGAACAACCTTAAGGAACTGGATGGCAAGGACTTCGCCACTGTGAGAACCGAGGCCGAGGATCTTTGGGAAAAGGAACTCGGCAAGTACGAATTGGACTCCGATGACAAGGTTCTGAGGGAGACTTTCTACACAAGTGTCTATCGCACTGCCCTGCATCCGTTCCTCTTCGAGGACGCTGACGGACGTTTCCGCGAGCACGATGGGTCGATCGGGAAGGCCGATGGCTTCACAAACGTCACGACGTTCTCACTTTGGGACACTTACAGAGCTTTCCACCCGCTCCTCAACCTTGTCAACAAGCCGCTTCAAGCCGACATCGCCAACTCGATGCTCGCGCATTTTGATAAGAGCACGGAGAAGATGCTTCCGATCTGGTCGTTTTACGGTGGCGAGACCTGGTGCATGATCGGCTACCACGCCTGCGCGGTGCTGGCCGACATGATGCTCAAGGGCGTGCAGGGCTTCGACTACGAGCGAGCGTTCCAAGCGATGAAGACCACCGCCACGAACCCCCACTACGACTGCATCCCTGAATATACCGCCCTCGGCTACGTGCCGTTCGACAAGGAAAAGGAATCTGTCTCAAAGACTCTTGAATATGCCTACGACGATTGGTGCATAGCTCAGGCGGCCAAGCTTCTCGGCCACGAGGAGGACTACGAGTTCTTCCTGAACCGCTCGATGAACTACCGGAATCTCATCGATCCGGAGACCGGTTACATGCGCGGAAAGGACTCCAAGGGCAACTGGCGCGATCCGTTCGCCCCGATCGCCTATCAGGGGCCGAACTCTGTCCACGGCTGGGGTGACATCACTGAAGGATTCACGATGCAGTACACGTGGACGGTGCCGCACGATTTCGGAGGCTATGTCGAGAGGGCGGGCAGGGATCTGCTTCTGAACCGTCTGGACAGCCTCTTCACCATCGAACTGCCCGAGGATATTCCCGGAGCGCACGACATCTGGGGACGCATCGGTGGCTACTGGCACGGCAACGAGCCTTGCCACCACGTCACCTACCTCTACGACTGGTTCGGCCAGCCATGGAAGTGCCAGAAATGGGTACGTTACGTGGCCGACAACTTCTACGGCAACGAGCCGGGCTCGCTGAGCGGCAACGACGACTGCGGCCAGATGTCCGCCTGGTACATATTCAATTGCCTTGGATTCTACCCGTTCTGCCCGGGGTCTGATGAATATTACATCGGCTCTCCGTGCGTCAAGGGACTGAAAGTCAAACTTTCGGACGGAGGCACGCTGGAGATGACCACGGAAGGCTGGAGCAAAGATGCTGTCTATGTGAAGGCCGCCTACCTCAACGGCAAGCGCCTCGACACTCCCGTCATCCGTTATTCCGACATCAAGGACGGAGCTAAACTGCATTTCGTGATGTCCCGTAAGCCGGTCAGAAACGGTTTTCGGCTGCGGATCCGTTGAGCGGTGGAATTTGATGTGGGATGTGACTTGTTGAGTATCAAGAAATTACAAAACGCTGCCCTCTGAATATGACCGGCAGGGTTTACGAATATATTCAATAATAGATAGTTAGAATCCACGTTAATTGTCGGTATCTTTACCGGAAAAATGTTTGTTCGATAATTTGGGTTGATATGAAATTCATAAGTTGGAACGTGAACGGCCTTCGGGCCTGCGCCGGGAAAGGCTTTGACGAGGTGTTCGCGAAGTTGGACGCTGACTTTTTCTGTCTTCAGGAGACCAAGATGCAGCCGGGGCAGTTAGACCTTGAGTTCCTTGGCTACACCTCGTACTGGAACTCGGCCGAGAAGAAAGGCTACTCAGGCACGGCGATATATTCAAGACACACCCCACTGTCGGTGACGTACGGGCTTGGGATTGAGGAACATGACCACGAGGGACGCGTCATCACGCTGGAGATGCCTCAGTTCTACCTCGTCTGCGTCTATGTCCCGAATTCGCAGGACGGTCTCCGAAGACTGGACTACAGGATGCGTTGGGAGGATGATTTCCGGGAATATCTCGCCGGCCTCGCAGCCCGCAAAGGAGTCGTGGTCTGCGGCGACATGAACGTGGCCCACAATGAGATAGACATCAAGAATCCGGACACGAACCGCCGCAATGCCGGCTTTACCGACGAGGAACGCGGCAAGTTCTCGACTCTTCTGGGCTCAGGCTTCACAGACTCATGGCGGTTCCAGCACCCGGACGAGGTGAAATATTCCTGGTGGTCCTACCGCTTCCACGCCCGCGAGAAGAATGTCGGATGGCGCCTCGACTACTTCCTCGTCTCCGACTCCCTCAAGGACCGGATCGCCTCCACCGAAATCCATTCCGAAATCCTCGGCTCCGACCACTGCCCCGTCGAGCTCGACCTCGATCTCTAACACCGTGCGTAAATGGTGCGTTCTGACGCACGAAGTCGTTGCGTGATGACTGCTGTGCGTAAATAGAACCATTGGACGCACGAATTCACCGCATGACAGCCACCGTGCGTAAATGGTACCATTGGACGCACGAAGTGTTCTTTTGTGGCCTCTTGTGCGTGACAGGGTCATTTCCGCTCACGAATTCAAGGCTGTTTTTGGAAGTCTGAATATTATTACGTAAATTGCGTAGCGAAAATTACGCAACGAAAATTACGCAACGAAAATTACGCAGTAATGAATATGGCTACACTGAACAACCCTTTTGTCATCTATGGTTACAAAGGCCCTGAATATTTCTGCGACCGTGAGGCGGAGACGGAAAAAATGCTCTCTGCCCTTCATAATGAACGTAATGTCACTCTCGTAGCCCCACGACGAATGGGGAAGACCGGACTCGTCAAGCACGTGTTCGCCAAGATGGAGAAGCAGGACAAGGAAGTCAGGTGTTTCTATCTGGACATCTATCCTGCAAAGAATCTGGATCAGATGGTCGGGATGTTGGGAAGTGAGATCATCGGAAAGTTGGATTCTGTCTCACAGGCTGCCATGCGTCGTGTCCAAGAGTTTTTCAGCAAGTGGAGGCCAACCCTCACGATAGATGAAGTGACGGGCCTACCTACTTTTTCTCTTGACATTCGGCCTTCTGAAGGACGCGAGACCTTGAAGCAGATATTCGAATATCTTGGACAGTCTGGAAAGAGGTGCTACATCGCCATAGACGAGTTTCAGCAGATACTGAATTTCCCCGAATCCGGAGTCGAGGCTCTTATACGTTCGTATATTCAATTCTTGCCAAACGTGTATTTTGTGTTTTCCGGCAGCCAGCAACACATGATGGAGGAGATGTTTCTTTCCGCAAACCGTCCGTTCTTCCAGAGCTCTTCCATGATGACGCTCTCATGCATAGACAAGGAAAAGTACCTTGGTTTCGCCAACCGCTTCTTCGAAGGACAGTCAAGGGTTATGGACGAGGACACCTTTGCCTACATATACGACATTTCTGATAAGGTCACATGGTATGTCCAGGCGATTCTTCATGGTATTTATGAACGTTCCAAGGATGTGATAGACAAGCGATTGGTTGACGATGTCGTGCGTGAGATAATTGAGGATCAATCCACTGCCTATCAGAATTATTGCGCTTGGCTCACCGAAAACCAGCAGCGTCTTCTGACAGCGATCGCCAAGGAGCGTCTGGTTTCTTCACCATTGGGACAAAAATTTATCAGGATCTATAACCTTCCCGCTGTCAGCAGTGTAAAATCCGCATTGAAGTCCCTTGTCGACAAACAATTAGTCGCTAAAACACCACAAGGCTATCTTGTGTCCGACCGCTTCTTCGCCAAGTGGCTGTCCGGACATATTTTATAATTGAATATTTAGTCGTAACTTAGCAGACCGCTTGACAGGCAAAGATTTTGCGGGGGAGAAAGCCCGGCCCCTGAGCCTGCCGCACCCGGTCACTGAGCCAGTCCCGGTCACTGAGCCTGCCGAAGTGACCGTTCCCGCCGAAGTGCCGGACCAGGGACGAGCCCACCGGTCACTGAGCCTGTCGAAGTGACGGAGCCCGCCGAAGTGATAAGCAAAGCCGAAACCGGTCACAGAGCCTGCCGAAGTGACCGACCGTCTTTAAGATTGACTTAATTCAAAGGAAATTTATTTGTGCAGTATGAAGTTGATTGAACGGAATATGGCTCAGATCATCACCTTGTGTGAAAAGCACAAGGTTGTGGCTCTGTATGTCTTCGGCTCGGCCTTGACGGACAAATTCAACAAGGACAGCGACGTTGACTTTACCGTCATTTTTGACCGCGACTCGTTGCCCCTGCTGGAATATGGAGACAACTATTTTGACTTCAAATTCGCATTGGAGGACCTTCTGCACCGCGATGTTGACCTGATTGAATATAATGCGATCCGGAATCCGTACTTCAAAGAAGAACTTGACGAGACAAAGCATTTGATTTATGGACAGACATCTTAAGATGATTTTCTGCGATCCGGAAAAGTCCGTAGGGACTGCGTTTGCCGGGAGTTTCAAAGCCGTGGCTATTGTTGTCAAGAAAAATTTTCATGAAATTTACGTGTTTAGGGTTAAGCGACTCCTTGATTCCAGAACAAAATCAACGATTTTTCATCGGATGACGAAAATAAGAAAGATGGTCTGCTTAGACGCGGCCACGACATATTTCGCACTGGCACGTCGGTTCTGTGAAATGGCGAACACCGACCATCTTTCCTCTATGTGAATCGAAGCGCGGCATAATCCTATAAAAAATGTCCGTTTCCTGATTCTCAAAGAATCGCCTCAAAGCAAAAGCGCAAAGGTCAGCAATCTGAACCATCCCAGTGAGCTCTGAATTTACATAGAGCGGTGTTTCGATGATGTGCTTTATTGATGTCCACAGTGTTCCCTGCTTATGAAAACGCTTCATCAGTTCGGTATGCTTCTTTGAAACAGTCTCGTTGTTGTCGTGAATCAGCAGACCGTAAGTCTGGTCTTCAGAGTGAGAGACATTATTCATGTAGTGCTCAAAACGCGAGATGACTTGTTCGAAAGCTTGATCCTCTGTTGATAGTTTGGATTTGGCAGGATCAAAGAAAACCTTGTCGATACATTCTGCAAAGATTCTGGCGTGCCTCCAAGAGCCAACCTGATCTGCAATCTCTCTGATGAATGCAAAGCGCTCCGCATAGGTCAAATGGATATAAGCATCCGTCTGCTTATAATTCTTTTTGAGCTGCTTGAGTGCTTTTGAGTTGTTGGCCTTCTTAACTTTAAATATTTCTGCCTTACGTTGCTTGATTACCTCGCTGCGACGATCTGCGAAACTCATTGTGTCAAATTCGGGAATTCTGGTTTGCTCCAGATATGAACGCATAATCCATCCTGTATGGATCTCCGAGTCGGACAATCCGTACTTAGCCTTAATTTTGTTGATGGTACTGTCGCATTTCTTCCAATCTTTGACCGGAATAGAAATGCCGCATAGGATGTAGTGTGATGTGTTCCCAGGAATCTGAGGCGTTCCAGATTCATCAACATAACAAAAGTAAACCATACTGTCCGAGACTTCAAGGTACAAAAAAAGCGACTAGTATCAAGGCCGTAGCCTATGATTGAGACGCTTGGCGACTCCTCCTAGACGCATTGCAAATGTAAACATATTATTCTGAAAATCAAAAACAATTTCTAAATAATGCCTATTCTTTTATTTCTGAATCACGAAGATGGTCTCCCGTAGAAGGTCTCTCTGTCAATGTGTTTTTTTATTGAATATTTAGTCGTAACTTAGCGGACTGCATGATAGGCAAAGATTTTGCGGGGAGAAAGCCTGGCCCCTGAGCCTGCCGCACCCGGTCACTGAGCCAGTCCCGGTCACTGAGCCTGCCGAAGTGACCGTGCCCACCGAAGTGCCGGACCAGGGACGAGCCCACCGGTCACTGAGCCTGTCGAAGTGACGCAGCCTGCCGAAGTGACTAAGACTGCGACCTTCAAGCGGCAAAAATGTTTTGTGGAACTGTTATTAAACACATACTTAAACAAAATTGATATGAAAGCAAGTAGATTTTTGAGTTTTATCATGTCCCTCGCGGCCCTCTCGTTCGCCACGACAGCATGCGATGATGACAAGAAAGATGATGATCTCGGCGCACCCCAGATTACGGTGGAACCGTCCGAAATCGAGGTGGACGTGAAAGGTGGCTCCGAGACCGTTAAGTTGACGGCCACCAGAGATTGGACCGTACAAATTCCTGAGGACTGCAAATGGGTGGCTGTGTCTCCTGATCACGGCGAGGCTTCCTCGGAAGCCGTCACGATTAATGTGACTGTCCTGGAGAATCTTGTGAACGGAGTGGAAGGATCCTCACGTACCGGTAAGGTGACCTTTACCTGCGGACTTGTTGACGGAACATTGACCGTCAACCAGAAAGGAAAGGAAGTTAATTATACCTCAATCAGCGATGTCCTGGCAAAGGGTCTGGACACGGAGTTGGCGGCTGGTACCGTTATCAGCGGCGTTGTGATCTCCAATCCAAGTCTGAACAACTTCACCTCCAAGAAGATAGTTGTCCTTCAAGACGAGACGGCAGGTATAGAATTGTATTTGAGTTCTGACAGCAAGTTCGCTCGTGGTGACAAAGTCGCGGCGGATCTTTCCGGTCAGAAAATCTCCGAATACAAAGGCCTTAAGCAGATTAACGGTCTGTCGCCGGACAAGGTTACTCTGTTGGGTTCTGACAATGAGATTGTTGCCAAGACTGTTGACATCAAGGACTTCCTTGCCAACAAGTACGAAAGTCAGTATGTTGAGTTGAGTGGTGTTCAGGTTCTGGATTCCGACCTGTCCAAGACATGGGTTCAGAATGATCAGCACAGCAGCATCAACTTTGTGGACAAGGACGGCAACATCTTTGAGGTAAGATCCAGCAAATACTCCTCTTTCAAGTCTGATGTGGTTCCTCAAGGCTCTGGAGCCATCAAGGGCATAGCTGCGATTTACGATAACACAATCCAGTTGATATTCAGCGATGCCAACGATTACGCCGGGCTGACTGGAGAAAGGTTCAAGACAAGCAGTTCTTGGGTGGATCTTCCGAACGCTTCCGGCGAAGGCACCGAGGCATCACCTTACAATGTGGCCAAGTCATTGAACATCATTCATTCAGGAAATATTCCAGAAGACAAAGTCTATGTGAAAGGAAAGATTTCCAAACTGGGTGAATTTGCAGCGGACTATGGTAATTACACTTACTACATCTCCGATGACGGCACCTCCACTAATGAGTTCATGGTTTTCCGTGGCTATTATTTCGGAGGGGAAAAGTTCACTTCCGCTGATCAACTGAAAGTTGGTGATGAGATTGTCGTTCTTGGCAAACTGATAATGTATAATGGCAAGACCCCGGAGGTTAATTCCGGCAGTTCTGTCATCTCCATCAACGGCAAGGGTGACTCTGGCCTGAAATTCTCCGTAAGCTCGACATCCATATCCGCAAAGGCAGAGGAGACTTCCGCCACATTCAATGTCAAGGCCAATGTAGCATGGACTGTAACCTCAGATAATTCAGCCTATACAGTGGAACCAGCTTCAGGAGATGCTGACGCCACGGTGACAGTGAAGTTTGCCGCCAACACAGCAAGCGAGGACAAGATTGTCAAATTGACAGTGTCCACAACCGCTGATGTGGCTACCAAGTCTTACACGGTCACGCTCACCCATAAGGCAGTAGGCGCTACTGATGATTACTCAAGCAATGTCACTTGGACGGCAGATGAAAATAATAAGTCATATTCAGAGAAAGCTACCATTAACGGTGTCAAGGACGTTCCTGTCTTAAAACTTGGTGCAAGTAGTAAGATCGGGTCCGCTACACTTGTGATTCCTGCTGGGACAAAGAAAATCTCTTTCTATGGTCTGGCCTGGAAAGGCAAGACTGCAAGTGTCGCTGCAGAATTTAATGGAGTCGCTATAGGTGATGCCATAAGCTTGAAGGCTAACCCTGGATGTTCGAACAAAGAACCATACACGATCAACGATGTCACAACGGATTCTCAAAAAACGATCGACATCGCTGCCCTCAATGGTGGGAACCCTCTTCCTGCTGACATGACGATCACCGTTAAGTCAGTCAAAGGTACGGACTGTAGAGTCATTCTCTTTGGCATTCAGGCTGAAAAATAAATGATGAATTGATAACAAACAATGAAAGGGATGCCCGCAAGCACGGGCAGCCCTTTTGTTCTCTTAAATAATTTCGTTTGTGAAAATTGCGTTGAGACATATTACAATGCTCGTTGGCCTGTGCTGCCTTGCTGCCTTGGCGGTTATGTCATGCGATCCCTCGGAAGAGGTCAAACCGAATCCTCCTACAATTGAGCTTGGAAACCCGACGGTGGAGGCGGTAGGCGGCTCTCAATTCCTCTATGTGAAGTCGGACATCTCTTGGAAACTGTCCGTTGTTTCTGAATATGGTAGTGAAGTTGGGTGGGTAACATTTGACCGGACCTCCGGCGATGGCGACTGCAATGTGGTGATGAAAGTGTCTCCGAACAACTCTGACGAAGGTCGTGCGGCCACAATCATCGTGACTTCTGAGGCTGGTGAGGATTCAGTTGTTCTGACACAAAATGGTCAGGCTTCATCTTCTTCTGGGGGCAATCTCTCACCGAAGACCGGATGGATGGAGCTCCCTGCGATTCCAGACGATGCGGATGCATTTACCCATTCGATGACAATCGGTTCTGTAAAGACACGAAACTACTCATTTATTTGGGATTATGGCAATCTGGTCGCTCCGTGGATAGCATATCCACTCAGCAGATGGAATGTAGGATCTGGCTCAAGATCGGAGGCCTGGGGTCTGGATCCTTTGCTTGATGAGGATAAACAACCTGTCTTGCATTTTCATGGGTATTCTGTCGGGAATAGCGGGAGGTATGACAGAGGACATCAGCTCCCGTCTGCGGACAGGCCAAACATAAGCTCAGATCCACAGAATCCTAATGCGATGACCTTCTACGGGACGAACATGACCCCTCAACTCAACGGATTTAACGGAGGAATCTGGGCGAACCTCGAAGGTAAGGTCCGTTCCTGGGCCAACAGCTCCGACACGCTCTATGTCGTGACGGGTTGTGTCATAGACTACAAGGACGGTGAGACCGTCAAGTACGCCCTTGACAACAATGGCAAGAAAGTGACCGTGCCGACCGCCTACTACAAGGTCGTGCTCCGCTACATGAAGAACTCCACGATAGGCTACTCCGGCTATTCGGCCTGCGCTGTCTGGCTGGATCACAAGGTTTACAGCTCAAAAAACATAAACTCTTCATATTCAATGTCCGTGGATGACCTTGAAAAGAAATTGAACATCGATTTCTTCGTGAACCTGCCTGCCAAAGTAGGTGAGGATGTGGCGGCCAAGGTAGAGGCGGAAAATCCTGCTGACATTTCCTGGTGGTGGTAAACTCCAGAGAATATAATACAAAACTAATATGCGTTTAAGAAAATTACTTTACTCGGCTCTTCTGCTCCTCGTCGTCGCCGCCACGGCGTGCGCCAAAGATGGCAAGGGCGCAAGAGGCTATGTCATAGGCTTCTACAATGTCGAGAACCTCTTCGACACCTACCACGACGAGGGCAAGAATGACTATGAATATCTCCCCGATGGATCCAACCGTTGGACTGACGCCCGCTACAACCGCAAACTCCACAACATCGCGACCGTCATCAAGGCCATGGCGGAAGAGAACAAGGCTTACCACACGATCCTCGGCCTCAGCGAGGTGGAGAACCGTCACGTGCTTGAGGACCTTGTCAGCCAGAAGGAGATTGCCGACGCCAATTATCAGATTGTGCACTATGACGGCCCGGACAGACGAGGCGTGGACGTGGCCCTGCTTTACAGGCCGGAACAGTTCAAACTGATTGAGAGCAAGTCCATTCCGTACGATTTCAACAGCAAGGACATCAAGTTCGACATGGACAAGGATTCGCAGAAGAATTTCCGCACCCGTGACATCCTGATGGTCCGCGGTGAAATCAAGGGCGAGATGTTCGCGTTCTTTGTGGCGCACCTTCCTTCCAGAATCGGAGGCAAAGGCAGCGACCTGAGAAGCCGTGGAGCGGAGATTATCTACGAGAACTCCGTCAAGCTGATGAATGAATATCCCGGAATCAAGATCGTGGCGATGGGCGACATGAACGACAACCCGACGGACGAGAGCATGACAGTTTATCTGCACGGCAAGGAGAATGTCTCCGAGGTCGGCAAAATGGACTTCTTCTCTCCGTTCACATCAATGCTGAAGGCCGGCTATGGGTCTTTGGCCTACCGTGGGGACTGGAACATCTACGACATCATCATGGCGAACGAGGCGCTGGTGAACGCGCCTAAGGGATCGCTCCGCATCGTTCCGATTGTGAAAGGGAAGTACTACGGACGTGTCTTCAACCAGCCGTTCATGATCCAGCAGACCGGACAGTACAAGGGGACTCCGTTCAGGACATATTCCTCCGGTTCTTATGTCGGTGGCTACAGCGACCATTATCCGACCTATATTGTTGTTAGTAACAAGTAACACCTTCAGTCGCTTCGACAAGCTCAGCGACCGAAGGTGCAGAGACCGCAAAGCTTCGGTCACTGAGCCTGCCGAAGTGACCTGTCGAATCGACCGAGAAGCGGCCACTGAGCCTGCCGAAGTGACTTGTCGAAGCGACCGAGAAGCGGTCACTGAGCCTGTCGAAGTGACCTACTAAAAAGATAAATAGTTAATATTCAATATTTATGAACAAAAAAATATTCCTTGCCGCCTCGGCCCTGTTCCTGGCTCTGACCATGTCGGCCCAGAACTACACCGGTGGTGTGAAAGGTACGGTCGTCAGCCGTTTGAGCAAGGCGACCATTGAGGGTGCGGACCTTATCCTATATTCAGAAGGAAAGGAAGTCGCCCGTGTGAAAGCCGCCCAGGACGGAACATTCCAGATCGGCAACCTGAAAGACGGAATGTACGACCTTGTCATCGAAAGCCCGGACTACCTCCAGTCCAGAGTCAACGTGACCGTCAACGACGGCTATGTCAAGAATATGTTCACGCTCTCCCTCACCCCTGTGGCGAAGGTCGCCGAGGTGGACGACGCCAGTTTCTCCGAGTTCGACATGGACGACTCCGGCTATTCCGACAGCCCTACCATACTCTTCGGCCAGAACGACGTGTTCAACAATATGGCTGGGTACAATTTCAGTTCCGTACGATTCCGTGTCCGTGGATATTCCAGTGAGTCCCAGGATGTTTACCTCGCTGGCGTGAGGATGAACGACGCCATCACCGGCTACACTCCGTACTCCCTGTGGAGCGGCTTGAACGAGGCCACAAGAAGCAAAGAGTCTGTGAACGGAGCTGAGGTCTCCGACTTCGGATTCGGTGGCTACAACGGCCTCACGAACATCATGCCGATGGCTTCTTCGATCCGCACTGGCTGGAGGGGAAGCGTGCTGACAAACAGTGCCTTGTACAGACTTCGTCTGATGCTCACCTACGCTTCCGGCCAGCTTGACAACGGCTGGTCCTACGCCTTCAGCGCCTCTGCGAGACTTGGCGGAAACGACTGGATCAAAGGCGTTTTCTACCGTTCGTTCGGCTACTACGGAGCCGTCGAGAAGAAATTCAATGAAGAGCACAAGCTTGGCTTCACATTCATGGCAGCCCCAGGAGAGCGCGGAGCGCAGAACGGTTCCACTCAGGAGGTCTATGACCTGACAGGCGACAACATGTACAACTCCAACTGGGGCTACTACAACGGCAAGGTGCGCAACGCCCGTGTCCGCAAGACCCACGAGCCTATAGCGATACTCAAGTACGACTTCACTCCGGAGTCCCAGAAGTTCGCTGCCTCGGCCACAGTGCTTTACAGGTTCGGAAAGAACGGTTACACGGCTCTCGACTGGTACGACGCCCCGGACCCGCGCCCTGACTACTACAGGAACCTTCCGAGCTATTTCTACATGGAGAACACTGACTACAACCGTCGGAACTTCGCGAAATACGCCTGGGCCAAGGAAGCTTGGGAGTCGGACAGCCCATCAACCACCCATCTAAACTGGGACCGTCTCTATGCCGTCAACTCCCTCAACGCCACGGATGCGGGCAACCGCTCCAAGTACGTGATCGAGGAGAGACGTGTGGATCAGAACGACCTTAACTTTGCCCTCAACGGCAAGTGGAACCCAGTCAAGTTCCTGACAATCAACGGTGGACTCTCCTACAAGTGGAACCGCACGGAGTACTACAAGGTTCTTGACGACCTCCTCGGCGGAGACTACTACGTCAACATCGACCAGTTCGCCGAGAGGGATTTCGCCGCCTATCCGACGATGATTCAGAACGACTTGGATTACTTCTTCAAGAATGGCTCCGCCCAGACCCTCAAGGAAGGCGACAAGTACGGCTACGACTACTACGCCCACGTACGCCGCGCCGAGGCCTGGGCCTCAGGACGTTTCACGTTCGGTGGGCTGGAAGCCACGGTGGCCGGAAGGTTGGGATATTCAAAATTCTGGAGGGAAGGTCTTTTGAGAAAGGGTCTTTTCCCTGGACTTGACGAGAACGGCAATCCGTTCACCTACAACGGAAATGTCATCACGAAGTACGACCAGATCGACGGAAAGCCGATCACCTCGAAGGGTGAGTCCGACAAGAAGGACTTCCTCACGGGTTCCGGCAAGATCAACCTCAGCTATTTCATCCGCGGAGGCCACAGAATCTACGCCGACGCCGCCTACATCACCGAGGCTCCGACATTCAATCAGGCGTTCATCTCCCCGAGGACGAGGAACACCATCATGCCTGACCTCAAGACAATCAAGACCTTGACTGCGGACATCAACTACGCCTACCGCAACTCTGGCTACGATTTCCGCATCACCGGATTCTACACGAACATCAAGGACCAGACCGACGTGATGAGCTTCTACGATGACTCGCAGAACTCGTTCACCAACTTCGCGATGTCGGGAATAGACGAGCGCCACATCGGAGTCGAGCTCGGCTTCAAGGTGCCGACCCCTGTCCCGAACCTTTCCGTTCAGGGAGTCCTCTCCTACGGCAAATACATCTACACCTCCAACCCGACGATGTACCAGACCTACGACAACAGCGCTGAATATGTCGCCGGAACCTACGGTGTGATAATCCCTTACTGGAAGAGCCACCCGACCGCTGACGGAAAGACCGTGCAGCACTATGTGCCGAGCACTCCGCAGCTTGCGTCCAGCCTCGGTCTCGCATGGAACAAGAACTACTGGTTCATCGACGCCGATGTGGATTTCTTCGGGAACTCCTACCTTGACATGAACCCGCTCTACAGGACAGACATGGCCACCGCCGGACCGGACAACACCGTCACCGCCCAGGAGATTGAATATATGGCCGCACAGGAGAAGTTCAAGAACTTCATGCTTGTCAACGCAAGCGTCGGCAAGTCCTGGTATATTCAGAGAAAGTACCAGCTTGGATTCTCGCTTCAGGTCAAGAACCTCCTGAACAACAAGGATGTGCGCACCGGAGGCTACGAGCAGACCCGCCTTGTGGACAACACCGTCAGCAAGGAGAGATTCTACAGGTTCGATTCCAAGTACTTCTACATGAGCGGAATCAACTACATGTTGAACATTTATTTCAGATTCTAAGGTATGAAAAGAATATATTTCGCGCTGATCGCCGCCATATTCGCTCTCGCTTCATGCGAGGAGTGGGATCAGGTCTTTACCACGGACTACGGCAAGGCTGATGTCTATGAGCCTGTGACGTTGACTAAGAATATGACCATCGCCCAGCTCAAGGCCTTGTACAAGACCGCACCTGTAAAGATCGACAAGGATATCGTTATCGGCGGGCAGGTCGTATCTGATGACCGAAGCGGCAACATCTACAAGAGCCTTTACATTCAGGACGACACAGGAGGAATCGAGTTGAAGCTCGGCAAGAACGCCCTTTACAACGACTACAAGCTCGGCCAGTGGGTTTATGTAAAATGCAGCGGCCTCACGCTCGGCGCCTACAACGGAATGATCCAGTTGGGCTATGCCGATCCTACCGGTGAATATGAAACCTCCTACATCGAGGTCCAGTATTTGATTGACACTCACATATTCAGAGGGGAGATTGACACTCCGCTCCAGCCAAAGAAAGTCGCCGCCGCGGATCTTCAGAAGGAGGAGAACCTTGGCTGCTATGTCGAGCTTGACGGGCTGACCTACGGCAACGAGATCTTCTGCCTTGTCTATGTGGATCAGTACAAGAACAAGAAGGACAACGACAACAGGATTTTCTTCTCTGACAAGTCTTGGGGCGTCACGACGTGGGCCATGTCCAAAGAGGGATTCAAGAATTACCTTAATTCCGGTGTGTTCGATTCCGGTGCCACAAACACAGGCAGGACCGTTCCTGAACTCAAGCAGACATTGCTGAACAATGCGACAGCATATTCAGTGAGCCAGTACTTCAAAATGGGCGGCAAGGATGTCCAGATCCGCACCAGCGGCTACTCCCGTTTCGCCGACACCCAGATCGATCCCGCCATCCTCGCCGGTACGCCAATCAATGTCAAAGGCATCCTCACCATCTATCAAGGCAATGCCCAGTTCACCCTCATCGACCTTGACGGGGTGGAGATGGCAAAGTGACATGCTCGCTTCTATTAAGGAAGCGGCAAATTATTCTTTTATGCTAAAGTCTCCGCATGCAATTGACTGTGCGGAGACTTTTTTTTTATGAATATGAATTTGTTACCTTGCTCCTTGGAGAAAAATCGCTATCTTTGAAAATTAAGTGAATTATGATTATGGAAGCTGGATCCAAGAGATTCCCTATTGGGATACAGACATTTGACAAGATCATTGAAGGTGATTATCTGTATGTTGACAAGACCGGATACATAGATGATTTAGCCAACAAGTATCAATATGTTTTTCTGAGCCGTCCCCGCCGGTTCGGCAAATCCCTGTTGTCCTCGACATTCCATTGTTACTTCGAAGGAAGAAAAGAACTTTTTGAGGGACTCAAGGCAGGAGAGTTGAAAAAGGAGTGGAAGCGGCACCCGGTCTTTCATTTCGACATGTCCACAGCCAAACACGTGAACGAGGAGCAACTGCTGCGCCAACTTGACTATAAGCTATCTGAATATGAGAACATCTATGGCAAAAACCAAAGCATAGACAAGATTGATGTCAACGCAAGGCTGGAAGCGTTGGTGAAGGAGGCGTTCGCCCGGACCGGAGAACCAGCGGTACTGATCATTGATGAATATGACGCTCCGCTTCTGGATGTGATGAACGACAAGGTCAGGCTTCCGTCCTTAAGGCAGATAATGAGGAACTTCTACAGCCCGATAAAGAGTCTTGACCCTTATCTGCGGTTCGTCTTCATCACAGGAATCAACAAGTTTGCACAGCTCAGCATATTCAGTGAACTTAACAATCTTCATAATATTTCGATGATGCCGGAATATTCTGCGGTATGTGGAATATCACAGGCTGAATTGGAGAGTTGTATGCAGGATGCTGTGGCGGCATTGGCGGACAAGCAGAAAGTCTCATACAATGAGGCTTTGGCATTGCTGAAGGATAACTATGACGGCTACCATTTCTGCGATGAGTCTGAGGATATTTATAATCCTTTCAGTTTGCTTAATGCGCTGAGTGACCGCCGCTTCGGTAGCTACTGGTTTGACTCCGGCACCCCGACCTACCTTGTCGAAAGGCTGAGGCGCAATCCGATAGATGAGACCACTTTGGACAACATCCCGCTCGTCCCTCAGTCAGACTTCGACGTGTCCCCGGAGCTTTCCGACAACTCGCTCCCGATGCTCTACCAGACGGGCTACCTGACCATCAAGTCCTACGATGAGCGGATGCAGCTCTATACCCTTGGCTACCCGAACAGGGAAGTCAAGATCGGCTTCACCCGAGGACTTCTCGGTGAATATCCGAGCAAGGCCGGAACCGCCTCCGGATTTGTGGCGCATTTCTATGCCGCAATGGATTCGCAGGACATCGATCTTGCGATGGAGAAACTTCAGGCTTATCTTGCAGGCATCCCGAACGACTTGGAGAACAAGACCGAGAAACACTATCAGACAATCATCTATCTGATTTTCTCATTGCTTGGATTCTACATCCGCACCGAAGTCAAGTCCGCCATCGGACGTGCCGATGCCGTCTGCTACACGGACAACTGCGTCTATGTCTTCGAGTTCAAGGTTGACGGTTCCGCTGAAGAAGCCTTGAGACAGATTGACGAAAAAGGCTATATGCTCCCTTACAAACTTGAGGAAGGCAAGAACCTTGTCAAGGTCGGAGTCAACATATCCTCCCGGACCCGTACCGTCGAAAAATGGATTGTGGCATAATCCACCTTATTATGGAATATATTGAATATTAACAAGTCTATTAATTTAAAGTATTGACACTAAGATGAAAAAAACAGTCTTAGCAATTGGAGCGATCGCTATGATGGCAGCCTGCACACAGACAAAGAACAATCCGTTCCTCGAGGAATGGAACACACCTTACGGCATTCCGCCGTTCGAGAAGATTCAACTTACCGACTATATTCCTGCCATCAAGGCCGGAATCGAGGAGCAGAACAAGGAACTTGAGGCTATCCTGAACAATCAGGAGGCACCGACATTTGAGAACACCGTGGCGGCTTACGAGCTGTCCGGCAAGACTTTGACCAAGACAGCCGCCGTGCTTTTCAACCTTCAGGAGACCGAGGGCAGCGATGAGATGAACAAGGTCGTCGAGGAGGCCACCGCGCTGATGACCGAGCATGAGGACAACATCTCGATGAACAAGGCGTTCTTCGAGCGTGTCAAGGCCGTCCATGATGCTGACCAGAGCGGACTTACAAGAGAGCAGCAGATGGTTCTCAAGAAACTTTACCAGAGTTTCACCCGCAATGGTGTGGATCTTGACGAGGCCGCCCAGGCAAGGCTCAAGGAGATCAATCAGAAGATCGCCGCCGCCCAGCAGAAATTCGGCACTAACCTGCTCGCAGAGAACAATGCCTTCAAGGAGAAATTCGGAATCCCGGTCTCATCCTACACATCCGAGATGACCTCCTGCGAGGACAGAAGCCGCCGCGAGGCGATGTTCAAGGCCTATTCCTCAAGGGGCAACAATGGCAATGAATATGACAACAAGGCTCTCTGCCTTGAGATTCTGAAACTCCGCGCCGAGAAGGCCAAGCTGCTTGGTTTCGACAACTTCGCAGCCTACCAGCTTGACGACAAGATGGCTCACGATCCTGCGACCGTGGACGCTTTCCTTGACAAGATCATCGGCCCGGCAGTCAGCAAGGCCAAGGAGGAGATCGCTGACATGCAGAAGGTTATGGACGAGGACATTCAGGCAGGTAAGGTGGCGGCAGGCTCGAAAATCGAGTCTTGGGACTGGTTCTACTATGCAGAGAGGGTACGCGCGCGGAAATATTCATTGGACGAGAATCTGACGAAGCCATATTTCCGGATGGAGAATGTCCGCGACGGCATTTTCTTCGCCGCCCACAAGCTCTACGGCATCAATGTCGAGCCGCTGAAGGACGTGCCGCTTTACAACCCGGCGGTCGAGGCCTTCAAGGTCACCGATGCTGACGGCAGCCTTCTTGGAATATTCACGACTGACTACTTCCCTCGCGCTTCGAAGAGAGGCGGCGCGTGGATGACGAATTTCCGTGAGCAATATGTTGACGCTGAGGGCAATGACGTCCGTCCGATCATCATCAATGTCGGGAATATGACCGCTCCGACTGAGACGCTTCCTGCTCTCTTCACCATCGATGAGGTCGAGACTGTGTTCCACGAGTTCGGTCACGCCCTCCATGGACTCCTCACCAAGTGTCACTATCCTTCGGTCAGCGGCACGAATGTCGCCCGCGACTTTGTCGAGACATTCTCGCAGTTCAACGAGAACTGGGCCTTCCAGCCGGAGATTCTCGCTGAATATGCCAAGCATTACGAGACCGGTGAGGTCATTCCGGATTCTCTCGTCACTAAGATCAACAATGCCGGGAAGTTCAACCAGGGATTCATGACCTCCGAGCTTTGCGCCGCCTCCATTCTTGACATGAAGTGGCACGAGCTTACAGAGGCTGACCTTGCGAAGCTTTCCGAGGGTGACCAGGCCGCCAATGTGGCAGATTTCGAGAAGAAGGTCTGCAAGGAGATGGGTCTCATCGACGAGATCATCCCACGCTACCGCACCACCTATTTCAACCACATCTTCAACAGTGGCTACAGCGCCGGCTACTACAGCTATCTCTGGGCCGAGGTTCTGGACAAGGATGCCTTCGAGTACTTCAAGCAGCAAGGAATATACAATCCTGAGGTCGCGTTGAAGTTCCGTCAGACCTTCCTTGAGAAGGGTGGCAGCGAGGAGCCGATGACCCTCTACCTCTCCTTCCGTGGCGCCCAGCCTGATCCCGGCGCCCTCCTCCGTGCCCGTGGCCTGACTGAATAATTCGCGTTCCCGGTCACTGAGCCTGTCGAAGTGACCGAAATCGCCAAAATTCTGAATTAATCGCTGACAGAAGGGCAGAAAAAAGCAAATGGCAAATTTTGCACGTTACCAAAATTTGCCATTTGATTTTTTTACCCTGATAGTTATCAAGATATTATTTCAATAAAATTATTCTGCTAAAATAATTTTAGTAGAATAATTTTTTGCTATATTTGCCATTGATGGAAGCTAATATGGACAAATACTATAATCCGTTCTTTATAGCGGGAAGGATTCCTCCGGAATGTTTCTGCGATAGGGATGTGGAGACCAAACGGTTGACAGGGTGCATATTAAATCATGAGAATGTTGTCCTGACTTCTCCGAGAAGGGTCGGGAAGACGGAACTGATTTATCATTGCTTTGATGACGAGAGGCTGAAAGATGAGTTTTTCGTGATATTCGTTGACATCCTGCACACATCCAGCCTGCGGGAATTGATAATGGAGCTTGGCTCAGGAGTATTCAAGAAGGTCGCAAGGCACAGTGACAAGTTGATGAAGGCTTTCGCCTCGACTCTAAGGTCGCTTCAAGGAAGTTTCGGGTTCGATCCGGTGAGCGGAATGCCGACATTCAACGTCCGTTTGGGAGACATCACGGCTCCGGAATATACCATAGAGGAAATATTCGAATATCTTGAAAAGGCTGACAGGCACTGCATTGTCGTCATTGATGAGTTTCAGCAGGTCGTGAAGTATCGCGAGAAGGGCGTGGAGGCGTTGTTGAGAGCGAATATTCAGCGTTCGTCCAACTCTAATTTCATATTTTCCGGCAGCGAGAGGCGCATTATGGACCAGATATTTCTGGATGCAAAGAGACCGTTCTACCAGAGTGCGACCAATTTAAGTATGGCACCTATTGACAGAAGTGTTTATGTCCGGTTTGCACAAGAGCAGTTCGCGAGGTATGGAAAGACAGTCACGGAAAGGGGAGTTTTCAAGGCATACGATGCGTTCGAGGGAATTACCGCTTATGTGCAAAGGATAATGCACGATTCGTTCGCGGAGACATCTACCGGAGGTACTGTGGACATCGACCTCGTGAACAGTATGGCTGACAGGTTTGTCGAAGAGAGTTCCAGACGCATTCGAGAACAACTTTCGTTCATCACGGAACAGCAGAAGGAACTTTTATATGCCATTCATTCAGAGGGGATTGCCAAAGGATTAACAACGTCCGCATTTGTGAAGAAGCATAGATTGAAGTCCGCGAGTTCGGTTCAATCAGCGACAAAACAGCTTTTGGAAATGGATCTTATAACCAAAGTCGGCAGAGAATATACGATTTCGGATCCGCTGCTGAAACTTTGGCTGACACGTGAAATACAATAATTTATGATAGTTATGAATAGATTTTTAACACTCCTTTGGGTAGGGATCGCGCTTTTTGCGGTCACTGAGCCTGTCGAAGTGACCGCTGCACCTTCCCCGGTCACTGCGCCTTCCCTGGTCACTGAGCCTGTCCCGGTCACTGCGCCTGTCGAAGTGACCGCTGCGCCTTCCCCGGTCACTGAGCTTGTCCCGGTCACTGAGCTTGTCGAAGTGACCACCACACCGGATGCTACACCGACCGTCGCTTCGACAAGCTCAGCGACCACCGAGGCTAGATTACTCCGATTCCCGGCTACAAACGGTACGGACGTTGTGTTCTCCTACGCCGGCGACCTGTTCACAGCCCCACTCAACGGTGGCGAGGCGCGTCGCCTGACCTCACACATCGGCTACGAGATGTTCGCGCACTATTCGCCGGACGGCAAGACGATCGCCTTCACCGGGGAATATGACGGCAACCGCGAGGTTTACATCATCCCGTCCAAAGGCGGTGAGCCGGTACGTCTGACCTACACGGCCACCAACGGACGAGATGACCTTGGTGACAGGATGGGCCCTAACAACATCGTGATGGGATGGACACCCGACGGAAAGAACATTATATTCAGAAACCGCACCGGCGACGGCTTTTCCGGCAAGCTCTGGACTGTTTCTGTCAATGGCGGCATGCCGAAGGAGATTCCGCTTCCGGAAGGAGGTTTCTGCTCCTATTCGCCTGACGGAAAGAAACTTGCCTACAACCGGGTGATGAGAGAGTTCCGGACGTGGAAATATTACCGTGGCGGAATGGCCGACGAGGTCTGGATCTATGACGGCAAGAAGGTCGAGAAGATCACCGACAACCCGGCGCAGGACATATTCCCGATGTGGGTCGGCGACGAGATTTATTTCGTCTCCGACCGTGACATGACGATGAACCTTTTCGTTTACAACACAAAGACCAAGGCCACGACCAAGGTGACAACCTTCGATGATTACGATGTGAAGTTTCCGAGCACGAACGGGAAACTTATCGTGTTCGAGAAAGGTGGCTACCTCTACAAACTGGATCCAGCCACGAAGGCCACCGAACAGATCCACATCACCCTCGGCTCCGACCTTGTCTATGCCAGAGCCGAAAGGATGAATGTCGGCAAGAAAGGCCGCTCATCGTTCAGCCTTTCTCCTGACGGAAAGAGGATGGCCGTGACTGCCAGAGGTGAAGTCTTCGATGTGCCAGTTGGAAAGGGAATCACGAGGAACATCACCAAGACCCCTGGCTCGAACGAACGCGGCACCGACTGGAGCCCGGACGGCAAGTATATAGCGTTCATCGGTGACGGAACCGGTGAAACCGAAGTTTACCTCTACGATGTCGCCGACGGTGGTGAGCCTGTCCAGATCACCAAGGATAACGACACTTACATCCGCAACCTCCAGTGGAGCCCGGACAGCAAGCACATCCTTTACACTGACCGCAAGAACCGTATCGTCGAGGTCGATCCGTTCGCCAAGACCGCCAGAACGGTATTTCAGTGCCCTGAGCAAGAGATAAGGGATGTTGAATATTCCCCTGACAGCAAATGGCTTACCTACAGCCGCCCGGCACCGAACAAAATGAGCGTGGTTTATGTCTATAACCTCGCTTCCGGCAAGGAATATCCTGTCACGGAGAAATGGTACGATTCCGGCTCACCAACTTTCTCGACCGATGGCAAGTACTTGATATTCACTTCAGACCGCGACTTCCGTCCGATCTACAGCTGGATTGAGTGGAACTTCGCCTACACGGACAGAAGCGGAGTCTACATGACGATGCTCGCGTCCGGAACTCCTTCTCCTCTGCTTCCGACTGACAGCGAGTCCTTGAATATTCAGGACTCAGAGGAAGACGCCGCCCCTGCCGAGGCCGACAAGAAGCCGGCCAAAGGCGGCAAGGCCGCGAAAGACCAGAAGGACACCAAGGCTTCCGGCAAGAAAACCGTGGACGTGAAGATTGACGTGGACGGCCTGATTGACAGGACCATCAAGCTCCCGATTAGTGGCTCACGCTCGTATTTCAGCGACGGCAAAAAACTCTGGTACAGGGATGGTCGTGGCACTCAAGTGTTTGATTTCGAGACCGGCAAGTCAGAGCAGTGCTCCGATGGGATGGTCATTTACCGTCCGGGAGACAAGAAGGCTCTCTCGACCGCCAAGGGCAAATGGACAGCCGTCAACTTCCCGTCAGCGAAAGTCGGAGGAGGCGAGGCCGTTGATCTTGACAACATGTACACGACCGTTGACTACTCCCAGGAGTGGCCTCAGATCTTCGACGAGGTCTGGAGAGCTTTCCGCGACGGCTACTATCTTGAGAATATGCACGGACGCGACTGGAAGGCGGTAAAGGAAAAGTACGCTGCTCTTCTCCCTTACGTCAAGACCCGTCTGGACCTCAACTATGTGATCGGTGGGATGATTGGTGAGGTCGCCAGCGGCCACGCCTACGTCAATCCGGGCGATTATCCTAAGCCGGAACGCATTCCGATGGGACTTCTCGGAGCCAGGATGAGCAAGGACAAGAGCGGCTATTTCAAGATCGACCACATCTATTCCGGAGCCATTTACAGAAGCGAACTCCGCTCCCCGTTGACAGAACCGGGAATGAACATCTCCGAGGGTGATTTCATCACAGCCATTGACGGCCAGTCGCTTAAAGGCGTTGACAACATCTACAGCCTTCTTGTCGGCAAGGCTGGCAAACTCGTGGAACTGACGGTGAACAAATCAGCCGCCGAGGGAGGCCGCAAGGTCGTTGTCAAACCTATAGCTGATGAATATCCTCTCGAACATTACGAGTGGGTGATGAGGAACATCCGCACCGTTGAGGAAAAGTCCGGCGGCAAGGTCGGCTACATCTATATTCCTGACATGGGACCTGAAGGTTTGAACGAGTTCGCCCGTTGGTACTATCCTCAGCTTGACAAGGAGGCTCTCATCATCGACGACCGCGCCAACGGTGGCGGCAACATCTCCCCGATGGTCATCGAGAGGCTTTTGCGAAAGGTTTACAGAATGACGATGTACAGGAACTCCAACCAGAACGGAACCATTCCGGAGGGGACGCACACTGGCCCTAAGGTGCTGCTGATCAACAAATATTCCGCCTCCGACGGAGATCTCTTCCCATGGAGCTTCAAGGCCAACAACCTCGGAACCGTGATCGGCACCAGGACCTGGGGCGGAATCGTGGGCATCAGCGGCTCGCTGCCTTACATGGACGGAACAGACGTGCGAGTACCGTTCTTCACGAACTATGACGCGGCGACGGGACAGTGGATTGTCGAGAACCACGGAGTCGACCCTGACATCCTGCTGGACAATGATCCTATTAAGGAATATGCCGGTGAGGATCAGCAGCTTGATAAGGCCATCGAGACCGCTCTCCAGCAGATCAAGGACCGCAAGCCGCTTCCTAAGACTCCCGCTCCCCGCACCTTCAAGGATCTCGGACTTCCCCAGATCAAGTAAGTGATTTCCGAAAAGAGCGCTTCGGCACTTCGACAAGCTCAGTGACCGACGTGTAACTCATTCGGTCGCTGACCGTGTGGTCACTGAGCCTGTGGTCACTGAGCCTGTCGAAGTGACCGTCGAGGCAACAGAGATACAAGGTCACTGAGCATGTGGTCACTGAGCCTGTCGAAGTGACCATCGAGGCAACAGAGATACAAGGTCACTGAGCCTGTCGAAGTGAACCTGTCGAAGTGACACTGTAACCGGATTCGTTTTTTCATAAAATGAATAAAATACCGTATCTTTGGCTTCGGATTGAAAAAAGTAAAAGCATTACGAATATGAAAAAGTTTCTGACAATCATCATGGCGGCTTCAATGCTGCTTATCGGGATCAATGCATCGGCCCAGAAATGGACGGCCGCCGGCGGTTTCACTTCATTCAGCCTTTCCGGTGAGGATGCCAAGTATGTGATGGACGGCGGCATGCCGGGATTCTACTTCGGAGTGAACTATGACTATGCGTTTTCGACCATAGAGGGACTTACTGTGGAACCGGGACTATATCTGGTTCACTATGGTGAGGATCGTACAATGGCGTTCACTGTCGATTCAAAAGCCTACCGCGCGAACTACATCCGTGTTCCGTTGAACCTTAAATATT
Source organism: uncultured Bacteroidales bacterium (assembly GCA_934667175.1). GTDB lineage: Bacteria > Bacteroidota > Bacteroidia > Bacteroidales > UBA932 > Cryptobacteroides. Next base: position 9,408 of record CAKULN010000003.1, on the reverse strand, counting down.
CAATCCCCTTTGACTCTAACTTCACCTTTTCCGCTTTCACGGGTCCACGTTTTAATTTCGGAATTGGTGGGAACATGTTCAGTAAGGGTGTGACATACCCTGGTCTTAAAGGGATCGACGCTCAGTGGGGCTTAGGTGTGTCAGCTGTCATCGTGGATGCCGTCATGCTCCGGGCCGGCTATGATTTCGGCCTGACCAAGTGCATCAAGGACAACGGCAAGGATCATGATGCTGCTTGGTCTGACCTCAAAGTCCACAGAAACACATTCTACATCGGCGTGGGTTTCGCATTTTAGGCTGCCCCGGGGCGAAGCGGACTGCCCGCCTTCCCCCTTGTTATAATCAGAAAATCATCGTTCACTCGGCCACTAAGCTTGTCATAGTGACCGAGTGAATCGTATCCTGTGGCTTTGGTTTAGTCTCATCCTCTCGTTAAAGGAACACGATTGTCCGCGAAACTCACGTCAAAGGAACACGTTTGACGTTTGAAAAGTTGGAGCAAGATGAGGAATATGACTACCTTTGCATGGTTTGGCGGCATGTGCTGAATTAACCTATGCAGACGATGAGATGTTTGTGAGAAATGCACTTGTCATTCGACCGGCGAATAATTATTAACAATCATAACATGGATTTAAGAAACTATCATCATGTGCTGGCATTCGCCCTGCTCATTCTGTCGTTCGGGTCATGCGGCAAGCAGGCCGAACGGGAAGGTGATTCGGGCGGATTCCCTGCGGATCGTGTGGTCCGCGTCAGTGTGGAGGTGGCCCCGCAGACCAAGGGTTCCTACACCACTGAAAACCTCAAGGAGTTTGACCTGTTCATCCATAGCGAGAACTCCAGATACTCCTACACCAACACAAAGTTCACCAAGAACGTCACGTCTGGTGACTGGGAACCTGCCCGCCAGATGCTTTGGGAGGGGAAGAAAACCAAATTTGACTTCCTGGCTGTGGCACCGCCGCTGCCAGCCTCGGGGCATTCCATCAGTGGCACTCATGTCTTCTCTTTCGCAGTTGAGGAAGTGCAGACGGAAGGGGCTACGGCATCCGACTTGCTATGGGCTTGGAAGTACGATGCAAGTTGCGAAGATTCGGACCTTTTCGATGGGGATGGGAAGATGAGGATTGCTTTCAGTCATGCCTGCTCCCTGATTCGGGTGAGACTTACCCTTGGCACGGAATTCAACCACGACGGTGTGCCACAGAGTAATCCGATAAGTGAACTGAAGATAGATGGTCTCTTGGTAGAGGCTGATATCCAGCATCATGTTGTGGGCAACGACTCCTATCATGCCTACGCGACAGGTGCCGCGAAAACTGTCCAGGCCTACCAATCAAAGTGGGAGAAGTATGATGACAAGACCAAGAACTGTGTAGCCGTTTTCGAGTGTATCGTGGTGCCGCAGAATTGGACGAAGTTTACGGTGAATTTCATCTGTGGAGGTAAACCATATACCTATACTGCCAACTGTGGTCAAAATCAAGGCCTTTTTGAGAGCGGGAAGAGCTACACCCTCCCTCTCACCGTGGGCAAGGACGAGGTCATCATGAGCAAGGACGGCATCACCGCAAGCCCTTGGGTTGACGGAGGAACAAAAGACATCGAAACCGACTAAGAGATGAGAACATTCAAACTGACATTTGCGGTCCTTACCGCCCTGCTCATTGCCGCCTGTTCAAAGGATGAAGTCTCCGGCTTCCTTTCCGACCCCGATGCCGTCCGCATCGAGGCCGGCGTGGGTGCCCTCACCAAGAGCAATCCTCTTGGCACACCGGCCGAGCAGAAAAAATTCAACGATGGCGACCGCATCGCCGTCACCAACGCCGGCAAGACTGTGGTCTACAAACTCCAGAACGACACTTGGGCTCCGGAAAACTCCGGCGAGTATCTCAAGTGGGATAAAAATGACCTTGCGTTTGAAGTGAAATACCCTGCGGACTATACCACGCTTCCTACAGACCAGTCCACTATGGAAAAACTGGCCGCTGCGGATAACATGGAGATAAAAAAAACGGATCTTAAGGGAATCCCTGAAGACCGCATTTTGTCTGCCAATCTGGTCCGTAAAAACGCCCTTGTGAAAATCAAGATCGCCGGCTATCTGGACCAGTACAAAGAAGGTGAAACCTATATTAAATACCTGACCTTTGGCTGTAACCCGCAAGACTATAGTAATATGGTCGACTCTCCTTTGGTTTTGGATAAAGACGGTAAACCTTTGGAACAATATTACGATAAAGGCACCGTAGGGAACACATACACAGCGATAGTCAGCTCTAATAAAAAAGATGAAAACAGCGACAAATATTTCATCTACATGAAAGTCGAGGGCTATGGCACAGAGGGCTATGGCACAGAGCAGGCTTATGGTGACGTTCTTGGGGTCAAGGGCGGTCAGGAACTTCTCGCCGGCCATGCCTACACCTTCGAACTCTATGTCGGCAAGGAATCTGTCAAGATCGGCAACGTCACGGTGAACGATTGGACGACCGGAACCTCATTGCCTAATGGCGAGACCGACCCGGTTGACACCTGGGACGGCCAGACCACCGCTGCTTTCGCCACTCAAGATGCGGACGGCAACGCCCTTGGAACTGAAAACAATCCTATCCTCATCAACAGCTGCGCCCAGCTCGCCTACCTCTCCGAGCAGGTGGACAAGGGTGAAAAATACGAAAACACATACTTCAAACTCACGGATGACCTCAACCTCGCGGGCCACTCATGGTATCCTATCGGCTATAAAGATGCTTCGGGAACATCCGACGAACCTTTCAGCGGCATTTTCGACGGTGGCGGACATGAGATAATGGGTTTGAAAGTGGACGCGAAGCGCAATTGTCTTGGCTTGTTCGGGCACATCAAGAGTACGTACCTCAAGAATCTCAAGATTTCTTCCGCGGACATCAGTTCATCGGGCGACTATGCTGCGATACTCTGTGGGTATGCGGAAGGTGCGGATATCTCCAATTGCTCTGTAAGCGGTAAAGTCAAAATTGAACACCCGACTGCAGGAGGCCTCGTCGCCTATCTTATGAATTCGAATATGTCGAACTGCACCGCTGAGGTTGAGGTGACTTCTCAACAAAATGTGGGTGGCCTCTGCGGCAAGATTGATTGTGGTATTATTGAGAAATGCACAGTTTTGCCGGGGAGCACTATGGCAGTGATTCCAAATAGTTACAATCCGAATATGGGCGGACTTATTGGATATATTGGCAATGAAGGATATTATGAGTCCCACATCGCGTATTGCAACACCTATGCGAAAGTTTCAGGATTCGGTAACGTGGGGGGGACGATCGGCTATGTTGATACTTATGGATCTCACCAAATCGGTGAATGTACAGCTTATGGTGATGTCTCTGTCGTTGCCTTGCCATCAGGGAAGCAGAATTTTGGAATTGGAGGTTTTGTCGGATCCCTTAAGTATAATTCTCAAAAACCATCATTCTCCAATTGTGGTTTTGAAGGCTCAATTGCAAATGCTGACGGCACTTCTCTCGCCAAGGGCAGCATCTCCGGGGCTTTCATCGGACTTGACGAAAGCAAGGCAACCTTTACCGATTGCTGGTACAAAGCTGGCAAGACCGGAGAACTCGAAGCTGTAGGGACAGGTGTAAAAGATAAGGACTATACAGGAATTGCAGAAAAAAAGAATTAGGAAATGACACACACAAGAATATTCATGACAACCCTTGCCGCTGTGGCATTGCTTTCCTGCGGCAAGGAACAACAGAAAGTGGAAGCTCCTGCGGTGGGTTTCCCGGAGGACGGAGTGGTGCGCATCAGCGCAAACGCTGGCGATCCGCAAACCCGCGCGAACGGAACAAACAGTACTTCTGAATATGCCGGTACGACTTTGGGTCTTTTCTTAGACTACGGCTCCGGTGACAGATTAACCATGAACAATGTCCGTTGGTTCAAGGGAACTTCCGATTGGACACCTGAGAAGCAAATGCTCTGGAAGAACTCCACAGACGCAGCGAAGATCTACGCCTATGCCCCGTATGTGGACGGGCAGAGCGATCCGAATAAGGTCGAGTTCACTATCTCTGGCGACCAGACAAACGGCACTCTGGCTGCGGATTTGGTAACTTGGGGTATGGACAGTTTTGTCCCGAATAGCGAAAACAGTAACTTCGTTGACGGGAAGATCCTGATCTCCTTCTCCCACCGTCTCGTGAAAATAACCTTTAACTTCGAGAAGGGCAACCAGTTCGGCTCCGATGTGACTGTCGAAGAGGCTGTGCTTCTCGGTACGGTTTCCAAGGTTGTCTGCGATCTCACAAAGACTTACGAAACATATAAAGCTAACGATGCGACAAGTCTTGACATAAAGCTCCATAAGGTCGCTGAGCCTGTCGAAGCGCCTTCCGCCCTCAAGTACGAGGCGGTCTTCTGCCCTGGCGACGGGCAGCAACCTAATGCCAAGATGCTGCAAGTCAAGATGTCCGACGGGACGACTATCCTCAATTACGTCGTGCCTTCAACCGGGCTTGTCTCCGGTGGTTTCCAGTCCGGCACCGCCTACGAGATGAAGATGCGTCTCGGCAAGGACAAGATCGAACTCGTGAAGAACGGCATCACCGTCGGCAGTTGGACTGATTCGGGCGATCTTCCTGGCGGTGGTGAAGCTGAGGTTGATCCGAACGCTGATGTCTGGGACGGGAAGACCGTCACGGCTTTCAGTACAGGTGATCCGACAAATCCCCTTGGAGATTCGGAATCTGCTCCTATAATTATTGAAAGCGCCGCCCAGCTCGCCTACCTCGCCCAGCAGGTGAAAGCAGGCGAAAGCTACAACGGCAAGTATTTCAAGCTCACAAAAGACCTCGCCCTTGCCGAAATGCCTTGGACTCCGATAGGGGGATATGAACAAATTAATGAATCACAATTGGAAGAGAGACTGTTCGAAGGAAATTTTGATGGTGGCAATCATACGATTTATGGGCTGAATGTTGTCGCTGAAAAGAAAAAAAATGATAACTTACAGCCTTTAGGACTTTTTGGTCTTGTTAATAGGTCTTATTATAGTAGCACTAAGGTTAAGACCTATATCAAGAATTTGAGAATCTCCGGTGCAAATGTCCTGAACGAAAATCAAAACTCAGGAATTCTATGTGGGACTGCGTATTTTGTTGATATTTCCGGAGTTGAGGTCAGCGGTGTTGTAACAGCGAGTGGTAAGTGTGGTGGTCTTGTCGGATACATTGCGAGCAACTCGGCAATCAAAGAATGCAAGGCGAGAGTCAAAGTGACGAGTACAGGCTCTGCTGGTGGGATTTGTGCCGAGTCGAGCGGCTTGGAGCTGTCAGGATGTTCAGTTTCTTCCAGTGAAGTTGTCGGGGCATATCAGACCGGTGGTCTTTTGGGGCAGATTTATAAGGATATAGATGTGACGGATTGCACAGTAGATGCTTCAGTTAAAGGCAATGGTGTCGGAGGCTTGTTCGGGGTTTTCGGTGTTGATATACAAGGTCATACACGCTCTGCCAAGAACTGCACTATGACAGGAGCCGTCACTGTCGCGAAGGGCAATGGTGATGAATATGGTGGAGGTATAGCAGGAAGTTTATCCGGCTCCTGCTCATTCGAGAACTGTGGCTTCGACGGGACCATCGTGAAAGAAGAGGGTGTGGATGCCAATAAAGGAAGAGTGGGCGCTGCTATCGGAATTGACCAAAAAGGAAATAGCACTTTCACTAACTGCTGGTACAATGTCGACAAGATTTCAGGCCTTTATAAGATCGGGGGGGGCAATGCGAATTATAGTGGAATCGAAGAAAAACACTTAGGAAAATGACACATAAATCAACCATAATTCCGGTCTCTGCCGCGCTCTTGCTCACCCTCTTGTGGGGAGCGGGATGCAGCAAGCAGCAGGCCGTGCAGGAGCCGTCGGCGGGCAATTTCCCAGCGGATCACGTTATCCGCGTGAGCACTGAGGTGGCCCCGACGACCAAGGGCAGCTACACCACGGACAACATCGCGGAGTTTGACCTGATGGTGACTGATGTAACAAATTCGAAATATTCATTCAAGAATACGAAGTTCTCGAAAATTTCCGGTGTTTGGGTTCCGGAAAAGACGCTGCTGTGGGGTGGTGCGGATGATGTGGTGACCATATATGCCATAGCTCCTTGTTTTAAAGATCGAGACAAGTGGGTTACTGGTAGCTTCATTAGACCACGGATGATGCCGTTTGAGATTGAGGCCGAACAGCATGAAGAGAGCAACAGCTCAGACTACCTTGGTTATATTCTTAACGAAAAGAATGTGAAAGATTGTCTGACGGCTGATGGCAAACTGAAGATTCAATTCGAGCACATGCTCAGCCTTGTTAAAATCACTTTCAAACTTGGTACGGAGTTCAACAATAAGGAAGTTCCACAGTCGGATATCATAAGCGATGTTGTTATTTCAGGAACGCAACGTTCATTTTATCCTAATCCTGCCCCGAATCCAGACAAATTTACTGTACAGGCAATTTTATCCGCCTCTGATGTGAAACCATATTTTAAAAAATGGACTCCCGCTAAGGATAAGAATGGTGCTGCTGACAAGACCGGCAACTGTACTTCTGTCTATGAGTGCATCCTCGTGCCGCAGACTGTGGCCGCTGGTGGGCTCAAGATCAGCTTCAAGGCTGACGGCAAGGCCTATGAGTGGACGAACACTTCGGATTTGAAATTTACTCAATCTTTGCAGCATTCACTCACCCTCAAGGTGGGCAAGGACGTGGTGATCGCTGAAGGATTTTCGGCCAAAGAGTGGACGGAGACTGAAGGAGGAAAATTGTATACTGAATAAAGGAGAAAGATATGAAAATCAATATAATATCCATACTTGCGCCCCTTGCGTCGGTCACCATTCTCGCCGGCTGCGCCAAGACCGCTCCGGAGCGCACCTGGGCTTCCGACCCGGATGCGGTACACATAGATGCTTCGGTGGGGGCACTGACCAAGACCTATCCTGCTGGTACTGAGGAGGATCAAAAGAAGTTCAAAGGCCCCGAAGGAACAAAGTACCCGGGGGATCAGATTGCTGTCTCAGTCGAGGCTAACGGACAGACTGAAAAGACCGTGACGTATGAGTTTGACGCAGAAGTCTGGAATCCTGTACCTGTCACCGATTACCTTGTTTGGAAGGCTCCTGTCACTTACAAGGCCTGGTATCCGGCTTCTGCAAAGGACGGCTTCACTCTGCCGACCGATCAAAGTGAAAGTTTAGACGAAAATCATGGCAACTTCGGAAAGGCGGATTTTATGACCGGCGAATATGTCTGTGCCTCTAAAGACGATATTCCCTCCGACCATAAGCTCATGCTCACGATGCAGCGCAAAATGGCTCTAGTCACAGTCAATGTGGACAGGAACAGGCTCAAGAATCAGTTTGACGGGAAGGACATTTATATGATTAGAGTTGAATCCATCCAGTCCGGACTTAGTTACGTCAGCCCTGACGGTACTGGAAGCGGAAATCCTATGGATGTGAAGCCTTATCGGTATAATATGGCTTATGAGACGGATGGTAACTTCCACGCCATCGTTGTACCTTGCGCCGGGGATGCTTCTGCCAAATTCTTGAAAATCACTGTATGGTGGAAGCCTGGTTATGAAGAAGACAAAGCTGAACTGTATGTCACCGGCCGCCCGACATTCGAGGCCGGCAAGCACTACACCTACAATCTTACCGTCGGCAAGGACAAGGTTGAGGCCGGCGACATCACCGTCTCCGACTGGGGTACTACTGTTGACCTCAATGATGGCAAAGGCGAGTTCGATGCCGACAAGGCTCCCGACCCTGTGAGCGTTTCTGATCTCCGCAAGCAGCTCGAAGATTGGAACAAGGCCAATCCTGAGAACAAGAAAGAACTCAAGGATCTTATCACCAAGGAACTGCTTGACGAATGCTGCGTGGGCGGCAAGCTGATCTTGACCGGTGAGTTTGACAACACGACGACGTCATCTCTCGGCATGTCTGAAGAGACCATTAAGGCTTTCGCCCAAATCGCGGCCTATGTCCGTGACAACGACGTCACCTATCTGGACATGAGCGGACTGAAGGGAGTCACTAGTCTGATGAATGTTCCCGTTGAGGCGGAAGAATATAACTTGCGTTTTAGCTCTGTGATTGAAATCGGCTCTACCGTAAGCGGCAAAGGAAGCAAACTCGAGACTTTCATTGGTTCCGATGATGTGGCCAACATCAATTACGCCTTTGCTGGATGTGCTGATTTGGTTTCGGTTTCAGGTCTTAAGAATGTGAAGAATGCTGATTATGCGTTCATGAGCTGTTCCAAACTCTCAAAGACCCCGGATCTTCCGAATGTCGTTAGTCTTAAGAGTGCTTTTAATAATACGCCCATAACAGAGCTAAAATACAAGAGTGCCCAGAAAATCTATGTATACAAATGTCCTGAACTGAAAATCATAGATTGCCCGAATGTCGTGTCCCTCGAAGACAATGCCTTTGTGTCATTGCCTAAACTAACGGAAATCCACTTGGAGTCAAAGTACTTCGAATCTGTTCACTTTCGTGCTTTTATCGGTATATTCCCTAAGGAACAGACCATACTCTATTTGGATGAATCCCAGAAAGATAACATAGATGTGGCAAATAAAACATGGACTCCTAAAGATTCGAATGGCAAATCTGTGGTTGTTGGCCAAGAGCAGCATGTCTATATCGACTATTTCAAAGCCGTCTACTGCGGAACGAAACAGATAATACCGAAAATATAGTACCCAGTTCCAAGAACGACTCCCGTTTTTATGAATGAGGCCATTTCCATACCGCAATATAGTCTTCGGTCGCTGAGCCTGCCGAAGCGCCCGGCCCTGGCCCATAAAGAAGCCGCCCCAATAACATGGAGCGGCCCCTATGCGGACGGAATCACTGCCCAGAGCCACCTCTTACCTCTTACGGTAATGGCCTCTCACGTAAACCTTCCTGCCACCGACCATTCTGAAATGGCCCCTGACAAAGACAGGTTTGCGAGCTGCTTCCTTGCACTCCGTGCAAAGACGCTCATCAAGACTTATTGTGATTTTGGAAATACTTATTCTCATAAGAGAAAACTTTTAGTTAAGCTTGAGAGTCTGGAGCGGCTTGTCAAGAGTACATCATCCGCATTTCTTCTAAAGAAAAGAGCATCTGCCGCAAGACAAATGCTCCCTTATTCAAGTCTTGAAGAGCGAACTCTAAAAGTCCTAGTATTTCCATCTGCAAAGATAAAACATATTTCAGAATCAGCAAAATATTCTGATTCATTTGTAAATGTCCACCCGCTGAGGTCGCTGAGCCTGCCGAAGCGCCCGATTAGCTCGCTAAACCTGTTGAAGCCCGCCCGGTCGCTGAGCCTGCCGAAGCGCCCGGCCCTACCCAATAATAATATAG
>CAKULN010000002.1 GCA_934667175.1 uncultured Bacteroidales bacterium | reverse complement strand
AATTCGGGCGCAAAGATAGCCCCGATGCGGCTTGCAGACTTATGATAATCAGATTTTGGGTTGGACTATTTATACATTGTCTTTACCTAACCATGCATCTTTACGTCTATGTTCCGGTGCCAGGTGGTCATGGCGGCCTACGCACTTCGCGCGCCCTATCCGGGTGAATGGCCGCCATGACCACCTGACACCGGAACTTTCCTTTATTATTTAGAAGCTGTTTTGATTTGTTTGTTTGAAGGTTTGAGAGTGAAAAACTTTAGGTTCGACCGCTTCTTCCAAGGAAGATAGCGGTGCTATCTGACTGAAGAAGCGGGAAGAAAATGAAGATTTTTTCACCTCAAAGAACATTTCAAACAAATCAAAACAGCTTCTTAATGCTTCTAATGTCAGTAGGAAATATTTCGACCACCATTACATGCTTCTGAAGTCAGTAGGAGACATCCCGACCAGTTTCCGGAAGAAACGAGAAAAATACGCAGGATCCTCAAAACCAAGCCTGTAGGAGATCTCGCTGATCGGGATGGAGTGATCGTGCAGAAGGGTTCTGGCAAGGGACAGTCTCGCGTTCTCCACCCACTCCCCAGCGCTTCTTCCGGTCTCTGACTTCACGGTGCGATTCAGATGGCTTGGAGTCACGCTGAGTTCAGTGGCATATTCAGAGACTTTTCCGAAAGGGTGGGAAGGGTCGAAAACCTTGCTGAGATAGGCGGTGCTGAGTCTGGATGAAGCGGAGGTTGTGTTATGAGGGACCGCGTTGTCGAATTGGCACAGAAGGACTTCAAGAAGGCCTTGGACAGTCGGAAGATCGTCAGCGAATCTGGTCAGACGGATCATCAGCTCGTCAAAGAAGACCTTGTCCTCCATCGGAACTGTCATCACGCTAGGGGCCTCTAGTCTTAGAATCCTGTGGCCGGAATTGCGCAGCAGAGTCTGAGAGAACGCCCCCATGTACCCGACCGAATCCTTGAAATGCTTCACCGAATATTCCTCTTCGGGCGGAATCAGGGCACAGTCCTGACCATGAAGCAGGCATGGACAGCCACCAACATCCATGAGAATCTCCCCAGAAATAAGGTAGATAAATGACCAGTCTTCCCTGACCATCCTCGGCATCGGCCTTGCCGTCACATGTCCTGCCGCATTGAGCGGGCGTATCACAAACTGTCTCATTTCCGGGGCAAAGATACGGCAAAAACTTCAGAAGCCGCCTTGTTTTACTTCGAAGGTTTTCACATCAAAGAACACTTTCAAGGCAGCTTCTCAGAAAAGTAGGGCGCTTCGACAAGCTCAGCGACCGGTAAGCTCTGCGCTTCGGCAAGCTCAGCGACCGGTAGGCTCTGCGCTTCGGCAAGCTCAGAGACCGGTAAGTAGGGCGCTTCGACAGGCTCAGCGACCGGTACGACTTTGCCTTACCGCTTCAAATTGACAGTGATGGAGACACCGTGGTAGTCAACAGGAACAACCTCGGAGGCCTTAGGATAGGTAAAAGCGTTCTCAGGGGTGACCAGGACGATGTTGAACGAACGGTCTTTCAGCATGCCGGGGAAATCGCCTTTTCGGTCTCCGATGGTGAGAGTGCGGGCGGAGTCGTCGTAGGTGAACTCTATCGTTGAATATGCTCCTTTCTCGTAGTTGTAGTTCGTGTTCTCGTCCTCGTAAAGGGTGAACGAGCCATTCTTGCCGGCATAGACATAGAGGTCGATGACATCGGCTGGTTTCTCGTCAGACCATTGGATCTCCGGGCCGAACGGGATGATTGAACCTGCACGGACGTACAAAGGAATATATTCATAAGGAGCCTCGACCGTGAGAGTCTGCCCTCCGGTGATGAACTTGCCTGTGTAGAAATCGTACCAGCCCTCGCACTCAGGGAAATAGACGCTGCGGGAGCGGGATTTATATTCAGAGACAGGGCAAGGCATCAGGGCTGGGCCAAACATCCACTGGTCGCTGATGTCGGCCACGTTACGGTCGTCCGCGAAATCCATCGGAAGGCCGCGAAGCATGGTGTAGTCTTCGAAATGCACGGCACCCGTCAAAGAATAGAGGTACGGCATCAGACGGTAGCGCAACTTCATGTAATAGAGGATGCTTGAATATGTCGGAGTCCCTTCCGGAGCGATATTCCAAAGTTCTCTTCTTGGCCACTGCCCGTGGGTGCGGAACAGCGGAACGAAGGTACCGAACTGATGCCAGCGCGTCTGGAGCTCACGCCATTCGTCAAGTTCCGGTGTGACCTTTCCGGAATTGTCGAAAGCGGAGACCGCTGCCATGTACTTGTCCATCACGCTGAATCCTCCGATGTCCATTCCCCAGAACGGAACTCCGCTCATCGAGAAGTTCAGGCCCGCGGCCATCTGGGCACGCATGTCATTCCAGCACGTACCGATGTCTCCGCTCCACGTGGCCGTTGAATATCTTTGCAGGCCGGCGAATCCGCTTCTTGTCAGCAGGAACACCCTCTTGTCCGGATCGATTCCACGCTGGCCGTTGTAGATCGCATCTGCGTTGACAAGGGCGTAGGCGTTGAGATACTCAGTGGAAGGGCCCAAAGCGGTCGGAGTTGTAAGAGCCTTCTGGTAATCCATTGGCAGACAGTCCCTAAGATTAGGTTCACTGGCGTCCATCCACCATGCGTCAATCTTCCGGCCGTACTTCGAGTACAGGCTCTCGTCCATCTGCTTCCAAAACATCTTACGGCCACCTTCAGAATAGGCGTCGTAGAATGATTCCATGTGGCCAAGCCAGTCTTTCAGACTGTCTTTTTCCGCAAGCGGATAGACATAACCAGCCTTCTTAAGTTCTTGATAATGATTCGTATTGACATAAAATTTCGGCCAGACACTGATCATGAAACGCCCGTGCATGGCGTGCACGTCATCGAGCATTTTCTCCGGATCAGGGTACCGCGCCTCGTCAAACTCGTGGCTTCCCCACTGGTCATCCTTCCAGTACTGCCAGTCCTGGACGATGTTGTCCACGGGGATATTCCTGCGCCTCAGTTCGGCCAGCGTGCCCACAAGATCTTCCTGGGTGCTGTAACGCTCGCGGCTCTGCCAGAATCCCAGCGCCCATTTCGGCATAACCTGAGCCTTGCCGGTAAGGGTTCTGTAGCCTGAGATCACCTCATCCATATTGTTTCCTGCAATATAATAATAGTCCAGTTCCGGACTCATCTCCGACCAGAACGAGAAACGGCTCTGCTCGGCCTCGGTCCTTGGCTCAGCCACTCTCAGTCCGATGTACGAGACATCCCCGTCCGGCCTCCAGCTGACTTTGATCGGGGTCTTCTCGCCCTTCTTAAGACTGACCGTGAATTTGTAGGAGTTCGGATTCCATGCCGGTCTCCAACGCTCGGACACAACCTCTTTGCCGTCTATCGAGACGCTCTGGAAGCCTGCGTAATAAAGTATGAAATGATAGTCAGCGTCCTGCGGGGCCTCGATAAAGCCCTCGTAGGTCACGTTAGCGCCTTTAAGAGGCATTTTCGGAAGATTCGCGATAACCCATTCATTTTCATAGTACAGAGAGTCCTCCTGTCTTACGACTGGATCACCTGTCGCTGGAGTGTAGGTGCCTGTCAAGCCTCCCTCACTGCCGTCCTTGCCATAGAGCCTGAAGGCTTTGTTCAACTGCATGTAAGGCTTAGGGTTTCCCCAACGGCTCAGCGAATAGTTGTCCACCAGCACGCCATAGCCCCTGTTGCTGACCACAAACGGGATGGAGACCTTGGTGTTGTACTGGAACAGTTCCTCGTTGCCGCCCTTATGGTTAAATTCCAATGATTGGTGCTGGCCAAGGCCGTAGAACGCCTCATCCTGCGGAGAATCGAAAGTGAAGAGCGAGGAATATTCATGCCTTCCCTCGACAGTGATCGGGATGAACGACATCGTGTTGCCGCCCAAGATCGTTGAACCATCCTTGTCCGCGAAACTGACCGCACCGTCTCTGAGCCTGACAGAGGCAATAACAGAAGATGTTATGACGGAGACCGTACTGTCCGTAGGGCGTACCGTAAATTCCGGCTTTGATTCCGACGGGACAATGATGAGACTTTTCCTGTCTGTGAACTGGGTCTCAGGAGTCGCTGTGACTCTTACAAGATTGTCACCTTTCACCTGAAGCCGCACCAACGCCGGCCCATCGTTATATCTGTCCGCCACTTGGACGGTAACTCCGTCCGAATTACGCTTCCAACTCTGATCACCACATCCAGCAACCACTGCAAGAGCTAATGGGATTGAAATGATTCCGATTATTTTCATTATGGTTAAACTATTGATTATCAGAAAATATTATAGAACAAATTAACAATCAAGAATGAAATGGTCCACATCGATCTCGACTATACTGTCTCCTATCTTTACCTTGACCGGGGCCTTTGAGCCTTCGATCGAACGGATTATGACCTGGGCTTTGCCGGAGAACGGTTTGATCGTCATGGAGCGGCCGTTCTCCGGCCTTTCTATATCCTTGAAACCAGGGTTGCCGTTGCCCCAGCCGAGGAACGTGGCTCCGGAGACCGAGACTTCCAGACTCTCGGACGGGGTGTCGATGTCGATCACGACAACATCCTGACCGTCAGCCTTTATCTTAGACTTTGAGAGAGTGAGTGTCGTCTCGGAGACGACGGAAGGATATTCATCAGTCGCGACTTTTTTGCCGCTACGGTAACCCGCTGCTGAGAATCTGGCGGCATCTCCTACCTTCCAGACAAGGTGGCCGTCTTTAGGCATGTCCTTCTTGCCCAGACTCTTGCCGTCAGCGGACAGTCTGACCTGATCGCAGTTGGAATAGACCCAGACCTCGCCTTTGTACGGGCCGCAGATGTGGACTGTAGGCTCTTCAAGCCAAGCGGCCTTGACGTAGAACGCCTCGTCCTTCGGGAAGCAGCAGTAGTCCAGAATGCCGAACTGGGAGCCAGTAGCCGGCCAGACCATAGGATTCGGCTCGCCACGGTAGTCCTGCCCGGTCCAATAGAAAAGTCCTCCTGTCCAAGGACGGGCCTTGTAGAATTTCCAGCCGTGTTCTATGACATTGATCCTGCCCAAGGTGTCAACCCTGTTCAGAGGGGTCATCCAGCCTTCCTCCGGGACTGTGGCATACTTTCCTCTCGTGCCGGCCCCCGAAGTCTCCTCAGTGCCGACAGCGCAATGATCCGGGAATTTCTCATGGAACTCATCCACAGGGTTCTGGACGATGTAGTTGTAGCCGAACACGTCAACTCCTTTCACAAGCTCGTGACCACCGGAGCTGCCGTAGTTGGTCGGCCTGGTCGGATCAATGGAGTGGACATATTCACTCATCTTCCGAGCGATCCTTGTGCCGGCCTCGATGCCCTCCACGCTCCATTCCTCGTTGCCGACGCTCCAAAGGATGACACAAGGGTGATTGCGGTCCCTTTCGATCATCCTTCTGACCTGGGTGAGCTGCTCCTCGTTGACGCCAAGCTGGCGGTTCTCATCAATCACAAGGAAACCCATCTCATCACAGAGGTCGAGCATGGCCGGAGAGGCAGGGTTGTGAGAGCTGCGGATTGCATTGAACCCGTACTTCTTTAGCTGTGTGAGACGGTAACGCCACAGTTCGTCCGGTACTCCGACACCTACTCCTGCATGGTCAAGATGCATGTTACAGCCTGTCAGCTTGACATGCTTTCCGTTTAGCAGGAACCCTTCAGTCGGGCTGAACTCAATCGTGCGAAGCCCGAAGCGGCATTTCTGCTCGTCGGAGAGGACTCCGTCATAGTAAAGTCGAATCCGCGCGGTGTAAAGGTAAGGGTCCTCAAGGCTCCAGAGGTGATCCGGTTTCAGAACCTCGTTGCCCTCAGCGTCGAGAAACACGACCTCAGCCTTCACCTTGGCCTTGTCAAGCGTGTCACTCGCCATCACGGTCTCGAACTTCGGAGTCTCCCCCGTCAGATCCAATGAATATGGCTTCACAGCGACCGGCCCGGCCTTGTGGAGCCAGACGTTGCGGTATATTCCCGCACCCTCGTAGTACCATCCTTCCTCAGTGGAAGCGTCACAGCGTACGGTGATGACATTGTCCCCGCCATAGTTGAGGTACGGGCTCAGATCATAGGACCTCGTGGCGTAGCCGCTTCTCTCATGGCCAAGGTAGAAGCCGTTGCAGAAGACCTCGCTGTCCCGGAATATTCCCTCGAACTCGATGCGAATCTGCCTGCCGTAGTCCTCGGACGGGATGCTCAGGTGCTTTCTGTACCAGCCCACTGAGTTCTCAGGATAGTTCCAGCCGACGCATTTGTAACCATGGGAATGGCTTGCGTCCTTGCTGTAAGGCAGATCCACGACCCAGTCGTGAGGCAGATTGACCTTCTGCCATCCGGAGTCATCGAAAGACTGCATGATCGGAGACTTGCTCTGCCCAGCCGTGCCGGCCTTTGAGAAGTACGTGAAATACTCCGTACCATGCGTGAAGTCCTTCTTCATCGAAGAGGCGTCACCAAGGGCGAAAGTCCAGTCGTTGTTCAAAAGGGTGAGGAAATCACTGGCATCAAGGCCAATGGTAATAAACAGGGCCGCAACTGCGGGCAATATATTCTTAAATTTCATAATCTACAAATTCAAAGTCAGTTCATGATGTCCTGGGGAATATGGTATAAAATAGGATTTCCTCGTAGCGGAATAACGGATTGTGATGTCATAGACAGCGTCACGGAAAACACGATGGATCTTATACTCTTGGATAGACGCTGGCAGGCAAGGCTCGATCAGAAGGCCGTCAAAACAAGGCTTCACTCCGAGAAGATATTCAGAGACAGCGTTCCAGTTCCATGCGGCGGTGCCGGTCAGCCAACTGTTCTTGCCTTCACCCGGACGCGCTGCGTCCTTTCCGGCCACCATCTGGCAATAGACGTAAGGTTCCACCTTGTGAAGAGCCTGGTCTTTGATGAATGCCGGAGCTATCTGACAATAGTGTCTCCATGCGTCCCCAGGCCGTCCGGCCATAGCCTCAGCGATGATGATCCAAGCGTTGTTGTGGCAGAACACGCCTGCGTTTTCCTTGTAGCCTTCAGGGTATGAGGAGATTTCGCCATATTCAGGATAGTACCTGCTGAACGCCGGGTTGTTGAGCACGATGCCGTGAGGGCATTCCAGACGCTCCTTCACGGAATCCAAAGCCTTGTCGCAGAAGCCATCTTCCGCACCGACACGCGCCATGGAACACCAACCTTGGCTTTCTATGAATATCTTACCTTCCTCGCAGTCTTTAGATCCGATCTTCCGACCGAAGAAATCGTAGGCACGAAGGAACCAGTTCCCGTCCCAGCCATATTCCTTGATGGCCTCGGACATTTGTCCGACTGCCTTCCGCACCGCTGAAGAATCCTTAGAGACATGCTCAAGGAGCTCTGCATAACGGTTACCAGCAAAGACAAACAATCCCGCTATCATCACGGACTCAGCCTTGCTGCCTTCGATCTTGTTCTCCGTGGTCTGGAACGACTCGTCCGGATCTGTGGAGAAGCAGTTCAGATTCAGGCAATCATTCCAGTCCGCCCGTCCGATAAGGGGCAGGCCGTGAGGGCCGAGATGTCCACAGACATATTCAAAACTAACCGCAAGATGCTCGATCAAAGGTTTTTCGCTGCCGGGGACGTTGTTGAATTGGACATATTCATCAAGGATCGTGAAGTCTCCGGTCTCGCGCAGGTAGGCATCCACGCCCACGAGCAGCCAGAGAGGATCATCGTTGAAGCCTCCACCGATGCCGTCGTTGCCACGCTTTGTGAGCGGCTGGTACTGGTGATAGCAACTGCCGTCCGGGAACTGGGTCGCGGCTATGTCGAGGATTCTCTGACGCGCCCGGTCCGGAATCTGATGCACTATTCCAAGAAGATCCTGGTTGGAATCCCGGAATCCCATTCCGCGCCCGATGCCGCTCTCGAAGAAGCTGGCACTTCGGCTCATCAGGAACGTGACCATGCACTGGTACTGATTCCAGATGTTGACCATCCTATCAAGCTCAGGCATGTCGGAGACAAGAGAGAAATTGCCTAGAAGCCCCTCCCAGTAGCGCCTCAACGCTCCGAAAGCCTCATCGACTTTCTCCGAGGTGTCAAACGCCGCCATCACCTTTCTGGCCACTTCCTTGTTGATCACTCCAGAGCCGGAATTTAGCTCATAGCCGGTAGGTTTCACGAATTTAGAGCCGGACGGATTCTCTGCATAGCCAAGCACAAAGACAAGTTCCTTGGATTCGCCCGGACAAAGCGTAAGCTCAAGGCAGTGGGAAGCCACAGGGCTCCAGCCATGGGCGATGGACTGCGCAGACTTTCCGGCCATCACGTTTTGAGGACAGTCGAAGCCGTTGTACATCCCGATGAACGAGTCCCTGTCCGTGTCAAAGCCGTCAATGTGGGCGTTGACTCCGTAAAAAGCGTAGTGGTCACGGCGCTCCCGGTACTCGGTCTTGTGATAGATGACGCTCCCTTCTACCTCAACCTCTCCGGTCGAGAGATTCCGCTGGAAATTCTCCATGTCGGTCTCTGCGTTCCAAAGGCACCATTCCACGAATGACCATAACTTGAATTTCTTCGTGGCATCACCACGGTTCTCAAGCTTGACTTTCTGGATCTCGCAGTCGTAGCCAAGAGGGACGAAGAACAACTCGCTCACCCTCAGGCCATTCTTTTCGCCGGCAATGCGTGTGTACCCCATCCCGTGACGGCACTCGTAGAAATCCAGCGGGGTCTTGCACGGCTTCCAGCCCGGACTCCAGACGCAGCCTCCGTCATTGATGTAGAAATACCTTCCTCCCGCATCCATCGGCACTCCGTTGTAGCGGTAGCGGGTCAGGCGGCGGAACTTGGCGTCACGGTAGAATGAATATCCTCCCGCGGTCCCGGAAATCAACGAAAAGAAATTCTCGGTTCCGAGGTAGTTTATCCAAGGCCAAGGAGTCGCGGGATCAGTGATCACGAACTCTCTGGCCCAATCATCAAAATGGCCGTAGTCCATCATTTCAGAATATTCCTTTATTTCAGAATAATGAATATTAGTTCGAGCGCAAGGATGGCCACAAGAACGGCCATCACCCAACGCATAACCTTAGGAAGACCTCTCCAGAAACGTGAAGATGCCTCCACTTCCTCGGAGGCCTCAGGCTTGTCGCACAGTTCCTTGGCCCTCTTTATTGCCAATTCGTCCTGAATGGCGATCATTCTGCTTCTCGTCAAAGGATAGAAGAAGATCACGACAACCGCAAGCCCGGCCACGATGGCCGGGATCCAACTCATCAACAGCCACAGGCCATTGATCGCCTCAGGAGTCTGGACTGCACCCGGAGCAGTGTTGTAGTCGAACGCTTTGAGAAGCCACATCACAGCGAAACCGCCGAAGGCTCCACCGAATTTCTGAGCCATGGAGGCGGAAGAGAAGATCAGGCCGGTCGAGGCTGTCCCGTCACGGTTCTCTGCGAAATCGCTGACATCAGCGTACATGCTCCAGACTAGTGGCGAAATCACACCCGTGAACACACTGATCACAATCTGAAGTACCAACATCCAATAGTACCCGCCCTGACTAATTGGAATGTAGAAGAACATGGCACTGAATAAGATCAGGGCAATGAAAGAAAGCATGTAGGTGCTTTTCTTGCCGAGTTTTTCGGAAAGAGGGACGGCAAGGGCCACTCCCACCATGTTGCAGACTTCTCCTATCGACAGAAACAGGCCGGCATAGAACAGAAAACTCCATGAGCCGAGATTCAGACGGACATCCGGCCCGATGACATCGTTGAAGAAGTACGCCACCGTGCTTCCCCTGACTGTATTGAAGAGGTTAGAACAGAGCGCGGCTCCGATGAGAATCCACCATGGAGCGTTGCGCAAAAGGGATTTCAGGTCGCTGCCGACGGAGACCTTGCTGACGGTGCGCAATTTTTCTTTGGTCATCCTGAAGCTTAGCAGGAAGAGAATGAGACAGAAAACCGCTATGACAATCATCGCGTTCCTCCAGCCGGACGGGGCGTCGTAGCCACCGAGAAGCCGGCACAGAGGCTCCCAACAGAATAGGGCCAGGAAACTGCCTCCATAAGCAAAGAACATTCTGTACGAGCTCAGCACTGTCTTGGTGTCTGAATTGTCCGTCATCACTCCCAGCATCGCTCCGTAAGGCACGTTGATGCCGGTGTAGACGGTCATCATCATGATGTAGGTGAGGTAAGCCCAGACAAGTTTGACGGTCGGGGACGCGGCCGGGGTGGAGAACAGGAATATTCCGCTCAGGGCGAACGGGACAGCCATCAGGAGAAGATAAGGGCGGTATTTTCCCCATCTCGTGGTGGTCCTGTCGGCCAGCACTCCCATCATCGGGTCAGTGACAGCGTCCCAGATTCTGGTGACGACCAGAAGCAGGGCGACCTGATCCAGGGTGAGTCCGAATATGTTGCTGTAGAAGAACGGGAGGTAGTAGGAGAATATCTTCCAGAACATCGAGGAAGACATGTCTCCAAAGCCGTAGCCGATCTTTTCCGCGAAACCGGTCCTTATCTTTTCCATTTATTGCGATTATTTATGAGATTATTCTTGAAAACAGCGCTTCGACAAGCTCAGCGACCGTCAGTGTTATATCTATGTTTTTTTTGCCAGGCTCAGCTACCATCAAACTTCGGTCACCGAGCTTGCCGAAGTGACCATCAGTGTTTATCTATGCTTTTTTGTCAGGCTCAGCGACCATCTGAGTTCGGTCACTGAGCTTGTCGAAGTGACCATCAGTGTTTATCTATGCTTTTTTGTCAGGCTCAGCGACCATCAAACTTCGGTCACTGAGCTTGCCGAAGTGACCGTCACCAATTATAATATTCCCAAATTTTTATCAATCAACCTGTTGAGCGTGCGGACAGACTCACCGGTGGAGAAACCGTCCGGTTCGGTGCCGAAGCAATAGTCCACCAGCCTGTCAACCGTGGAAGTCGCCACATGCATCCTTGTGTCGCAGGAAGCGTAGTAGATGAAGACCTTCCCGTCCTCGTCCGCGATCCAACCGTTAGTGAACAGGACGTTCATCACATCCCCGACATATTCCTCACCCTCCGGAGCCATGAAGAACCCAGCCGGCTCAGCGATCACCTTCGAAGGATCCTCCAGAGATGTCATGTACAGGTAAAGGACGTAGCGAAGTCCTGAAGCACAGCCTCTTACGCCATGCGCCAGATGCAGCCACCCTTTCGGTGTCCGGATCGGAGCCGGTCCCTCACCGTTCTTAAGTTCCTTGATCGTGTGATAGTGACGCAGATTTATGATCTTCTCCTCCTTGACCTGGGCGTCCGTGATGTCATCCACAAGAGCCCAACCGATTCCACCACCGTTGCCGGCGTCGATGAATCCGTCCTGCGGCCTTGTGTAAAGGGCATATTTCCCGTCCACGAACTCGGGATGAAGCACGACATTCCTCTGCTGTGAGACTGACTTGAGGTCAGGGAGCCTATCCCAATGGATCAAGTCCTTTGTCCTGGCGATTCCTGCGCAGGCCACAGCCGAGGACAAATCCCCCGCTGGAGCGGAAGGATCCTTGCGCTCAACGCAGAACAGCCCGTAGATCCAGCCGTCCTCGTGGGCGGTGAGCCTCATGTCATAGACATTGGTGGCCGGCTCGCCATATTCAGGCATTGTTACAGGTCTGTCCCAGAAACGGAAGTTGTCCACACCGTTCGGACTCTCGGCGATCGCAAAGAATGATTTCCTGTCAGCGCCCTCGACACGGACGGCAAGGACGTATTTCCCGTTCCATTTGATGGCACCAGAATTGAACGTCGCATGGATTCCGAACCTTTCCTCAAGATAAGGATTCGTCTCTGGATCAAGGTCATACCTCCAAAACAAAGGGGCATGGGCACCGGTGAGCACCGGATTCTTGTACCTTTCATAGACTCCGTTGACATAGACAGGTTCGTTCTTCAAGGAGACCAACTTCTCGTGTTCGGTCACCAACCACTTCAATCTTTCTTCAAAATCCATCTCAAATATATTCTTTATCAAAATTCAAAAAAACTTTCTTCCTATTATTTCAGGAATAAGGTCCTGTCGTCTCCGCAAAACTCTTTGAAATTCTCAGCGTCGGCAGAGCCCTCGAAAGGAGCGAAATAATGCCCAGGTTTGTCCCAAGCGTTCCTCCAAGTCAAGACATAGCAGACCGGAGCGTCCTTGAGATTCTCCAGCAGGACATCGGTCCACCAATGAGGATCCGGAGTTGACTCAAAACCCGTCTCACTGAGCGCAAGCAACTTGCCGTGGGTGTCAGCGATGCCGGACAGGAGTTCCATGTCCGAACGCAGCACCTTGCCGAAGTAGGCGTTGGCTTCCTCAATCCTTTCAGAGTCGGTCTTCGTGGAATCAGCGGCAGCATAGTCATAGTGGTCCACCCCGATGATGTCAACATTCCCGTCACCCGGATAACGGCTGTAGAAACTCTCCTCGGTAAGGTTAGAGTTCGGGGAATATGCCCACACAAGGTTCCTGAGCCCACGGGTCACGGCAAGATATTCATGAGTCATTGAATATAATTCCTTATACTGTTCCTCGGTACAGCAGGTGGCCCCCCACCAGAACCAGCCGCCGAGGTTCTCATGCCAAGGGCGGAATATCACCGGGATCAGCCGTCCCTTTGAGTCCTTCAGGGAGCCAAGGAAATCAGCCGCCTTGGAAAGCCATTCCATGAACAGATCGTGGTTCGATCCTCCATCAAGGATTCCGGCCACGGCCTGGTCCGAACTGACATCCCATGCGTCGCCACCGGTCTGCGGATTGCGCGGATGCCAGGAGAATGTCACTGCCCCGCCCCTTTCATAGTGGGTCACGGCGGCCCTGCGCATAAGGCTGAACGGGACATTGTCCAGATTCGCCTCGTTTCCAAGTTCGATTCCGCCCAGATCAAAGCCGATTCCGGCCGGGAACCGCCCGCAGACGGACTTGACATCCGAACGGTCAAGAGGGTCGCCCTGTGCATCCTCAACTTTCCATGAATGACCATAGACGAGGTCATCCTGATGGAAGTACATGAATCTGCCTTCCGACGAAGCCGTCTTCAGTGTCGTCATCAATTCGTTGGCACCCTTGTCAAGATGAGGCCACACGGCCTTGGAGGCGCAACCAGCGGCAAGAACCGCCACGGAAATCATTGTGAGTATTCCTTTCATGATCAATATTTAGGTGCCTTGTTATAGACTGACTCGAGAGTGTAGCTGTTGCTCTCCTTGTAGAAGCCGTTCGAGCAGGCCTCCACGATCTGTTTGCTGTAAACAGGGTCAAGATATTCACCGGTCTCGTGGTTGATGATGCCGTAGGTCTCTCCGTTGGAGCCCACCGCCCCGTTCTCCCAGATGAAACCGCTCATTCCGAAGGTCTTGGCGCATTTGCTGACATATTCAAGCCAATAGAGCTGGAACTTGCGGGCCGTGCCATCGGTCCTGTTCGTACAGCCAAATTCACCCATATAGACCGGCACGCCCTTCTCCACATAGGCCTTGTAGAACTTGTAGCAGATCTCCTTGTGGAAGTCCTCCGAATAGTTTGAATCGGACAGGTTGGAACGCCTTGTGTGCCCCCAGTCATTCGCCTCACCTGTCTGACAGAACGCATATGGAGTGTAGTTGTGGAAGCTTACCATGACCCTCTTGGCCGGGTCATCCGGCAGCGCGAACCCATCATTTAGAGTGAAGGACGGATCCGCCGCATAGCCCGGCACACCGAGCCACCTTTGGGCGTTGTTGCCTCCCGTGGCACGCACCGCATCCACAAACGTTTGGTTCCACTCATTTAGTATGTCGTTCTGCTTTTTCTTTCCGGCAGCGCTCTTATAGTCCTCGCTCCAGCCCCAATGACCATCCTGGATCTCGTTGAAGGACTCGAAGATCAGAAAATCACCCTTGTCCTTGAATCTCTCGGCAATCTGGGTCCAGACAGCCTTGATCTCGGCCTTGATCCGGGTGTTGACGGCCGCGTCAGCGGCAGCTCCACGGATGTTGAGCCAATGGGTGGTGTATGAACCGTTCTTGAAGTCCAACGAGCCGTCGTGATGGATGTTGATGATCGTGTTAAGACCAGCCTGTTCGGCCCAATCCACAAGCTCGGCAACCCTGTCCAGACGGTCATCAATCTTGTAGTCCGGAGCGGCTCCGATGTGGCCGAGCCAAGTTATCGGAATCCTCACGGACTTGAAACCTTTGGATTTCAGGCTGGTGAACACAGACTTAGACAGTTTCTGTCCGTTCGTCCAGTAGCCCTCGATGGCTTTCTCGGAATTTCCGTCAAAAGCATCCATCTGATTACCTATGTTCAGTCCGAGGCCTAATCTCTCCGCCATTTTCCACGCATCGTTATCTCCTTTCTCAGGCTCTGTCGGAGTCTCAGGCTCAACCGGTTTCTCCTTGCCGGGCTGCGAGATCGAAACCTCCTGCGAGAACGATCCGCTCTTTATGGTGACCACAGCGGTGCGGGCCTCATAGGTCTCGTTGGACGCCACCTTTACGGGATAGTCAATCTTGTACTTTGAATATGTCCCGTCAGTCACCGTCACCCAGTTCTGACTGGCCACGGCCGTCGGCCTTGTCGGAGCAGTGACGCTTACCGTGAAGCCGCCACCCTCGACAGGGGCCTCATAACTTACAGGAGACACCGTCATCGTTGTCGGAGCCTCCGGTTCTGGAGCAGGGGTCTCGTTTTCTTTTCCTCCGCAGGAGAAAAGCAGCGCGGCAGTCAGGAATATTGCCGAAAATTTCAATCTCATATTCATACTACTTCAAAAGCATTGGAACCTGCGGGAAGTCTCACCCTCCCGCAGATTAAGAACATTACAAGACTGTTATCTTGGTCAGTTTGACGTTGTCACCGTTCAGTACGAAAATGCCGCCCCAGTTTTTAGGCTCCGCCGCCGCGTCAAGCATCTCTTGTGTGACGGCCAGGGTAAAGAAACCTCCTTCAAGGGCTGTCTCGGTGAATTTACCGCTTTCCGTGTCGGAGCCCACAGCACATACACTTATGTACGTCGCACCCCAGTGACCTTCCACAACCTGAAGTTTCCAATCCGCGGCAAGAGGGGTGACGTAGAAGTGAAGTTTCTGGCCGGCCTTGACCCCGTTTGCCGAGAACTCGGCGCCGCCGTCTGTCCCGACATAAGGTTGGTTCCCCCAATCATCCGCAACAGCTTCGCCTTCCCAGATAACCTTTTCCTGAGAGATTTCGGTAATGAGCTGGACGTTCGTAGCCTTGAACCCTGTCCCGCAGATAACGAGACCTCCGTTACTTGTCAACTGGGAAATATCCTCCGCAGCCAATGTCAAAGACACGTTTGTAAGGCCTTTGGCGATCGCAAGGTTGCCCTCTCCGTCAGAATTGGAGAACTTCAGTGTTGAAGGCAGAGCCGACCAACCGCCGTTTCCAAGACGGATTACAGCATTATCATCCACCACTTCAAAAGTAACGCTCAATGTGGTGCCGGCGGCTACCGTCGACCAATCATAACCGCCCCAGGAAAGTGCGGTCACAGCTCCTCCTGACCATGTCACATAAGACTCACCGCTCCAAATTGTGTTGATGACGCGCTGAAGCCGGACCTCAATAGGGGTGGCTACAGTCTCGATATCTCCACTGAAGAGATGGAAGGACATATTGTAGGAACCGGCCATGCACCAAGGCATGAGGAAACGTACCTCCTCCGGGGTACGGAGACTGTATTGTGTGACTTTCGTGTCACCTATGAAGATGTTCTCTACAAGATCAAAGTTAGTGCCCTTAAGGACTACCTCCTCATTGATATGCTGTCCCGCAGGCATCTCGGTCACAATCACCTTTGAATGATAGTTGACCTTAACCTCATCGGCGGACTCTACAGAAACTCCGTTCGCAAGTTTGAGAACGACCTTACCGGAGACACTGGTAAGTGTGGTCACGAGTTCAAGTCCTGTCTCGGTGACGTCCTTCACCTCGATATCCTTTCCACCGAGAGTGGCGCTGACAACAAGGTCCAGATCTTTACCGGCCACCATGATGTTCTCGTCACCGGCAAAAAGTTCGAGAGGAGACAATGAGTTGATCACAGGCTTGACGAGGGTGACCTCATCCGTCTCGACCGTCTTGCCGTTGGCAAGGGAAAGGGTAATCTTTCCGTCAGTGGCCTCGGCAGGGATGGTAAATGTGATCTCATTATCCTTGAACGCGCATGAAAGAGCTGTCCCGGCAAGATCCGCGCCGGTCACAAGATCAAGGTCCTTGCCCGTGACTCTCACATCCAGGCCAGCCTTGTAGCGGGTCTTCAAAGGAGCGACCTTAAGGGCGGAAGGGACAAGGGTCTCGTAGGCTCCTGCCTTGAATTCCTTGCCGGCGAATGAAACCAGCACGATCTCACCGTCAACTGCCGTCTCAGGAACCACAAGAGTGATCGACTTACCGTCTTCAGCCAGAGTGATGTCAGCGTCGACATCGCCGAAGCTGGCGGAGGCTATCATGTCCAGATAGGAACCTTTCACGGTCACGGAAGAATTAGCCTTGACCACTCCCCTTGCCTCGGCTTTTACGGTCGGGTCACCGATGGTGAGTTCCTTGGCGGAGTAGAAGAGATTGGCCACCTTACCTTCAGGATTGTTGTCCTCATCCACGTCACCAAGAATGAATTTGCCGGTAACCGCATTTGAAGGCACTTTCACCTTGAGCTCATGACGGCTCTGAGACTCGAACTTGACCACTTTGGCACCACCCTCGAAGATCACCTCGCGGATGTTGCTCATGTAGTCACCCTTGACGGTGATCACGTCGCCAGGCATCGCCGTGGCAGGCTCGAACCCGTCAAAGACAATCGGTTCCGAATATTCAAGTTCAGTCTTGCTGGTCAGTTTCCTGTCACCTGCCACGATGGAGATCTTTCCGACCTGCGGTCCCTCGACCGGGACTGTCACCCAGATCTCGGAAATCTTTCCTTCCGATTTCACCTCGATCTGGCTGATAGGCTCAACTCCGGGGATCTCCACCTGCTGAACTTTCTGCAGGTTGCTACCCAAGATTCTGAGGACACCACCTCTGGCCACCGGATTAGGAGCGAAGGCGGAGAGTCTCACCTCAGAGTCACTGAACTGGTTCGTGTCAAGTTCTTCATTTGAACAACCTGTCAGCGAAAGGATTGCCAGGCACGACAAAAGTGCCGATATGATTGATATTCTTTTCATACTAACTGCTCAAAGATTATTTGTTAGGGACGACGCGGATGTTGTCGTATCTAAAGACAGGGGTGCACTCCGTGCCCTTGGTGCCTCCCTTCCAAGGCCAGATCACCAGACTGGCGAAATCCTCAGGCTTCTGAAGAGGAATCTCTCCTTCCTTGCCATCAGGGTCATACTTGAATTCCGAGATCGGGATCGTGACTGTGATCCACTCTCCATTTGTGTCGAACGATCCTGTCTCCTTCCAAGGAGAGTATAGTCCACGGCAAAGAGTGCCGCCCTGGCCCTCGGTCGTCTCTCCTTTCCCCTTAATATAGGTGTTGTTCTGCCAAGAGTCGTTCGCGCAGCGCTGGGCGCTGGCGAAGACAATCTGCATCGCACCTGACTTCCAAGGATTCTCCTTAGGAATGCAAAGCTCAAACTTGAATGACATGTTTGAGAATCCTGTCATGTCGATGAAATTGCAGATCGGCACTCCGGCACCCGATGTGATGCTCATCGGATCACCGTTCCAACTACCGCACCAGAACGGGAGCTTAAGATCCTCGTTCCACGCTCCGTTCTCATCAAGCGTGCTCGGTCCGAGCTCGACATACTGGCCATCGACTCCTCCTTCTGTCTTGTAGGTAACCTTGATGTTCCATCCCTGAGGCACAACATCAGTGGCTCCGTCGAAATTGGTGATGATTCCTCTGGTGTCGCGGTAGTGGAATGATGATGAAGATACGCCCGAAGCGGTTGTCACCTTGATCTTACCCTCAACCGCGGTCGTAGGGATCACGAACTGGAGCTCCGTCTTAGAGATCTTCTTGAAATCGGTCACCTTTCCGTTAGGGAACTCAACCTCAACCGGCTCGATGAAGTAGTCACCGTAGATTGAAGCCACAGTACCAGGAGCAGCCCATTCGTTGGACATGGACCTGATGACAGGCGACGGAGGAAGCACCTTGAAGTCATAGTCCACCACGGTGCTGTCCTTGGTGATAAGGTACATCTTGTCAGTCGTGACAACAGGCAGATTCTTAGGAACGGCCACGACAAGAGTATTGTCAGTCATGTAGCTGGTGTTCAGAATGGCCGGTTGGTCATTGAAATAGATGTCATGGACACTCTTGAGGTTCTCGCCCACGATGCAGAGGATCTGCTCAAGGCTTGCCGATGTGATGGCCACATCCTGATCCGCAGGCCTTACGAAATGAACGGTCGGCTTGCCGTCAGCCTGTCTGAAACGATCCGGGTAGTCAGCCCTGTCGCAGGAGAAAAGGCCGGCCACACAGAGAGCGGCGACAAAATATCTTATGATTGATTTCATGATTTCCTTAACGATTAAAAGTCATACTTATAAGTCTCACGGACGTCAACATGGACTCCGGCCACGTCAGAACCCATGTTCGGGTTAAGCACGACGTCCTCGGAAGGGAACGGCATGGTGAACATGGAAGCCTTCACATCGACGAGTTCCTCGTCACCCTTGTACTTGATCCCGGAATTGTCCCAAGCGTTGGCGCCAGGACCGGCATATTCACCGGTGGCATCAAGGACATAGTTGCCGTAGGCCTTGGCAAGACCGTCCCACGCCGACCTTCTCTGGGCAAGCAGCTCGGAGATGCAGCTGTCCACATCATAGTAGGAACGACGTACGAAATCGTACCAGCGGTCGCCCTCGAGGGCAAGCTCAAGACGGCGCTCCTTCCAGATGTCTTCGAAAGTGACAGACTTAAGCGGCTCCGCATGGGCACGTTCGCGGACCTGGTTGACATACTCAAGAGCCGAACCGGCGTCACCTGTAAGCAGGCAGGCCTCCGCATAGACAAGGTAGATGTCGCTGAGCCTCAGGATGTGGGTCGGAAGTTGGTAGGTCATGTTACCGGCACTTACTCCGAGAGCTGCCTTATGGTCAGCACCATTCCCGTACAGATGCTTGCAGTAATTGGCACCGCTTCCACACTGGAAGCTGCCGCTCGTACTGTTTGGAGAATAGCTAGGATCGTAGTAGAAACGGTAGAAGTCGAATCCTCCGAGGTCTGTCCAGAAATAGTCGTACTGGTCACCGAACATCATCATCGTGGCTGCACGGCGGTCATCCTTGTCATTAGCCTTTCTGACTTCCGGATCCTCATCAGCAGACACTCCGAAAGCGTCCTGAAGATCCACGGAAGGACCTATCCAGTCACCCCAGCAGTCACCGAACTCGTCAAAACCACCCATTCCGACATCGCTCTGGATTGAGTTCTGGGCAGTCCAGATGCCGGATGTACTTGTCCAAAGCCAAGAGAACAAGCACTCTCCGGTCTGCTGGAAGACCTTAGGTGAGAGACGGAACACGTCTGAATATACCGGGGTAAGGGACCTGCCGGAATGCTCAATGACATCCTTGGCGTAATCCCGTGCCTTGGCCAGATCCTCTTGATTCAGGGAACCGCTCACACCAGCCTTGGTCAGATAGACCTTTGAGAGGAGAGCCTCAGCGGCATAGTAGTCGATGCGGTTATAGACTCCTTTGTAGGCATTCTTCGGAAGAAGTTCCATGGCCTTTTCCAGAGTCATTATGATATATTCATAGACATCAGCCTTCTGGACCTTCTCTATGTCATTGTAGTTTCCGGCCTTGATGGACTCGGTGTTGTCGTGGATGATCGGAACGTCACCGAATGTCCTGACGAGGAAGAAATAAGCCATGGCCTTCCATGAGAGAGCCTCACCGATGCTCTGGTTCTTCTTCGCCTGTGACGGTCCCTCGGAACGGAGGATGTTGTTAATTACTGTGTTGCAATGAGCGTTCACCGCCCACAGCGAGTAGGACATGTTCTTAAGATCACCATCAGTGCCGTTCACTGTAAGGGTCTTGTAGGCACTTTGTCCCTGATAGACATTGCCGCACATTGTCTCTGTTCCGTAGGTGTAGAAGCGGATGATGTCGTACCACGGAGAGTTGTAAAGGTAGTTCACACCCTGCTCGCACTGCTCATCATTCTTGTAGTACTGCTCGGTTGTGTAGCTGTCCTCTGACGGACGGTTTAGGAAGTCGTCGCAGGAAACAGCGCCAAGAGCCAGAATGCCGACCGCAAATGCTTTAACTATATTTTTCATTGTCTTTTCCTCCATAATTAGAATGTGATGTTCAGTCCAAAGGAGTAGGTCGTAGGGGAAGGATAACGTCCGTTGTCCACTCCGAATGTCAGACCTGTGGAATCCTGGGTGCTGGCTCCGACCTCAGGGTCATAGCCCGTGTACTTGGTCAAGGTGTAGAGGTTCTGGATGTTCACGTAGGCGCGCACGTTGTCAATCTTCACCTTCTTCAGCATCGCCTTAGGGAAGGTGTAGCCGAGAGTGATGTTCTTAAGGCGGATATAGCTTCCGTCCTCAATGTAACGATCGCTCAGGCGGTCGTTGTCGTTAGGATCGGAGATTGAAGGGCGCGGAGTCTTGGTGCCAGGATTTGCAACCGTCACGTTGGTGATGTCATCATACCAGTTGCCGCCTGCATAGGTCTTCTGCGGATCTATGGCCGTAAGCTGAGCGCGGTCCTTGATGGAAGTGTGCTGGTTGGTCCAAGCGCTGTTCATGTGCACCAGACCATTGAAGCCTTGTCCCATCATGTTGTAGTTGAGGATCTTGTTGCCGTAGGAGCCGTTGATGAAGACGCTCAGATCCACATTCTTGTAACGGAAGGTGTTCGTCCAGCCAAAGGTGAACTTCGGAAGAGGAGAACCGATGTTGGTCTTGTCCTTCTCGTTGATCACACCATCATTGTTGATGTCCTCGAACTTGAGGTCTCCGACCCAGACCGTGGTGTTCCTGTTGAACACTCCGTCTGTAGGGTATTTCTCAGGCTTCGGAGAATTCTGGATGTCTTCCAGAGAGGTATATACTCCAGCTACTTTGTAGCCATAGAAATTGTAGAGCGACTGGCCGACCTCGGTGACGCTGACAATGTCGCTCCACTGGCCGTAACCTACCAGCTGGGCGTTGGCAGTACCGTCAAGAGACACAAGTTTGTTGCGGTTGAAAGAGATCTGGAAGTTGCTGTCCCAACCGAAGTCCTTGTGATTGATCGGATGGGTGTCGAGAGTGATCTCAAGACCCTTGTTTTCGATGGTACCGTAGTTTCCCTTAGGTGCGGCAAGAGCTGAAGACAGGTTGCCGTGGGTTCCCATATAGGCCGGAAGGGTCAGGGACATCAACATGTCGGAAGACTTCTTTTTGTAAAGGTCAACAGTAAGGTTGACAGATCCCTCAAAAAATCCAAGGTCGAGACCGATGTTGGTCTGAACCTGCTTCTCCCAGTGAATACCAGTGTTAGGGATGATCGAAGGACGCTGGCTGTCACCAAGGGCGGAAGGCAATTTGCTCATACCTGACTCCCAGGCCCCCGCGCCGATGTTGGCGTTACCGGTCTGTCCCCAACCGACACGAATCTTACCATTGCTCATTCTGAGCGCCTCTTTCATGCCTTGGAGGAATTTCTCGTTGGAGAATCTCCAGCTTCCTGCGAATGAGTGGAATCCTGCCCAACGGTTGTCCGGGCCGAAGTTGGAGGATCCATCGTAGCGGAAGGTGTAGGTGAAGAGGTAGCGGTCATCGTAGTTGTAGGTCTCGCGAGTAAAGAACGATGCCATAGCCGATGAGCCGAAACCGGAATTGAGAGTCGCATCATCCGTAGCGAGTTTTATGTTATGAATATCATCGGACGGCAGGCCGGTGTTGGTGCCGCTGAGATAGTTCCAGCTTGACTCCCAGCATTCCTGGCCGAGCATGGCTGTGACGCTGTGGCGTCCGAATGTATTTGAATAGGTCAGATAGTTCTTCAGCTGCCAGAACTTACTGTTGTTCTTCTGCCAGCTCATGGAGTTGGACTTGCGCGTCCAGCCTCCGAGATCAACCATAGGCTTGTAGGTCGTGGCGTTGGAGGCGCTGACATCGAAACCAAGCTCGCTCCTGAACACGAAATGCTTTACTGGCGTCAACTCTGCGTAAAGATTGCCTGTAAGTTTCTGACGACCGAGAAGGTACTCATCCAGCATAGCAAGGGCCACAGGGTTGGCGCTTGTGTAACCTTCACGCACGGTTGTCGAATAGTTCCCGTCAATGTCATAGACCGGAATGTCAGGAAGGGTTGACAAGGAATAGAAAATCACGCCCTCGGTGCCATCGGCCAATTTGATGTTGTCATTGGTGTTTGCAAATGTAGCATTGAGACCGAGTTTGAACCAAGATTTCAGTTGGGCATCAATGTTTGCACGTACAGAATAACGGTTGAAGTCAGAACCGATCAAAGTTCCCTCTTGATCCATGTAAGAGCCTGATATGTAGTACTGGACCTTTTCTGTACCACCTTGGGCGCTGATCTGGTGTTGATGCTGGATCGCTGTGCGGAATATCTCATCCTGCCAGTTTGTTCCCTTGCCGAGAATGGATGGGTCGGTGTAATAGGAATTCGCTGTCAGTTCACCGATGGAAACCATATCGTTGTAGTATTCGGCATATTCACGAAGGTTCATCATATCGATCCTGCTGGTCTGGCGGTTGACAGCGACCATTCCATCATAGGTGAATTTCGCTTCACCGGCCTTACCACGCTTTGTCGTGATGAGAACGACTCCGTTGGCTCCCTGCGCACCGTAGATCGCGGTGGCCGAGGCGTCCTTGAGGATTTCCATGCTGACGATGTCGGCAGGGTTGATGGTGGCAAGAGGAGAGATCGTGGAGATCTTACCGTTGCCAAGGGATCCGAGACCGAAGTCTCCGCCTGAATTACCGCCACCCTGAACGATCACACCGTCAATCACGTACAGAGGTTCGGCTGCGGAATTGACCGTAGCTTGTCCACGGACACGGATTGATGATGATGAACCCGGAGCTCCGGAGGTCTGCACAGCGGAAACACCTGCCGCGCGGCCTTGGAGAGACTGGTCGAGGTTAGTGATGACGGAGCCTTTAAGATCGGACTCCTTCATGGAGACCGAGGCACCGGACAGGTCACTCTTTTTCATCGTACCGTAACCGACCACGACGACCTCGTCAAGGTACTGCGTGTCCTCGGCCATCACGACATCGATCTTGGTCTTGCCTGAGACCGGGATTTCCTGGGCCGCATAGCCGATCGAAGTGAAGACAAGGACAGCGTTGTCCTTGACTGTGATTGAGTAGTTTCCATCCAAGTCTGTGATGGCACCATTCTTGGTCCCCTTTTCCTGGATGCTGGCCCCTATGACTCCAAGCCCGGACTGGTCCTTTACGGTACCCGTCACGGTCTTCGTCTGCGCAAGGGCTGTCAGTGAACTTCCGAGGAAGAGCACCAACAAGCATGTCAATAGCTTACTTTTCATGCTATTTGATTTTAGATTAACGTTACTATATATGATTATTTTGTTGCCTTCGCCAACCTGCCGGTGTACTCCCTTATCAGTTCCACCGTGCTTCTGTCCGATAGATAGACCCCGTTGAGCCCTTGGGCCTCCTGCGAAGGATCGCCGCAAAGGTCATCTCCCTCCCGCCAGATCTCGTGGGTCTGCCTGGCGACTCCGCTCCAACTCCAGAAGTTGCATCCGGCAAGAGGGCCATTCTCTCCGGCAGACTTGACTACCTCATTGAATATGAGGGTGTAGTACTCGTTTCGCCCTTCCACCCCAGAGGTGTTTCTCCAGTCCTGCCCGTCACGCGGGTAGCCGAATTCCTCAACGACAACCGGCTTTCCCAGCTCCCTGGCCATGTCCAGATGGCGTCCGAGATACTCAAGTGTCCTGTTTTTGACCAGTTCCGGATCCCCGGCTGTCTCGCCGTCCTTGATCCATCCCCAGTTGAAAGGCCAGATGTGGACGGTGATGTAGTCGATGTAAGGGCAGTCGTTCAACCTGCGGCAGAGGTCATAGTCGCCGTCGTTGCATCCCATAGCGCCTTCGTTGCCGGTGCAGACGAGGTGGTTGGAATCCAGGGATTTGATGAGCTCGGCGGTACCTTGAATATAATTCACAAAGGCCTCAACCTTCAAGGAATCAGTACTGAACGGTCTCGGCTCGTTGCAGATCTGCCATGCGAAGACGGCCGGGTTCTGTGAATATCTTTCCACATACTTACGCACGTGCTCCCGGAAAAGCTCCACAGCCTTTTCGTTCGCGGCGAACTCAGCCATCGCGCACATGTAAGGCCAGTAGCCATCTACGGCAGGATGAGGCTGATGTCCGGCTCCGGCGGCCTCGAGATAGGAACGATAGCCGGTCGGACTCCATTCCCACGCATTATTAAGGAAGAGCACGGCGGCCATGCCTCGCTTCTCCAGTTCGGAAAGCAGGATGTCCATCCCTTCGAAATTCTCCTCGGTGGCGCAGACCCTGATGTTTGTCAGCCCGAGAGCCTTGAGCGAATCCAGTTCGACAGCGAGGCGCCCCGGATCGCTGACCGCGATGTCAGACGCGTACCAGACATTGGTTCCTATGAAGCGGACAGGCTTCCCGGCCTTGACTATGTGGGAATCCTCAATGCCAAAGAAGGTGGGTCTCTCGCCCCCCCCAATGCACGAAATCATTGTGAATAAGCAGATTATAACTGCCAGAATTAATTGATTACGTTTCAAGTGTCACTAATTTTGTTTACGATGCAAAATTACGCACATGTCAAAACGAAAACAAATACAATTTTGATAAATAATGCAAATAATCCGCTACACAATGACTTTCTTTTTCTTGTACATGGAACGGAACTCATGAGGCGTGACTCCCTTGCGCGCCTTGAAGACCCTGTTGAAATTGGACAGGTTGTTGAACCCGCAGGCATAGCAGATCTCGGAGACGTTGGATGTGGTGTCGACAA
Source organism: uncultured Bacteroidales bacterium (assembly GCA_934667175.1). Lineage (GTDB taxonomy): Bacteria > Bacteroidota > Bacteroidia > Bacteroidales > UBA932 > Cryptobacteroides. The sequence goes on along the minus strand of CAKULN010000002.1, from coordinate 118,873 downwards.
GCGCTCTCGCCGCGTTGCCAAGCCGGATGTCAATCAGATAGGAAGACAGTGTCTTGCCGGTCCTGAGCCGGAAGAAGCGGCTGAAGGAGCTTGGGCTCATCCCCACGAGATCAGCCAGTTCGGGAAGGGTGACGTCCTCGGCGTAGTGTTGGTTGATATATTCCTTGACCTTCATCACGCGGCGGCTCTCCGTGTCCCTCGGCGAGTGGGCGAACGAGCTGCTGGCAAGTTCCCTGGACTCGCATCCGGAAAGGATGTAAAGCAGCCGGAGACAATCGATGAACTGCACGAAGCTGTCTTTTTCGTTGACCACGGCGTTGATCTGTGAATATGCGTTCATGATTGAAGCGAGGGGAAACGCCAGCCCGTGGCTCGCCCTCTCAAGCATCTTCCGGATGCTCGCAAACTGGTTGCGGTCCAGAATTCCGCCGCTGAATAGCTCCGGAGAGAACTGGATCGTGATTTCTCTGATGTCAGGAGATTTGCACGTTCCCTGCTCCCAGACATGCTCCAGATTCTCGCATGCGATCAGGACAAGGTCATATTCCCCGATCGTCTCGACGCTGTCCCCGACGATGCGGCGCACCCCAGGGGCGTTCTGGATGAAGTTCAGCTCATATTCCCTGTGACGGTGCAGCGGATAGGTGAACTCCTTCTTGTGCCTCTCCACGATGTAGAAGCAATCCCGCTGCGAAAGACCTGATATTTCCGAAAAGACTTGTGACATAGCAGGGCAAATATAATACTTTTTTGACAATTCTTAAACGTATTAAGCCGACAATCCACCGTACCATCAAAGAATTTTGGTAACTTTGGAATCATGGACAGAAAATCAATTCTCGAAGAACTGGAAGGAGACATCCTTCCTTTCTGGATGCAAAGGATGACCGACCCTAAGGGTGGCTTCCTCGGAAGGATGGACGGTGATGGCCACATTATCGACGGAGCGGAGAAAGGAGCGATCCTTAACTCCCGCATCCTGTGGACCTTCGCAGCCGCGTACCGGACACTTCATAAAAAGGAATATCTCGACACGGCCACCAGGGCTTACCACGAGATCCGCGACCGTTTCACGGACAAGGAATATGGCGGCCTCTTCTGGAGCCTTGATTCAGAAGGCCATCCTAAAGACACGAAAAAGCAGTTCTATGCCATAGCGTTCGCGGTCTATGGACTGGCTGAATATTTCAGGGCCACAGGGGAAACGGAAGCTTTGGAGCTTGCCAAGTCTTTCTACCGCTGCATAGAGGATCACAGCTACGATCCCGCCGGTGACGGCTACATTGAGGCCTGCACCAGGGAATGGGGCGTGCTCGAAGACATGCGCCTCTCCGACAAGGATCAGAACGACTCCAAGACCATGAACACGCATCTGCATATTCTTGAAGGTTACACCAACCTTTACAGGGTGTGGAAGGATGCCGGGCTGAGGAAAAGGCTCGAAAACCTCGTCAACATATTCATTGACAGGATTGTGCGTTCCGACGGGCACCTCGGTCTTTTCTTCGGGGACGATTGGACTCCGCACTCCACCGCCGTTTCCTACGGGCACGACATCGAGGCGTCCTGGCTGCTTGACGAGGCCGCGGAAGTGCTGGGGGACGCGGCTTTGGCCGCCAAAGTCAAGTCAGTCTGCGCGAGGGTCGCCGCCGCAGCGATGGAAGGTTTCACACCGGACGGCGGGATGATCTATGAATATGATCCCGCGACCGGCCACCGGGATTCCGACCGCCACTGGTGGGTCCAGGCCGAGACCGTCGTCGGCTGCGTCAACCAGTACCAGAAGACAGGAGACCCTCGTTGGCTTGAATCCGCCGACGCAGAATGGTCTTTCATCCGCAGCCACATCATCTGTCCCGACGGCGAATGGTACTGGAGTCTCCGCTCCGACGGCACCCACAACACAACCGACGACCGCGCAGGCTTCTGGAAATGCCCCTACCACAACGGCCGCATGTGCCTTGAGGTCATCGAAAGGTTTTCTTGAATGTCCCAACCCAAGGGTAGGAGTTCAAAAACGTCGCCTGGTCGCTTCGACAGGCTCAGCGACCGGGCGACTACGGTCACTGAGCCTGTCGAAGTGACAATGCGGGATTGGGGCATTCTCGGTCACTGAGCCTGTCGAAGTGACCGTAGGAAACGCATTATGGTTGACATTTTAAAGAGAATCGGAAGATTCCCTTCGGGTTTGCAATGAATATTGGGAAAATATTCATAAATTTATAGCCACATATTAAAAACACATAACCATTATGGCAAAGATTATAGAATGCGTGCCCAATTTCAGCGAGGGACGGGACAAGAATGTAATAGACCAGATCGTGAAGGCGATCGCTTCGACTAAGGTGAACGTCGATGGCAACGAGGAGAGCGTCAAGGTGCTTGACGTGGATCCTGGAGAAGCAACCAACAGGACCGTCGTGACCTTCGTGGGAAGCCCTGAGGCGGTGCTGGAGGCGGCTTTCCAAGGTGTCAAGTGCTCCGGAGAGGTGATCGATATGAGACATCACCACGGGGCGCATCCTCGGTCGGGGGCGTGCGACGTGCTGCCGCTCGTGCCGGTGGCCGGAATTACGTTGGAAGAGTGTGCCGAACTGGCGCGCGGGCTTGCGAAGAGAATCTACGACGAGCTCGGAATCCCTTGCTACTGCTACGAGGCGGCGGCGTTCAAGCCTGAGAGGAAGAACCTTGCGGTGTGCAGGGCCGGGGAATATGAAGCCCTGCCGGAGAAAATCGCGGATCCTGCCAAGGCACCGGACTTCGGGCCGAAGGAATATAACGAGACAGTCGCGAAGAGCGGGGCTATCAACGTGGGAGCCAGAGACTTCCTCGTGGCTGTGAACTATAATCTGAACACGACCTCGACCCGCCGCGCGATGGCGATCGCGTTCGACGTGCGCGAGAAAGGACGCAAGATGCGCGAGGGCGGGAGCCTGACCGGAAAGGTGCTCAAGGACGAGAACGGCAAGGACCGCTGGCAGCCTGGCACACTCAAGGGATGCAAGGCAATCGGCTGGTACATTGATGAATATGGCATCGCACAGGTTTCGATGAACATCACGAACATCCAGGCGACACCTCTGCACGTAGCCTACGAGGAGGTCTCCAGAGCGGCAGCGGCCAGAGGGCTGAAAGTCACCGGAGCCGAGATTGTCGGACTGGTTCCGAAACGGGTTCTGATGGAGGCCGGAAAGTTCTACCTTGAGAAGCAGGAACGCTCTCTGGGAATCTCTGAGGACGAGATCATGAAGATCGCTGTCAAGTCGATGAGTCTCGACGACCTCAAGCCGTTCAACCCGCACGAGAAAGTCATTGAATATCTTATGGAAGACCCTGAGCAGATGGCCGTCAAGGAAAGGCTCATCAGAATGACGCTCAAGGGATTCGCTGAGGAGACAGCGTCCGAGTCCCCTGCCCCTGGCGGAGGCTCGATCTCAGCTTACATGGGTGCTCTCGGAGCTGCTCTCGGCACGATGGTCGCCAATCTTTCCGCCCATAAGAGAGGCTGGGATGACCGCTGGAAGGAGTTCTCGGATTGGGCCGAGAAGGGGCACGCTGTGATGCAGGAACTAGTAGGCCTTGTGGATGAGGACACGGCAGCGTTCGACAAGATCATGGCCGCGTTCGGACTTCCTAAAGGCACTGAAGAAGAGAAGGCTGCCCGCGCGGAAGCTATCGAGAAGGCCACACTTTACGCCACACAGGTGCCTCTGCGCACGATGAAGGCTTCGTTCAAGGCCTTTGAGATTACAAGGGCGATGGCCGAGACCGGCAATCCGAATTCCGTCTCCGACGCGGGAGTCGGTGCGCTGGCCGCCCGAAGCGCGGTTCTCGGAGCGCAGCTCAACGTGAAGATCAACGCGGCTTCCCTGAACGACAAGGCCAAGGCCGCTGAACTGGTCGCTGAGGCCGACGGAATCGCTGCCAAGGCCATCAGAGAAGAGAAGGAGATTCTGGACATCGTAAACTCGAAGATCAATGGATAAGTTTCAGGAAGAGATACTTGCGGGCATTCCGCAGGACAGGCTCCCGGAGCCTAAGCCTTATGACAAGACCATAAACCACGCCCCGAAGCGCAAGGACATCCTCACGGCTGAGGAGAAGGTGCTGGCGCTGAAGAACGCCCTGAGATATTTCCCGGCCAAATTCCACGCTGAACTGGCACCGGAATTCGCCCAGGAGCTGAAGGACTACGGACGAATCTATATGTACCGCTTCCGCCCGTCCTACGACATCTACGCCAGACCTATTGATGAATATCCATGCCGGAGCCGTCAGGCGGCTGCCATCATGGCGATGATCCAGAACAATCTGGATCCGAGGGTGGCGCAGCATCCGCACGAGCTGATCATCTATGGAGGAAACGGAGCGATATTCCAGAACTGGGCGCAGTACCGGCTGACGATGAAGTACTTGGCCGAGATGACCGACGAGCAGACGCTCTCGATGTACTCCGGCCATCCGATGGGACTTTTTCCAAGCCACAAGGACGCACCGAGGGTCGTGGTGACCAACGGAATGGTCATCCCGAACTATTCAAAGCAGGATGACTGGGAAAGATTCAACGCATTGGGAGTGTCGCAGTACGGCCAGATGACAGCCGGATCGTACATGTACATCGGTCCTCAGGGAATCGTGCACGGAACGACGATCACCGTGATGAACGCGGCACGCAAGCAGCTGAAAGCCAGAGGCATCGTCGGGACAAGGGAGAACATGAAGGGAATGCTCTTCGTGACGGCTGGACTCGGCGGGATGTCAGGCGCCCAGCCAAAGGCCGGCGACATCGCCGGAGTCGTGAGCGTCACCGCCGAGATCAATCCGCTGGCGGCCCGCAAACGCTACGACCAAGGCTGGGTCGATGAGCTGCACGAGAATCTGGACGAACTCATCCCGCGCGTCCGCAAGGCGATGGATGGCAAGGAGACCGTCTCGCTGGCCTACGTGGGCAACGTCGTGGACCTCTGGGAGAGGCTCGCGGGCGAGAATATTCCTGTGGACCTTGGCTCGGACCAGACTTCGCTCCACAATCCGTGGGCGGGTGGCTACTACCCTGTCGGACTGTCATTCGAGGAGTCCGTCAAGATTATGGCCGAGGAGCCGGAGAAGTTCCGCGAGGCTGTAAAGGCATCGTTGAGAAGGCACGTCGCCGCGATCAACGAGCTGTCAGCCAAGGGAATGTACTTCTTCGACTACGGCAACGCCTTCCTTCTGGAATCCTCCAGGGCGGGGGCGGACATACTCAAGGCCGACGGCACGTTCCGCTATCCGTCCTACGTTCAGGACATCATGGGGCCGCTCTATTTCGACTACGGTTTCGGTCCGTTCCGCTGGGTCTGCATGAGCGAGAGGCCGGAAGACCTCGCCAAGTCCGACGAGATAGCCGTGAATATTCTTAAAAAGGAACTTGAGACTGCACCTGAGGAGATTCAGGGGCAGCTGAACGATAATATTCATTGGATAGAGGAGGCAGGCAGGAACAACCTCGTGGTAGGTTCGCAGGCACGCATCCTCTACGCTGACTGCGAGGGCAGAACCAAGATCGCCCTCGCCTTCAACGAGGCCATCCGCAAGGGTGAAATCTCAGCTCCGATCGTGCTTGGCCGCGACCATCACGACGTGTCCGGAACCGATTCACCGTTCCGCGAGACCTCCAACATCTACGACGGATCACGGTTCACCGCAGACATGGCAATCCAGAACGTCATCGGTGACGGTTTCCGAGGAGCCACCTGGGTTTCAATCCACAACGGTGGCGGAGTCGGCTGGGGCGAGGTGATCAACGGAGGCTTCGGAATGGTGATCGACGGATCTGCCGATTCAGACAGGCACATCACCCAGATGCTGTTCTGGGACGTGAACAACGGAATAGCCCGCCGCAGCTGGGCGCGCAACGAGGGTGCTGAACACGCCATCCTGAGGGAAATGGGCCGCACCCCTGAGCTCAAGGTGACCGTACCGAACATTGCGGACGAAAACATTGTCAGAAAAGCGATTGAAGAACTATGACACACATCATCTCACACGAACATCTCAGCCTTGCACGGCTGAAAACAATACTTGAGGACCACGAAAGGGTCGAGCTCGGCCCTGAGGCCGTGGCGGCCATCGAGAAATGCCGTAAATACTTGGACAGCAAGATGGAGGACATAGACCGTCCGGTCTATGGTGTTACCACAGGCTTCGGCTCGCTGTGCAACGTGACCATCCCTGCCGACCAACTTTCGCAGCTCCAGCACAATCTGGTGATGTCCCACGCCTGCGGAACCGGAGAGACGGTACGTCCGCAGATCGTGAGGCTGATGCTTTTGCTGAAGGCTCAGTCCCTGTCATACGGGCATTCCGGAGCGCAATTAATTACAGTACAGAGGCTTCTGGACATGTTCAACAACGACATCCTGCCGGTTGTCTACCAGCAGGGATCTCTGGGCGCGTCCGGAGACCTCGCTCCCCTCGCCCACCTCAGCCTTCCGCTGATCGGACTCGGAGAGGTTCTCTACAAGGGCAAGGTAAGGCCGAGCAAGGAGGTCTGGGACGAGATGGGTTGGAAGCCGATCAGCCTTCAGTCCAAGGAAGGTCTTGCGCTTCTGAACGGAACGCAGTTTATGAGCGCGCACGCCATCTGGTCTCTAATCCAGTGCCACAGGCTTTCTGAATGGGCGGACAGGATCGGGGCGATGTCTTTGGAGGCTTACGATGGCCGCATCGAGCCGTTCCTGCCGCTGACTCATCAGCTTCGCCCTCACAAGGGACAGATCGACACGGCAGCCAGATTTATGACCCTGCTTGAGGGCAGTGAGCTGATCAAGAACCACAAGGAGCACGTTCAGGACCCATATTCATTCCGCTGCATTCCGCAGGTTCACGGGGCGGTCAAGGACAATATCCGCTACGTGGAGTCGGTGATCGAGAACGAGATAAACAGCGCGACGGACAACCCGAACGTATTCCCGGACGAGGACATGATCATCTCCGCTGGCAACTTCCACGGGGAGCCTATCGCAATCCCGATGGACACTCTGGCGATCGCGATATCCGAACTCGCAAACATTTCAGAGAGACGTATTTACAGATTGATTTCCGGTCAGCGTGGTCTACCGAAATTCTTGGTGGCGACTCCAGGCCTGAACAGCGGATTCATGATTCCGCAGTACACGGCGGCCTCAATCGTGAGCCAGAACAAGGGGCTCTGCTGGCCTGCGTCCGTGGATTCGATCCCGTCCTCACAGGGGCAGGAGGATCACGTGAGCATGGGCTCGAACGCTGCCACAAAACTTGTGCGTGTGGTTGACAACTGCGAGGAAGTGCTTGCCATTGAATTGTTCAACGCAGCGCAGGCGCTCGATTTCAGACATCAGCTCGCCGGCAACAAGTCCTCCGAGACCATCGAGGGGATATTCAATGACTACCGCAAGGCCGTGCCGTTCATCAGCGATGATGTCTACATGCACCCGCTCATCCAGAAATCCATCGAGTTCATAAGATGACCATAATCACCAACTTAGGCGAACTGGTCGGAATCGTTCCCGAAGGTGTCCTGCGCAAGCGGGGCACCGAAATGGACGAGGTCGGCTCGTTGAGGGACGCCTATCTCACAATCGAGGGCGAAAGGATCTCAGGATTCGGGAATATGTCCGAGTGTCCGGCAGCTGGGCCACAGGATGAGGTTATTGACGCTGAAGGCGGTATGGTGATGCCGACCTTCTGCGACTCCCACACCCACATCTGCTACGCTGGGACCCGTGAGCAGGAGTTCATCGACAAGATCAACGGCCTGAGCTACGAGGAGATAGCCGCCCGCGGAGGCGGAATCCTCAACTCCGCTGACCTGCTCCACCGCACGAGCGAGGAGGAATTATATTCACAGACAATGACCCGCGTCCGGGAGATGATCGCCAAAGGGAGCGGCGCGATTGAAATCAAGAGCGGCTACGGTCTCACGACAGAGGACGAGCTGAAGATGCTCCGGGTGATCCGCCGCGTCAAGAACGAGTCCCCGGCAACCATCAAGGCGGCATTCCTCGGTGCCCACGCCGTCGGCAGAGCCTTCAGAGGCAGACAGAATGAATATGTCAACCTCGTCTGCGAGGAGATGATCCCCGCAGTCGCCGCCGAAGGGCTTGCCGAATATGTCGACGTGTTCTGCGATGAGGGTTTCTTCACCGTTTCCGAGACGGACCGCATCCTTTCAGTCGGTGAGCGTTACGGTCTCATCCCGAAAATCCACGCCAACGAGCTGGCCTGTTCGGGCGGCGTGCAGGTGGCCGTGAAGCACAATGCCCTTTCGGTCGATCACCTTGAGCGCACCACAGATGCGGAGATCGAAGCGCTAAGAGACTCACGCACAATGCCAACGATGCTTCCCGGATCGTCTTTCTTCCTCGGTATCCCCTACGGCAGGGCCAGGGAATATGTCAGCGCGGGTCTCGGCATAGCTCTGGCCTCGGACTACAACCCCGGCTCCTCCCCTTCCGGTGACATGCGTTTCGTGATGGCCTTAGGGTGCATAAGAATGCGCCTGACCCCGGCCCAGTCCTTCAACGCCTGCACCCTGAACTCCGCCTACGCGATGGGTGTCGCGGAGGACTTGGGCTCGGTCACCGTCGGCAAACTCGCAAACCTGATCGTTACGAAGCCCGTCCCGTCCCTCGCCTTCATCCCGTACTGCCACCAGACCCCGTTCATCAGCAAGGTACTCCTCCGGGGACGCAAGGCAAACACGTCACTGATTGATTCTCAATAAGTGATGAGTAACATATTCAATAATAACTAAATACCTACTTGTCTTTAGTTGATTACGGCCAAAGACAAATACATAACAAACTGAAAATCAATTTCTTTCATATCACGCTATTATGAGATTAGCATTAAGATTCGGAGCGGCCTTGATGGCAACGCTTTTGGTGAACGGAGTACACACATATGGAATGTCGGGAACGGACGCTTCGGCAGGCTCAGCGACCGAAAGGGATGAACGCACCGCTGCAGAAAAAGGCAAGCGCCAGACAGATGGACAGGCTGTGGACACAACCCATCCGTGGTACGGGGCGAGGGTCGGGATCATCGGAGACTCGATCTCGGATCCGCAGGTGGCGAACGGGCCGGAGAAATACTACTGGTACATGGCACGGGAGATCGGGATTGTTCCTTGCGTCGTGGCTCAAAACGGACAGCAATGGAATGAGGTTCTTCCACAGGCGAACAGGCTGAAAAGCGAGTATGGAGACGACATCGACGCGATACTCATCCTGATGGGAACAAACGACTTCAACTCCGGAGTGCCGATCGGGGAATGGTTCACCGAGGAATATGTCCAAGTGGAGGCTGCGAATGGCGAGCCTAAGTCGATGCAGACGAGAAGACACAGGACCCTCAACCTCGATCAAAGTACATTCAAGGGGCGGATCAACATGGCGCTCGACTCGCTCAAGAACATGTACCCTCATCAGCAGATCATCCTGATGACTCCGCTGCACCGAGGCTATGCGAAGTTCGGCGAGACCAACATCCAGCCGGACGAGAACTACACCAACAGGTGTGGGGAATATGTTGACGCCTACATCAATGCCGTCAAGGAAGCGGGAAACGTCTGGGCCGTCCCGGTGATCGACCTCAACGCAATTTCAGGAATATTCCCGCTCAACCGTTCGCAGAAGGAATATTTTCCACGGGACGCGGACAGGCTCCATCCGACTGACGAGGGACATGAGAGGCTCGGGCAAGCCCTCATCGCATGGCTCAGATGCCTGGCCCCGGGGTTCAGGGCTGAATAAGTTGAACTGGAGGCCACTTCGATAGGACCGGTCACTTCGGCAAGCTCAGTGACCGAAGCGGTTCTGGTTACTTCGATGGTTGGTGAGCTTGTCGAACCATAGGATAGGGCACTTCGACAGGCTCGGTCACTTCGACAGGCTCAGTGACCGAGAGGGGTGGTCCGAATGACATGTAAGAAATTTCGGTCCAATTTTCTTTATATTGAAAAATCATATATCTTTGTAGATAACTTATCGCAAAAGATGAATAAACTATTAAAAATACAATTAATTCATCGTTTGCGATAATATAAAAAAAAGATTATGATTGATTATTACGAATATTCCATCCCGGAATTGATCGCGATGCTTGGACGACGGTTCAAGGACTATCGGCTAAGATCTGAAATGACCCAGAAAGATGTGGCCGAGCAGTCCGGCATAACCATCAACACCATCCATAAGTTCGAGACCGGCAAAGCAGGAAATATGTCGCTCGGAACATTTCTCCTGCTGATGAAGGCGATTGGCTGCGCTGAACAGCTGGAGGACATCCTACCAGAGTTGCCAGAATCGGCATACCTCGTCAACGAGGGGAAAAAGGTTCAACGAATAAGGCACCGACAGAGATGATTACAAGGTCACTGAGAATTCTCTTATGGGAACAAGAAATCGGACGCCTGTCGTGGGATGACAGACGTGGGATCAGTTATTTTGAGTACAACAGAGGCTTTCTGCAAGGAAATATCGATGCATTTCCACTCATAGCATCGATCAATGCACCGGCAAGCCGCAGGCCTATCATGGGAGATAGGGAATCGAAGATTTACCGCAAACTGCCACCGTTTCTTGCCGACTCACTTCCAGACGCCTGGGGGAATCAGGTCTTCGAATGTTGGAGAATCGAGAATAACATACGAAATCAGGAGATAACGCCTCTAGACATTTTGACATTCATCGGAAAGCGAGGAATGGGAGCCTTAGAGTTTGAACCAGAGACATCAGGAATAAGCGGTTCTGAAAGCATCAACATTCAGGCCCTCGCAGAATTGGCCGGACGCATATTCATGGAACGGGAAAACGTCCAAATAAAGCCTGAGGAAACACTTACGATGCAGTCGCTGATTGCCGTCGGCACTTCCGCTGGAGGTCGCCAGCCAAAGGCAATCATTGCCGTAAACCCGATGACGGGTGAAGTGCGAAGCGGACAAATTGCCGGACACAATGGTTTCGAATACTGCATTCTAAAGTTCGGAGATCCTGAGCGATCCTCTGCCGAACTTGAGATGGCTTACTATGAAATGGCAACAGCCGCTGGCATCGAAATGACACCCTGCCGGTTGATAGAAGTAGATGGAAAGCGCCACTTCGTTACACAACGCTTTGACCGCGAGGGCGAACACAAGTTACACACTCAAACTCTCGCCGCCCTCTTCCCGGAAGCCGACAGCTACGAGAAACTTCTGGCGGTTTGCAGGAAGATGCGTCTTCCGGAATTGACCCAGGAAGAAGTGTTCCGGCGCATGGTGTTCAACATACTCGCTAACAACACCGATGACCACAACAAGAACTTTTCTTTCCTGATGGACAGGGAAGGTAAGTGGCGCCTTGCTCCAGCCTACGACTTGACATACATCTTTAACATCGGAGGTTATCTCCCGGAGATGACACACTGTCTGACAATGCGAGGCAAGTTGTACGGGCACACTAAAGACGACGCGCTCTCCATGGCCAAGGATAATGGCATCCGAAGATCGGAATCAATCATCCGGCAGGTCGCGGAGGCAGTGGCACAATTCAGAAGCTTTGCAGAAAGGCACAATGTGAAAGAACAATGGATAAGCGCCGTGGAAACCACACTCAACGGGCATCTTGAAAACTGGGGCTTCACGGATCGCAAAAAAGCCTCATTATCCTTTGACATCTATGGTCAACATTACACAAACGTGCGCGTCGAGCAGACATATAAAGGGAACTACCATCTACTGGCCAACATCAACGGTAAAGAACGCAAGTTTGTAATAGGCAAAAACAAACCCGAATACTCCATGATTCAGTCCACAGGCATCGCAAATCTCTCCCAAGAGCAGTTGATGGAACTGTGTAATACTTATTTCTTTAAACCCACCGCTGAATGAGAATTCCCTTAGAGGTACACTTTACCCGGATAGGGCACGAAGTCGCTGAATGAGATTTCCCCTTGTGGCATCCTTCACCCGGATAGGGCGCGAAGCGTAGATGCCCCAAGGGGAAATCTCATTCAGTGGTCCAAACAAAAAAATTCTACTCCCACTCAATAGTTGCGGGCGGTTTGGACGAGATGTCATAGACTACGCGGTTGACCCCCTTGACCTTGTTGATGATGTCATTGCTGACCTGGGCGAGGAAGTCATACGGAAAATGGAACCAGTCGGCGGTCATGGCGTCGGTGGAAACCACGGCGCGAAGTGCGACCGGATTCTCATAGGTGCGCTCATCCCCCATCACACCTACACTCTTGATAGGCAACAGGATAACTCCTGCCTGCCAAATCGCGTCATAAAGGTTCGCAGCCTCGATGCGAGGATCAGAAGCGGACGGAAGATGAAGGGCGGAGCAATCATATTCCCGAAGACCTTTTATGAATATGTCATCGGCATCGCGGAGGACATCCAGCTTCTCCTGAGTGATGTCACCGATGATGCGTATGGCGAGTGACGGCCCAGGGAAAGGATGCCTTCCGATCAGTTCCTCCTTGATGCCGAGTGCGCGGCCAACCCTGCGGACCTCATCCTTGAACAAGGCACGAAGCGGCTCCACAACCTTCAGGTTCATCTTCTCAGGAAGACCGCCGACATTGTGGTGGGACTTGATCTTCGAGGCGATGCCCTCGATGCCGGCGGATTCGATCACATCAGGATAGATTGTTCCCTGGGCAAGCCAACGGGCGTTCTCAATGGTGCGGGCATATTTGTCGAAGGTCTCTACAAAGAGCCTTCCGATGATCTTTCTCTTGGCCTCAGGCTCCGTCACCCCGGCAAGAGCGTCAAGGAACTCCTTGGACGCGTCAGCACCTATGACATTGAGATCCATGTCCTTGTACGAGGCAAGAACATCCTCATATTCATTCTTTCTCAGCAATCCGTTATTCACGAATATGCAGGTGAGGTTGTGGCCGATGGCTTTGTTCAGCAGCACTCCGGCGACAGTCGAATCGACTCCGCCGCTGAGTCCTAGGATAACCTTCTCATCACCTATCTGCTCCCTGAGGCTGGCGACCGTCGTCTCGATGAACGAGTCCGGAGTCCAGTCCCCCTTGCAGCCACATATTCCTAAAGCGAAATTGCCGAGGATCTTCGTGCCTTCCGTCGTGTGGAACACCTCCGGATGGAACTGCACGGCGTATGTCTGCTCACCCTTGAAGTGGAAGGCTGCGTTGGCTACGCTCTCGGTCGAGGCGATCACCTCGGCTCCCTCAGGCAGACGGGCTATCGTGTCCCCATGAGACATCCAAACCTGCGAACGAGCCGAAACCCCTTTAAGCAGAGGAGACTCAGGATCAACGACATCCATCATCGCGCGGCCATATTCACGAGCCAGCGAGCCAAGCACCTCGCCTCCGAACTTGTGGGCAAGATACTGCGCGCCATAGCATATTCCCAGAAGAGGGTACCTGCCTTTGATGCCGCTCAAGTCAATCTGCGGGGCGTTCTTGTCGCGCACCGAGCAAGGGCTTCCGGAGAGGATGACTCCTTTGACGGTCTCGTCCAGCGTCGGCACTTTGTTGAACGGATAGATTTCGCAATAAACGTTCAGTTCGCGAAGCCTGCGCCCGATGAGCTGCGTCACCTGCGAACCGAAATCCAGAATGATGATTTTTTCTGTCATAGACGGACGGGGAATATTAAGACTTCAAAATTAATCCAATTTTTCCAATGCGGCAAAAAATTGTACTGGATGCCTACAGCAGGAATGTAAGATAAGCGGGAAGATATGTGACACCTCCCGCTTTCGCATAATCCTTGGTGTAAATGAGGTATCTGTCATTCGACAATCTCGAAGAGAACTTCTCGCAAAAGGCATCCAGTGATACGTGCGTCTTATAGGAAGATGACTTAACCTCTATGGGAACTATCTTGGAGCCCTTTGACAGCAGGAAGTCAATCTCATAAGAATGTTTTCCGCTGTCCGTAGGCCAAGTGTGGTAAAACAGTTTGTAACCGGATGCCGCAAGTGTCTGAGCGACAATATTCTCGTACAAATAACCAAGGTTAGCCGGAAGCGAATCGCTCAGAAGTTTTTCGTAAATCACATTCTCCGTGAATGACTTATCCTTGAAGGCAAGTGTCGTGAACAGCCCCGTGTCCCCGGCGTAGATCTTATACTGCGTCAGGTTCTCGGTGCTCCCGAGACCGATGTTGGGATCGTCGCAATGATGCGCAATGTTGACGGTCATCGTTTTCTCAATCTCGGAAATCAGTTCGATATAACCAGAGTTATCCGCATTCGGGATGACGCTTGAAAGCTGATAGCGAGATCGGTTGCCGTAGAGCTGGGATGGTATCGCCGAGAAAATCTTAGATGCCCTGCCTGATGGGTCAATCTTCATGAAATCAGCGTCGTACAAGTCAAGAATCGTCCTCTTCACCTCATCCACAGACGCAAGGTTGTTGGTGTCAAGATATTCATTTACTGCCTGTGGCATACCTCCCACAAGCATATAAAGTCTGAAATCCCTCATAAGTTTGCGATGAGCCTCCCTTAATGGCTGCGGCTTCTCCCAAACCGACCGGAGCAGAGGAATTGTCGCTGTGTCTCCGAGCGCCCATCTGAATTCCTCATAGTCCATAGGATACATATTAACCGGCTTCTCCTCACTGGGAATCAATATTCCCTCAACATTCTTACGGATGGATATCAAAGATCCTGTCTCTATGTAGTCGTACCTACGATCCTTGACAAGTGACTTTATCGCCTGACGGGCAAGAGGCTGAAACTGCACCTCGTCAAAGATAATCAGGGATTTCCTCTCGACAAGATTGACCCCATAGATAAGCTGCAATCTGAGGAATATGTAGTTAAGATCGGAGATGTCACTGAATAGGTTCCTTACTTCACGGGAGCAAGTGGTGAAATCGATGAGGATGTAGGTCTCGTACTCATTTTTCGCGAACTCTTCGACTATCGTCGATTTCCCGATTCGTCTCGCCCCCTGGAGCAGCAGTGCGGACCTACCGTCCTCGCGCTCTTTCCAAGACCGAAGTTTGTCGTAGATCTTTCTCTTGAATATCCGTTCCATATCTGTGACTTCTGTGGATTTTATTTGCGAAAATACCAAAGATTCATGTCTCCTCAAAATTATTCCTAACATTTTCCTGGAAATCCTCAGAATTCATTTCGATGAATTCCCGGAAAACCTCAAAGTATCAAGTCGGACATTGTAAAGAAAAACAGTTGAATCAAAGATCAGGTGTGAACCAGTTCAGAGATGCTGTGAAGTATATCAGTTAAACGACCTCTAAAGTGTCAACCATTTTCAGAGAAGGTCACCCATCGCCTTATAATTTTCGACGAAGATACAAAATATCCATTTCACCGAAAGATATCCGCACGTTTTTGTGGGATATCTTTCATTTTCTCAATATTTCTCCCTCAAGACAAGTAATTTTAATTGGTATTTTTGTGGCGTTTTGATTGGTATTTTTGCGGTATTCGTTTAGACTTTCAGGAAGCAGTTTTTCTTGTAGAGGAAATAGAGAAGGAGCCAGCAGAGGGTGAAGTAGCCGAGACTGAAGACAAGTTTGGACCAAGGCTCCGGGAGCAGGGACATGACACCTCCGAAGAAGAAATCAGTCATGGAGTCGAAACGCAATATACACTGCCCCAGATAGATGGTGATTGAGTTCATGCCGACGACTTGAAAGAAAAGCACACCTTTACGCCAGCCTTTGACATCAATGAGGTAATAGAATATGGCGAAGAGACCTACGGACCAGGCAGCGGCGGCGAGGACGAATGTGCTGGTCCACAGACTTTTGATAACAGGGCACCAGATGGACCAGACGGCGGCGATGACTGCCATGACGGCAGCGGCGGCAAGCATCTTCGCTGTCTTGCGGCCGCCGGAATCCTTGGACTCCTTGACATACCTACCGGTGAATATTCCCAGCATGGCGGTAACCACGGCGGGAATCGTGCTCAACAGACCTTCAGGGTCACCAAGACCTTTCTCATAAATATGGTTCGGCATCAGAATTCTGTCAATGTAATAGACGATGTTGCCCTCCTTCGAGAAAGGGTCGGCTCCGGCCGGAGCGTCAGGGGCGACGACAAACCTCAGCAAGAGGAAATAGCCCACAAGGACGCCGATTGCGACTCCCCACTGTGTCTTCTTTCCCGTGTACAGGTACAGGATCGCCGCCAACGCCCATGCGATTCCGATCCGGGCGAGGACGCTCGGGAACCTCAGCGTGGCGAAGTGGAACTGGAATATTCCTTGATAGACAAGACCAAGGAATATCAGGACGCAGGCTCTGCGCAGCACGTCAAGGCAGAGTCGGGAGCGGGACATTCCCTTCGCAAGTTTCTTGGACGATGAATATGGAAACGTCATTCCCGAGATAAACAGGAACAGGGCGAAGATCGTGTCATAATGATGAAAGCCGTCCCATGCCACGTGGGACATCTGGGTTGCGAGCCAGCAGGTCTCGCCGCCGGGGAACAGTCCGCAGGCATTGATGATTATGGCGCTCAGGCCCATGATGAACATCATATCAAAGCCTCTCAGAGCGTCAAGGGAGAGGAGACGGCCGGTGGTGGATTCTTTATTTGACATTGTATTTAATTTTCTAATATTTTCCGGTGGCGTCGGCGCTTCGACAAGCTCAGCGACCGGATTGATTCGGCGCTTCGGCAGGCTCAGCGACCTGACTGGTTCGGCGCTTCGACAAGCTCAGCGACCTGACTGGTTCGGCGCTTCGGCAGGCTCGGTGACCGGATTGATTCGGCGCTTCGGCAGGCTCAGCGACTGATTGGTCGGGTCACCGAGCCTGTCGAGGTGCCACGAGTCATTCCACTACAATCTCATCCACGAATATGAAGGCGGGGTGACCATGGCCCGGATGCCAGTCCGGAATCGGACACAGGACGGGAGCCTTGATGCGGATGTAGCGGGCATCGGACTCCTGGAAAGAGATCGGAATCTCACGAAGTCCGTCAGGGTCGGAAGGCTTGTCGGTAACCACGTCCAAATGAGCCACTGCATCGAAATTCTCTCCGTCATTGGAGAGGCTGACCTCAATCGACGATGGGGCGAAAATATAGTTCAGCTTGTCAACCAGAATGCATAGGGTGACTGATGAATATGTCGGGATGGCAACAGCCTCGGACTTGTGCTTAGGCGCTTCGACAGGCTCAGCGACCAGATCGGCAGACTCTGCGACTTTCTGTGACCGTGCCGTAGCACCGAGGTCCAAAATAACATCCATCGGTTCCTCGTTCCAGGCGACGAAGCTGTCGGTGTTGAAGTTGGTGCCGCCACGGAGACCGTCCACAAGGGAAGCGTCAGGCTGCCACTTGTAGTTCCAGGCCTTCTCCGTGCCAAGAGTCACCGATTTGTGATACGCCTTGTTGGCGAGGACGCTTCCGGAATATGTCTCCGAGCGATTGCCGTCACGATAAACGGCAGCCTTGACGGCAGCGGGTCTTTCAGAAATCACGAACGGACAGGAATAAAGCCGGGAGTCCTCCGTCGGCTCCGAGCCATCGACCGTATAACGGATCTCCCCATCGCCCACCGTGTGGAATGTGAACTCAACACCTTCATCCAAAGACCTCAACTGATGGATTACACCGAAAACGTGCTTCGCATAGTTACAGTCCAGTCTCTCGTACACGGATGTCATCCGGGAAATGTCCTTCATAAACCTGTCGAATGACTTGCGGCCCGGCAGACACCACTGGACCTCGCTCAAAGCGCTCAGACGCGGCAGGAGCATGTACTCAAGATGAGAGTCCGTGGAGATGAACTCAGTCCAGAGATTCGCCTGAACCCCAAGGATGTGTGATTTTTGTTCATCAGTCATCTCTGGAGTAAAGGGCTCATATTCATAGACTTTCCAGACAGGGACATAACCGCCGATGCCGTCAGGTTCGGACTCCTTGCTCTCACTCTGGCAATAGTCGAAATACATGTTCCTGTTCGGGGTCATGATGACATCGTGGCCGAGTCCTGAGGCCTTGATCCCCCCTTCTGTACCTCTCCAGGACATCACAACGGCGTCAAGCGGCGGATTCCCCTCCAGAATCTCATCCCAACCGACAAGGCGACGGCCATGTTCTTTAAGGAACAAGCCAACCCTCTCTGTAACACAACCTTGCAGCAGCTGCTCCGCCGTGTGGTCAGTGTCCGGTCCGATGCCGAGAGCCTTGATTCTGGCCTGACACTTAGGACAGGCAGTCCAACGGTTCTTCGGACACTCGTCACCTCCTATGTGAAGATATTCATAAGGAAATATGTCCATCACCTCCGTCAGGACATCCTCGATGAATCTGAAAGTCCTCTCATTGCCGACGCACAGCACGTCCTGAGAGATTCCTCCGTAAGCCGAGACAGAGTAAGGGCCTCCTGTGCAGCCCAATTCAGGATAGGAGGCAAGCGCCGAGAGCATGTGTCCGGGGAGGTCAATCTCTGGCATTATGTCAATGCCGAGGGTAGCGGCATATTCAACAACGGAACGGAGCTCCTCCTTGGTGTAGAATCCACCGTAAGGCTCATCATCAGGGCCGATGTCCGTGCCTCCCCTGCCGAGCCGGTTGCCTTTTCTCCATGCTCCGACCTCGGTCAGCCGCGGCCAGGAGTCTATCTGAATCCGCCATCCCTGATCGTCTGTAAGATGCCAGTGAAGCACGTTGAGCTTATGCAACGCCATAAGATCCAGAACCTTCTTCACTTCCTGTACGGAGAAAAAATGTCTGCTACAGTCCAGAAGCAAACCTCGGTGGGCAAACCGGGGCCAGTCACGGATCTCGACATCAGGGTATTTTCCGTCTACTCCACCTAACTGCCGGAGAGTCTGGGACGCATAGAGGAAACCACGGTCGCCGGAAGCGGTGACAGTCATGTCGCCATCCTTTATGAGTATGCGATACTCGCCATCCGCCATAGTACTGTCATTCACATCATTGCGGACGCAAGTCCCGACATCGGAGAATCCGCCCAGAAGCCTGACCTCCTGAGGTTCAGGAATCACGGAGACAATGTCTGAATATTCATCATTCCGGGCGCATGATGACAGAGCCGTCATTGCCGCCACGGAGAGAATCAACGGGAAAAGAGGTTTACTATTCATAAAATCAGATTATTCCGAGCATACGGACTTTGGCGATGTAGCTGGCGCCGATGGCACCGGCCTTCTCACCCAGGCGTGTGACGATGATGGACGTGTCGCTGCTGACTATCGCAAGGGCGAGTTTGTTCACGCTGCCCTTGATTGGTGTCATTAGATATTTATGCGCGCGCGCGAGGGAACCGGCGATGACGATGACCCCTGGGTTGAACAGGTTGATCATCCCTGCGATCGCCTGCCCAAGAGCCTTTCCGACCTTTTCGATCGCCTCGATGACAACGGTGTCCTCGGCATCGGCGGCGTCAAGAATGTCATTAAGAGTGATTTCCTCACCAGCCTTGAATTTCTTGCTCAGAAGTGACGGCTGTCCGGCGGCCATTTCTTCCAGAACTATTCTGTGCAGGGCCGACCCTGAGGCCTCGGTCTCAAGGCAGCCGATCTTTCCACAGCGGCATATTCGTTTGTTATCAAAGATCGGGAAGTGGCCGATCTCGCCCGAGAAGCCGGAGCGGCCGTAGCCGAGCTTGCCGTCGATGATCATTCCAAGACCCAGTCCCCAGCTCACGTTGAAGACAAGGAATGTCTTCTCCGGGCTCTCGCTGGACATATATTCAGCGTAGGCTATGGCCCGGGAATCGTTCTCCACATAGACCGGCAGCCCCAGTTCCGTCTCCAGGATGCTGGCGATAGGCTTGTCCTCACTTATGAAGTAGGAGAAGCAGTAGCCGGAGTTGCAGTTGACACGGCCGGAGAAGATGAATCCGTAGCTGCGGATCTTCGACAGGTCTACCTTGGAGGACTTCAGACAGTCCCGGACAACATCGCACATCCGGCGGCAGGACTCCTCGGTGTTGGTCAGGGTGAATCTGATGCTCTCCTTGAAGAAACTCAGCTCCCCCATAAAGTTGGTGACGGCGACTGAAAGATAATCCTGCTTCACGTCCACACCGACAAAGTTGCCAGCTTCAGGATTAAGGCCGTAGATTACCGGCTTGCGTCCACTGGACGACTCCATCTTGCCGATCTCCCTCACAAATCCATCCTCGATCAAGTCAGTCACGATTCTGGAGGCCGTCGGGACGGAAGTGTCATATTCACGGCTCAGATCCGCAAGGGTGAACTGCTTGTCATAGACGCAATTCTCCAGAATCAGATGCTTCAGGAAGGAGTTCCTGCCGTTGATATGGTTCAGAAAGGATTCTTTGTCGTTGATGTTTGCCATAATATTCTGTTCTCAAACCTTGGATTTGCAGTGTGGTTTTCTGAGCCAAGGTTTTGCGGTAACAAAGATAAGCATTTTATCGCCATTTTGAAAGAATACACCTACAGAGAGCCCAAATTAAACTCAATATAACGTTTGCGCCAAGATATCAACACAAATACGTTAAAAATAATAGTTAAATTATTTTCAAAATGAAAATATATTACTACATTTGCACGTATTACTATTGACAGTTAGCCACTATTGTATTCAATACGCTATAACGATTATTGTTTATCATCAAATATTTAATGAAATACTATGACTGATCAATTATCAATGGGAAGGCGAAGGATAGCTTTCATCCTGCTGGCCGCATTGTTGTCGGTTCCTTCTTTCGGAGCGGACGCAAGCGTAGCCGACGCAAAGGAAAGCCCAGCCAACGTCTCTGCCCAGGACAAGGTCACGGTCAAAGGTAAGGTCATCGACGGTACTGGACAGCCAGTGCCGGGAGCGGCGATTCTCATCGCCGGGACCCAGACCGGAACTATGACCGACATCAATGGTTATTACTCAATCGAGGTCTCCGGACCGGGAGTCAAGCTGGAGGTCAGCAGTATGGGTTACAAGACCCAAGTCGTGACCGTTCCGAAATCACTGGAACTTAACATCTTCCTTCAGGACGACGCCACAGAGCTGGATCAGGCAGTCGTGGTAGGTATGGGTCACCAGAGAAAGGCTTCCGTCATCGGAGCCATCTCCTCAGTGGCCAACACCGAACTGGAAATTCCTCAGAGAAACCTGACCAACGCCCTCGCCGGAAAGGTGGCCGGAGCAGTTGTCGTCCAAAGAACCGGTGAGCCGGGTATGGACAACGCCGAGTTCTGGATCCGAGGCATATCCTCGCTGAACTCCAGCGCCCCTCTGATCCTTGTTGACGGTGTCGAGCGCGATATGTCCAACCTTGCCATAGAGGAGATCGAGACCATTTCCATTCTCAAGGATGCGTCAGCGACAGCGGTCTATGGTGTGCGCGCGGCCAATGGTGTCGTTCTCGTAACGACCAGGAAGGGTGTCGCACAGAAACCTCAGATCGACGTGAAGATCGAGGGTGGTATCTCGGAGCTTACGAATATGCCAAAGCTTCTGGACGGAGCCAACTACATGCGCCTGTACAACGAGGCAAGCGGATCACAGGTCTTCACGGACGAGCAGATCGCCAAGACAGAGGCCCGCACCGATCCGTTTATGTACCCGAACGTGAACTGGTTCGATGAGTTGTTCACCCGTTGGTCCAACAACGAGCAGGCATCGCTGAGCATCCGAGGTGGTGGCGAGCGTGCAAGGTACTATGTGACAGCGGCCTACATCCGTGACAACGGTAACCTTTACACCAGCCCGGACACAGACTACAGCACGAACATCCACGTGAAGAGGTACAACTTCCGCTCCAACATCGATATGAACATCACCAAGTCCACTGTGCTGTCCCTTGAAATCGGAGCGAATATGACAGACTCTCATCAGCCGAGGCCTATCACCGCGAACAACAACTACCAGGCTCAGGCCTCACAGTTGTTCACGATGGCCTACAACCTCGACCCGATTTCCACTCCAGTGCGTGTTCCTATCGGCTACGACGAGAACGGAAACATCAAATGGGCGTGGGGCGGTTCAACCGGTAACAACACCAGCAACCCTGCGGAACGTCTTTTCGGTTCCGGCTACAACAAGACCTACCAGACACAGATCATGTCACAGATCATTGTCAAGCAGAACCTTGATATGATCACAAAAGGCTTGAGCGCCAATCTGTCGTTCTCCTACGACTTCAACATCACTTCCATCCAGGCACGTGGAAAATATTCCTCACGCTATGCAATCATCGGAGTTGATGACGAGACCGGCCTGTACAAGGTAACCCAGACCTACGTTGGCGACGAGTTCCTCAACTACGGATCTTCGACCAGCGGCAACCGAGCCGATGAGTTCAAGGCTCAGGTGAACTACGACAGGAATTTCGCCGAGAAGCACCGCGTGGGAGCCATGACAATGTACTATTCGCGCAACTACGTGAACCTGTCTGCCGGCTCGGCTATGTACTCACTGCCTTACCGTAAGCAGGGTCTCGCATTCCGCGCCACATACTCATACGACGACCGTTACTTCGTCGAGTTCAACGCCGGTTACAACGGTTCCGAGAACTTTGCGAAAGGACACCGTTTCGGTTTCTTCCCTGCGGGAGCGGTCGGATACCTTGTCTCCAATGAGCCTTTCTGGACCAACATCAAGCCTTATGTGAATCACCTCAAACTGAGGGCCTCAATGGGTCTTGTCGGTTCTGACGTGCTGGCCTCCGGACGTTTCGCTTACCTGTCCACTTGGGGTTCAGGTCTCGGCGGTCACAGGTTCGGAGAGTCAGCGAACTGGTCCGGCGGTGTGGGCGAGGATCAGGAAGGCGTTGAGAACCTGACTTGGGAAAAGGGTCTCAAAAAGGACATCGGTCTTGAGATCAAGCTGTTCAACTCCCTCTTGTCTTTCGACCTTGACTACTTCTTCGAACGCAGATGGGATATTCTCATCCAGAGGAACACCGTTCCTGGCATCGCCGGTATGAATAAGCTTCCTCTCGCCAATATGGGAGTGCTCAACAACCAAGGTTTCGAGTTCACCGGAGAGTTGAACCACCACATCGGCAAGGTAGGCTACCGCCTCTACGGCAACTTCTCCTTCGCCCGCAACAAGGTGCTTGAAAAAGACGAGGCTCCAACCGACAGCTGGCGCAGACGCACCGGCCATCGTCTCAACCAAAGATTCGGCTACATCGCCCTTGGCTACTTCGCCGACCAGGACGAGATCGACCTCAGCCCGACACAGTTCGGACTGCCTCTAGCGCCGGGTGATGTAAAGTACCTTGACTACAACAAGGACGGTGTCGTGGATGAGCACGACGAGGTGGCCATCGGCTATGCCAACGTTCCTGAAATCAACTATGGATTCGGAGCCCAGCTGACGTGGAAAGGCCTTGACCTTGGAGTGTTCTTCAGAGGACAGGCGAACGTCACATACTACCTCGGAGGCGCATGGTTCCCGTTCTATGGTGGAGTGAAGCAGGGCAACCTCTTCGAGAAGGCCCTCGACCGCTGGTCACCTGAGAACCCAGATCCAAACGCCTACTACCCAAGGCTTACCGAATACAGAAACACCAACAACCAGAAGACATCCACAAAGACCATATACGACGGAAGCCTTATCCGTCTGTCCGATGTCGAGGCCGGTTACACCTTCAAGGGTGACTGGCTCAAGAACTGGGGATGCCAGGCCTTCAGAATCTACTTCGTGGGCAGCAACCTGTGGATGCATTCACCTTGGGATATGTGGGATCCTGAGACCGGCTCAAGTGACGGCAGCAAGTATCCTCTTACACGCAAGTTCAACTTTGGCGTAAGATTCACATTCTAAACGATGAAAGCAATGAAAAAATCTCTTATACTGATCTCATCGGTGCTTCTTCTGGCGGGGTGCAACTTCCTCGACAAGATGCCTGATGACATGAAAACCGAGGATATGGTCTGGAGCAACCGCAACGAGGTCCTCTCCTATCTGACGAACATCTACGCAGCCCTGCCGGAAAAGAACTGTGTCGAATCCGACTGGAACGGACTATGGTACGGTCTGTCGGACGAGTGTGACATTCCGTGGAGCCCGTTCATCCAATTGAACGAGGGAAGCTGGGACCCTACAACGCCGACCAACAACATCTGGGCGACATATTACAAAGCCATCAGGGCAAGTTTCAAATTTGAGAACAATGTCGGACGCTGCGCCGAACTGGCCAACGACCTCAAGACAAGGTACACAGGTGAGGCTATATTCCTCAGAGGCTACTACTATTTCCTGCTTCTCCGTCAGTACGGTCCTGTGGTCCTGCTGAAAGAAGAAATGGCTTCATCGGCAGACTTCGGGAATATGCAAAGGGCTCCATTCGACGAGTGCATCGACTATGTGGTGGAATGTATGGACAGGGCATACGAACTTCTTCCATATTCATACCAATCCGACAAGGTCAATCTCGGACGCGCGACAAAAGTGGCCTGCAACGCTGTAAAAGCGCAGGCGCTTCTTCTTGCGGCATCCCCGCAGTGGAACGGAAACTCCGACTACTACTCCCTTCTCCGGGATAATGACGGAAATCCGCTTGCCGCCGAATCTTACGATGAGAGCAAATGGAAGAGGGCGGCCGACGCGGCGAAATCTGTCATCGATCTCGCAGAAAACCATCATGCCGAGACAGGGCTTGGACTCTACTACGGAGACAAGAACGATGTCAACTCTGCGGACTACAACCCTTACAAGGCTTACTACAACATCGAGATGACAGGATGGAACGATGAGATCATCTTCGGAACAGTCCAGATCGCCAGAAGCGCATGGAACGACTACCCTCCACGCTACGGCTATATGTACCACACTCTCCCGTCAAACGGAAAGCAGAAATTCAACGGAGGAACAGCCCCGACCCTGCGCCTTGTGGACGCATTCTATATGGCTAACGGACGCGGAATAGAGGATCCTCTGTCAGGCTACGTAGAGACCGGTTTCGCCGCATCGAACGGCGAGCACTACAATCCGGTCACAGACGGACAGCCTAAGTTTGACGAGTCAACCGAAGATGGCAGGAAAGGCCTCATCAATGACTTGAAAACACTCGACAGTTGGGGACACTCAAAGGGGGACTGGAATATGTTCGCGAACCGCGAGCCACGCTTCTACGCTTCCATCAACTACAACCACAGGACCCAGATCTACTACCCTACCGACAAGGAATGGATGAATGCGTTCAACAACAGGGAAGACCAGCAGGACGGCTGGGGAAGGGTTGAGCTCTACTACGGCGGAATGTCCAACAACGACAATCTGACCTACTACCCTCACAGCGGATTCCTTACACACAAACGAATCATACCGGGAGACTTCTCGAACCTGACGTTCTCAGGCCACTATGTGACAGTCTACATCCGCTATGGCGAGATACTTCTCGACTATGTTGAAGCCCTCAATGAATATGACCCGTCAAATCCAGACATCAAGAAGTACTGGGATCTGATCCGCCAGAGAGCCGGTCTGCCGAGCATATTCGACACCTATCCTGAGATCGCCGGAGACAAGGACGCACAGCGCAAGTACATCCTTCGCGAGCGTCAGATCGAGCTGAACTTCGAGGGTGACCGATTCTTCACCTGCCACCGCCGTCTCCTCTGCCTTGACGCTTCCGCCAACACGGTGACAGCCAACGAGGTCGGCAAGTTCGGAGACAATGGCCCTGTCTGGGGACTCTCAGTCCGTGCGGGAGACGCTAAGACCAACAGTTTCAAGAGCACGGAATTCTACAAGAGGACAATCTTCGAGACCCGTGTGTTCAAGAAACAGTTCTATCTCTTCCCGATTCCTCAGGACGAGATCAACAAGAGTCCGGGACTCACACAGAATCCTTGGTGGTAGAAACTTAAACATATTTAAAGATGAAACGTTTATTCAACACATTAATGATAATGGCGGCGGTAAGCCTCGGTGTCGCATCCTGTGACATTGAGAAGAAATTCGACACCGAGATACCGCAGTACCCTCTGACACAGCTCGTCAAGTCTGCCACCGCAACGGCTGGTGACGAGACCGTGGAAGGCGTGGTTGACAATGACAAGCACACTATCACTTTCGTCTTCAAGGAATCGAAAGATTTCTCCGCAGTGAATATAAAGATGGTCTATCTTTCAAGGGTTGTGCTTAAGGATGGCGCGGCCGAGGAACTTACTACTGACCTCAGCGCCAACAAGGCCTACAGTTTCGTTGTCAACAATCTCGAAAAAGACATCACCTACTCGATGACAGCCTTCAGAGCCGCAATGCTCAAGGTTGACAGGACCAAATGTTCGGTCATCACCGGACTTGAAGGAGACGCCAACCCAGTGAAGATAAGCACAAGCACAGACCCGAACGGGAAATACGGATCTCTGCCTAAGCACCTCTTCGACGGTATTTACATGACAGCAAAGCCAACCTCTGATGAAGACAATCATCAATGGAGTTCAATCGGCTACAGGTCTTTCGGATGGCAGATGGATACGGGTGATCTTACCGGCCCTAACGGCGAGAAATACGGAAATGCCTACACGGTGGACCTTGGATCCAAGATGAGAGTGGCCAAGATGGTGTTCTGGCCCTACTGGCCTTACACCAGAATAGAAGGCGCACAGTTTGAGATCTATGCCTGGACACTCGACGGCGAGCCGTCAGGTGACTGGACCAACTGGCAGCTCATCGCTTCGGCAGACTTCTCAGACAGGTTTGAATTGGCGGCAAGCCTCCCGGGAGACAGCACAGACCCTATATTCTCAGAGGGTATGACCGTTGACTTCAATTACGGTGACGTTCCTGAGGCCAGATACTACCGTGTGAAATCCATCAACAACTTCATGTCAATCTACAAGGACAAGGTTGACAAGAACTGGAACAGTCCTTCCAACATCAACGCCTATTCTGTCTGCGAATTGGAAGTATGGCAATACAACATCGATGAGTAATCACGAATAATCATTGAATATGATGAAAAGACTGAATATAATACTACTAACCCTCTCTACACTTGTTGCGGCCGTGGGCTGCGACAAGACGGAGGACGGGTACATCACTCCTTCAAAGAAATCCATCGAACTCACATCCGACGCCAATGACATCAAGTTCGCAGTTTCGTCAAACGTTGAGTGGAAGATGACCGTGTCCGACAAATGGTTCAAGATCAGCCCGAAAGTCGGCGACGGCGAGACGGAAGTAAGACTCGTGGCAGAGCGCAACAACACCGGGCTTGACCGCTCGTCAGTGCTCGAATTCACGGCGGGGACAATCGTGGAAAGAGTAGAGGTCACACAACCAGCCTTTGTTGTGAATATGAACGTGGATTGTCCGGAGAGTGTGGTGGTCAAGAAAGGCGAATCGCTCACAATCAACTTGACAGACCCTGCGGATGACTGGGTGTACACCGTCAAGAACGGTGACTGGCTCAAGGAATTCAGCAAGACAAAATCCAGGTTGATATTCCAGCTGAACCCTGCGGTCGCGTTCGACGAGAATGTCCCGGCCGAGATTGAGTTCACATCCCCTTCCGACCCGACATTCTTCGCAAAGGCGACTGTCAAGCCTGTCAACTACTTCAAGTTCAGCGCGGAAGTGCCAGAGAGCCTCGACCTCGGGGTACGCGGCGGACAACTGAAGATCAAAGTTGACGCGAACTTCGACTGGACATATTCAATCAAGAACGCCGGATGGCTCAAGGAATATGACAAGACAAGCAAGACGCTTGTGTTCGACGGGAAACTCGCTTACCTGCTCAATCCTGGAGTGAAAGCTGAAATCACTTTCTCCAGCCCAGATTACGCCAACTTCCAATATGTCGCGCAGGTCGAGCCTATCGCACCTATAACAAACAAGTTGGTTGACAAGTCAGGGTTGAAGCCTATCGTACTTGCCGGAGATTCACAGTGGGATGCCGGAACCGAACAGTACCTGTTTGACGGTGCGTGGACCATCTACAAAGGCAAGTACAACACCTTCAAGGACGGAGACCCGGACAAACCTACAGGCATTTCATACAAGTCTTTCAGTTTCGGTATGAACGACTATAAGATTGAGGAACATCCGATGACATTCACAATCGACGCCGGGCGCAGGATCAATCTCGCCAAATTCGTCACCTATCACTACTACCAGTTTGAGGCGCAGACCCCTCTGACATACGATGTCTATGCCTACAAGACAAACGGCACGCCTACCGGAGACGAACCGCTCGGGAAGGAACTTTTTGAAGGAGATGAGGGATGGGTCAAGATCGGCAGTGTAAACAACGTCGGGAAGATTATCGAATTCAACAAGAAATACAAAGATGGTGACTACTTCAACGAACTCGCCCAAGGAGACATCATCAGTGTTGATGAGGACAACGTGTTCCCTGCCCGCTACTACAGGTTCGCGATGACCGGCAACGGTTACTATTGGTATGCCGTGAAAGCAGACGAGACTAAAATCGACATCAACAAGCAGTCTTGGGGCATCCCTTGGGGATGGCTCGGCTGGTGCACTCTGTCTGAAATCTCACTTTACGAATACATTGATTACTAATATTCAGAAACAATTAACAAATTAATAACTCATTATGAAAAAGATTTTGACTTTCGCGGCTGCCGCAATGCTTGGCCTGATGGCTACGGGATGCTACGATGACTCAGAACTCAAGACAAGGGTGGATGTCCTTGAGACAAAGGTCAGCGACCTTGAGGCCCTGTGCAAGACGATGAACAATGATGTCGCTGATTTTAAGACTGTCATGGACAAGTACAAGGATGCCATCACAGTTATGTCTGTCACGAAAACTGACAATGGTTACGAGATTGTCTTCTCCGACGGAACTATCGCCACGATCACCAACGGGGAGAAAGGAGAAAAAGGAGACAAGGGTGAGACTGGAAAGAAAGGAGACACTGGAGAAGTCGGACCTCAGGGACCGACTGGCGACAAGGGAGCCGACGCACAGGCTCCTGTCATTGGCGTAAAGAATGAGGACGGAATCCTCTACTGGACGATCAATGGTGAATATCTTCTCGACGACAAGGGCAACAAGGTTTCTGTAGCGGCTCCTGTGACCCCTCAGTTCAAGTACGTCGCCGAGGAAGAGACTTGGTATATTTCACTTGACGGCAGCGAATGGAAGGCTCTCAGCGGCAAGATGGATCACTGCTACCTATTCAAGGACGTGAAGGAAGAGGACGGCAAAGTTGTCTTCACCCTTCAGGACGGCAGCACCATCGAGATTCCAAAGGAGAAGCCATTCGCATTCACACTCTCTGAGAGCAAGGCTGTTGTCGGATCAGGAAACACTGTAGAGATCCCTTATACCATCACAGGAGAAGACGAGGCCACCATCGTTGACTGTATTGCTACCGGCAATATCACAGCCGTTGTCAACACAGAAAAGAAGGTGATCGCCATCACTGCTCCCGCCAACGTCGAGACAGGCAAGGTCGTTGTCTTCGCAACCCGTGGTGACAAGTCCATCGTAAGGGTCATCAACTTTGTAGGTTGCAATTTCACAGTCTCAGCCAATGAAATCACAGCGAAGGCAGCCGGAGAGACCATCAAATTCAAGGTGACAACCGACCTTGAGAAAGACGGCTACAAAGTCGTTCTTCCAGCCGATTGCAAGTGGATCAGCAATGTCCAGACAAGAGCGCTTCGTGAGGATGAGATTTCACTTGATGTCGCCGCATCTTTGGAGACAGAGTCCCGTACCGCTGTTCTTTCACTTCAGACCGCGGCAGGTGTACAGATCACAAGCCTTGCAATCAAGCAGGATGCCGGTCTTGCTCTTGTGGACAAGACAAACTGCAAGGTGATCACTCTGGACACCGACAACCAGAAATATCAGAATCCAGAGACAGTGTTTGATGGAAACTGGTCTTGTGGAAAATATCAGAGCTATAAGGTTTATCCTAACGGAGACGACACAAAAGCCTCTCCTTATGGCTACAAAGCATTCGGTGCCGAGGCAGGCGAAGGCCCTGACTGTTTCACCATTGATGCCGGGAAAGAGATTGTCCTTGGTAAATTCGTGACATATCTCTATCGCGGCTACAGGGATCACGATCCACTGTCCTGGGAAATTTACCGTTACGATGGCGAAGGAGCACCTGCTCAGAGCGGAGAATGGGACAAGTGGACCAAAATCGGAAGTTGTGATGTCACAAAAGTCTACGCTGATGAGATTAAGGGCAAAATCAAGGCCGGAGATCCATTCGCAAGGGCGAAGGACGGAGAACCTATCAATGTGGCAAAGGACAAGGCCGCAAGGTACTATAGGTACAAGATGACCAACAATGGCTACACCGTCTACAAGACCGAGTTCTTCCAGTGGTGGAGCGGACGCGCCCATTGGTTCAACATCCTTGAGGTTTCCCTCTACGAGTACAAAGACTAAAAGGTAATTTTGTATAACTTTCCAACGGAGCAGTCACCGGGAAACGATGCCTGCTCCGTTTTGGAGCAAATAAAAACAGGTCCTCAGAATGAAACGATTCCTCATCATCCCTGTCATCCTATCTGCACTGGCGTCCTGCGGAGGCAAGAGCACACCGGAAGAGACTACGGTTCTGGCTTTCCCTTCGGAAGTGACCGTGACCCAATCCTCGAAGACATCGGCCAAGGTCTCTTGGAAAGACAATTCCGAAGGCGAGACCGGGTTCTCGATATTCCTGACCCAAGACAAGGCGAATGTATCAGAACGCATCGGATTCACCGTCGAGAACGCCACGTCCTACAATGTCACCAAAGGGCTGGAGGACGGGCAGTCCTACTACTTCGGAGTCAGGGCAGACGGAGCCGGATCGGTGAAAAACTCGGACATCGTCTGGTCGGACCGTTTCACTCTGGTGGATCCGGACAGGCCTCAGGTGAATCTTCAGGAGTCACCGCTGTCACTTCCTGCCGCCGTGGTCGTCAGGTACAGCTTCACCAATCTGGACAAGACAACAAACCCGACCTGCGGAGTCTGCTGGAACGAGACAGGAAGTCCGACAATCAACGACCTCCATCAGGACGGTCCGATCCTCAGCAAGGATAGCAAGGGCGAGGTGCAGAGCATTTCCAACGCGCTGCTGGACTACGGGAAGGAATATTCATTCAGAGCATACCTGAAATCAGGAAACAAGGTCTTCTACAGCAACGATGTGAAAGGCAAACTCGGCGATGAGCCGAAACCGATCACCTTCAACTGGACAAAGGTTGACCTCCCTACCCTGCCGTCCGACATCGAGGTGTTCGAGACCAAAGACCTGCTCAACGGTCGCAATTTCAACGCCTGGTACGCCATCGCCGATGTCAGCAAAGGCAACGTGGAGTTCCGCGTCTGCGTCCCTGACAAGCTGACGACTGTCGGCAAGCAGTACGAAAACAACCAGCCAGACTGCCTGCTGCTGGCCAACGCCGCCTATTTCTACGGCAACACCAACATCGGAGTCTCCGTCGTGAACGGGGCAATGCAAGGCAACATCAATCCACTCCAAGGATCTCTTGACAAAAAGAATGAGCCAGAGGAGTACAATGAATATTACCAAGCGACCCGAGGCATCTTCGGAACAGACTCCGAAGGCCGCCCGAACTCTTATTGGGTTGGCACGGCTGACGGAAAGAATATGTTCTACGACCGTCCTCTGCCGTCAATCAAGGGAGAGACCAAGTACTCAGCCGTGTCCACGGCAATGCCGTCCAAACCTGTCTCCTGGTCTCCGAAATACGCTGTCACAGCCGGTCCTGTCCTGCTTTATGACGGCAAATGTCCTTTCGACTTCACGGAGACCGAGAAAGGCAAGCAGTACTACTATGACAACTTCGAGATCATCCCTTACGACCTCTTCGGCCCCGGAATCGTCCCTGACAGAACTGCCGTGGGAGCCACAGCGGACGGGAAAATCATTATCTTTGTCTGCGACGGACGAATCCAGGCCAGCCGCGGGGCCCTGATCAATGAACTGGCGATGATCATGAAGGGACTGGGATGCGTCAACGCCGTGAATATGGACGGCGGCGGATCCACAACCCTGATCTGCGAAGGCAAGCGCCTCAACAGCGAGATCAGCAATATGGCAGGCGACAAGACCGAGAACAGAGCCGTCAAGTCAACTATGGGATTTTTCAAAAAAAGATAAATGAACTTCAAGAAATCAGCACTATCATTCATCGCTCTTCTCCCGCTGTTCTCATGCGGAGGAGGCGGCAACGGCAGCGGAGGGAAAGTGGATCCGGATCCGGAACCACCGAAACCGGCCGAGACCTACATCACAGTGACAGTACGTTCCACAGGAGCGGAACTGACGATCTGGACTTCAGACTACAAGGCTGTTGACGAGGTACTTGTCATCAAGTCAAACAAAAACTGGACAGCTGAAAGCACAGCCGACTGGGTCAGCATCGAGAAAGGCAGCGGAGTCCTCTCCAACCTCAAAATCGACTGGAACATAACTGGAAAGGAAAGGAATGCCACAGTGACCCTAAAAACTGAGGACAATGCGAAAACCCTCACCATTCCAGTGACACAGGGAGCCTCAGACAAGATCGCCAAGGCCGACTTCCGGGACATGATGCTCCTTGAATATGACCGCTCGGAAGCCGATTATCGTGGCTATCTGCTCTACAACAAGGACGGACGGATCCAGTGGCTTTTCGATGCTGTTTGTGTCGGCAGCGGCCGCTATAATGGCCAGTCGATCGGAGAGGCCGAGGGCAACGTCCATCTGGACAAAGAAATGACCACCAACTATATGAATGAATATTTCGAGAACGGTAAATTCCTCTCCAAGATCGACAAGGTTGTCAGGGACATCAAGCCTACAGTTCCCGGGAAATTTGTCAAAAAAAAGATAGTGCTGACCATTCCGCTGATAATCAACGAAAACTGGGGGGAACTTGACGGAGTGGAATTGCATCCAACAAACGAAAGCGAGGAAGGCAGAGCCGACAGGGTGACAATCGCCAAGTGGTTTGTGGACGAATGCCTCAAAAAATTCGCCGAGAAGGACTACGAGAACCTCCAGTTGATCGGATTCTACTGGCACGAGGAGAACGGGAGAATCTGGGAAGAGAACGGGATCAAAATAGCCGATCATATTCATTCTTATGGACTTAACTTCTACTGGGTGCCGTGGTTCAACGCCTACAACAACACCAAGTGGAAGGACTACGGCTTCGACGCCGCCTGGCTCCAGCCAAACTACCTTTTCTACGAGGAGCAGTACCCAGACAAGAGTCAGCTCTACAACGCCTACGACAAGGCGAAAGCCAACGGGATGTACCTTGAGATGGAGCTTGACAACCTCAGAAAGCTGCAACGCCAGATTGAGTACTGGGATGTTTATGAGGAGAAAGGCGTTCTGGAAAACTGGCCGCTGGTCTACTACGAGAGCGGCTCGATGTTCCCGTCGAGGGAGAACATCGCCGACCCTGACTGGAAAGCCTTCCACGAGCGCGTGGCGAAAGACATCGCCGACCGGCAGAAGAAGTTCTACAACTACGAATAGACAACAACTTGCAAGAAGCATACACAATCATAATGAAACGATTGACAGCCATCATCATTGCCGCATGTTCATTAGTCGGAAGCATTTCTGCCGCAGAGACTTCCGGCAATGTGGCCTATAAGGACAACAGCGTCCGCTTCACGCTCATCTCCCCAAGGAGCGTGAGATTGGAATATTCACCCGACGGGAAATTCATAGACGGGAAGACTCTTCTTGCCGTGGACAGGGAATATGCTCCCGTGGACTATAAGGTAAAGACCATCGGAAAGTACATCGAGATCAGAACCGACCTCATCACCGTCAAGTACAGGAAAGGCTCCGGAGCGTTCACTCCTGAGAATCTCAGCGTCACCGCATCAAAGTCCAACCCGTTCAGTTTCAGTTGGAAACCCGGATTGGAGCAGAAAGAGAACCTTAAAGGCACACGCCACGCCTACGATGCCGTCAAGGGAAGAACCGTGATGTACGGCAAGGATGAAGGCAAGACCGTTGAGCTGGAGGACGGTATCCTTGCCAGAGACGGATGGACACTCATTGATGACTCGAAAGGGCCGGTGTTCATCAAAGGCGAGGACTGCCAAGGACATCCGATAACGAGAGAATGGGTCGAAAACCGTCCTGAAAACGGATCTCAAGACTGGTACTTTCTCTCCTACGGCCACGACTACCAGTCAGCTTTGAAGGATTTCACATCGTTTTCCGGACCGATTCCTATGCTGCCACGCTACGCCTACGGCAACTGGCACTCTTGGTACTGGCTCTACTCCGACGGAGAGTTCAGAGAGATGATCGACAATTACAGGAAGTACGGCATTCCGGTGGATGTGCTGTGCATTGATATGGACCGCCACATCAACGGATGGTATGGTTGGGACTGGAACAAGGACCTTTTTCCCGACCCGGCCAAGATGTTCGCGGACTTCCACGCCGACCATCTGAAACTTACGTCCAACATGCACATAGACCTTCTTCACAGCAATGAATCCTCATTCGCACCGATGAAGAAGGATCTCGGACCGGAGCTGGCCCCCGGAGACACGATCCTGCTCAATCTTTTCAACCGGAAGATCGCCGGCTCGTTCTTCAAGAGGGAAATCGACAAGATGTACGGTCTCGGATGGGATTTTCTGTGGGATGACAACGGGGCTTATGCCGCTCCTGCGGAATTCCCGTCGATTGACATGAATCTATGGCGCGGTCATCTGTTCTTCGAGGACAATGCAGCAAGAGGCAAACGTCCTCTCTACCTTGGACGTTACGGCGGACTCGGCGGCCACCGCTACCCTGTGGGATTCTCTGGAGACACTTTCGCCACTTGGGAATCACTTGATTTCCAAACCGTCTACAACACATCATCAGCCAATGTCTGCTTCCTTTGGACGCACGACCTCGGAGGCTTTCAGAATGTGTGGTGGGATCCGGAGAAGCCGTTCGAACAGACAGCCAAGTATGACCCGGAACTGCTTTTGAGGTGGTTGCAGTTCGGTGCGCTTACCCCCGCAATGAGAAACCAGGCCGCAAAACAGATCTCCATCTGCAAATACCCTTGGGAACAGCCGCGTGAATATTTCGAGCCTATCCGTGAGGCTGTCAGGTTCCACTATGCCTTGAATCCGTACATCTACTCGATGAGCCGCAAGGCCTACGAGACCGGAGTCTCGGTCTGCCGCCCGCTCTACTACGAGTGGCCGGAAAGCGAGGAGGCATATTCAAGAAAGAATGAGTATATGTTCGGTGACAACATATTCGTGGCTCCGATCACCGCTCCGAAGGGAGAAAGCCGCCTCTCGCGAATGAAGTTCTGGCTTCCGGAAGGGATGTGGTACGAGTGGAGCAGCGGTGCGATGCTTGAAGGGGGCAAGGAATATGAAAGGTCTTACGCCCTGAATGAATATCCGATGTTTGTCAAAGCGGCTTCCATCGTCCCGATGTACGACGGAACCCAGACGAATCTTGACGGCTGCGATGAGGCGATCACCATCGTCATCGCTCCGGGAGAGGGTGACAGCAGATTCAGCCTCTACGAGGACGACGGGGTGGATCCCGACTACGCCCACAATTTCGCCACAACGGAGATTTCCTCTTCACGGCACGGGAATATTCATAAGATTGTGATAGGCGGGCGGAAAGGCACTTACATGAATATGCCGTCGGACAGGAACTTCCGCCTTAAACTGCTTTCGGCAAATTGCCCGAAATCAGTGACCATCAACGGGAAGGCCGTCAAATGGTCTTTCGACGGGATGGACATCGCCGTCCTGGTCGATGTGCCTCAAACCCGCTGCGACGCCGGGAAAGTCGTGGAGATTGAATATTCAGAGAACACCGCTGTCCTCGATGGCCTTAAGGGAGCGGCTAAGCGCAGCTACGAGGCCATCTTCGACCTCAAGCGGAATAACGAGGATCTCACCTACTTCTTCCCGGACTACTTGGCACGAGTCTACACCGTCAGGGAAGCGCTTTATTACCATCCGGAAAGGCTGGACGTACTTGTGGAGGGTTTCTGGAAAGACTACGGCTCTGCGATCGACAGGCTTTCCGCCACCCCGCTCAAGCCGGTTTACATCAATCGCTATAAATCATTTTTTGAATAATGAATATGAAAACGATCAGACAAATTCTCATCGCGGTTATTACACTGCTTGCGGTGTGCGGAACCGCCGACGCCAAGAAAATCAAAAAAATCACAGCCACAGATGTCGTGCTGTTCTATGCCGGCGGAGAGCTGGGAAACTTCTTTGACCAGGATTACGCCTCAGACTACGTCTCCTACGTGGACCGTGACGGCAAGGAGCACTGGCTCTTCGACGGGTTCCTGCTTCTCCAGATCTGGGACATCACCAAGGAGAACTCCGCCAACATCGCATTCACTCCGGCGATGAAGGATCGTCAGGGCAACTGGCTGCCATCCGCCAACCAGGCCGACTGGAAAAGTCTCATTGACTACTATTTCGCAGAAGGGAGCTGCATCGACGCCATCGACAAGGCTATCGGCGAGGCGGCGAAACGGCTCGGAAAGCCGGCACGGAAAAGACAGATCATCATCTCGCTTTACGATCCGATGACCCACCGGCTGTCCGGACCCAAGACAGGAGGCACAAAGTACTGGGGGCTCCTGAACGACAAAGTCACCGATTTTTCCAAGGAAGAAGATCGCATCGCGGCCGACAAGTGGTTCGTGGATGAAGTGCTGAAGGCCTACAAGTC
This sequence comes from uncultured Bacteroidales bacterium, assembly GCA_934667175.1. Lineage (GTDB taxonomy): Bacteria > Bacteroidota > Bacteroidia > Bacteroidales > UBA932 > Cryptobacteroides. The sequence continues at coordinate 82,269 of CAKULN010000002.1, read as the reverse complement.
AAAGAAGTACGAGAATGTGGAACTTGGTGGTTTCTACTGGATTATGGAGGAGTTCTTCGGAGAAAGCCCGATCGTGACCGCCCTTTCCGAGTACGTCCACTCCAAGGGTTACCCTCTCACCTGGATTCCGTACTTCCAGGCACCGGCCTACACAGAGTGGAGGGAAAGAGGCTTCGATCTGGCTTGGTACCAGCCGAACTATTTCTTCTATGACGTGCCAGAGTCGCAGATCAAGACAGCCTGCGAACAGGGTCCGGCCAACGGAATGGGAATGGAGATGGAACTGGACGAGAGGGCGTCTGTCAAACCTCTTTGGGGAGATGTAAGCCTTGCCTACAAGCTGAGGGCATATATGAGAATCTTCAAGGAGACCGGAGTCTGGGCCACCTGTCCTTTCGCCTACTATCAGGACACCCACGCCGTCCGTCACCTGAAACGCTCTGACGACCCGAGGGATGTGGAACTCTTCCAGGATTTCTGCGACTTTGTCGCCAAACGCCCGTACAGACAGAAGGACACCAAATAGATGAATATGCTCAAGAAGATATTGACCGCTGTTCTTGTACTGCTTGCGGTCTGCGGAAGCGCCGACGCCAAGAAAATCAAAAAGATCACGGCCACCGATGTCGTGCTGTTCTACGCAGGCGGAGAGCTGGGCAACTACTATGACCAGAAATACGCCGCGGACTATGTCTCCTACGTGGACCGTGACGGGGCGGAGCACTGGCTGTTCGACGGGTTTCTGCTCCTGCAAATCTGGGACACGAAGGTCGAGAACGCCGCCGAGGTGACTTTCACCCCGGGGATGAAGGACAGCAAAGGCAACTGGCTGCCTTCAGCGAACCAGGCGGACTGGAAGAAACTCGTTGATTACTATTTCTCTGAGGGCAACTGCATTGACGCCATCGACAAGGCTGTGGGAGAGGCCGCGAAACGCCTCGGAAAGCCGGCTGAGAAGAGACAGATCATCATCTCGATCCCGGATCCGATGCCATACCGTCAGTCGATGACAAAGAAAGGCGGGACAACCTACTGGGGTCTCATTGACGGGAAGGTCACCGACTTCTCCGACGAAAGTGACAGGGCTGAGGCCTGCAAATGGTTTGTGGATGAGATTCTCAAAGCCTACAAGGGTAAAAAGTACGAGAATGTGGAGTTGGCCGGATTCTACTGGATCACAGAGGAGTTCCTGGACAAGAGTCCGCTTCTGCCTATGGTCTCCGAGTACGTGCATTCCAAAGGCTACCCTATCACCTGGATTCCATATTTCCAGGCTCCGGGCTACACCGAGTGGAGGGAGAAAGGTTTCGATCTGGCCTGGTACCAACCGAATTATTTCTTCTACAACGTGCCAGAGTCCCAGATCAAGACGGCCTGCGAGCAGGCCCAGGCCAACGGAATGGGAATGGAGATGGAGCTTGACGAGAGGGCTTCCGTCAAGCCGCTTTGGGGAGACAAGAGCCTGGACTACAAGCTGAGGGCCTACATGAAGACATTCAAGGAGTGTGGCGCATGGGCCAACTGCCAATTGGCTTACTATCAAGACACCCACGCTGTCCGTCACCTCAAGGATTCCTCCGATCCACGTGACGTCGAGCTCTACCAGGATCTCTGCGACTTCATCGCCAAGCGTCCGTACAGGAACAAATAAGAGACAATGAAAAAGATACTGATAATGATGCTTGCGGCGGCGCTGGCTTTCCAGGCCGGGGCGCAGGACCGCCGGGTGGAGGCGAACACCGTCAACGCAGTGAACGCCAACTGGCCGTTCAAGTTCGGAGGGCCGTACTACAGCCACATATTCATCGACAAGATCGACAAGGACAGCGACGTGGTGATTCCTTGCCAGTCTGTGTTCGACGTGCAGATCGCCGCGCGTCTCGGCTTCAAGTTCATCGAGGGGAATGTCCACAAGACGGCCACACCTGGCAAGTACATCGTGATGCACGGCTCGCGTGGCAGGCTCGGAGGCCAGGTGACGCGGCTTGACGGAAGCAGCGCGGAGGACGTGGTGATCAGCGAGACCTCGTTCGAGGATCTGATGACGAAATTCGTCTATCGCTCGAAGTACGCGAAGTACCGCACCCACATCACCTCCCTGGAGGAGTTCCTCACGGAATGCCGGCGCAACAACATCGCCCCGATGATCCAGCACGTTGACGAGAAGGAGGTCGAGATCATCAAATCCTACATGGGCAACAACTTCATCATGTACTGGGGCTACCGCGAGGAGTTCTCCGGACCTATCCTTGAATATTGGGGCTACAAGACCAAGGAGGAGATCCTTGGAAGATGCCGCTTCATCGGGGACGGGGCTCCGTACATGTACTGCATGGGCAACACCCACGATTTCACGGACGAGCAGCTCGCCGACATCTGCAAGGAGGTCCACAAGCTCGGCTGCTACATCGGGTTCGCCGGCTCCTATGAGGACAGGGCAAGATCCGAGAAGATGCTTGCCCTCGGAATGGACTTTTCGGCCTCAGGCTGCGAGATCAACGAGATCACGACCGGAAATCTCTGCAATCTGACAGCCGACCTGCGCTTCGATGACTTCAAGACGAACGGAAAGACCGTGGACCACGTCTTGAGGCTCAGCAAAGGCCAGACACTGAGACCGGGCGTTGAACTCGGCAAGGAATTCCTTTCCGGAGGCAGCCTTCACATAATGTTCAAGGGAAAGATCAAAGTTGATATGGGTGACTACATCCACACTGAGTACGAGTCTGACGGCTCACGCTCAACTTGGATCAGCACCTATTTCCTCGATCAGGCCCCTACCTTCACCATCACGGCCACAGAGCCGACCGAAATCCTCACGATGACCTACAAGGCATCGAAAATGTAATATTCACAATCATCATTCAACCAAGCGTTATGAAAGCGACAAACAACCAGATCATAAAGAGGGCGACCGCATTGATGTCAGCCTTGTGCGGAATATTGGCGATAAGCGCACACCAAGTTCAGGCGGCGCAGACCGACCCGGACTGGCAGAACGCCTCGGTCGTGGAAAGGAACCGTCTCCCGATGCGGGCCACATTCCACACGGATGACCCTGTGATGTCGCTTCACGGACTATGGAAATTCAAATGGTACGAGACCCCGGACGGCCGCTCGGCCACATTCTTCCAACCGCAGACCGATGACTCGGACTGGGGGACAATGCCTGTTCCGGGAATATGGGAGGTCAACGGCTACGGTGATCCTCTCTACGTCAACATCGGCTACTGCTGGAAAGGGCAATTCGAGAACAATCCACCTTACGTCCCGGTGGAGAAAAACCACGTCGGCCAGTACAGAAACACTTTCACGGTTCCGGCCGATTGGACCGGGAAGCAGATCATACTGCACATAGGCTCGGCCACATCCAACATCAGAGTCTGGATCAACGGCAAGGAGGTCGGCTACAGTCAGGACAGCAAGCTGGAGGCGCGATTCGATGTCACCAAGTTCGTGAAGCCGGGAGAGGAGAATCTGTTCGCGTTCGAGATATTCCGTTGGTGCGACGGAACTTACCTTGAGGACCAGGACTTCTGGAAGCTGGCCGGAATCGCCCGCGAGACTTACCTAACGGCAAGGGAGAAAGAGCATATTGAGGATGTGAACGTCACCGCTGACGCCGATGGCAACCTGACGTGGAAAGTGTTGGCCACCAAAGGGATAAAGGACATCAAATTCCGAATCCCCAGGTTGGGATATTCAGTGACACTGAGCAAGCCGTCCGCCATCAAGGATGGCCTGAAGGTCTTTGAGGGTACGGCGCACTTTGACAATGTAAGTCTTTGGAGCGCGGAGACACCGGACCTCTACTATGTAGAGATCAACGCCACAGACGGGAGGAAATCCTGTGGAACGGCGAGTCTGACGACGGGTTTCCGCACTGTCAGGATCGATGGCAAACTGCTCTATGTCAACGGGAAGCCGATCCTCATCAAAGGCGTGAACCGCCACGAGATGAACCCTTACGGAGCCTACGTCATCTCCAAGGAGGACATGCTCCGCGACATCAGGATAATGAAGGAACTGAACATCAACACGGTGCGCACCTGCCACTACCCTGACGACCCTTACTGGTACGAGCTGTGCGATGAATATGGCCTCTATGTCATCGACGAAGCGAACAACGAGGCTCACGGACTCGGCTACGGGGAAGGCACAATCGCCAAGAACCCTCTGTACAACAAGGAGATAACAAACCGTGTCGAAAGGATGATGCGCCGAGACCGCAACCATCCGTCCATCATCGTCTGGAGCCTTGGCAACGAGGCCGGCAACGGGCGGAACTTCTTCGACGCCTACGATTTCGCCAAGGCGTTCGACCCAACCCGTCCAGTTCAGTACGAGCAGGGTCAGGGAGGAGCCAACAGGGACCGCAACTCCGACATCTTCTGCCCGATGTACATCCGCTACGCCAACGCCGAGAAATACATCAAGGACGACCAGGACCGCCCGTTCATCATGTGTGAATATGCCCACGCGATGGGCAACTCTATGGGCGGATTCAAGGAATACTGGGATCTGATCCGCAAGTACCCGACCTTCCAGGGCGGATGCATCTGGGATTTCGTGGATCAGGCTCTCTACAAACCTGCCGACGCTGAAAAGTACGGCACGGACCACGTCTTCGCATTCGGCGGGGACTACAACAGCGAGGATCCGAGTGACGCGTCGTTCAACGACAACGGCCTCATAGCGACCGACAGGACCTGGCACCGCCACGCCTACGAGGTCCGCTACCAGCACCGCTCCATCCACGCCTGGGCCACTCCGGAGGAAGCCGCCAAAGGCCGCGTCCACATATTCAATGAATATTTCTTCATCCCGCTCGACCGATTCTCTCTGGATTGGGAACTGGTCCGCAACGGGGTGGCTTTCCGCAGAGGCTCAGTCGCATCCCTGAATGTGGCGCCGCAGGACAGCGTCGCCATTGATCTCGGCTACAAAGTCAACCCGGAACTGCTTAAGGATTCGGATGTCTATCTGAACATGAGTTTCAGACTGAACCGTCAGGACGGCCTTCTGTCGGCCGGGACCGAGCTGTCCTACGAGCAGATCTCCCTCAGCGAGAGCTGGACTCCAGCCCGGTCCCTTCGACAAGCTCAGGGACCGTCGTGCCGGACGCTGAGCCTGTCGAAGCGCACGGGCGATCCAATCCGGTCGCAGAGCCTGCCGAAGCGCACGGTGGGAATCGAGTTCGACAAAGAGACCGGCTCCCTGACAAAATATTCTTGTTTCGGCAAGGACCTCATCTCCGCCCCGATCCTTCCGTGCTTCGGCCGTGCCGTCACCGACAACGACGAGGGAATGCTCGTTGACCTGTCCTTCGACAAGGAAGCCAAGCGTATGTTCGCCACTTGGAGAAACCCGGAGATCAAGGCCACCTCCTTCGAGGACAGGCAGGACGGCGGCACAAGGATCGTCACCGTCAAGTACAAGCCGATCGAGGACGCCGTCCCGGTACTAACCTACCGCATCGCTCCTGACGGAGTCATCAACGTCACCCTAAGCATCGAGGACGCCGGCAACCTCAAGGCCGCCCCACACTTCTTCCGTGTCGGAGTGGAGTTCGCGATGCCGGGAGAATATTCACAGATAGACTTTTACGGCGAGGGTCCGTTCGACAGCTACTGTGACCGCAGAAGCTCCACAATGATCGGTCACTACACCCAGAATGTCATCGACCAGTACGACTACACCGTAGTCCGCCCTCAGGAATCCGGCACCCACTGCGGCCTCAAATGGTTCAGTGTCCTGAATCCGGACGGAAACGGAATCCGCATAACCTCTTCCGCCAAGGAGTTCTCCGCCTCCGCCCTTCCGGTCTCCAGACAGATGCTTGACCGTCACCCGGACTACAAGCACTCCCTTGAGTTGAAGAAGGCCGCCCACGAGTCCGACCGCACCAACGGCCAGACCTACGTCAACCTCGACCTCCGGCAGATGGGCCTCGGCTGCGTCTCCTCCTTCGGCGACCACCCCCTTCCCGCCTACCTCATCCCCGCCGCCCCCTACACCTTCGAATTCACAATAACACCGGTATGGGAAGATTAGACTTACTTTAATATGCTTCAGAATAAAAATAACAACAATATGCGAAGATTGAACAAGATGATTTCAGTGGCGCTGGGGACGGCGATGACGCTTGCGGTGGCGGGCGGATGCTCCGGCGGTGTGAACGGGAGTGCCGGCGGGTCAAAGATGCTGGCGGAGAGTAGGACGCTTCTGTCTCCGGACGGGAATCTGGAGATGAGGTTCGGGATGTCGGCGGAAGGGGCGCCGTCATACTCATTGGACTACAAAGGCCACAAGGTGGTGCTGGACAGCCGGTTGGGATTTCTGCTGAGAGGCGACCTCAACGTGTCCGAGATCAAGGTGAACGGGACGGAGGTGACCAAGGAGGACAAGCATCCACAGATTGATTTCTACAAGGATTTCGAGATTGTGAGCGCCGACACATGCTCCCACGACGAGACATGGCATCCGGTGTGGGGCGAGGAGGATTCAATCCGCGACCACTACAACGAGCTGGCTGTCAATCTGAAGCACAAGCCGACCGAAAGGCTGATGACAATCCGCTTCCGGCTCTTCGATGACGGACTGGGCTTCCGCTACGAGTTCGGGGCGATGGACTGGCCGGAATATTTCATCATCAATGACGAGCTGACGGAGTTCGCGATGGCCGGCGACTACACCGCATGGTGGATCCCGGGAGACTTCGACACGCAGGAGTATGAATACACCAAGTCACGCCTGTCGGAGATCTCTTCCCTGCTGCCGGCGCAGCTGCTGCCGAATCCGTACCACTATCCATATTCGACTAACGCGGTGCAGACCTCTCTTCAGATGAAGACTGACGAAGGAATCTACGTGAATATTCACGAGGCAGCGCTGCTGGATTACGCATGCATGCATCTGGAGATAGACCCGAAGACGCTGACATTCAAGGCATCCCTGACTCCTGACGCGACCGGAGGGAAAGGCACGATCCAGACTCCGGCCAAGTCGCCTTGGAGAACGGTTCAAGTCACGGACGATGCCTGCAAGCAGCTGGAATCCAGACTTGTGCTGAACCTCAACGAGCCTTGCGCAATCGAGGATGTCAGCTGGATCAAACCTGTGAAGTACATCGGAGTGTGGTGGGAGATGATCAGCGGAAAGGGGACATGGTCCTATACCGGAGATGTCCGCCCTGTCGATCTCAACACCGTGGACTACACCAAGTTGCCTCATTCCGAAAAGCACAGTGCCAACACGGAGAACGTGCGCCGCTACATCGACTTCGCCGCCGCCAACGGCTTCGACGAGGTCCTTGTCGAGGGCTGGAACATCGGCTGGGAGGACTGGGAAAGTTTCTCAAAGGACTTTGTCTATGACTTCGTCACCCCGTACCCCGATTTCGACATCAAGGCGCTCAATGAATATGCCCGATCGAAGGGCGTGAAGCTTATGATGCACCACGAGACCTCCTCATCGGTAAGGAATTACGAGCGGCACATCGACGCGGCTTACGACCTGATGAACAAGTACGGCTACGATGCCGTGAAGTCCGGCTATGTCGGCCAGATCTTCCCTCGCGGTGAGCATCACTACGGCCAGTGGATGAACAACCACTACCAGCACGCCATCCGCAAGGCCGCCGACCACCACATAATGGTCAACGCCCACGAGGCCGTCCGTCCCACCGGAATATGCAGGACCTACCCGAACATGATAGGCAACGAATCAGCCAAAGGCACTGAGTACCAGTCATTCGGAGGACTTCATCCGCAGCACGTCACCATTCTTCCGTTCACAAGGCTGAACGGAGGGCCGATGGACTACACGCCGGGTATCTTCGAGATGGACATGTCCAAGCTCTGCCCGACCAACAAGTCACACGTGAACGCCACGATCTGCAACCAGCTGGCCCTGTACCTGACGATGTACTCCCCTCTCCAGATGGCGGCGGACCTGCCGGAGAACTACATGAGGTTCCCGGACGCATTCCAGTTCATCAAGGACGTGGCGGTTGACTGGAAGCGGTCCAAGTACCTGATGGCCGAGCCGGGAGACTACCTCATCGTGGCCCGTCAGGCAAAGAAGGACGGCCAGTGGTTCCTCGGCGGAGTCACAGACGAGAACGCAAGGGAGTTCGAGATTCCGCTCTCGTTCCTTGAAAGCGGAAAATCCTACGAGGTGAAGGTTTATGCCGACGCGGCCGACGCTGACTATAAGACAAACCCGCAGGCTTACACAATCGAGACACGTACCGTCACGGCGACGGACAGCCTCAAGGTCAGGATGGCTCCGGGCGGCGGTGTGACGGCATCATTCACGGAAAAGAAAGTTAACTAAATCATATTGGAGATATTAAGAAAATGGATTTCAAGAAATTAGCGAACAAGTACAAGACAGAGCTTCTGGACAGTGTCCTTCCTTTCTGGTTGAACAATTCCATCGACAAGGAACACGGAGGCTACTTCTCCTGCCTTGACAGAGACGGAAGTGTCTACGACACAGACAAGTTCATCTGGCTTCAGGGGCGTGAGGTCTGGCTGTTCTCGATGCTTTGCAATAAACTTGGGAAAAAGCAGGAATGGCTGGACGCCGCCATACAAGGCGCTGAGTTCCTCAAGAAATACGGCCACAACGGCGACTACGACTTCTACTTCTCGCTAACCCGTGAGGGAAAGCCGCTCGTGGAGCCTTACAACATATTCTCGAACACCTTCGCCTGCATGGCTTTCGCCCAACTCGCCAAGGCCACAGGGAATGAGGAATATGCCGAAATCGCCAGAAGGATATTCAAAAGGATCCTTGAGCGCCGGAGCAACCCTAAGGGGAAATGGTGCAAGGCGGTTCCGGGAACGCGTCCGATGAAGGATTTCGCTCTTCCGATGATCATCTGCAACATGGCTCTGGAGGTCGAGGACATCATCAATGATCCGGAGCTGCTGGAAAAGACGATCGACGAATGCCTGCACGAGGTTCTGGACGTGTTCTACCAGCCGGATCTCGGGTGCATGGTTGAGAATGTCTCCTCCATTGACAATTCAAGGCTTGACTGCTTCGAGGGCAGGGAGATCAACCCCGGCCACGATCTTGAGGCTCTTTGGTTCATGATGAACCTCGGCATCCGCAGAAACGACAAAGCCCTGATAGACAAGTGCGTGGAAATTTCTCTCTCCGTCATCGAAAGAGGTTGGGACAAGGAATATGGCGGAATCTTCTACTTCCTTGACAGCAAGGGCGCTCCGCAGCAGAAACTTGAATGGGACCAGAAACTCTGGTGGGTTCACCTTGAATCTTCCATCGCGATGATCAAAGGCTACCAGCTCACCGGAAACAAGAAATGTCTCGAATGGTTCGAAAAGCTTGATGAATATATGTGGTCTCGTTTCAAGGACCCTCTCTACCCGGAGTGGTTCGGCTACCTCAACCGCCGGGGCGAGATGCTGCTTCCTCTCAAGGGCGGCAAATGGAAGGGATGTTTCCACGTTCCACGCGGCCTGTTCGAGATCTGGCGGATTCTGGAGAAATGCGAGTAGGACACAAACTTCTCAGGTTTAATGCCTTGACCCTTGCCAGTCTTTGGATGGCCGTCTCCTGTGTCAGAACCGAGACGTGTGACGTTCTGGTCATCGGTGGAAGCACTTCCGGAACATCGGCGGCGATCGCTGCGGCAAGGATGGGAGCCAAAGTCATTGTGGTTGAGTCCAGCCCGGTGCTCGGCGGAATGCTCACGGCGCAAGGGGTCTCGGCCACAGATGGGAACTACAATCTCAAGGGAGGCATCTGGAGCGAGTTCCGGGACTCTCTTGCCGCAAGGTACGGTTCTCCGGACGCTCTACGCACCGGTTGGGTCAGCGAGATCCAGTTTGAGCCTCACGTGGGAGACGAGATATTCAAGAATATGCTCGCTTCTGCCGGTGACGCGGATGTCCGCTACGGTTTCCACGTCACTTCCGCGATTATGGATGGGCGGACTGTCAAAGGAGCACAATTCAGAAATATGTCGGGGAAGCGCCTGAGAGTCAAGGCAAAGGTCACAATCGATGCGACAGACCTCGGAGATTTCCTTCCTCTGAGCGGAACTACGTACAGAATCGGAATGGATTCCAAAGCGGAGACCGGAGAGGAAGCGGCACACGACGAGGCCGACAGCACGATTCAGGATCTGACGCTTGTCGGAATCCTGAAGGACTTCGGTCCGGATGCCGACAAGACCATCGCAAAGCCGGAAGGCTACGATCCGGCCGAATTCGTTGGCTGCTGCCACACTGAATATGTCGGCGGGATGTCAGCACAGACAATGCTGGACTACGGCCGGCTTCCAGGCGGCAAGTTTATGCTGAACTGGCCGGGACACTTCGGCAACGACATCTACATTGCCTGTGCGGACCAACCCTTCGAGTTGAGGGAGGAAAGCCTCAAGGCCGCCAGGGCCAAGACGCTGAGATTCATCTATTACATCCAGACAGAATTGGGTTACAGGAATCTTGGGATAGCCGATGACGAGTTTATTACTGAGGACGGGCTTGCCTATCAGACATATTTCCGGGAAGGACGAAGGATGAAAGGAGCGATCACAATGACGCTTGATGACATCGAGGACCGCTACCGGAATTTCCGGTACCGTACAGGGATCTCTGTCGGAGACTATCCTGTGGATCATCACCACAAACAGAATCCTGACGCGAGGCCGATCATATTCCCGGAAGTGCCGTCATTCTGCGTCAGCGCAGGAGTTATGCTCCCGGCATCCACAGAAGGGTTGATAGTCTCCGACAAGGCGATCTCCGTGACCAATCTGGCCAATGGTTCGACAAGGCTTCAGCCTGTTGTGCTGGGGACAGGACAGGCGGCAGGAACACTCGCAGCCCTGGCGGTCGTCTCCGGCAAGGCCCCACGTGAAGTCTCGGTACGTGAACTTCAGCAGGCGTTGCTGGATCAAGGATGTTACCTCCAGCCGACTTTCGATGTCTCGCCGGACGATCCTGATTTCCAACCTGTTCAAAGAATCGCGAGCACTGGGATACTCAGGATGACAGGAGAGCCTTGGCAATGGGCGAACAGAAGTTGGTTTCACCCGGACAGCACGGTTTCCCTGGCAGAATTGCGTGAAGGATTGGCTTCGTTCTACACAAACGCTTCCGCCCTGGCGAAGGCCGACAGTGCCGTCACAAGCATATTCATAGAAGGGATGACCCGTCGGGAAGCGGCCAAAGCGATTGATTCGGCTCTGGATCCGTTCTCGGTTCCGGTTGACCTTGAAGGGGTTCCTGATTTCCACGTCAGAGGAAAGATGCAGACTGACTATAAGACATATTCAAAAGAAAAGAAGATATAACCAATATATGCGAAGAATAAAGAAGATGATTTCAGTGGCGCTGGGGACGGCAATGACGCTTGCGGTGGCGGGTGGATGCTCCGGCGGCGGCAACGAGAGTGCAGAAAGGACGGAGACATTGGTGGAGAAACACATCGTGATGTCTGACGGGCTGCTTCCGCAGACAACGGCGGATGGCTGGATCGAAGAGTTCCTTGAGAGACAGGCAAGTGGTCTGACGGGGCATCCGGACGCATTGTCCTATCCCTACAACACCTGTCTCTGGAATGGGCAGATCAAAAGGAACACAGACACTTACGGTTGGGAATGGTGGAGATACGAACAGACCGCCTACTACAGTGACGGACTGCTCAACCTCGGCTATCTTCTCGATAACGATGAATACGTCAAGAAAGTCGTGGACGGAATCGAGTACACTCTTGCCAATGCGGACGAAAGCGGAAGACTCGGCAAATGGATCGACAGAAGAATCGATGCGATGTGGCCGATATGTGTCTACTTCCGCGTGCTGAAGGCCTATTACGAGAAGACAGGAGATGCCAGGGTGGTCGAGGCTCTGCATAGGCATTATCTTACTTACAAACTGGAGGAAGTGGAAACATGGCGTGCGATAATCAGCATCGAGGGTATGCTCTGGGTTTACGGGAAGACAGGTGACACGAGGCTTCTTGAAATGAGCGAGAAAGCGTGGAACTCAGGGAAGTTCACAGACCTCATTCCGGAAGTTTGTGAGAACGATGATAAAATGCAGATGCACGGAGTGACATTCTGCGAGGAACTGAAACTTCCAGTTCTTCTTTACGCCTACACCGGAGACAAACGCTATCTGGACCTCGCCCTCAACGCGCAGCGCAAGGCGGAACGGGACGATGTGCTGCCAGACGGAGTACCGGCCAGCGCTGAGGCTCTGGTGGGCAGCGACAACGTGATCAACAGTCACGAGACCTGCGACATCGCAGACTATACTTGGACGTTAGGCTATTTCCTGATGACGACAGGAGATGCGAAATGGGCTGACAAAATCGAGAAAGCAGTGTTCAATGCCTGTCCTGGAGCCATAACAAAGGACTTCAAGGCCTTGCAGTATTTCTCATCTGTAAATCAAGTCATCGCTACCGGCAATTCCAACCACAATGAGTTTTTCCACGGCTCGACCTGGATGGCCTACCGCCCTACCCACGAGACGGAGTGTTGTTCGGGGAACGTGCATAGGATTATGCCGAACTATGTCTCAAGAATGTGGATGAAACAAGGACGGGACACAGTGGTCGCCGCGCTCTACGGACCTTCGGAAATCAGACTCAAGACAACCAACGGCGCTGAATGCAAGATTGAGGAAAAGACACTCTACCCGTTCGATGGCAGGATTGACTTTAACTTCGATATGAGCAAGAAGGCACGCATCCCATTCTCTTTCAGAATCCCTGAATGGAGTGCATCTGCCAGCGTGACCTTGAACGGAAAGTCTCTGAAAATGGACTGCAAACCGGGAACATTTGTCACGATTGACAGAAAATTCCGAGACGGAGACTGCCTGAGTGTAAGTTTAGGGATGAAACCCGAATGTGTTCGGTTTAAGAATCAAGGGGTTTATTTCACCTTGGGGCCGCTCGTGTTCTCTTATGCCGTCCCTCAAAAGAAAACGGTTGACAACACGGTCTATGCCAACATGAACGGCAAGGTTCCGGAAGAGCCAGGCTTCGAATGTTGGAGCATAACGGCTGATGGAGATTGGAACTATGCGTGGGCCGGGAACGACCTGAATGATATTACCGTCTTGAGGCACAAAGACACGAATGGATATCCTTTCGATCACGGCAAATCTCCTGTCACCTTGGAGATTCCTGTGGAAAAGATCGAATGGTGTCTGGCAGAAAACCGCTATACTCCTAAAATGCCGAAGGCTGACGAAGTCAAGGCCTTGACCGGCAAGACAGAGAAACTGGAACTCGTGCCATACGGCAGCACTGAACTGCGCATAACTGTATTCCCGATAGTTAAAAACCAAGAACAGACAAATAAACAATGACAGACAGAAGAACTTTCATCAAGAGCGCCGGATTCGCCGCGGCGGCAGTTGTGACTGCACCATTGGCTTCCTGCGCGACGAGCAAAGACAATGATAGGAAAAGGCTCGCCGTTGACGACAGCATCGAAAGCACTCTGATCGTCCCGAAAGGGAACGCCCTGCCGATCACCGGGACATTCCTGGACGAGATCTCGCACGACATTCCGCACCAGAACTGGGGTGCGAAAGAGTGGGATCTGGACTTCAGGTACATGAAAGCCATGGGGATCGACACGGTGATCCTCATCCGCAGCGGCTACCGCAAGTTCCTCACCTACCCGAGCAAGTACCTTCTCGGCAAGGGATGCTACATGCCATCCGTGGATCTGGTCGAGCTGTTCCTCAGCCTCGCCGACAAGTACGGGATGCAGTTCCGTTTCGGGCTGTACGACAGCGGAAGGTACTGGGACACAGGCGAGATGTCCTACGAACTGGAGACCAACAAGTTCGTCATCGATGAGGTCTGGAAAGCCTACGGGCACCACAAGAGCTTCGCCGGTTGGTACATCTCCACAGAGATCAGCCGCAAGACCAAGGATTGCATCCAGACTTTCCACGAGATGGGAAGGATGTGCAAGGAGATCTCCGGAGGGCTTCCGACATTCATTTCCCCTTGGATAGACGGCAAGAAGGCGGTCAGCGCGGCGAGGTCAAACCCTAAGGAGGGAGTCTCCATCGACAAGCACGAGGAGGAATGGAACGAAATCTTCGACGGAATCCATGAATATGTCGACGCATGCGCCTTCCAGGACGGCCACATCGACTACGACGAGCTGGACGCGTTCTTCTCGGTCAACAAGAAGCTGGCGGACAGGTACGGAATGCAGTGCTGGACAAATGCGGAGAGCTTCGACCGGGACATGCCTATCGACTTCCTGCCGATAAAGTTCGACAAGCTGAGGATGAAGCTGGAGGCGGCCGCCCGCTGCGGCTACGACAAGGCCATCACCTTCGAGTTCTCGCACTTCATGAGCCCGCAGTCAGCCTACCTTCAGGCAGGGCATCTTTACGACAGGTATATGGAATATTTTGACAAGCAATAACTATGGACAAAAGCATAAATATGGGCCGGGTGGTGTTCCTGGCCGTCGTGGCGGCGATCGGAGGAATCTTGTTCGGCTACGACACCGCTGTGATCTCAGGCACGACAGAAATCGTGAAGAACCAGTTCCAGCTGACAACCATCGCCGAAGGCTGGTACGTGGGCTGCGCCCTGATCGGTTCGATTCTCGGTGTGATGATCGCCGGGATGATGAGCGACAAATATGGACGGAAGAGAACAATGCTCTTCTCCGCGCTGTTGTTCAGCATCTCAGCGATAGGCTGCGCCGTCTGCAAGGATTTCAATCAGCTGGTCTTCTTCAGGATCATCGGCGGTTTCGGGATAGGAATAGTCTCGATCGTCTCTCCGATCTATATTTCGGAGATCGCACCGGCGCAGAAAAGAGGCACCCTCGTGTCGCTCTACCAGCTGGCCATCACGATAGGTTTCCTGATGGCCTACCTGATCAACTACTTCGTGCTCAAGGACGCGGACGTAAACTCAACATCCACCAACCTTTGGACAAAAATATTCAACTCCGAGTACTGGAGAGGCATGCTGGGCTACGAGACCATTCCTGACCTGCTGTTCCTCATCGTGATATTCTTCATCCCGGAGAGTCCGCGCTGGCTCATCACCAAGCACAAGGACGGAAGGGCAAAGAAGATCCTGTCCGGAATATTCACATCCGAAGAGGAAGTGGCCAGGCAGATCGACCTGACCAAGGCATCCATCGCCGGAGAGACCAAGTCCGAGTGGAAGACGCTTCTGGAGCCGGGAATATTCAAGGCCGTCCTGATCGGTTGCGCCATCGCCATCCTCGGGCAGTTCATGGGCGTGAACGCGGTGCTTTACTACGGCCCCAAGATATTCAGTGACGCTGGCTTGTCCGGCGAGGGTTCGATGTTCTCTACGGTTCTGGTCGGGGTTGTGAATATGCTCACGACGGTCATCGCCCTGCTGATCATCGACAAGGTCGGCCGCAAGCAGCTGGTCTGGTGGGGTGTCGGCGGGATGATCCTCTGTCTGCTGATGATCGGCCTGTACTTCTGCTTCCCTGAAAGTCTTCCGACGTGGTTCCTGCTGACCTTCTTCCTGCTGTACGTGTTCTGCACCGCGATCTCAATCAGCGCCGTGGTCTTCGTCCTGCTTTCCGAGATGTACCCGAACAGGGTCCGTGGACTCGCTATGAGCATCGCCGGGCTCGCCCTCTGGATCGGCACCTACCTGATCGGCCAGCTCACCCCGTGGATGCTTGAGACGCTCTCCCCCGCCGGCACATTCTTCCTCTTCGCCGCCATGTGCGTACCGTACCTTCTCATCATGTGGAAGTGCGTCCCCGAGACCACCGGCAAGACCCTTGAGGAGATCGAGGCCTACTGGACCGCAAAGAAATAGATTCCGCCCGGTAAGAGAATTTGCACGATAGCGTTCTGATTCTCTATCTCTTTAGCAGACATATTCCACACGCCTCCCTCATTTGGAGTTACTTGCCACAGAACGTTCAACGGACTGTGTTGTGAACTTGTCCCTTATGTCCCCTGCTGAGGGATTCTTCACCACAAGACATAAACGGACTACACAGTAAACCTTGTTCCACATGACGCCTCCTGCGGAGTTCCATACTACAATGTAGCCCTCCCGGCCAGATCAAGGCAAAGTATAGTTCCGCTTTGAGTCCCACCTTTTTTGGTGTTTGTCCTCCTAAGAGTTTTCGATGCCCTCACCGCAAGGCACATAGATTACAACGGAGAGGATGAATGACATTATTAGGCTGATTTGTCGTTCAAAACCGACAAAGGGAGGTTTTCGATGACATTTTGCAGCGAAAATGTCTTTCAACAACTCAATACACATCTTTACTGACAACTCAACACACATTTCAACTATCAGTCGGCCCAAAACTACCATCCACCGAAGGCCGTTGTGGCGACTCCGTGCCCCACCACAAAGAGAAAGCGATCATCAGCGTGATTCGCAAATTATTAATAGTGAATATTATAACTCATCATCTTTGGTAGATCTAAGCCCAAGACAATATGCTAAACATATGATAATAAGCGTGTTACACGCCACTCCTTGACACAGAGCGAGTGGCGTATAACATTTTGCTAATGAAGAAGATAATGATTTGCGTTACGTTGTGTCCCGTTGCTTGGAGGTCTTGGCGGCCTACGCGCTTCGCGCGCCCTGTCCGGGTGAATGGCCGCCAAGACCTCCAAGCAACGGGATTCCACCGAATCAAGGCAAAAAAATAGCAAACAACATATTCTTTGTCGCTTACTAAGAAGCTGTTTTGATTTGTTTGTTTGAAGGTTAAGAGCAAGCTCTTTCCCCGCTACTCACCTCGGCAATCCGAACAAGTTCGATTGCTCTCGGTTCGGTCGCTGGGTTGAGAGTGAAAAACTTCAGGTTCGACCGCTTCTTCCAAGGAGGATAGCGGTGCTATCTGACTGAAGAAGCGGGAAGAAAATGAAGATTTTTTCACCTCAAAGAACATTTCAAACAAATCAAAACAACTTCTAAGAAAAATATTTCTGTTTCTTATGACGAAATTTATGTTTCTTTTCGTTATTTATGTTTATTATGCCGAACTTGCACCGCAGATCCTGAATCGGTATTCAGGGTCACGAAACCATTAACATTTATAATTGATTTATTATGAAGACTTCCGAGACTCTCCGCACTAACGATGCGGAGGAACAGTATCTCAGGCGCTACCAACGGTGCAGACAACTGATGGAAAACGACGGCAGGTTCGGCTGTATGAGCGATGAGGAGAAAGACACCTACGCACAAAGGCTCGCGACACCAGAGTACCTTGACCTTACCTGTGACTGGGCGTGCAAGTACTTGTTCCAGAACCACCCGAACCTTCTTGTCACACTTCTCAACGACATTCTCCGGGAAGACATCAAGACTGTCGAGTTCCAGAACACCGAGCTGGCAGACATTGCCCCATTGGACAAGAAGATCCTATTCGACCTGCTATGCAAGACCTCGAACGGAAGATCCTTCCTGGTGGAGATGCAGAGAGCATCGCGCACTGACCAAAGGGACAGGCTGTTCTACTACGGGGCCAGACTTGTGGGCCGACAGGTAAAACCAGGAGAGAAGAAGTACACCCTCGCCCCAGTCAAGGTCATCTGCATCATGAACTACGAGGACAAGCACCCAGATTCGTCCGATGACAAGATTCTTTACCAGTACAAGACTCTGGAGATCGAGACAGGAGAGCCATTCGGTGACCAGATCTCGTTCTACCTCTTGGAATTACCGAGGATCATGCACTACTCCGAGGAATACGACAGCCCAGTCGCGGCATGGTGCCGGATATTCAGGAATTTCGCTATCTTTGCAAAATCGAGGGATCGCGATGACGCTCGGTTTAAGGAACTTGAGAGTGCCATGCGTGTCAGCGGTCTCAACGAGGGACAAATCGATAATTATTTCAGCGACATGTTGACAATGGAAGAAATGGAGCCGTACATCGAGGGTGCGGAGCAACAGGGCTACTATAGGGGATTGAAAGAGGGTGAATCCAAGGGCAAGGCTGAGGGAAAGGCAGAGGGCTTGGCTGAAGGCTTGGCTAAGGGCATCTCCATGGTAGCCAAGGCTATGTTGGCCGGAGGAATGACCAGTGAGGTGGTCGCAAAAGTGACCGGGATGAGCGCTGAGGACATCAATAGCCTGAAGTCAGATCTTGAATAGACTCGGCAAGCTGACGGTGATTCGACAGGCTCACCAACCGTGGTTCGACAGGCTCACCAACCGTGGTTCGACAGGCTCACCAACCGTGGTTCGACAAGCTCACCATGTTCCTTCGCGCGAACGATGCTGAGGAACATGGTTAAGATTGTACCGATGGTAAATACAACAAGATGGAGGAGAAAGGAACCGTTCACCACAAGGTGACTTTTCCGGCCGGGCCAAGGTCAAGCGTGCCGGACTCGACTCCAAGCGCGCGGAACACCCGGCGCATCGAGCGGAGAGACATGTCCTCTCCCCTTTCGAGTTTCGAGACCTGAGATTTCTTAACTCCCATACGTTTCCCAAGTTCAGCCTGCGTAAGGTTCTGGCCAAGGCGGCGTTCCCGGACTATCTCCCCCAAGCGGTAGGCATTGACCGCATCAGCAACATCTTTCTCGAAGGAATCCCTTTCTGGCGTTCCAACCTTACCGAAATGCTCATCCAGCATCTCATCCAATGTGTACAACTTCATTTCTGCCATAATCACCTTTCATTAAAATAAGTCTTCATCATCATTTCAGCCTTAGCTATCTCCTTTCTCGGAGTTTTTTGTTCCTTTTTAACAATCCCGTGTGTTACCACCACAAGCATATATTCCCTGGTGTCCCAAAAGGCGAACAGACGATATGTAACGCCACCATACAAGGTTCGGAATTCCCAAATCTTTGAACCAACCAATTTCTTAAATAACTCCGCGTCACGTTCACCATCAACGACACGACGAATATTATAATAGACTTTGCTCGCTGCCTGATGTGGTAGAGATTCCATAAAATCTTTGGCCTCTTTCATAAACGTTAGCCTAAGCTTTCCATATTCCATATATCATTGCAAAATTAATAAAAGTTTCCAAAACACGACACCACCCCGAAATTATTTCAATCGGTGCCAAACCGGTGGAAAGCCAAAGATATTCGTTAAGACGAACTTGACAAAAAAGGGTTGGGGGTAAGATGCGAACTTTTTATGTTTCTTTGCAATTTTATATGTTTTTTATTCTCGCGTTGAATATTTCAGAATTTTTACGTAATATTGCATTACGTTACTTTACATAATGTAGTTTTACATAATTATGGCAGACATCGTTAAAAATCCTTTCATAATCACGCCCTTCGTTCCTGAGGAATACTTCTGTGACAGAACCAAGGAAACCGGGGAACTTTGCAAGCATATTCTTAACGGACGCAACGTGGCACTGTTCGCGAAAAGAAGATTGGGCAAGACCGGACTTATCAGGCACTGCTTTGAACAGAAATCCATAAAGGAAAACTACAACACCTTTCTCATTGACATCTACTCAGCCGGATCGCTGAAAGAGATGACCATGCTTGTAGCTAAAGAAGTATTCTCAAAGAGCGGTGTGCTCGGAATAAGGGAAAAACTCTTGAATGGTCTGAAATCCATCAAACCAACCATCGAATACAATGAGTTGACGGCTTCGTTCTCACTCGGAACAGGGCTGTCAGAAATCAAGTACCCCGACAAAACACTTGAGGAAATCATTTCCTTACTTGATTCACTGAAAAAGCCGACCGTGGTAGCCATTGACGAATTCCAGACGATAAGAAATTTCAAAGAGAAGAATGTCGAAGCCTATTTGAGAACATTGATGCAAAAATGCCGGAACATCTCATTCATCTACACCGGCAGCATCAGCCATGCCATGAACAACATGTTCAAGTCACCGGACAAACCTTTCTACAATAGCGCTGTGATGATGACAATAGGCGTGATAGACAAAAGCGTCTATAATAAATTCGCTGTCACGATGTTCAAAAAGTATGGGAAAGATATTGAACCAGAACTTGTTGACAAGTGCTACGACTACTTCAATGGTGTCACATGGTACATCCAACTCATGATGAATGAAGCATTCGCCCAGACAATGCCTGGAGAGGTACTGAAAAAGACGGAGTTCGAATCAATTTATGACGCGGTCATAGCTCAGCAAAGTTTCTCATACGAAGAACAGTTCGCACGCTTTTCCGAAAAACAGAAATCATTGCTCATAGCTGTTGCGAATGAGGATCCTGATGGCGTCAGGATAACCTCAGAAGATTTCATCTCCAAATACGGGCTCGGTTCGACCAGTTCGGTTCAGACAGCAGGAAACGCGCTTAAGAAGAACAACGTGATTACCGATAACGGGACCAAGAGGCAGATCAATGATTTGATTTTCAGGGATTGGTTACGAAAGAACTGTTAAGTCTATGAATATTACGGTAATAATAATTTTGATCTCGGCGGTGGCGGTGGCCGCCGTAGTGGCGCTGCTTTTTGTCATTCAGAGGAATGCAGCTGAAAGGCAAAGGATTGTCAATGAATATGAAAAAGCGGAGGATGAGCTCCAGAAGCAGTTGACGGAGCTGACGGGAAAGAACGCGGCACTGGAAAGCACGCTCAAGGCGAGGGATGAATATGAAAGCCGTCTGAGGGAAGAGCAGGCTAAGGCGCTTGAGGAGCAGAGGCGTCTGCAGGAGAAAGCCCTTGCCGTGCAGCGGGATATTCAGGAAAAGGCGATGGCGGAGCAGAAGGAGGCGCAGGAGAAGGCTTTGAATATGCAGAAGGAGCAGCACGAGAGAGATCTGGAGAAGATGAAGGACGCATTCAAGGCTCTGTCTGCGGACAACAGCACTGAGTTCAAAAAGCAGAGCGCGGAGTCGATCTCTGAGCTTCTGAAACCGATGCAGGAGAAGTTCGCCGAGTTCGGAAAGGCAGTGCAGGAATCCAGAAAGGAGGCCGTGGAGCAAAGCGCGCAGCTGAAGGAGCATATTCACAATGTGATGGAGCGGTCGCAGGCGGTCGGGGACGAGGCAAGGAATCTGGCGAACGCGCTGACGGGATATTCAAAGGTTCAGGGGGACTTCGGGGAGATGCTGCTCACCGATGTGCTGAAGAACGCCGGGTTGGTGGAAGGGGTGCACTTCTTCACCCAAAGTGTGATGACGGACGAAAGCGGCCACGAGATCAAGAGCGAGAGCGGCAGGACCATGATTCCGGACGTGATGGTTCTCTACCCGGACGACACGACCGTCATCATCGACTCCAAGGTTAGCCTGAAATCTTTCAATGAATATGTCAACGCGGAAAAAGCGGAGGATAGGGTAAGACTCGCCAAGGCGCATGTCGAAAGCGTCCGCAAGCACGTGGACGAGCTCAAGACAAAGGACTACGCGTCCTACATTCCCGAGGGCAGGCGCAAGGTGAACTACAATCTGATGTTCATCCCGGTCGAGGGTGCGTTCAGGCTTATGCTGGAGGAAGATCCGATGCTCTGGCAGGCGGCAAAAGACAGCAATGTACTGATCGTGAGCCAGATGACCCTTATAATTGTCTTGAATATGATCCAGATGGCCTGGAAGCAGGCGGACCAGGAGAAAAACATCGCCGAGGTCTACAAGACAGCCGAGGAGCTGATGAGTCAGCTGAACGGCTGGATGGATAGTTACGTGGCGATCGGGACCATGCTTGGCAAGGCGCAGTCCGCCTACGAGACCTCGACCAAGAAACTGACCGAGTCCAATCAAAGCGTCGTAAAGAAAATTCAAAAATTAGAGAAGCTCGGCCTCTCCCCCAAGAAATCCCAGGCCAAAATCAAGCCAGGCGCCCGCAAAACCGGCCCCGAGTCCATAATTCCTCCCGAACTCTCCGCAACCAGTCCAAACGAATAAGATAACACTCGGAGCGAAGCGACCGAAGGGGTTTCGGGGAATCCTTTCCCCGTGCCCCTCTGGGGCTGTCACGTAGTGACTGGGGGTTAAATGTATCGTGCGCGAAGCGCGAAGCGACCGAAGGGTTTCGGGGAATCCTTTCCCCGTGCCCCTCTGGGGCTGTCACGTAGTGACTGGGGGTTGGATGGATGAGCAGTCTATGAACATTCTTTTAGAGAATGTTCATAGACTGCTCTCTGATCTTCTCCAGCTCGTCCTTCATGCGGACTACGACTTTCTGGATGCCGGAGTGATTGGCCTTGGAGCCGGTGGTGTTGATCTCGCGGCTCATCTCCTGGATGATGAAGCCGAGCTTGCGGCCGGGATATTCCTCACCGTCAATCGTGTCCATGAAGTACTTGCAATGCTGGCGGAGACGGACCTTCTCCTCGTTGATATCCAGTTTCTCAAGGTAGAAGATCATCTCCTGCTCGAAGCGGGAAGGATCGACCTTCTGCTGGAGAGCCTCCAGATTCTTCATCAGCTTCTCCCTCACGACATCTATCCTTTCCTTCTCAAAGCCCTCGACCTGATTCTCAAGATCAAGGATGTTCCTAACCCTCGAGGTCACGTCCTTGTAGAGTGCTTCTCCTTCTTTGGCACGATAGTCATTGACCGCGGCCAGAGCCTCGTCTATGGCCTTTTCCACTACCGGCCAGTTCTCCTCGGTGATGACATCCTGACGGGAATTATCCATCACGTCAGGGAAACGTAGGATAGCGGTAAGTATCTCATCCTTAACAGTTTCACCACATTCAGAGGATCCAGAGAGGCTGGAGCGCACGGCCTGAATCTGGTCATAATATTCCTTAACCAATTCCTGATTGATCTGCTTGGCCACTCCCCCGGCCTTCGGCTCCCAAGTGATGTAGAAGTCTATCGTGCCGCGCACCAGTGAATCCGTGATCTTCCTGCGCACAAGAAGTTCTTTGTCCTTCGGAAGGAGAGAGGACTTGATGTTGGCGTCGGAGTTCTTGCCGTTGAGCGTCTTGATCTCGATGGTGAGTTTACCTGTCTCCAGGACGGCCTCAGCCTTGCCGTAACCGGTCATTGACTTGATCATATTCCTAAATTAAAATCACCCGGACCGGGATTCAACACACACGAATCCCGTTTCCGTCGCAAAGTTAGCCATACTAATCCGAAATCCAATCCTCCAATGCCACGTTTTCCATCCTGTCTCGAAAAATTTGCATGTCGGGATAACAAAAAACATCATTATTCCAGACATGTTCCAATCCAGATGTTATCGCATTCCCGAACAAACTCTCAGAAGAGATAGGTCTATATTCGATAATGATCTCAACGCTTCACTTTTTTAATCAAATTATAACGTAATATGCGATTATTTGTGTATTTTTGAATATAAAAGGTCAGCGAAAGACCGCTCACTACTGAATAAAAATGAACATGAAAGCACTTGTCAAGCTCCTTACGGCGGTGATCATCGCCGCCCAATCCGTTTCTTGCGCTCCGCAAAAGATCGCCATTGCCGCCCACCGAGGTTTTTGGGACTGCGAGGAGGCAGGTTATGCGGAGAATTCGATCAAGTCTCTTGAGATGGCCCAAAGGAACAAGCTGTGGGGAAGCGAATTCGATGTCCAGATGACATCGGATCTCGTCCTTATGGTCTATCACGATGTTGAGATTGATGGCAGGCGCGTCAGCGATCACAGTTTTGCCGACTTCAAGGACTACCGGCTGAAGAACGGGGAGAAAATCCCCACCCTTGACGAATACCTCGCGCAGGGAGAGAAAAGCAGGACCGTGATGGTGCTTGAGATCAAAAGGGCCGTCAATCTGCCACACGAGGACTATCTGATCGACCAGTGCATCAAATCCCTGAAGGATCATAAGTTATTCAAGCCCAGGCGCGTGATATTCCTTTCCGGGAACATGGACATCTGTGAGAAACTTGCCGCCCGGTGCCCTGGTTTCACGGTTCAGTACATCAGGAACGACAAGAGCCCCGCTGAAGTGGCCAGGCTTGGCATCAACGGTGTGGCATATCCCCGCAAGACATTCAAAAAGCATCCGACGTGGATCAAAGAGGCCCGCGACAACAAAATGAATGTGAATTGTTGGGCGGCAAAGAATGAAAAGGACGCCCAAAGAATGATCGACATCGGTGTGGATTGCATCACGACGAACGACCCGCTTCTCATCAGGGAGAAACTCGGCAAAAGGGAGAGAAGAAGATAAACTTACGAACCGATCCGTATGACAGCGGAGACAGGAAAATGATCCGATGCGTATCCGCCGGAATACAGAGAGGCCTCACAGCGGTAGGATTCAACGCTTACGGAAGCGCCTCTGCAATAGATGTAATCTATGCGGGAGAGTCCGGTGGGATATTTATAGGCATTGTATGTGTTTTCCGGCCCTACACGCACGGACGGACAAGCAAGATCATAGGTGTCAAGCCAATATTCACGGAACACCTTTGACGCGTCTGATTCAGGCGTGGCGTTCATGTCTCCGACAAAAAATGACGGGAGATTCTCCGCATTGAAGCGTTCCTCCATCATGCGGTAGAGCGGGGCGAATCTGGCATTGGGTCTCTTGTTGTAGCAGGCATGCGTGCACATCAAGAATAACCGGCCTCCCGAAGCCCTATGTCTCAACACGGCGCAGCATCCTCCGCGGCGATAGTTTCCGTTCGGTCCGACATCAGCGAGCGAACAGACATCAGGAGTGTCGGAAATCCAGAAAAACCGCCTTTCGAGAATCTCGAAAAGCGATTTTCTGAACATTATGCCATGAGCCTTGTCCCCTTCACCGCTCTGGGAATATGGGCTGAAAAACCAGAATGAATATTCATCGCCCAATTCCTCTGCCAATTCACGCTGCATCCGGAAGTTGACCTCCTGAAGGCCTGCGGCATCGAATCCGGCGTCACGAATGGATGCAAGAAGCCTTGGTTTCCTGACCTCCCAGCGGTTGTCACGGCCGGTGTCAAGATGCTCCATCCTGAGGTTATATGTGCCAAGCGTGAATGTCATCCTTGAACAAAAACATTTACCGTCCTTACGGCAGAACAGAAACCGCCGAAGGCAAAGCGACAATAAAATCAGCGTAAATCGGGCAATGATCTGAAGGATAATACCCTTCGTACCGCCTGTTGTCGCAGGTGTAGCCAAGAGGCGTGATCCCGTCTCCACGGTAGTAGATGTAGTCTATCCTCGGAGCGGCGTTCATGTCCTCGTTCTCCCCCCGCTTGTTGAAGGTTCCTACAGATCCTTTGCGAGTCTCCGCCGGAACGGTCAGGAACGTGTCGCTCCAGTAAGTGCGGAACAATTCCGAAGACGATGTCCACTCCCTGGTGTTGAGATCTCCGACAAAGAACGAAGGAAGATTCTCGGGATTATATTCCTTAGCCCTCTCAAGGATGACCGGAGCGGCATGGGCATTGGCATCCTTCCCTAAAGGCATGTGGCTCATCATCAAGAAGAAACGCAGGCCCGTCGCATTTTCCTTGAATATGGCGCAGCAAGCCCCCCGGGTGTACTTCTTCTCATCCCACCCCTTGCTCTTCACATCAGGAGTCGGAGACAGCCAGAAATGATGGCTCTCCAGCATCGTGAAGCGATCCTTGCGGTAGACGATTCCCTGCGCCTTGGGTCCCACTCCCCCATCCTTTGAATACGGACTGAATATGAACCATTCATACTTTCCACCCTCTGTTTCGACAAGGGCCGGAAGTTCATTCTGGATCACGGTGTCAAATTCCTGGACGCCGAATATGTCGAAACCGATGTCGGCTATGGTCTTTGCCAGACGGAACTTCCGGACATCCCAGGCATAGCCGTCATCTCGCGGTCCCGGCCTCCACAGATTGTAAGACCCGACCCGGATCTGAACGGAAGCATGATCTTTGGCGCCTGTCACGGCCGCCTTCCTGCCGGTTCCGCACGAAACCAGCGCCAGCAGGATCAATGAATATGCAAGGACACGTCTCATAGATGCCTAACGAATATATTTCTTCAGGATCTTGTTCAACTTCGGAGACATTTTCTCCAGAATCCGGGAGAAGCCGACATCTGTCGGATGTGTTCCGTCAGCGGTACCGAGACTGTCATCCCCGAGGAAACCGTCGGAAGGAATGAAATAGCTGTTCCTGTCAGTCTTCATCCTGGCCCTGACCTTCTCCTCGCCGGCTTTCTGCTTCGCGGCCTCAAAGGCATCCGCAGCCTCATTGAAATTGCGTTTCTCCCTGCGGATCGTCTGCACGAAGATCAGAGGGGTATCAGGATGAGCCTCGCGGATGATGTCCACAAACCTGTCAAAGTTTTTGTCAATTTCCTTCGCGGACGGATTCGAGAACTGGTCGAACACAAAAGCGTCGGCATCGATGTCGGCGGCCACTCTGGCCCAGCATTCCTGGAGTTTGGCCTGACCGCTGAAACCAAGGTTCAAGCAGTACAATCCGTTGTCACGGCCATACCTCGCGACGTAGCTCATCCCGGAGCGGCTTGCCGCCGAGCCGTGGGTTATGCTGGAACCCAGAAAGACAATTTTGTGAGCGAAAGGGTTTGGAGAAGCGGTTATCGAACTGCCCTGATCAACACCAATCTGAAGAGACTCGACCGAATCAAAAAGAGGCAGGTACAGAAGGCATTCCTTAACACCCTCCGGCATCGTGGAGATGACCTTTCTTTCGTGATGGACGCAGTCCCCGGACATATTCGGAGAGCCTACGGCGGCGAACACCCAGCGGCCGTCATGCTTGATGTAAAGGTCCAGACCCTTTTGGGCGTTGGCGCCGGTGTTCGCCCCGACAACCCTCAAAGGAGAAGTCTCCCACTTCAACGACAACGACTTGCTGTCAGTGTTGAAAGCGACGAACACTCCCGTTGACTGGAGGCATTTCGTGGCCAATGAGCCTTTGATGCCATATTTCTCAGGATCGAGCCTTGAATATGTATGCCCCGGGACCTCACCAGCCTTTCCGTACACCCCAAGCGATGCGGCATCGACATAAAAAGGAGCATCGGCAGACTTCTTTCCCGAGCGTATCCCGTACATCTCGTAGCCGGCCTCACGGACCTTGTCCACGGTCTCATAATACGGAGAGTCGCAGATGTCCGTGAAACCGACCTGATAATTCTCCCCGTCAAAGCGGCCGGTGCATGTCTGGTCGGAGAACTGGTGCCAATGCGTTCCGATGATGTTCGGATGTTCCATAGCGGACTTCACGTAGCGATAGTACATCTGAGCGCGCTCATTCTGGTTGCGGGTGTAGATGAGTCCAGGGTGGAACATTCCACGGTCCATAGCCCCGAAATGGAACTCCCCGATCATCACAGGCTTGTCAATGCCCTCAGGAAGAGAGAAATCATACAGATCAGGACGGTAGATGTTGTAACTCAGCACATCACAGTATTTGGCCGCAACCCTCAGCACCTCCTCGTTCGAGCCAGAGAAACGGCACCCAAGATAGAGCACATCCGGGGCGACTTCCTTGAACACTCTTCTGACCGTGCTGAAATAAGCCTCGATGATCCGGGTGTTGAACTCTCTAAGATCTTTCTTCGCCGAAGCCGGAACCTTATCCTTGTTCCCAAGCAAAGCGTCCCATGAGGCGAAGGATGTCTTCCAGGCCTCATTGAGTCTCTGAATATCCTGATAGCGCCCCTTGAGCCAGTCCACCATGGCAATCTTCGCCTTCTGAGTGGCCGGAGCCATGATCGTGCATGAGGCAAGATATTCAGTGTCACCCCATTTTATCTCGTTGTCCACAAAATAGCCAAGGCACCAAGGGTCATCCAGTTGCCTTTTGCGGGCGACAAGCTGCGAGCGCACCGATTCGGCGAAGCCCTCGTTGAACGGATCCATAAATTTCCACCACGAACCGCCTGTGCCCTCGATGATCGGAGAGGAGATCTCGATGCGGTCAGTGTAAACCGTTCTGTCCATCAGGCAGATGTCCTTGTCGGAAGAGTTGGCGATGGTGTTAAGTCCCCAGCTGCGGAGCCTTCTGTGCGCCAGATCGGCGAAGACATTCTTGTAGTCCTCGCCATACTTCCTGTAGGCATTGGCGGAGGAGTAGTCGTAAGTCTCCTGGATTCCCCTTACCGTGTAGTAAGGTTTGAGGAGCGCATCGTAGGTCTCATAGAAACGGGCCATCTTTGTACCCTTTTCCGGCAGGTTCTCGAAATATTCCTTCCTGCCGTCCAACGGGGTGATTCCGGTGGAGGTCGTGACACGGACGACTCCGTGAGACCAGAAGAGATAGCCCTCCGGGTCGATCATCCACCATTTCCCGTCCACTTTCCGGACACGGAAATGCCCTGTGGCCTCAAAGCGTGGACCTTTCTTCCAACCGCCGTAACGAGACCAGTCATCCGCACCGGTGTGGGCGCGAAGATATTCCTCCTCCTTTTCCCTTGCCTTGCGCAGGTCCTCGTCACTGTGGGTCTTGCCAGGCCAGTCCTTATGCTTGAACTGACCGTACTCATCGACAAACGGGAAGAAACGCGAATCGTCCCAAGTCATCCAAGGGGCAAGTCTGGACTTCTCGCCTCTGGCGAACCTAAGGTCCGTTATGGAATAATCCGCACCGGCGACATGCTTGAAGGCGTTGATCTTTATCATCTTGACCGATGACAGATCGACACTGTAGGAATAATGCTGGTCAATGGAATACGGAGTGTTGCGCAGCCCCTTGAACCCGTTGTAGATCTCAGGATAAGGAAGCCTGGCCGGAAGCGGGATCACCACCTCGCGGGTCTCGTTAGGGAATATGAGAAGACGGTCAGTCATCGCACCTTTCTCCTGCTTATTGTTGTTGGCGTTATAGACCGTGTCCTGGATCTGGACCGCCATCACCAGAAAAGAGTTCCTCTTGTTGGTGAGAGTGAACCGGAGGGATGCATATTCAGAGACATCCAGATCGGTGTGGAATCTGATGCCGGAGTTGGCGCCTTTGGTGCTGATCTCAACCGTGTTTCCATTCACCTCGGTGGTGGCCCCGGCAACAGGACTGAACTTCAGACCGTTCTCGCCGACCAGACGCAAGTCGGACTGCGCAACCGCAAAGCCCTGGCTTAACACCAGGGCCGCTAAGATATTCAGTAACAATCTATTCATAATTCTTTTCATTCTCATCCTGCCATTCGTTGATTCCGTCTCGTATTCTGTTGCGGAACTGTAGGTAGTCAGTGATGAAGGTCGTGGTGCCGTCACCATTGGAGAAGCAGTAGTTCAGAGTCAATTTCCTGTCTTGCAAGAGTTTGGCATCATTATAGACACTCGGTTGGTCAGCGATAGGCTTGATCTCCTTCGAGCCGTCGGCAGATGAGATGGTGATGTCATTGCCGTTAAACTTGAGCAGAAGTTTGCCGGCGCCGAGGCCGATCTTGTCGGTCATAACCGTGGATGCGTCAACCGTTGTCAAGGAATACACCTTGGAGTCTGCCTGCGGGATGACAAGGTCATACGTGTCCTCCGAGACGATCTCCCCGGTGGCGTCATTCTTGACCACGGTCTTTCCTCCGTGATACCAGTTTCCGAAGAATCTGTTCTCGCATTTCACGACGATGATCTCAAAGCTCTTCTCGCACAGAACCGAATCCACGTCAGCCTTGTTCAGCTTGAATCCGAGGGCGTAGTAAGGCTTGAAGGCATTGGCGTCCTCCTCAATGGCCGGAGTGGCCTTTATCGAGACAGCCGCGGTGTGCCGACCCTTCTTGATGACCATCCTGTCCAGACCGTCAACAGTGTAATATTCAGAAGGCAACGGTGTCAGTTCCTTCAGGCCGCTCACCCCTTCCGTGACATATCTCTGGCTGAGATCACCGAACTGTCCTCTTCCGCACAAGCCATCAAGAGCGTTGAAGCTTGTGACTCCGAATTCCGTGGTGTACTGCGAGAGGTCCTCGGAAAGCAGCTCGTTCCTAAGCTCCACCTCAACCTTCCTGTCCTCGTTGTTCTTGGCGGTTCCGGCAAGAGCCACGGTGAAGTCGAATTTCCCTTCCTCACCGATGACGAAGGTCCTGAGGTCGTACTGGTAGGCGATGTAGGCCGCCGTGTAGTCGTAGTCCAAGGTGTAGTCCTTGTAGCATCCGGCCAGCAGGAGCGGCGTCAGGGCGGACAAAACCAATTTTCTCATATTCATTTTCATTTCTCTCAAATTTAATGATTATCTCCAAGTTTCCCAACCCTCGTTCTGCACAAGGTTGGCGCACCTTCTGATGTCCGTGTAAGGGATAGGTGCCCACAGAGAAGGGAACTTCAAGGTTTCCACCACGTTGTCGAGTTGATACTCACCTTCGGCGGAGATCTTGGCGCCGTGGATGGCGACATTCACATCATCCACGCTCTTCGCCCAACGCCTCAGGTTATAGTAGCGGTCTCCCTCGAAACATGTCTCTACACGCCACTCATTCTTGACCAACTCCTCAAACTTACCGGCTCCGGCGGCGGCGCATTCGTCAAGGAACGGATCCTCCGTGGTGCCGACACCGGCCACACCGTCATTTGAAGGACGGCTGCGGAGCCATTTGATCGCCTGCTTGGCGGAGTAGCCGAAAGTAGTCTCATCCACAGGGCCGACAACCTTGTTGGCCGCCTCGGCGAAGATCAGGCACATGTGTGTCCAGTTCATCATGTGAACGCAACGGTAACCGGCGTCAACCTTCTCGTCAGTCTTGTTCCAACCGTTGTAAAGGAACTTCTTTATGTAATATGATGTCGGGGACACATTGGCGCCTCCTGGAGCATCCTTTCCGCCTTCCTTTATCTCAAAGGTGTACATTATCTCACCATTGAGGTCACGGATCACCTGGGACCCATCGAAATAGATCGATGAATAGAACCTCGGATCCCTGTCCTTGTAAGGATTCTTCGGATCGTAGCCACTGCGGCTGTCAGAGATAGGATAGCCGTTCTTCATCGGGAAGGCGTCCACAAGATCCTGACTCGGAGCGATGTGAGCGTTGCCGCTGAACTCCCTCGGATAGAAAGCGGTTTCCGTGGCCGCGCTTGTGGAGAAATTCGAGCACCAAATGATCTCGGCGCTGTTGGTGTTGTCCCAACGGAATCCCTTGGCCGGATCGAATCCGCCGGCTAGCGTGCTTTCCACCTCAAGCTTATGCTTCATCACCTTTGCCGCATATTTGGCCGCGTTCTCATACCTTGTCATATCATTTGAAGTATTGAACGCGGGACTGGCCCAGAAAAGATAGACCATAGCCCTGAGACCATCGACAATCACCTGATCCATAGTACGGTAACGAATGGCTCCCGTGACCTGAGGACTCTGGGTTGGATCGCCAGGATAGTCCCTGTTGTTGTAAGGAAGATGCACGCTCGCGGAATCGCAATCCTTCAGGATCTGAGCCACGCATTCGTCCACTGTGGCCCTGCGGACTGAGCTGTTGTCCATCTTTCCGGCCTCAGACGGTGTCAACATGAGAGGGACACCCCACATATTCCCGTCGACTCCCTTGCCCGCGAAAGTGCGAAGCAGGTCGAAATGGAGCCACGCCCTCAGACCGAAAGCGCTTCCCTGCTGGCAATGCCTGTAAACCCGGTCCGCCTCGAAATCGACAAGGTAACGGGTATTGAAGCCGACATTGTCCTTAAGGAAAAGATTCAGATAGTTGATGGCTGTGTAGTCATTGTTCCACTTGGAAGCGAAAGGATTGTTGCCCATCCTGGCGTTGCCCTTCGAGAAAGATCTCCACATCGCCGTCTCCGAACGATAGAGAGCGTCATCCGTGGCCGCGGCAAGCCCGGCGCAGTAAGTGCTGTAATAGACAGCAGGGAAATAGTCGGCGTAGACCTTGTCCACAAAGCCTCTGAGCAACTCCGGATAGTCATCGAAATTCTCATCGTTGTAACTTCCGTCAGGGAGCGGATCAAGAAAGGAGCACCCCCCCCCTACAAGAATCGCCGCTATCGTAAGACCGAATATGGTGTTTTTGATTTTCATAATCTTGATTGCAGTTTATCCGTTAAAAGTTCAGTTTGATGCCACCGGTGATTGTCTTCATCAACGGGAATGAGCTGACACCCGCGTCGATGTTCTCCGGGTCAACATCCTTGATGCCGGTGATGGTGGCGAGATTCTGTCCCTTGACAGAGAAACGGACGCTCTTGATCGCCTTGCTTCTCAAAGGGAGAGTGTAGGCCACCTCGACATCCTGGATCTTGAACCACCCACCGTCCCTCAGCCAGAAATCTGACGTGACGAAATTATTCTCATCCTTGACGTAGGCAAGACGTGGATAGTCACCTCCGATGTTGTCCCTGACGAACGCAGAGTAGTTTCCGTCACCAATTCCATTCCAGAAATAGTCATTTGTGAGAGCCGTCTTGAAGAAAGCACGGCCAGAGCCGATCACGTTCAGTTCCAGATTTTTCCATGCGAATCCCAGATTCACCTGATAGTACAGACGTGGGTTGGAGTGACCTATGACAACCCTATCATTGGCGTCTATCTTGCCGTCATTGTTCACGTCCTCGTACATCAGGTCACCTACCGCGACATCAGATGAGTATGCAGGAACGGTGGATAGTTGTGACTCGTCGGTGAACTTGCCGATGCACCTGAATCCCCAGATGGCGTCGGCATTGAGACCGGTCAACTTCTGGTAGTCATAAAGATAGTTGTCCTCGACCACCTTGTCGTTTTTCTGGATGTAGGTCTGGGCACTGACTCCGGCTGACACTCTGAAGTCACCGAATGTCTGGGCATAGTTCAAAGTCGCGTCCACACCGCGGATAGAGATGGCGGTGAAGTTCTCGTACATCGCCATACCTGAGAGTCCGAACGCACCTGGAGTCACAGACACCGTGTTCGCTATGATGCCGTCAATCTTGCGGTAGAAGAAGTTCGTGTTGAAGGAGAACATCTTCAGGAAGTCGAAATCAAGTCCGGCGTCAACCTGATAGATCTTTGCCCAGGACAGATCCTCGTTAGGCACCCTGCTGATGGTGGTCTTCTGGGAAATCCACTGGGCGGTGCCGCCAAACCAACAGTCCTGCTTGTCATTAGGGCCATAGTACATCGAACTCGCAAACGAGTAGACACCTCTGTAAAGATAAGGTTGGTCGAACAAAGATGTCTGACCGATGATTCCAGCCTGGGCGCGCAACTTGAGATTATCAATCCAAGAGACACTTTTCAGGAAGCCTTCGTTGGAGGCCACCCAAGCGAGACCGGCGGTCGGGAAGAAGCCGAACCTGTTGGCTCTGTTCAGTGTGTGCGTGCCGGCGTACTCGGCGACAACCTCGGCGATGTACTTGTCTGCGTAGGAATATGAGAGGTCAGCGATGCCGTACATCTGCCTCTGGTACCAGCTCGAAGCCTTGTTGGAGGTGCTGTTCAATGTGAATGTCGCTCCGGCGGCGATGTTGTGCATTCCGAAACGCCTGTCGTAGGACAGTCTCTCGTACATTCCGAGAGCCTGCACGGAATAATTGTCAAACGTACTCTTTCCTGTGGCTTTAGTTCCGCGGTGGCTGGAAATGTCACCCTTTCCGGACTCTTCCGTCCAATAGTAAGCGAGGTAATCATTGTTCTTGCCGATCGTGGTCTGGACGAAAGACGAGTTGGAGAATCCCGTTCTGGAATGGAGTCCGTCAAGCAGCCATGAAAGGTCGATGTCCAAAGCCGTGTTGAAAAGTCCGGTCCTCATCCTGTGGGTTCTGAAACCGCCTTCCATCTGAAGCGCGTAATAGTTGTCCGGGAAGGTCCTGGAGACACCGTAGATGGTCGTACCCTTGGTCTCACCTTCCTCGTCTCCGGTGGCTGTACCGAGTGTCAACGGATAGGCCACAGCAGGGACAATCCGGTAAGAGTTCCACGATGTCCTACCGTAACGCTGGAACGAGAGAAGCGAGGAGAAATCCACAGAGACCTCGATGTAGCGCCCGATCTTCGCGGCCATGCCGGCGGAGATGTTGAAACGGCTGTAGTCCGTCGTGGCCCCTCCTTTGACAAGGTCTCCGGAATAAAGACCGTTGAGGGCGAAATTGTACCGCACATTGTTTCCTCCGCCATAGAAGCTGATCCCGGCCCTGGACAGAGGATATGAATTCTTGTACATCAAGGACTTATAGTCCACATTAGGATAAAGAAGATCGTACGGATCGTTCTTCGCGAAACCGCTGATCGCCTCCGGGGAGTACAGCTCGTCGTAGCCGCTGGCGGACCTTGCGGCGTTGTTCAACTTGGCATATTCAACACCGTTCACCCATTCAGGCACACGGCCGGCCATGCTGATACCGCTCTCCAAATTGACGTGGATGCGCATAGGAGTGTTGTACCCACCCTGCTTCGTGCGGATCAAAAGGGCGCCGTTTGTGGCCAGAGGACCGTACTTGGCCCTGTCCACGACATCTGTAAGAACCGTTATCGACTCGATCTGGTTAGGATCCAGCAAGAGCTCGCTGAACGGGATGTGCATATCGTTCACGATACACATAAGGTCAGTGTTGCCCCTCATCGTCAATTGAAGATGGCTGTCATTCATCGTGTACATCGCATAAGCGGACGGATCGAAACCACCGGCCAGTTCCCTGACATCCATTCCCGGCACGACTCCAGTCATGCTGTTCCTGAGATCACCTGCGACCTTGGTCTCCAGTTTAGGAATATTCACGGTAAGTCCGCTGCCGGTTGTCTGCCAGTAGGTAAGTTTCTGTCCCCATGGATAGGTGATGACAGAGTCCTTTTTCTCCGGGGCGGCGGCCGACATCTCGATGCACGCCGCAGCCGCGGCAAGGACTGAAATGATATATTTTGATGCTTTCATTCTTGTGTCGTGTTAATTACTTCCAGGTCCAGTTCACAAAATTCTTGAGTTTGTAGGCCTCGGAGTCAGGGAAAGGAAGGTAGTACATATAGTCCTTCCAGACGCACTGGCGGTTGTTAGGAAGCGGACGGACCTCGAACTTCCTTCCGATAGGATACTCCGCGCTCTTCTTGATGCTTTCCACGTACATTCCGTAGAGAGTCTTGCCCATAAGCTCCGGAGCGGTCTTCCATCTTCTGATGTCGTAGTAGTAGTGGTGTCCTTCGAAAGCCAGCTCGATGCCACGCTCGTTGCGGATCCTCTCGCGGAAGCTGTTCTTGTCAGCGGTGTACTTCTCCAGCACGTCAGGCTGGCCGACACGATTCCTGATGATGTTGATGGCCTGCACCGCTGTAAGATCAAGCCCACCGGCGGTGCCGTTCGGACCGTAGGCCTCGTTGACAGCCTCGGCGTAGTTCAGGTAAAGCTCGGCGACCCTTACAATCGGGTCGATGTGGTAATGCTTCTTCCCTTTTTTCCCGATGTTGCCGTCCCAATACTTCTTACAATAGTACCCTGTGTTGGAATACCCTTGCTGACTGTTATCCTTCGTGCCCCAATCAATAGCAAAATTAACACTGAGTTTGGATATGGATGTCAACGGATATGTCTTTTTGGCAGGATCGTAATAGATGTTGATAACTTTCTTCGAAGCATAACTGTTAGCCGAGCCGTCGTGGACTATTGTAAGTTCAAGACGGGGATCCCTGCCCGCATACGGATTCTGGGGATTATAGTGTCCCGCCGCTATCGCCGCGGCTTTATCCTCATCCGTCACAAGCGGTTCGCCGTAAACGGTCTCATACCTGTCCACAAAATTCTGTGTCGGGCAGACCCCGGAGGTAGCGTTGCTGGCAAGGCCTGACTGCGGATAAGCGAATATTCCCTCAAAATTCTTGTGATCGTTTCTTGCATTGTATGACCAAGCCCAGATTGTCTCGTTGGTCATCTGCTGACCGTAGAAGTTGTTCGTGTACTTTTCTTTCGGAAGAAGGGTGAACCCCGCGTCAAGCGCGGCTTTCAACGCCTCGGCCGCGGCATCAGCGGCCACCACCCAATCCTCCTGTCCTTTCTCGTTGTGCAGTTCGCTGGCGGCGTAAAGCAAAACCCTTGAACGGATGCCGATGGCGGCTATGCCATTGATCTCATCAACGGTGCCTGACACGAGGTTCTCCGGAGTGTTGCGGCGGGCCACGCCGGCTTTGGACATCATCTCATAACCGGTCTTAAGATCCTCCGCCGCCTTTGTGAACGTCTCGTGGGTGGAAAGTCTCGGAAGATCCCACTCCTCATCGGCCTCGATGACATGATCCAGATAAGGCATCCCGCCGAACAGACGGCAAAGTGTGAAATGGGCGAACCCACGAAGCGCGAACGCCTGTCCGAGAAGATCGTTCTTCTGATCCTCGGTGATGTTGAGGCACTCGTCAATGTGGGCAATTGTCATATTGCACCTTCTGATCGTGGAGAACATAGCCTTGCAGATCGGCTTGTTGTCAGCCTTACCTGTGTCGAATGTCACTTTCTCAAGGAAATCCTGGGTAAGGGCTCCCTGCTTGAAATACTGCTGGGTGACACCCATTCTTCCGGCATCCGCGATGTCTGTCGTGTTGTACCAGGAGAACGCATACTGCTGAAAAAGATCGTAGTAGAACGGGTATGCGATATGGATCCTCTCCATATTCTTTCCTCCGTTGGATTCATAGATCCAATCGAAATATTTGCGGAACGCGGAGTATGAGCCGAACACTTCCTCATCGGAAAGTCCCAGCTCCGGATCCACGTCCAGAAAATTGCAGCCACTGACGCCGATGAACGCGGCGACGCCGAGCAGACCGTATTTTATCTTGTTGACAAAAGTTTTCATATTCATTAGAACGCAAGGTTGACATTAAGTTTTAGCATTCTCATTGTCGGATAAGAGTTTGCCGCTGTGGTAAGTCTCTGAGGATCGGTGTCCGTGATGTTGGAGAATGTCCACAGATTGTTGCAGATAAGTCCGACAGCAAGATGCTTCACACCGAGGATCCGTTTGATGTTCGGTCCAGAGAATCTGTACGACAGCATAACCTCCTTGACGGTCATGTAGTCCGAACGCTTCCAGGTGAAATCCGGAATAGCCAGATCGTAGCCAGGATAGGTGGAGGAGCCACCGCCCCAAGCGTACATCTCGTCAGAGAATGACAGCGCCGGGATGTCCGAATCCCTGTTGGTCGGAGTCCAGTAGTTCAAGTGCGAATCGTGGATGACATAGGCTCCCGCATAGAACGGAACGATGTTCACACGCTTGTAATTGATGTACTTGCCGATGGTACCCGTACACAGCACCTTGAAGGTCAACCCTTTGTAAGCGCCGCCGACATTGAATGAATATACTCCCGGAGCGTAAGCGGATCCTTTCAGCACATGAAGATCCTGTTGGGAGATCTTTCCGTCCGGGACGTAGTCAAGGAACTTATAGACTCCGGGGACAACGTTCGTCCACTCAGTGGCATAGTTAGGATAGCCGTGGATCTCGTCGATGCTTCCGAAGAATTTGTCATCGATAAGCTGGTCACCGGTTCTGGCCGACTGCAAAGGCGTGCCGGCATATTTCTGATATTCAGGAGCGTAAGGAGCGTCGCCATACTTGGTTATCCTGTTCTCGCTGAGTCCGATCATACCGCCGAAATTGTAGGTGAAGCCACCGGAGGTGGTGTTCTGCCAATTGACCTCGACCTCGAAGCCGTGCTTCTTCAAAGCTCCCGCGTTCACATCCTTGTAGGCGACACCCACAAAGGCGGTCACGACAGGAGGCATCAGCATATCGTTACGTTTCTCGTCATACAGATCGACATTGACCGTGAGCCTGTCCTTGAGGAAACCCATCTCGAAGCCGAGATCCTGCTTGTGCGCGGTCTCCCATCTCGCCGTGACGTTCGCGGCCGCTTCCTCCTGATAATATCCGCTGGTCTGTTTCCACGAAGAATAGTAAAGCCAGTTACTGCCCGAGGCATCACTCCCGACCCAACCGTTGGAGTAACGGATCTTCATCGTGCTCCACCAAGGCATGGCCCTCTTCCAAAACTTCTCCTTTGAGACAATGTAGCCGACGGCGGCGGAAGGGAACACACCATACCTGTAGTCAGGAGAGAACTGCTCGCTTCCCGTCACACCTATGTTGCCCTCGAACAGATACTTGCCCTTGTAGTCATAAGTGACACGACCGACAAAGGACTGGGTTCTCTTCGGGAAGGAGGCACCGGAGTTGTACTGCCTTTGGTTGTAAAGAGCCAAGGCGGAGACATTATGCTTTCTGGAGAACTTCCTGCTGTAATTAAGAGACCCTTCAAGATATGTGATGAAACCGACACCTGAAGGCGAGTTGCTCTGAGTGATGGAGAAAGGCTTGTCATTCCACACATAATTGGACGATCCTCCCTGAATCTCCCAGATGTCCGTGTTGCCGGCGTCATACGCATCCCAGTTGATGTTCCATTTGGCGAAGTTTGTCGAGGCTTTCTGCGAGACTCTCGCATAGGACGAAGTCATACCGAACTTTGCGGTGGCGGACAGACCCACGGTGATGAAATCCAGCTTCTGGGTAAGGATGAGGTCGGTGAACAAACGGTAATTCACGTTTTTCACATAATCAGGATCCGCCAATGCGGAATACGGATTATCATACTTTGAGCCTTGGTTGGCGCCGACACGGTCCGAATCCGCGTCCGGATAGTTAGGATCAGGATACTGCTTCAGGACATCCGCCGGATAATAGGCCGGGAATGTGATGGTCGGCGACTGGTAGATCGTGCTGAAAAGCCATGAGGATCCGGAGTGCGAAGCCAGATTCTTCACCATATTGGTGACACCTCCCACCTTGAAAGACAGCAAGGTTGACTTCGTGACATCCCAGTCAAGGTTCATACGATAGTTGATCCTGTCGCTTGCGAAATTCGTCCCCGGATAGATCTCCTTGATGATCGAACCCTCGTGCACATAACTGACTCCCAAATAATAACGGACCTTGTCCGAGCCTCCCGACACCGAGAAGTCAGCGTTCGTGCTGGTCGCGAACTTTTTCTGGAGGAGATCGTACCAATGCACATCCGGATATCTCATAGGGTCTGACTGGTCCTCGTATTTCTTTATCACCTCGTCCGAGAACTGCGAGCCGAAGGACTGGGTGTTCTTATAGGCGATGTTCGCCATTCTGGTCACAGTCCCTGCATCCACGTGCTCAGGGGTCCACATAGGAGAGTTCAACCCCTGCTCCACATTGATGGAAAATTTAGGGGCACCCTTCGAGCCGGTCTTTGTGGTGACAAGGATCACACCGTTCGCACCCTTGGCACCATAGACGGCAGTGGCGGACGCATCCTTCAAGACAGAAACGCTTGCGATGTCAGTCGGGGACAACATGCTCATCGAACGTTCGATGCCATCGACCATCACAAGAGGAGAGTTGCCGTTCCAGCTGGAAAGGCCACGAAGTATCAATGTGGCGTCGCTCTGGCCTGGAGCGCCGTTCTGGGAATATACAAGGAGTCCGGAGACCTTACCTGCCAAAGCGTTGGTAATGTTAGTGGTTCCCGTTTTCTCAAGATCCTCGGCCTTGACCTGGGTGATGGCACCGACAACGCTTTCCTTGCGCTGCACGCCGTAGCCGACCACGACGGTGCCTTCAAGAGCAACTGATTCTTCCTGCAAGGTTATCAGCCAATCCAATGTCTGGGAAGCCGATCTCTCAACCGTTTTGTAGCCGATGCATGAGAACTGTACCGTGGAATTGGACGGCACATTGAAAGCGAACTCGCCATTCTCGTCCGTCATCGTGCCGCCAAGTTCAGGCCGGCCTTTGACAAGGACAGCGACACCAGGGACAGGTTTGGAATCCTCATCGATGACAGATCCTTTGATCTTCACGGTTTTGGATGCAGCTCGATTCTGCGCTGCGGCCTGGGAACCCGTACTGAACGTGGTATTCAAGGTCAGGCACATCAGAACAGCCAAAGCAACCCGGAGGATTGACCCCAGGCTGCGTTGGATTAATTGTCCATAATTATCCTTCATTAGTTATGATGTATTTTAGTGTTCATTCTATGTGGACGCTCACTATTTCCGTTCCATGCCGACACTCTTGCGCTCCATCAGGAAAACAGGACTGTCCCACATCGGAAGGCCGGACAGACGGACGTTTCCACCGCTCAAGCCACCTCTCAGAATCACGGTCTTGAGTTCGTGCACTTTTCCGGTGATAGGCTCCACGTACACAGGATCCTTAAGGTCAAGCCCCTTGATGGTCATGCTCACATTGTCCTTCTCAAGCTGGTCGGTCGGCATCTGATCACTGTACCACAGCATAGCGCCGACTGTCTTGCCAGCCTCATCCTTCATTCCCACAATCGAAATCTCCCTCGTTGCGTTGTGCTCTACCTCAAGGTCAAAAGGATACACCTTCGTTGTCAGGAGACTTGCCATGTGCTGAACAGCATAGTAGGAAGGCCTCTTGTAAACCACCTTCTTCAGAAGATTCATCCTGATGAGACCGAATGACTGAAGCATATTCTCGTACTGCAAGTCAACCATAGTGAATATGTTGGACATGATCTCCAGGCGGAAGTCGTTAGCCATTCGTCTCAAGTCCCACTTGGCCTGCTTGTACTCGCTCCACTCGTAGTGGTTCATCGCATGACCATATTCAAGGATCGAAGGGCAACCTGTCTCACCCTGGAAAAGCTTGATTTTCGGGGAATATGACTTCATCAGGCTGTCGAGGGCGATGATGTCGGTTGTCGCGTTGTCCGGATTAGGGTAATACGGGTGGAAAGAGACCATGTCGATCAAATCGGCCTTTTTCCTTTCCTTGAGGATGTCCATGACCTTCTTAGGCCAAGCGGTAGGCACTCCGGCCAGACCGAAGCCGATGATCACGGCCTTGCGGTTGACCTTTCTGATCTCCTCCGCCGTGGCGATCAGCATCTCGGCATAGATCTCCGGATTGTTCTTGCTCCTGAGGTTCGGCTCGTTCCATATCTCCCACATGGCGACACGGTCACCATAGTGCTTGACAGTCTCCCTGACATATTTCAGCCAAGGCTTCATCACCTCATCCTTCGCGAAAAGGCCGGAACCAAGATTGCGGTCAGCACCGTAGAGAGGGTTGCCATAACAAAGACACATCCACGGACGTACTCCCTGCGAATTAAGGCCGTCCACGATCTCGTCAAGCCATGCGAAATCGTACTTGCCCTTCTCAGTCTCGCACTTCGCCCAGCCGCTCTGAATCCTGGCGTAGCCGACACCCAGAGGACCGACATACTCCTTATACTGACTGAAATCAGCATAGTCCCTGTCAAGGGTCTCGCAGCCAATGGACCATCTGGAATCACCAGTACCGTCCG
This sequence comes from uncultured Bacteroidales bacterium, assembly GCA_934667175.1. GTDB lineage: Bacteria > Bacteroidota > Bacteroidia > Bacteroidales > UBA932 > Cryptobacteroides. Next base: position 41,184 of record CAKULN010000002.1, on the reverse strand, counting down.
CCGGCTTGGTCACGAGTCTCCCCGTCTCAGGCAATCTGGTGGAGTAAGTGTTAAAGTTCCGCCACGTCACTGAATATGGCTTCTTTTGAGCGGAGACAGACATCGTCATCGCAAGTAACAAGACTGTGGCTACAAACAACTTCTTCATACTTCTATTCTTTATATTTGTTAAATTTGTCCGTATGTTATGTGTGTTGTGGTGTGGTATTCACGATGCAAATATATGAACTATTTCCGGTTCTTCAAAAATTTTCAAGAAATGTTGTCCCGGAATATTCGCCAGAGATAAAAGGATCAAGCGTATAGATTATATCAGAAAGAATTTCTGCGGATCATCCTGAAGTCGCACTTCTGCTTGAACAGCCGGCCCTCAAGAATCATCTCAGCGGCAAGGGTCCCCATCCGCACGAAATCCGCCGAGATGGTTGTCAGGCCATCAAGGACTATCTCACTCATCGGGGACTCATTGTAGGAGATGATGCCGAAATCCCTTCCCGGCTTAAGATTCAGTTCCTTGGCTGCCCTTGCCAGTTTGATGAGCTCCATGTCGAACTGACCGTGAAGGATCAGATAGACTTCCTTGGGCTTGACGATCTCCGGAGTGACCTGGGTGTAGAACTTATACGGAATGCCGTTCTCGTCACAAAAACGGGAAACCGCCTTTGAGATCATCGCATGGTAGAGACTTGAGAGTTCGATGACCACATTCAGTTTAGGCACTTCCTTCAATTTATCGACACCCATCATCAAGCCATAATAGGCATCGTTCTCGAAATCCTGATATACTGCACCGTAGTTGCCCTGAAGCTCCGGCATATAGTTGTCAAGTATGATGAGTTTCCTGTTAGGGATACGCCTCAACGCCTTGAGAGCACGCTTCCGGGTTTCCGGATCAAGCGGGAAATGAGGCGTCACCACATAGTAGTCAAACATTCCAAGATTCTCGTCAAGATAATACTCGAGAAGACTTATCTGCTGATTGTGAAGATAGATGGTGATGTCGGCCATGCCGCCGATGGCGGAAGCGAAAGCGTTGTACAGGATCTGCTTGGTGTTGCTGAACTTGTCGAACAACAGCAGGATCTTCATCTTTCTGGTGCTGCTACGGTCTGCGATATAGTACCCTTTGCCTTGCGTGGAACTGATCACTCCTCTGTCCCTAAGCAGGAAATAGGCCTTCTTGACAGTCTCTTTGGAGATGTCCAGTTTGGCTGAAAGCTCGTTCATCGACGGCAGAAGCTCGCCGCTGTGGAACAATCCGTCTTTTATCCCGGACTCAATCTGATCCATAAGTTGCTTGTAAACAGGAACAGGCGAAGCGTTATTTAATTTTAAGGCGATGGGCATGTCAAAAAAATCAAAGTCTAAGACCAGCCGGGCAGCAGCAACATCTGGTCAGATGACAAATTTAAAAAAATATTTTGACTTAGAAGCTGTTTTGATTTGTTTGAAATGTTCTTTGATAGTGAAAAACTTCAAACAAACAAATCAAAACAGCTTCTTACTGATTATAATGCTACCCTCAAAAATCAGCCGTACAACGATTTCACCGCTGAAAAGAGACAAACAGCGGAATATTTTCGTATTTTTGTGAGTTAATTTTGACAGAACAATGGAAGAAGCGAAAAATCCTACGGCCGAGGAGCCGAAAAGACTCAACTTTCTTGAAGAGATAATTGAGGATGACCTTAAATCCGGAAGAGTGAAGAGCGTGATGACACGTTTCCCTCCGGAGCCTAACGGGTACCTCCATCTCGGACACGCGAAGAGCATCTGCATCAACTTCGGTCTCGCGCAGAAATACGGCGGCAAGACCAACCTGCGCTTCGATGACACCAACCCGACCAAGGAGGACACTGAATATGTTGACTCGATCAAGGAAGATATCCAGTGGCTCGGATTCCACTGGGACAAGGAACTTTACGCTTCCGACTATTTCGACCAGCTCTACGCCTGGGCCGAGCAGATGATCGAGCGCGGGCAGGCCTATGTCGATGACCAGACACAGGAGGAGATCAGCAAGGGACGCGGCACCGTGGACAAGCCTGGCACCGAAAGCCCTTACAGAAACCGCTCCGTGGAGGAGAACCTCCGGCTGTTCAGGGACATGAAGGCCGGCAAATACGCTGACGGAGAGAAGGTTCTCCGCGCGAAGATCGACATGGCCTCTCCGAACATGATGTTCCGCGACCCTATTCTTTACAGAATCAAGCACGCATCGCATCACCGCACGGGTGACAAATGGTGCATCTACCCGATGTACGACTTCACCCACGGACAGTGCGACTCCATAGAGCACATCACCCATTCGATCTGTACCCTTGAGTTCGATGTCCACAGACCGCTCTACGACTGGTTCATCAAGACTCTTGAGATCTGGCCGAGCCATCAGTACGAGTTCGCCAGACTGAACCTGACCTACACGCTTATGAGCAAGAGAAAGCTCCTTGAGCTCGTGCAGAAAGGTCTTGTCTCAGGTTGGGGCGATCCACGTATGCCAACGCTCTGCGGAGTAAGGCGCCGCGGCTACACGGCCGAGGCCCTCAAGATGTTCTGCGAGAAGATCGGAGTCTCCAAGCGCGACCAGATGATGGACATCCAGCTTCTGGAATGGTGCGTGCGTCAGGACCTCAACGCGAGGGCCAACAGGTACATGGTCGTACAGAAGCCGTTGAAGGTTACACTTACAAATTGGGAGCCTGGCAAGGTCGAGTGGTTTGACTGCCCTCTCAACCCGGCCGAGCCGGAGGGAGCGACCCGCAAGGTTCCGTTCACCGGAGAGTTCTACATCGAGCGTGACGACTTCATGGAGGACGCCCCGAAGAAGTTCTTCCGCCTCAAGCCGGACGGAGAGGTGCGCCTCAAGTACACCTACATCATCAAGTGCGAGGAGGTCATCAAGGACGCTTACGGCAATGTTGTCGAGCTGAAATGCTCCTACGACCCGACCACAAAGCCTGGAGGCGGCGAGTGGAGATCTGTCAAAGGCACCATCCACTGGGTTTCAACTGAATATGCCAAAGAGATCGAGATCCGCAACTACGACCGTCTCTTCGTCAAGGAGGACATGAACAACATCCCGGAGGATAAGGACTACAAGGATTTCCTCAACCCCGAATCCCTGACAATCGCGGCAGGCTACGCCGAGCCGGCTCTTCTGGATGACAAATCCGGCATCGCCGTGCAGTTCGAGCGCACCGGCTACTATTACAAGGATCCGGACAGCACAGCCGACAAGGTCATATTCAATAAGACTACTGCCTTGAAGGATTCCTACAAGCCCGAATAGCAGAGGAAGGTTATGCACCTGCCCCTTTTCATAGCACGACGGTACTTGTTCGCGAAGAAGTCACACAATGTGATCAACATCATCTCCGCGATCAGTGCCGTCGGCATGGCTATAGGGACAGCCGCCCTGATCATCATCCTCTCGATCTACAACGGATTCGACGAGCTGGTGAAATCCACCCTCAGCAACGTCGAGCCGGACATCCTCATCACACCGGTCAAAGGGAAGGTATTCACCCCCGAAGGCGAGGCGTTCGACAGGATCAAGGCGGATCCTTTGGTCAGTGAATATAATCTCATACTTCAGGAGAATGTGTTCGTGGACTACGACGGGCATCAAGGAATAGCCAAAGCCAAAGGTGTTGACAGCACTTTCGAGGCAAACTCCACTTTAGCCGAACACATCACCAACGGAATGTTCGCTCTCCACAAGGGCCAACTCCCGCAGATGGTGGTCGGAGCAGGCCTGGCCTACAAGATGGGTATGAATCCGGCGTTCCTCGCCTCCGCCGAATTATATTTCCCCATAAGAGACAGAAACTTTTCGCTCGCCAACCCTGCGGCCTCCATCGAGTCCGTGCGGATGCGCCCGGCGGGAATATTCTCGGTCAACCAGCAGATTGATGACGACCTGATGATCGTGCCGATAGAGGAGATGAGACGCCTGCTCGGCTACGAGGAGGAGGTCTCGGGAGTTGAGATCAGACTGGCGGAAGGCTCGGCGGCGAAAGATGTCAGGACCGCGATCAAGCATATTCAAAAAGAATTAGGACCCGACTTCAAGGTTTTGGACCGATTCCGCCAGAACCCTTCGCTCTACAAGATGATGCGCTACGAGAAAGCGGCAATCTACCTCATCCTCATATTCGTCATCATCATCATCGCCCTGAACATCTTCGGCAGCATCACGATGCTCATCATCGAAAAGAAAGAAGACATCGAGACCTTCCGCAGCCTCGGAGCCACAGACAAGATGCTCCGACGCACATTCACCTTGGAAGGCTGGCTGATCTCGCTTCTCGGCCTCACCGCCGGACTTGTCATCGGCATAGGATTCTCCTTCGCCCAGCAGCATTTCGGTTTCATCAAGATGCCCGGCAGCTTCCTCGTGAACGCCTACCCCGTCATCCTCCAGTGGCAGGACGTCCTCGCCACCATCGCCGGCGTAGCCCTCATCGGCTACCTCATCGCCCTCCTACCCGTCCGCCGCAACATCCGGTAAACCACAATAATAAAAAACAATCTTCGAAGATTTTTATTATCTTTGAAAAAAATTATCCAGGATTGTTATGGTGGGCATAGATTATCTTTACTTGATTTCAAATAGAAAAATCAGCAATATCTCCTTAGACTACAAACGTCCTCTATATCATAAAATTAACTGGGACAACAGGTTGATCGGGATCCGTGGGCCTAAGGGTGTTGGCAAGAGCACGCTCATTTTGCAGCACATAAAGGAGACATTTGCCGACAGAAGCAAAGTGTTGTATGTCTCCATGGATAATATATGGTTCAGCTCGAACAGCATCATTGATCTCGTTGAATACCACTACACTCATGGAGGCACACACATCTTTCTGGATGAAGTGCACAAATATAAAGGTTGGCAGGATTGCATAAAAAACATCTATGATGATTACCCTGACCTGCATATAGTCTATACTGGATCGTCAATTCTGAATTTAAAGTCAGGAGATGGAGACCTGTCAAGAAGGTTACGCTCATATGAGATGACGGGATTGTCATTCAGGGAGTACTTGGCTTTTGAAGGCGCGTTGGATTATGGTACTCTGGAATTGTCGGACATATTGACGAAACATGTAAGCATCAGCGCTGATATATGCTCAAAAATCAAAGTACTACCATACTTTGAGCGTTACCTGACCAGCGGTTACTATCCCTTCTATAAAGAAGAGGGCGATGGTTATCTCTCAAGAGTGCAGGAGGTTGTAACCCAGACTATTGATGTGGACATTCCTGCCGTGGAGGAGGTTGAGTATGAAACGCTCCAGAAACTGAAGAAGTTACTGATGATTTTGTCAGTACAAGTGCCGTTCATCCCCAAAATGAACGAGTTATATCAAGAACTAGGAACGAACCGAGAGCAAGGGTTGAAGTTATTGAATATCCTTGAAGATGCCAGATTGATCTCTATGCTCAAGACACCGGTCAAGGCGATAAAACATCTGTCGGCCCCCGACAAACTCTATCTGGACAACACTAACATAATGTATGCCCTGTCCGGCAATGTGCAGATCGGGACAACAAGGGAAACTTTTTTCATGAATCAGTTATCTGTGGCACACGAAGTGGCATTACCTTCAAAAGGCGATTTCAAAATAGACGGGAAATACCTGTTTGAGGTAGGCGGCAGGAAAAAATCATTTGAGCAGATCAAGGATGAAGAAAACAGCTATCTTGCAATAGACTCAATAGAGACTGGCAACGGCAACAGAATTCCCCTCTGGCTTTTCGGCTTCATCGGATAGAACATCTTTGCCCTAAAAATCCGGCTTCAGAATGAGTTGCATTCATACTGAAACCGGATGCAATTATCGCAAAGTTGAATGGTTACTTTGCCTTCTTGAGGGTTATCTCGTCGGTGACGCCGTTGTTGGAGACGACGCGGAAGGTGTCCTCGGCGGTTTTGAGACGGACGGCAGGGAATGTCCAGACCACTCCGCTGGACTCCTCGGATGATGTCAGACGGGAGACCATGCGGCCGTTCTGGTAGAGGGTCAGGTACTTGGCGTTGCTGTAGACCTTGATGCGGAGCTCCTCGCCGGCAGGGAAGTATTTCAGGCGGCTTGAGGTGATGTGGACGGTGGTCTCATCCTTGTTCCAAAGAGACTTGTACAGGTAGAACACATCCTTTTTCGTCTGGCGGTCACGGGTCACGAGACCTTTGTCGTTCATGTATTTACGATCATTGTTTTTTACGAATCTCACTCCGTCCTCGGAATCCATGTAACCTTCCTGACGGGCAGCCACAGGGAAATCAAACAACACCCAGACGGATGTGAAGTTCAGCCACGGCATCGCCTTGATCTGACGGACGTAGGATTCGTGGAAACGGTTGCCATATTCCTCGTAATGCTTGCTGTCCTCGTCCTTGTCGCGGATCGCTTCCGACCGGTTCCACACTTGGCAGTAAGGGTTGATGCCGGCGCCATATTCAGAGACATTGACCGGGGTGTCAGGTCTCATCCCGCGCACCTTTTTCACCGCATCGGAGAAGCCGACGAACTCGTTGGGAGCCCAATACCAGCCGTAGTAGATGTTCTGCGAGCAGAAGTCAGCCTTGAGGTTCTGATAGCCATCGCGGGCCAGCCTTGAGCAGTCAGTGAAGCCCACGAAGCGGTCCGGATCCAGTTTCTTCGTGAAATCGTAGAGCCTTTCCGTCTCCCTTACAACCCGCTCCGCGTCAAGCGGTCCCTGGAGGTCACTGTTGTTCCCCCAAGTGTCAAGTTCGTTCCACATGCCCCAGAAAGCGATGGAAGGGTGATTATAGAGGTTGTTCACCATCTCCTTCATCTGATGGTGGATGTTGTTGAAATAGCCTTGAGTGGCATTCGTTCCGCAGACATTCACCCAAGGCACCTCCGTCTGCACGATGATGCCCAGCGAGTCGCAGAGCTGGAAGGCAAAGTCATTGTGAGGATAGTGTGCCAAACGCAGGAAATTGGCGCCCAACTCCTTGACAATGCGGTAGTCCCGGCGGTAGTCGGCCTGAGTCAATGCAGAAGCCTTTCCATCGGTGTCCTGATGCATCGCCACACCACGGAGACGGTAAGGACGGCCGTTGAGGATGAAGCCTCTTTCCGGGTCCATCTCGATCGAACGGTAGCCGATTTTGGTCTCGGCAATGTCCATCATTCTCTTGCCCTTGAAAAGCTCGACACGGATCGTGTAGAGGTACGGGTCCCTCATCCCGTCCCAAAGATGCATCCCGGAAAGGATGAACTCGTGATCGAAGTCATATTCCGAAAACGCTCCCACAGGGACCTCACGGTCAGCCTGATAGCCAAGCGCGCCGTTGGCCTCCAGCAGTTGGACACGCACAAGGATGTTAGCGTCCCTGTTGCTGGAATTGACGATTTTGGTCTTGACATTGGTGACCACCTTTTTCTTTGTCACGACAGGAGTCTCGCAGCGGAGCCTGTACATTCCGTAGTCTTCCGGCGAAAAATAGACATCGTCCATGACCAGAAGCCAGACCGGATTGTGAAGTCCTCCGTTCTTGTTGAAGTCCGAGGTGACAGGAGCCATTTCGAGATCCTCGGAGTTGTCGCAAATCACCTCAACCCTGTTGATTCCTCTGTCAATAGCCTCCGTGATGTCTACAGAGAAAGGGGTGTACCCTCCCTTATGAGAGGCAACCTGCTCCCCGTTGACCTTGATGACGGCAGCCTGTGCGGCACCCTCGAAAAAGAGATAGTATGTTTTCTTCACGTCCGTCATACGCAGATCGCAGCGATAGGTGGCCTTGCCTCTGTAGTAGTAAGGGGAATGTCCGTCCTCCGCGTTGTAGGAATGCGGAACCTCAACCGTCTGCCAGGATGAGCCATCCTTGCTGAACTCCCACTCTTTCAACTGTTCCTGACGGAATCCACGGATTTGCCCCTCCATCGGGAGGACTGAAAAAAGGATCGCCGCAAGCACGGCGCAAAGAAAATGTCTTTTCATCAAGATGAATGATTTACGCATAATTAGACAAAGTTAGCAATAATCATCGGAATTTCTTAACTTCGCACTATATTATCATCAATCATTTCGTCCCATGAACAGAAATTGCTTAAGAAACTATGACAAAACGAGGAAAGTTCATGACTGGTTCAGGTACTTTGCTCCCAAATTCATAATATTTTCGGCCGTGCTTGGCTTCCTCACCAGGATTCTTCTGCTCTTCGTCCCTCCGACAGTGATCGGATTCACCGCGGTCGAGTGGGTGAAGATATTCCTGCTGGGCTTCATCAACGACATCGCATTCTCGGTGCTGGCTCTTGCCCCGGCGATGCTGGTCCAGGCCACGCTGAACGACGCCAAATACAAAAAACCTCTCAGTGCCATCATAGGAGCAGCGCTGCTCGCCTTCGCGGTATATTCCCTTCTGCCATCCAACATATTCACTGAATATGGTTCCGTGGTTCCCACCATAGCCCGCATCCTTTCGCTCCTGCTGCTGGGCTGCTTCTGCATCAGGCTTTTCCTCCCAGGTCTCAGGGAAGGATGGTGCAAGGCCGGTCTTCTGTTCACAATGGGGCTGTACGTATTCCTGATGATTTTCAACGTCATCTCGGAATGCATCTTCTGGAACGAGTTCGGGGTGCGGTACAACTTCATCGCCGTCGATTATCTGGTCTACACGAACGAGGTGATCGGGAACATCATGGAATCCTACCCTATCCTGCCGCTGTTCCTCGGGGTGCTTTTGGTGGCTGTGCTTGTCAGCTGGAGGATGTTCAGGAAGAGTGATTTCAGAGATGCCGGCAACGGAGGGGCGGTGTCGTTCCTCGCGACGTTCGTCATCTATGCCGTCCTGTTCACGGGGAGTTTCTTCTGGCTGCGGTTCAGTTACCGCAACCTCCAGAGCGACAACAACTACGCGACAGAGCTTCAGTGCAACGGATGCTGGAACTTCCTCGAGGCCTACAGCAGCAGCACTCTTGAATATGACAGGTTCTACAAGATGCTTCCAGCCGATGAGGCCTCGGCGCTCAAGCTTGCGCTCTGCAATCAGGTCACCACTTCGGCCACTGAGCCTGCACTTTCGGTCACTAAGCCTGCACATCCGGTCACTGAGCCTGTACATTCGGTCACTGAGCTTGTCGAAGTGACCTCCGAGTCATCCCATCCGGTCACTTCGACAAGCTCAGTGACCGGGACCCAGATAATCCGTGACACCGTTCCGGCCATCAAAAAGAACATCGTGGTGATCGCCGTGGAGAGCCTTAGCGCCGACTTCCTCTCCGCCTACGGCAACGAGGACGGCATCACCCCCAACCTCGACACTCTTATCGAAAAGAGCCTCGTCTTCGACAACCTCTACGCTGCCGGCAACCGTTCTGTCCGAGGCCTTGAGGCCCTCACCCTCTGCCTCCCTCCAAGCGCAGGGGAAAGCCTTATAAAAAGACCTGACAACGCTGGCCTTTTCTCTACCGGAACAGTGCTGAGAGCCAACGGCTACACCACCTCGTTCATCTACGGAGGAGACAGCTATTTCGACAACATGCGGACATACTTCTCCGGCAACGGCTTCGAGATCATCGACAAGTCCAGCTACCCGAAAGAGGACATCACGTTCGCCAACATCTGGGGCACCTGCGACGAGGATTCGTACAGAGTGGCCCTGAAAGAGTTCGACAAGAAGGCTGAGAGCGGCACCCCGTTCCACGCTATCATATTCACAATCAGCAACCACCGCCCGTACACATTCCCGGAAGGGAAGATCACCTACGATGGTGAGATGAAGTCGCGTTCCGCTGCCGTGAAGTACACCGACTTCGCCATCGGGCAGTTCCTCGCCCAGGCTTCATGCAAGCCATGGTTCAGCAACACGGTATTTGTCATCGTGGCCGACCACTGCGCCTCCAGCGCCGGCAAGACCAGCATCCCGGTGGACAAGTACCACATCCCGGCGATCGTATATTCCCCGGGCTTCATCCGCCCTCAAAGAGTGGAGAAACTCTGCTCCCAGATCGACCTGATGCCGACAGTCTTCTCCCTGCTGCACTTCTCCTACGACTCGAAGTTCTACGGCCAGAACATACTTGCTCCTGAATATAACCAAAGAGCCTTCATGGCCACCTATCAGGACCTCGGCTACTACAGCGACGATGTCCTCACCGTCCTCTCCCCCGTCCGCCGCATCCAGCAGTTCGACGTGACTCTGGCAGAGCCTTGGCATCACACCGAGACGCCTAAAGTTGCCCAAGCAGACTCTCTCGTGAAAGAAGCCCAAGCCTTCTACCAGACCGTCAACCTCTGTCCTCTGGCAAAGGAGCAGTAAGCCTTCCGTGTTCCCGATCGCATCAGCGGTTTTCTTCACTCTATCTCTTCGGCAACATTTTCGGCTTCATTGGTCTCCCGGAAGTGCCACGAAGCACCTTTCGGCAGCGATTACACCGCTTTTCGCCACCCGAGAGTGCACGCTGCACTCTTCGGAAGCGATTTCCCAGTTTTTCGTCGCCCGAGAGTGACAATTAAATTCATCGCCCATGGACACGCTCCGTTTCTACGGATTGAGCCATCCTATGAGTGTCTTCAGTGCGCAGACAACCATGTTTCTACGCACCGGATGTCAACAAACATTCCGTGCGTAGAATCAGAACATCCACGCACAGAAGCATTCAGAGGAATCCGAAAAGGAGCGGCTACCTCAAGCCGATTTCACTCTCTGACATAGTTGGGCATTTCGGATGGGATGACAACGGAGATTTCACAAAGCCCGCCAACGACGCCATCAGTCTTCCATGCGCTTTGGAATATGAATTTGTGAACGCCATGCTTCTCTATTGTATAACAGTTAGTGCCTCCGGTCTCCAACAGATGCCGTATTATACCGGCTGAGCGTTCCCCATGGCAATCGAAAAGATTCTTTCCGATCAGGCTGCCGTGTTTCTTATACTGCGCCACAGCCGGATCGTTCTGATAGATTATAACACCGTCCCTATCACAGACGGTAATGGAGCAGTTCAACTCCTTTGCCCAGTCAGGTATCATCATAAAGCGACTTGTTTATCTATGCTAATTTACATACCTTTGTCCTAAAAATGAAACAATGATGAAGAAATATCTTGCACTATTCATAGTAATTGCACTCATCCCGATGTTCGCAATTTCCTGCAAGACCACAGACGGACCTGAAACATTCTCGATTACCGGAACGATATCAGATCCAGATAATGACATGGGACGCTTTATAGGCGTAAGCATCAAGCTGCTCGACAAAGCCGGAACAGAGACTCACAACGAGAATCTTGATCTGTACGATGTGCCTTCATCTCAAAAGACTTACTCCTTGAACGATGTCAAGGCTGGAGACTACAAGTTCATAATCGAAAGCCGGAACTACAAGAGGGTGGAAAAGGACGTGACCCTGAGCAGGAACACCACGATCGATGTTGTCCTTGAGCCCATAATCGCCATCAGTTTTGAACCTGACCGCCTGGAGTTCGGACCAAGAGAAAGCCGGAAGACCATAAGACTGACAAATGAATATTCAGAGCCGGTGCACTTTTACATCAAGGGAAGCGGGCCAGCGTTCGAGTTTGGCAACACTGAGATAGCCGACATTCTTGAGGGCTTGGAAGGTCTCAGGCGACATAGCTGGACTTGGGGCGGCAACCTTGAGCCAGGCGAGAGCATGGATGTGCCCGTCAAGGTGTTCCACAGGATTCCCGGTGATAAGGAATTTACCTTGAACATAGGGACGTACACTTACGGTGAATCTACCGGACAGCCGCTTAATGTCACCGTGTCAACTACCGATGAATCATTTCTAGCAAACGTTCAGGGAGTCGTACGAGACCGAGAGGGTAATGCTCTGAAGGGGATAACAGTCTATAACGACAGTTCCAAGGACATCACCATAACCAACGAGAATGGTGAATATTCCTTCGGACTGGTTCCGTACCGCAGTTGGGTCAGTGTCAGTGCATATTCAAACAGTCACTATGAGCAGACAATTCTGAAAGAATATGTTATTGACGACATCAACGTCGATTTCACACTCGACCCGTGCCCCGGCCATCTGACCATAGATCGCAGTGAAATAGATCTCGGAAGCGGCCCGATAGGAAGCGGAAGCACTGTTGTGGAACTCAACTACAAGACCGATTTGTCCGATTTCATTCAGCTGAGTTGCAACTTACTGGACCCTACCAAGGTCTATCCCGGCCTCAACATAAGCCCAGCGTCTGGCATGTCCAGACCGGAAGGTAAGATCCGCTTCTCCCTTGACAGAAACGTCGCCTCCACCGGAGCATTCTCGTTTTATGTAAAACTCAGTGTTAAAGACGCTGGCACTTACATCCTGCCGGTGAAATATTCAGTGATTTGAGGTTTGGAAAATGTTTGCTATCTTTGAACTAAAGATAACGAATCGGCCATGTTGTACCCTATAGGAATACAGAGTTTCTCGGAAATCCGCGAAGGCGGATATGTTTATGTGGACAAGACCGCAGCGATCTACAGTCTCGCGTCAACAGGGAAATATTATTTCCTGAGCCGTCCACGACGCTTCGGGAAGAGCCTTCTCGTCTCGACAATGGAGGCCTACTTCAGCGGACGGAAGGAGCTTTTCAAGGGACTTGCGATGGCGGCACTCGAGAAGGACTGGACAGAGTACCCTGTGCTGCATATAGACCTGACGGGCAGCAGGTACACATCCGTCTCCGATCTTGAGGAGAAACTTGATATGTTTCTGTCCAAATGGGAAAGCATCTACGGCAAGAACGGAGACTTTTCCAACCCAGCATCCAGATTCGACGCTGTCATCGAAGCCGCTTACAGCAAGACCGGCAACAAGGTCGTCATCCTCATCGATGAATATGAGAAGCCGATCATAGACAACATGGACACCCCGGATCTGATGGAAAAATTCCGCCGTGAGCTCCAGGGGCTCTACAGCGTCATCAAAGGCAAGGACGAGTTCATCCGCTTCGCCTTCCTGACAGGTGTCACCAAGCTCGGCAAGATGAGCATATTCAGCGGACTGAACAACCTAAACGACATTTCCATGGATGCGGAGTTCACAGACATCTGCGGAGTGTCTGAAGAAGAGCTCAAGACCTATTTCGACGGCAGCGTCGCTGAGCTGGCAAAAGCCTGCGGAATGAGCAAGGAGGAGTGTTATGAAAAACTCAGGACAATGTACGACGGGTATCATTTCCGTAAAGGAGCCGCAGGTGTGTACAATCCATTCAGCCTTTTGAACACATTAAAAGCCAAGGAATTCCGCATGTACTGGTTCGAGACTGGAACGCCAACGTTCCTCGTCCGATACCTCAGGCAGGGCAGATACAATCTGGAAAACATTGCCAAGAACAAGGTTTCGATAGAGACATTGACCGGCACAAACTATGTGAGTCAAGCACCGATAACCCTTATGTACCAGACCGGCTACCTGACGATAAAGAGCTACGATGAACGTTTCAACGCATACAATCTTGACTATCCGAATAAGGAGGTGAAAGCCGGATTTCTCAACTCCCTCAGTCAGCTTTACGCACCGGCCCTGATTGATGGGGAACTCTCTGTGTACAATTTCGTCGAAGACATCGAGCGCGGAGATGTCCAAGGATTCATGGACAGGTTCACGATGTTCCTCTCCGGCAACGACTACGAGATCCAAGGAGACCTCGAATTGTATTTCCAGAACACGATGTACGTGATGTTCAAGATGATGGGACTGTACGTCAGAGCCGAGTACCACACCTCGAACGGCAGGATAGACATTGTCCTCGACACAGACAAGTACATCTACATCATCGAACTGAAACGAGACTCGTCTCCGGAGACCGCACTGAGGCAGATCGAGGAGAAAGGCTACGCCAAGCCGTTCCAAGCAAGCGGAAAGGAGATCGTGGAACTCGGCATCAACTTCTCGTCACAGACCCGCACCATCGACGGCTGGCAAGTGAAATAGTCAGCGAATATGTCCGCAAGAATCAGAATCTTTATGGCTTCTTTTTACGGAAATTTTGCATAAATGCATTTTTATGCTAATTTTAGGCGTATTTGACAAATGAGGCAATGAAAAGATTACTAACCATTTCCGCTCTGGCCTGCATTATGACATTCTGCGGACGGAACGAAACAATCAACGAAAACTTTGACCGAGCCGAATCCTGCATGTCAGAGAGCCCCGACTCGGCTCTGGCGATTCTTGATTCAATGGACTCAGTGCGTTTCGACACAAAAGCCCAGAATGCCCGCTACGCCCTTCTCAAGTCGATGGCTCTTGACAAGAACTACATCGACAGGACGGACGACTCGCTCATCAATATCGCCGTGAACCATTACCGCCACCGTCTCAATGCCCCCTACAAATTCAAATCCTATTACTACCAAGCTCGCATCTACCAGAACGCCGGGCAGATGGACAAAGCGATGGAAAGCCTTGTCCGGGCAGAGCATACGCTTTCTAGTAAGATTGATGCCGCGTTCCATGCTAAATTATATTTTCTAAAAGCCCAATTATACTCTTATCATTTTGATATAGATAATGTCAACGAAGCAATGGCAAACGCTGCCAAGTATTCAAAGAAGGCCGAACAACGTAACAATTATGCCGTTGCCATACTCAGTATTGCCAATAATCTTATAATCCAAGATAGAAATGAAGACTTTGTAAAATGTATGGATATCATTAGTCGTGAAGATTCTCTATCGCCACGCAATCTAGTTTTCTATAACGAGCTCATGATTCTATCCGGTTTGCATAACGACATTAATAATGATTCTCTTAAAGTATTGACAGAGAATTACAAAGTCTATATTAATGACACTTTGGATTCACCGGGAACGTTGTTGGCTCAGGTGTATTATAAACTTGGAAATTATGATGAGGCTCTTTCTGAGCTAGAAAAATATAAACAACTCCACGATATATCTTCAGATGAAGAATATTATCTATTATTGTCAAGAGTATATGCCCAGAATAACGATTATCGATCCGCTTACGCGAATCTGATAGAATATTCTGATCTCAGTGATTCTTTGGACATGATTAGGATCAAACACGAAATACGGTCAATTTCAGAAAAATACAGCCATGAAATCAAGGCCCAAAAACAATCTTTAATCTTGTTGTTTACCGCGTTCCTGATTCTGATCTGCTTAATATATGCTATCATTCATTTAGTGAAGCGCAAGAAAGAAATAAAGTTGCTAGATCTAAAATTCAAGGATCTACACATTGAATATAAAGACTTGCTAAAGATTAAAGAAGAATACGATGTGTACAAGAATAGCCAAGAAACAATAGACGAGGTGACAGATGTTCTTAATTCCAGAATTAAAGCCCTATCCGCATTTCTAATAAAGGACATACCCGACTCTTTATCCAAAGTCGCTGATAGAATTGATGTCATGGTCGATGATAAAAATGCCGTAACTGATAGCATTGGAATGCTTTATGCAATTTACCATCCATATTTTGTCATGAAGCTTGAAGAATATGGTCTGACCGCATCCGAAATCGGTTACTGCTGCTTGTTGGTTCTTGGGTTCAAGACATCCGAATTAAAATGGATAATTAACAAATCCAACACATATAATATAAGTAGTCGACTAAGATCAAAACTAAAACTTGATTCTTCCATACCAAGACTTGGTATATGGCTGACGCAACTCTATGACGAGGTCAGGGCAAAAAAAGAGGGGAAAAACACACCGAAGTAGAAACCATAAAATACCAAAGTAGAAACAGCAGCAACTAACAGCATCATTATCAACACTATCCCAAAGCCTCAAAACTTAAAATAAATAATAGAGAGTAGAGAATTTCTGTAGAACTTTGCCGTGACAAATAAAATAACATTCACGATGAAAAGTTTTTATTCTTTACTTGTGGCACTATTATTACTGTCTGTTGCCAATGGTATGAAAGCATCTTCTGTTATCGATGACGGAAACAAAAAAGAGATCATCTTAATCAACAGAGGTATTGAAAACCACAACGAGCGGTCTCTTTACCACAATGTAGAAGCCTTTTACTGTCTGCAGACAGAAGATGTAGAGGTGACGTGTTATGATGAAGGCTCCGTAGCAGTCTATCTATTCAATTCCCGTAACCAGATGTGCGGCTTCACAGAGTTCGATTCTTCTGTAGTCACTTGCGAAAGACTTGACGTTCCGAAAGGGTCGGGAACCTATCACATTACCATAATCACAGACAAGTCCTACTCCGAAGGATCATTTACCAAGTAGCCCGCACACATCAACGTAGCATATAACCTACTTATTCATATCAACTTAAAATCAATCAACATTATGAGGAAAAGAATCTATCAAGCAATGTCCATCATCGCATGTTTCGCGATGATGTCTTGCGAAAAGGACATTACAGTCAATCAAGAGAATGACTCTCCTAAAGAAATCCGTAATGATCTCTCCAAACCATTGGAATTCTCATCGAAAGGAGATCTTGTAGATGCAATCAATGCATTTGATCCAGACGCTCCTTCTACCAGATCTATCGTTACAGGGTTTGTTTCATATTATGATTCCGTCATGCAGGAAGAAGGGTACGATGAAAGGCCAAATGCCATCCTCAGTGATTCTTTCGGTTCCATTTTGAACCCTGATGGCGAAGTCATCTTTGACGACACCTTCTTAAAAGTCGGTCTTAAAGGTATTTTCTATGGTCCGGTTGAAGAAATGGACTATATCCGTTCATTGGCCTTGAGCGAGGATATCGACATGAATTCTTTTGAGAAAGTCATAATTGATGATCATGAGGAATATCGTTCAAACAGCAACACCTCCGTCTTCTTGTCCGACACCTTCGGTCTGCTTGCGGACAATGAAAATCAACAATCTTCCGATTCTGGCCTAATTATATCAAGGGCTGACATTGCCACTTATTATACAGATCCGACGGCTGGTGTTATCTGGGGAGATACCGAAGTAATGAACGCATCCAGAATGGACAACGATTACACATGGCCAAGCGGTAGCAATCAAAAGACAAAATTCAGCAGCAAGGTTGCCAACGACACTAAAATCTACAAACAACATTATGCAGGAGTGTATGACGAGAGTGGTGTGAAAACCAAGACAATGAAAAAGAAAGGAATATTCTGGAATAAATTCACCGCTGATGTCACCTCTGCGGTAGTGACAATATTGATACATGAGTCCGGCATAGGAATTGCCGCTTCACTTCCTTTAGGTTGGCTAGATGTTTCTAAAACTCATTATAAAGGAGAGTCTTTTATGATAGCGACAAAAGTGGTAGGCTCTTATAATGTGCTACCCAAAACTCCGGAAGAGCTTGAGAGCGATTGCAGCGCAGCATATAACTGGGCCAAACAAAATGGCGCAGATGTCTCCGATGTAGAAGGAATAAGGTACATCGTGGCTTCCGATCCGAATAATGTGGCTGTCAGAATCAGGGATATCGTCGTTAAGAAACATGCCGCGAAAAACACCTTGATATTCAACTTATTAACCAGCCTTAGTTCATTCTATACTGATCCAGGGAAGTTTGGAAAATTCACTTGCGGCAATGCCTATTACTCAGTGGATCTTATAACTTACTATGGTTTTTCTGAATATAATAACGAAAAGCGTGGTTTCAAACTCACCTGCGCCAGGTATTCTCAAACGAACTAAGCCTTTTTCGCGATAACAGACAATCATAAATCAACACATAACTATGAGAAAGTATTTATCTTTTTTGATTGCTTCTATGGTTCTTTTAGGGGGAGCGGTTTCCTCATCGGCTCAGAACACGATGCCAAGAACAAAAGGGTACAGAGGAAGTGTCAGTCTGACCAATCAGTATTTTGTAATTGTCGGGCTTGAGACGTCGCATGGGTACATGTTCAACGAACACCACTATTTGGGTGCGGGAATAGGAGGCTTCTTCATCCCGACGGATAACATCCCATACTTCGGACAAGCGTTCATTGACTATCGGGCATATCTCTCTGACAAGCCCAGCACGATGGTTGTCGGAATCAAAACCGGCTTCTGCCACGCATTCAAGACAAGGAACGGAGACCACAATGGCTATACTTTCATGAATTCCGCCAGTGCCGAACCAAATATAGGTTGGATCTGGGGCGGCAAAAAAGGGAAAGGCTTTGGGTTAAACATCAGCAGCCAGATTCTCATCCAGAAAAATGATGTGCAGGCGATGCCGAAACTCAACATATTCTATGAGTTTTAGAGTCTGACCTTAATTATCAGCAGATCTTGACACACTATAAAGTTGGTGCGTGGAATGTAACTTTCCACGCACCAATTATCACTTCCGATCACTCTTGCACACCAGACCTTGGATGGCTATCTGGCAATCTTGAGGTTGCCGATGTTGAGGCCCCACTCACCGTCCTGGACGATGGGGACGGGGATGCCGTCGAGGTTGTTCTCGTAGTGAGGGGCTTTGAGGAAGGTGTGGGAGTGGCCGCCTACAACCAGATCAACGTTGCGAGATCTCTTCACGAGGGTAGGATCTACGTAGGGCTCACCCTCGAAGCCGATGTGGGTCAGGGCAATGACCATGTCGCACTTCTTCTCGGTCTTGAGGTACCCGGCCCATTTGTTGACAACCTCAGCGTTCTCAAAGGCGGGGATCTTGTCGGAGACTTCCTTGGAGACAAGGGTGGTGATGTCGGGCATGAGACCGATGATGCCGATCTTCATTCCGGCTTTCTTCACGATGGTGTAAGGCTTCACGTACTTAGCCAGAGCCACATTAGAGAAATCGTAGTTGGCGCAGACAACGGGGCATTTGATCTTGGACAGACGGCGGGCAAGCTCATCGACACCGTTGTCGAACTCGTGGTTGCCGAGAGTCACGCAGTCGTACTTCATTGCGTTGATGAGGTCAATCTCGATGTCGCCTCCGAGCACGGAAAAATAGGATGTACCCTGGCTGAAATCCCCGGCATGAAGAAGGAGCACGTTCCTCTTTCCGTCAGCCTTCACGACGCTGTCCCGATAGGCCGCGCGTTCGATCACCCCGCCAAGCCCTTTACGTTCTCCGGAACGCTCTGGCTCAAGGTGGCTGTGGGTGTCATTTACGTGAAGTATGGTCAATCGTTTCTGTGCCGCCACGTCAATGTTCAGCAAGGCGGTGAGCAGACATATTCCTAAAAATATTCTTTTCATTTCTGGTCTTCTTTAGTCATTTCGACAAGTTCGTCACTTCGACAAGCTCAGTGACCGGCTTATTTCTGATCCTCACTCGTCACTTCGGCAAGCTCTTAGTCATTTCGACAAGTTCGTCACTTCGACAAGCTCAGTGACCGACTTATTTCTGATCCTCACTCGTCACTTCGGCAAGCTCGTCACTTCGGCAAGCTCAGTGACCTACTTTATGACTGTTATCCAATGTTGGTTCTGGTACTCGATAGGCTTTCCGGCGGCTGTGAGACTCTGGACGTAAGCGAGCATCGTGTCGTAGAGGTAGCCGTTGCACTTTATGATCTCAACCGCATTGTTGGCCACCTTGTAGCCGTCACCACCGTCCAAAAGGAAGTTCAGGGTGGCGACCCCGTAGATCTTGTCATCATCAAGTGGCTCACCGTTCACGAGCGCGGAGACAATCTTGCCATTCTTCACCGTGACCTTCACACCACCGACAATCTGCAAAGTCGTGGAGGCCATCTGATCGAGCAACGCACGAACGTCACGTCCGTGTAAAGCCACATAGCACAGATAGTTGCGGAACGGGAACATCGACATGATGTCATCATAGAGCACCTCTCCGGCAGGCATGTCAATCCGGACTCCACCTCGGTTGGCAAAACCGATGTCAACCCGCTTGCCTGTGCTGTCAGCGGTCGCCCGCATCAATTCATCAATGTACCAATCGTAGATCTCGCACTCAGGATAAGTCCTGACCATCGCCCTTGTCGAATGGCCTATCACGGTCTTCACCTTGGCCATGGCCGGCTGCGCGTCAAGCATTATCCTGGCGACATCCCTCACGGTGCCTTTACGGAATTTGCGGCCGTTAGGCGCATAGTAGGTACAGCCTTTGACCGTGCCCATCGCCTCGTTGACATTCGTCGCATTTGAAGCCACGACACCGGTACGATGTCCGTCAACAGGATCTGTTGTCCATGTGATAGTCCGTTCCTGAGCGCAGAGGCTGAACCCCCCAGCCAGAAACAGCATGATTATCAGCCGATTTCTCATCACGTTATTGGTAATTAAAAAGGAGGGCACCGTTCGTCCACGATGTCCTCCAAATCTTCAAATTATTTCATCCTCAACCACTTCCAAAGGTCTTTGAAAGTAGATTTCTTGCCGAACATCAGGATGCCGACCTTGTAGATCTTGGCGGAAAGCCAGGCGCAACCGACGAAGGTCACGAGCAGCAAGACAATCGAAACGACCAGCTGCCACATCGGCACTCCGTACGGGATTCTGGCCAACATCACGATCGGAGAGGTGAACGGAATCATTGACCCCCAGACGACCACACTGCTGTCAGGATTCTGGAAAGCCACAAGGATGATGAAATAGGCGATCATCAGCGGAATGGTCAACGGCATCTGAAGTTGCTGCGAATCTCCCTCGTTCTCCACGGCGGAGCCCACGGCGGCGAACATTGACGCATAGAGCAAGTACCCAAGAATGAAGTAGATAAGGAACGAAACAATCAGTTTAACCCAAGGAATATTCACGAGCGTGCCGACAATGACACTCATCTCGTCCGGCTCTCCGGCCACAACAGTGGTGGAGTCAGCGGCAGCGCCCAAAGTGGCGGTCGCACCTCCAAGAGCCTGCATCTGATCCGGGGTGACACCCATTGTCTGCGCCATCATCTCAGGATTGCCGGCCATCTGGGCGAACATGTCCTTGCCCACGAAAGAGGTGGCAACGGAAACCAGCACTCCGGTCAGGATGATCCACAGGAAGAACTGGGTCAATGCCACAAGGGCCACACCGATGATTTTTCCGAACATCAGGTCGATGGCCTTCACGGAAGAGATCAGAACCTCAACCACCCTGCTGGTCTTCTCCTCGATGACACTGGACATCACCTGTCCTCCGAACATCATGATGAACATCCAGATGATGATTCCAAGGAGCATGGAGATGATCATGTATATTCCTGACTCTGAAATAGTTTCATTACCTTCATCGTCCATGGTGTACTCAGTCACCTTGACATCGGCCTTGACCTCATCCATGATCTGCGAGAGGTTGTCGATGCCGTACTGCTGCACGCGGTACTCCTCGACAGCGTCATTCGCCTTGTCTGCGAGCCCGGTGGTAAACTCCACCCCCAGAGGGTCTTTTGAATATGTCTGCACGGAGACCGTCTTCTTGGCAGAATCCAACGGAGACACAACCACCAGGACATCCTTTCCGTACTCCGAGAGACGGGCTTTCACCGAGTCTGGATTCTCTGAGGAATAGTCCGTGAAAGTAAGCCTGTCAGTGTCCTGAAGATGGCTCATCACGATTCCTGAACGATCGACCACAGCGACATCCTGCTTCCTCTCCTTTGTGCCGGCCATGATCACTCCGACCACGATCATTGTGGCCGCGAAAATGATCGGAACAAGAATCGTCGTGACAAGGAATGACTTTTTCTTGACGCGGGTGAGATATTCCCTCGCTATGACAGTCTTTATAATTCTGAAATTCATGACTATGCCTCCTCAGTTACAAGTTTTATGAATATGTCGTTCATCCTCGGAATCAATTCCTTGAACGAGTTGACGACGATGTCCTGCGCCAGCAGAGCCGAAAGAGCGTCATTGGAAGAGACCTTCTCTCCGAGCGTCAGCACGGCGGTGTGGCGGCCGGCATTGTCCTCATCAGAAAGGACTTTGAATATCCCCACGGCATCCTTCACCTTGTCCTCGCCAGTGTAGATCAGTTCGATGTTATTGTTGCCGTACTTGTGGCGGATCTCGTTGACTCCTCCGGTGATCACAAGATGGGATTTGTTGATCAGAGCGATGTTGTCGCAGAGTTCCTCTACGGATTCCATGTTGTGGGTCGAGAGGATGATTGTGGCGCCCTCGTCCTTCAAGCGAAGAATCTCCTTACGGATCAACTCAGCGTTCACTGGATCGAAACCGGAAAACGGCTCGTCCAGAATCATAAGTGACGGCTTATGGACAACGGTCGTGATGAACTGAACTTTCTGGGCCATGCCCTTGGACAGTTCCTCGACCTTCTTTTTCCACCAATCCTGGATTCCGAAACGCACGAACCACTCCTTCAACGCCTTGCGGGCGTCAGCAGCACTCATGCCTTTAAGCTGAGCCAGATACATGGCCTGGTCTCCGACCTCCATCTTGCGGTAAAGTCCGCGTTCCTCAGGCAGATAGCCTATCTTCTCGACGTCCGACTGGGTTATCGGGCGTCCGTCAAACAAAACTTCTCCTCCGTTGGGAATAGTTATCCGGTTAATGATGCGGATCAGCGTGGTCTTTCCGGCACCGTTAGGGCCGAGCAGACCGAAAATCCCGCCTTTCGGGATGTTCACGCTGACTTTGTCAAGCGCTACTTTCTCTCCGAAATTCTTGCAGATGTCCCTGCATTCGATAATGTAATCGCTCATAAAGCTTATATAGATAAAATCTTACTGGTCAATTCAACAAGCAATTCCCCCGGCGTGGCCTCCCCGGCATCACCGCCTTTGCCTTTGTAGTCATATTCACAAAGAAGAGAAATCACCTCCATCGCCTTGCGGACCGGATAGTTGGCCACTGCGGTGTCATATTCCTTCCAAAAGTAGGGGTTCACCCCTTGAAGGGCGGCAGCCACGGCAGTTCTGTCTGGATAGCGGCTCTTTTCCTTCAGGGCAGCGTATTTCAGGATTCTGGCGAAATGGGTGTACAAAGCGCTGACAGCCATAGGCATGGCGAATTTCGCGGCTTCACCGATGCGGGCCGCGATCCGCAAGGCTTTCGGGCCGTTTTTAGCCGACAGTTCCTTGGTCAACTCAAACACGCTGAATTCCCGGCTGATACCCACATTCCGCTCGATGTCCGAGACCGCGATCTGTTTAGTGCCTTCGGGCAGATTTTTCAGCATCTTGTCGGTCTCGACGGCAATCCGACCCAGATTTGTTCCGGCCGACTCCGCCAGCAACGCCGCAGCCTCCGGATCAATGGACAGTCCCCTACCGGAGAAATACTGTGCGATCCAAGAAGGCATCTCGTAGTCCCTCAATGCGTTGGACTCTACGACAATCCCGCTCTTGGAAGCTTGTTTGTACAAAGCCTTGCGTTTATCCGCAGACGCGCCACGCATCAGCAAGACAAGAACCGTGGAATCCAAAGGCTTCTCGCAATAGACCGAGAGTTTCTCCAGATCCCGCATCGCCTGGGCATCCTTGACCACGACAAGCTGTCTTTCGGCCATCATAGGAAAACGCCTCGCGGCCGTGATGACCGTATCGGCATCCACGTCCGAGCCATAGCAGATCGTCTCGTTGAAATCCCTCGAAGCCTCGTCAAGGGCATTCTCGATGACAGCGTCGCAGACCATGTCCGTATAATACGGTTCGTCCCCCATCAGAAGATAGACGGGGGCGAACTGTCCTGACTTGACAGCGGCGATTATCTCACGGCACTGGCTGCCGACATTGACTGTTCCCTTAGCCATTCAAGGCCGCATTAGTATTTGAAATCAGCTGTTTTACGAATATCCTCGGATGAGGCGCCGACAAGAATCCTGTAGTTACCCTTCTCAGCCACCCAATCATGCTTCTGGGCATCGAAATAGCTGATGGACGCCTTGTCCAAGGTGACTTTCACCTCACCGGACTTGCCAGGCTCAAGGAATATCTTGCCGAAGCCTTTGAGTTCCTTGACCGGACGCTCTACAGCACTTTCAGGAGCGCTGACATAGACCTGGACGATCTCCGCGCCGGCCACAGAGCCTGTGTTCTTCACCGGAACGGTGACGGTCAGCCCCTTGTCAATCGATCCGGAAGTCTTTGGTTCGCCATATTCAAATGTCGTATAGCTGAGTCCGTAGCCGAACGGGAAGGTCGGCTTGATGGCGCTGTGCTCGAACCAACGGTAGCCCACGAATATTCCCTCCGTGTAGGTCTCATCGTAGATGGTCTGGTCCTGGATTCCCATCTTGACCGTCTCTTTGCGAGGGATTCCCGGATACTGGATCTCAGACTTGATCGGGTAATCGGCAAGCGTGGCCCCGATTGTGAACGGAAGCTTTCCGGACGGGGTCACATCTCCCGAAAGCACATCGGCCAGAGAGTGGCCGGCCTCGCTACCGAGGTACCAGTCCTGAATTATTCCCGGAACTTTGCTGACCCACGGCATAGCCACAGCGTTTCCAGATATATTCACAACCACAAGTTTAGGGTTGGCGGCGGCAAGAGCCTCGATCACAACGTTCTGTGAATATGGCAGCTCGTAGCTTTCCCTGTCGGCGCCCTCGGCATCCTGATGGTCGCTCTTGTTAAGGCCTCCTATGAATATCACATAGTCAGCACCTTTGGCGGCAGCCACAGCGTCAGCGATCAGTTTCTCGGCGGAACGGCTCTCGCTGAGGTCCTGACCTGTTGTGACACCGTTGTACTGACCTCCGATGTCCCCGACATAGCCACGCTCATAGACGACCTCAGCGTCAGTGAATCTTTCCTGGATGCCCTCCAACGGAGAAACCTCATTCTTGACTTTGAGCGAGGAACTTCCGCCACCGACAGTCATCATCTTGACAGCGTTCTCGCCTACCACCAGAATCTTCTTCGCATTCTTTATCGGAAGAATGCCGCCATCGTTCTTGAGAAGGACGATTGACTCGGCACCGATCTTTCTGGCCGCCGCGATGTGCTCCGGACTGACGAACGAACCGAAAGGACGGTTCTTGTCCATGACAGTCCTGAACATCAGCCTAAGCACTCTGCGAGCCTTGTTGTCAAGGACTTCCATGGAATATTTTCCTTCTTTGATTCCCTTGAGGTAAGGATCGGATAGGTAGTAGTTGGCATAGGCGTTGGAAGCCGACCAGCTAAGTCCGTTGGTGAACGTTCCGAACTCCATGTCCAATCCGTTGTTCACAGCCTGATCCGTGTCATGGACTCCGCCCCAGTCACTGATGACAACACCGTCAAATCCCCACTCACCCTTAAGGATGTCATTCAAGGTGTACTGATTCTGGCAGCACCACTGATTCTTGTAAAGGTTGTAGGATCCCATTATCGCCCAGGCCTTTCCTTCCTGAACAGCGGCCTTGAACGCTGGAAGATAGATCTCGTAGAGAGTCCTGTCATCGACTGTCACATTGGTGGTGAAGCGGTTATGTTCCTGACTGTTCAAAGCGTAGTGCTTCACGCAGGCGGCCACACCGTTGCTCTGTACCCCCTGAACGTAAGGAACGACCATGCGCCCTGAAAGGTAAGGGTCCTCACCCATATATTCAAAACTTCTACCGTTGAGAGGAGTCCTGCAGATGTTCACTCCTGGCCCGAGAAGCACATCCTTCTTGCGATAGCGTGCCTCCTCGCCGATGCTCTTGCCGTAAAGGGCAGACATCTCGGGATTCCATGTGGCGGCCAGAGCGGTCAATGCCGGGAAAGCCGTGCATGAGTCGTTCGTCCATCCGGCCTGGTTCCATTTGTCCCAGAGGACTTCCGGGCGGATTCCATGAGGGCCGTCGGTCGTCCAGATCTCAGGAATGCCAAGACGAGGCACTCCCGCCGAGCTGAACTTGGACTGGGCGTGTAGAATCGCCACCTTCTCCTCGGTCGTCATCCTCGAAAGAGCATCCTCCACCCTTTCCTCAATGGTTTTACTTTCATCAAGAAAGACAGGCCCGTCATTTCCGGCGACCTGTCTTCCGACACCTCTTTGCTGACCACACGCGGCGGCGATGCCCGCCACGGCTATCAGACTTAGAATCAATTTAGATTTCATTCTATGCTTCAAATTTCTTTTCTTTTGTCCTTACAATCTTCTCCTTCATCAGATCGACAGCAGCGCTGACAGCATCCTCGAAAGAGGTCGAGTTCCTTTCGATGACGAGATCCTGGCCATAGGCCCTTGTCTGGATCCTGACATTCTTGTTGTCCGGCTCCTTGAGCAAAGATAAAGTCACCTCCATTCCGTCAAGATGGTCGCTGAATCTGGAAAGTTTCGAGACCTTCTTCTCTACATAGTCGAGCAGTTTCTGATCCGCGTCGAACTTCAGGGATTTTACTCTAATCTCCATTTTTACCTCCGCTTTTTGCCCTTGGATGGGCGTTAACATATACTTTTTTCAGTTTCTCGATGGTGTTGTGCGTGTAGACCTGCGTCGCCGCGAGCGAGGAGTGTCCCAAAAGTTCCTTGATCGAGTTGAGATCCGTGCCCTCGTCCAAAAGTTCAGTGGCCAAGGAATGCCTCAACACGTGTGGAGACTTTCTCCCGGTAATGCTTCCAACCTGCCCAAGAGCCTTTTTGACCGTCCTGTCCACAAACACAGGATAGAGTTTCAGGCCCTTGCCGGTGACCGCCAGCGGCTCGTCCGCCGATCTGACGCGACCAACCATCGTTTCAACCGATTGTAAATATAATGAAATTTCCTTACATAGCGAAGGAACCAGCGGAATTTCTCTCACTTTGTCTCCTTTTCCCCTGACGGTCATCGTCCGCCGCGAAAAATCCACATCCCCGATCCGAAGCCCAATCAATTCGGCCCGACGCATCCCGGTACTGTAAAGCAGCGACACGATGAGCCTCTCCAATCTTCTTGAATATGCCTCCTCGGAAGCCTTGTCCGCTCCCGTGATCAGTGCCAGATTCTCCTCGGACGCGTCACAGTCCGTCCCGGCAAAATATTCATTCATCGACTCTTCCCTGTAGAACATTGGCAGTCTTTTTTCAGATTTGGGCTTCGCCACCGTCCGCACCGGGTTGGCCGTCAGTTTTTTCTCTTTCATCAGGAAACGGCAGAACCCAGACAGGACAGACAGATGAAGGGCCACCGTTCTGGGTCCATCACCTTTATTCTCCATAAGGAACACTTCGTAACTCCTAAGTGTCTGACGATTGAGCGATTCGAGCAATGCCCCGTCAGTCTTCGCCTCCGAGTAATCGGCAAAAGCCCTCAACGCATCCGAATATATCGCCTGCGTCCTAGCTGAATATCTCCGGATGTCCCTGATGTAAGAAACATATTCTTCTACCAATCCCATGAGTCCTAATATTCATCAAAAGTGACCGCACCTACATTTTCTGGTGGCATTCTGCCCTTTATTTATGCCAAAGAATTCCCCGTCTGATCATTTAACTTTTATCCCTGACACTTCGGCCAGTCTCTCGACCGGCTTGTTGCACCATTGGGCGATGACTCCGACAAGAAGGGCGGCTGCCAGGGTTCCCTCGCGCACGCCATGGATTCCGTCGAGCCAGATGAGCGATGCGATGCAGGCCAGAGCCACAAGCGACACGTCCACAGCGACTTTAGTGATGTCAAAACGGGTCTTGAACGCCTTGCAGATGGCCAGAACAAGCCCCTCCCCCGCCAGTGTGACCACACCTGCCACGACCTCGAAAGCAACCCCTACTCCGACAAGCACAATGCCGACAAGACACCACACAACCTGCATAAGGTAGTTAGGGCAAGGCACATCCGCGATGCACCAGCAGGCAAAATCCGTCATGTACCCGAAGGCAAAGGCCACCGGCAGCTGCATCAGCTGAACCCAATCATAATCCTTCCGAAGAAGCGCCATCTGAATCAGAATGAATATGCAGTGCATCACGATCGTAGCCTCTCCCACCGTCAACGGGCACAGCATGCTCGCCACATAAGGCGGACACGAGATCGGAGACGTTCCCAGATCCGCCAGAATAGAAAAAGCCACCCCGAACGCCACAATCAGCAGCCCGATGCAAAGCATCACATATCTCTTGAATATATCCATAAAAACAAAGGTTACAAATCAGCGGAGCGGATCCGCATCTTCCGCATCATCAGATAAAACAATTGAATAATATTAGCTCAAAGCACAGCCGCAACGATTTTACGAACAGAAGAAAGTTTTTCAAGAAAGGATTTATCCCGTTTTGCCGTCTGCATATCATATTCGGCCTGAAGTCCGAGGAGAATGTGAGCAGGAATACCAAGAGCAGCCTCGCAAAGAAGAGCAAACTTGGTGTTCACGGCTCGCTTACCGTTCACGATGTCGTTCAGGACAGTATAAGCCACTCCCATATCCGCCGCCAACTGCTTTTGTGACAGCTTGCGGTACTCGATTTCCTCTTTCAGCAACTCTCCAGGATGAGTCGGCACATACGGATCAAGGTTATTGGCCACCATATCCGGATATTTGGAATTCAAGTCTAGCATATTCAAAAAAAAACTATTTATAATGGTTTGACAGTTCGAGAATATCACATACGGACAAGAAGGGTTCATCATCCTGATTGACAACAAATTCAATTCTGTACTGATCATTCACCCTTATTGACGAAATGCCTTTCTTGTCTCCTTGCAGAACCTCATAACGCAATGAAGGCAACCTAAACAATTCCTCCACATTTTTCGCTTGTTTCAGATAGTCTATCCTTCTCTTATATCTATTGACTATCTCAGGCTGGAATCTATGCTTACGGTCGCATTTTCCAGTCACGTACAATTCCCGAAGGTAATCCTTATCAAAAACCACAATCATTCTTCTGACCTTCTTTGCCACAAAGGTAAGCAACATTATTCGAATCCGCAAATTTGTGGATTCGAATCAAATCGTTGCACCTGACAAGTTGGCTATAACTCAGGCCTTGCCGAGACAGGCAGGGCAGACTCCCTTGATGAGAACCTGGCACTCTTCCGGCCGGTAACCGGCCGGAAGGTCATAATCATACACAGGAGTTTCTTTCAGACAGGTGATTGAATGACATACCGTACAATAGAAATGGACGTGGGAATGATGCTCTTCCTCTGTGTTCAAGGCATATTCCACAATGGTCTTGTCCACAACGATGCGGTGAACGATGCCAGCGTCACAAAGAGCCTGCATCGTCCTGTAGAATGTAATCCTATCATAGATTTCCCCCATTTCATCCTTGATCTCATCCTCTTTAAGAGGGACAAGGTGATTCTGAAGGATGTTTATGACCGCGATCCGCTGGGCGCTTTTCTTAAGGCCGCTTCTTTTAAGAATATCGGTAGCATTCATTTCAGTTTCAAAATATTCGTAAATTTACAGCAAATAAATCATTTTATAAAATTTCTCAATTAAATAATTTGCAACATTGTTGCATTTTACATGAACAATCACTAAATTCGCCTCCGAAAAGATGAGAAAGGATAAAATCATAACCGCTTTGGTTCTCCTGCTGGCAATGATGCCGGTGAGCATCGTGAAGGTAGCACACTTCCACGAGCTTGAGGTGGCTATGGAATCTCATCAGGACATTCCGGAGCATCCGGACAGCGGGCACTGTGAGGACACCTGCCCTATCTGTCACTTCGTAGCGTCTCCTTTTGTCGGAACGCCAGCACTGCGCCTGGATGTCATCTGCACTCTGATTTTCGAGGAGCCGGAAGTCGAGCCGCGGACCGGAATCAGACCGGCCGAAACACTTGCGCATTCGCTTCGCGCTCCACCTGTGATCTTTTCGTGAATCCGTCTTGGCTTGTCTGCCAGGAGTAAGTGACATATCCAAGCTATTCTTAGGAATCACTAAGAAGCAGTTTTGATTTGTTTGTTTGAAGATTTGAGAGTGAAAAACTTCAGGTTCGACCGCTTCTTCCAAGGAAGATAGCGGTGCTATCTGACTGAAGAAGCGGGAGGAAGATGAAGATTTTTTCACCTCAAAGAACATTTCAAACAAATCAAAAAAGCTTCTAAAGTCAAACAAATTTTGGTTTTAGTGTTCTATGCCCCAAATAATCATCAGGCAATAGCCCTAAGAAATAGTCAATCAGAACAATAGAAAAGATCAAGATGAAAAGGAATACAGCGGTTTCCGCTCTTCCACTCCTCATCCTGCTTTGCCTTGCATCCGGAAAATTGAATGCGGAAGTTTACGGCACGCCAATAAAAGAAACCGAGCCACCGGACACAATCAAACGCGTGGCCGCAGCCGACACTGTCAGATCAAGAAAAGGCGGGACTTTGGACGAGGCGGTGGTGACAGGATTCAGCAGCGAGAAGGAAGTACAGATGCGTTCCTCCTTAAGCACTGTAAAAGCGGACAGGAAATACATTGAGGAAAACTTCGGGGGCTCGCTTATGCAGAGCCTGTCAAGGATTCCCGGTGTCAAAGCCTCGGTAATAGGCTCCGGAGAATCCAAGCCCATCATAAGAGGCTTGGGTGCGAACAGGATACTCGTGGCCGAAAACGGAATCAAGCACGAAGGGCAGCAGTGGGGAGACGACCACGGACTTGAGACCGATCAGTTCGGTGTTGAGAGCGTGGAGGTTGTCAAAGGGCCGGCGGCACTCGCCTACGGCTCGGACGCTATCGGTGGGGTGATCAACCTCAAGAACGACATCATTCCAGTCAAGCGTTTCGGGGGAAGTGTCAACATGTTCGTCCGAAGCAATAACGAGTCAATCGGAGCGACAGGGAAAATCAGTGGCGGCAATGGGAGATTTTGGTATAAAGCTAACGGAACGTTCATAAACTATGCTGATTACAAAGTCCCGGCCGACAGCATTCAGTACTATTCCTACTACATCAAGCTGCATGACCGTCGGCTGCGCAACACCGCTGGCAGGGAGGCGGACGGCAGCCTGGCTATTGGATACGAGGGCGATGACTGGAGGACATCCCTGCGGATAAGCAACGTGAACACTAAGAGCGGATTCTTCGCTGACGCGCACGGACTTGAGGTACGGATGTCAGACATTGACTACGATGCTTCCAGACGAGACATAGACCTGCCATACCACTCTGTGAGCCACATCTTTGTGTCAAACCATACCGAATGGAGATGGAATCGGGGGACGTTGGCGGCCGACCTTGGGTGGCAGAACAACCGGCAGAGGGAATATTCAGAACCAGTCTCACACGGTTATATGCCCACTCCCCCTGACGCCCTTGAACGGAGCTTCAGAAAGAACACCTTCACCTCCGCCGTCAATGTCCACCAGACTTTCGGGGCGAGCACACTGAATATGGGAGCAAACGCAGAGTGCCAAGTCAACCGTAAAGGAGGCTGGGGGTTCATCCTTCCTGATTTCGAGCGGAAAGCATTCGGAGCTTACGTGACCGACCGCACCGTGGTCAACGAGAATCTCATTCTGAGCGGTGGTATGAGGTACGACTATGGCGACGTGGACATCCACAGCTACAAAGACTGGTTCAAGACACCCACAGCGGGCGGTGATTCAGTCTATATGGAACGCTCGTCGGATTTCAGCAAAAGATTCAGCAGCATAACTTGGTCAACAGGGATTAACGGCCGCATAGGCGATTTCGCCCTCAAGGCGAACATAGGCAAGAGTTTCCGGATGCCGATAGCCAAGGAACTCGGAATGGACGGAGTAAACTACAGCATTTTCCGCTACGAGAAAGGCAATGCCGATCTGAGACCGGAGGAATCCTATCAGATAGATGCTGGAGTCGTCTTCGAACGTGGCCCGTTGGAGGCCTCCTTCACCCCATATGCGAATTACTTTCCCAACTACATCTACCTCAATCCGACATCCGATTATAAAGAGGGGCTACAATTATATTACTACACGCAAAGCCGTGTCTTCCGCTGGGGCTTCGAGGCGTCGCTCAAATGGCGGTTCCTCCGCGACTTTGAGTTTGACGCAGACGGTGAGTATCTATATTCACGGCAACTCAACGGCGAGAAGAAAGGATATTCACTGCCGATGTCCCCTCCGTGGTCCGCTTCCGCCAGACTGCGATACAATCTTCCGGCAGAGGATGAGACCAAAGGAGGGTTCGCGGCCATTGAATATGTTGTCGTAGGAAGCCAGAATGAGGTCGTGCCTCCGGAAGAGCCGACTCCGGGGCACCAGATCATAAACCTCTCCGCAGGAAAATCATTCCCGCTTGGCAAAGACCAGCTTCGCATTACTCTCCGCTGCGACAATCTCCTCGGAGTCAAGTACTACGACCACACCAGCTACTACCGCCTGATCGGAGTGCCCGCCCCCGGCCGCGACATCACGCTGATGGCTGTCTGGATTTTTTAAAGAAACCATCACTCTTGGAACGTACCACGAAACGGACTGAAAACATTGACATCCGGCAATCAATCATCCAATCCTCTAAAATACCATCAAGTTTACTTCAAACGATTATAAAATAACAATCTACAATGAAAAGAATAGTTTTTATACTAGCAATCACTTTGCTTATGCCTTTTATGGCACAAGCAGACAATGCCCCTAAAGGCGAGACTGACGCCAACATCTATGGACACGTGATCAACAAGAAAAGCGGTGAGCATCTTCCGTACATCACTGTCTATGTAAAAGGGACCACAATCGGAACATCCACCGATGCATCAGGTCACTACTTCCTGAAGAATCTGCCTGTAGGCCAACTGTCCATCGAGGTACAGTCCATCGGCTACAGAACCGTGCAGAAAGAGGTCACGGTTACAATGAACTCCACACATGAGCTTAACTTTGAGTTGGAGGAAGACAATGTTTCCCTGGACGGGGTTGTTGTGTCTGCCAACAGAAGCGAGACCAAACGTCGCCTGGCACCGAACCTTGTCAATGTGCTTGGCTCAAAGCTTTTCGAGCAGACACAGGCCGTCTGCCTCGCGCAGGGCCTTAATTTCCAGCCTGGAGTCCGGACAGAGGACAACTGCCAAAACTGCGGGTTCACGCAAGTACGCATAAACGGACTGGACGGACACTATTCACAAATCTTGATAGATTCACGGCCTGTTTTCTCAGCTCTCAACGGAGTGTACGGTCTGGAACAGATTCCGGCGAATATGATCGACAGGGTAGAAGTGGTCCGCGGAGGAGGTTCAGCGCTGTTCGGAGCCTCTGCCATCGGAGGGACGATAAACATCATCACAAAAGAGCCCACGCGCAATTCCACAGAGTTCGGACACACGCTGATGGGGATAGGCGGCAACGGGGCCTTCGACAATGCGACATCAGCGAATGTGTCATTGGTGACTGATGACAACAAGGCCGGTGCCTATGTCTACGGGCAAAGCCGATACCGCCAAGCCTACGACCACGATGGCGACGGCTACAGCGAACTTCCTGTACTGCGCAATCAGACATTGGGGCTGAACTCATTCCTGAAATTGAGCGCATATTCCAAACTGACGATGCAGTATCACAGCATCAACGAGTTCAGGCGAGGTGGGAATATGCTCGACCACGTAGCTCACGAGGCGAACATCGCGGAACAGATCGAACACAACATTCAGGGAGGCGGCCTTAATTATGATTATTTCTCACCTGACGAGAAAGACCGTGTCAGCACATATTTCTCTTTCCAGACCACAGCGAGAAAAAGTTACTATGGAGGAATCGGGGAGGGTACTCCAGAGGACATCGAATCCGCAGGGAAGGCCTACGGCACGACTCACGATTTCACGTATGTTTTTGGAGCCCAATACGTACATTCATTCAGCAGATTGCTGTTCATGCCTTCAGACCTTACACTTGGAGCAGAGTACAATTATGACTCCCTGAACGATGTCATCATTGGCTACAACCGGGATTTCCGTCAAAAAACACGGATCGGCAGTCTGTTCTTCCAGAACGAATGGAAAGACAAGAAGTGGAGCGTTCTCCTGGGCGGCAGACTTGACAAGCACAATATGTTGGAACATCTGATTTTCAGTCCACGCGTTAATATACGCTACAACCCGACGGAGGACATCAATCTACGCGTGAGCTATGCAGGTGGATTCCGCGCGCCGCAAGCTTTTGATGAGGATCTTCACGTCGGAGTTGTCGGTGGGGAACGGTTGGTGACCGTTCTTGCCAAAGATCTGAGAGAGGAGCGGTCAAAAAGCCTGAGCCTGTCGGCTGATATGTACCACAAATTCGGGGACATTCAGACAAACCTGCTTGTGGAAGGCTTCTGGACAGACTTGGACAATGTCTTCGCCTTACGCCAACTTGGCACTTGGGACGAGCAAGGCAATTCTGTTCAGGAACGCTACAATGCCTATGGCGCGAATGTTCTCGGACTTAACATCGAAGGCAAGGCCGTCTTCAACAGATGGATCACGTTCCAGGCGGGCGTGACCCTTCAGCAAAGCAAATATGACAAGCCGATAGGCTGGAACGACGAGGTTCCTGATCAGAAGTTCAGAAAAATGATGCGTACACCTGACACCTACGGCTACTTCACAGTCAGTACGTCCCCTGTGGAACGGCTCAATGCCTCAATAACAGGAAACTACACTGGAAGTATGCTCATTGGACACAATGCTGGTTCAGGAGTGCAGGAATCCGTTACGGTCAACACTCCCGAATTCCTTACCGTCAACGTCAAACTGGCTTATGATTTCCCATTAGGCAAGTATCTTAAACTACAGGTAAACGCAGGTGTCCAGAATGTTGCAAACGCCTACCAGAAAGACTTTGACAAGGGATGGAACCGTGACTCTAATTACATCTACGGACCGTCACTTCCCAGAGCTTTCTTCATCGGTGCCAAGTTCATCTATTAGAGGATCCGCCTCAAAGAATCATCAAAAAAAATGGAATATAAAATGAGACACAATTTCACATTATTGGCAGTGTGCACCGCACTCATAACAGCCACGGGCTGTTCAGGAGACGACACAAAGGCTAAAGACCTGGAGAAGCCGGAGATTGTGGACGGGGATGTCCCGTCACCGATCGACTGCGAGGTTTATCACATCGGAGAGGAGATTCCGTTCCGTTACACATTCACGGACAACGGTGAGCTCGGGAACTTCAACTTGGAGATCCACCACAACTTCGACCACCACACTCACTCCACTTCCGCTGGCGACTGCCCTCTCGACCCAAAGAAGGATCCCGTCAACCCTTGGGTGTACAATCAGGATTTCGCCATCCCGGACGGGCAGAAATCGTACAATGCCAAGGTAGACATACCCATCCCGGAAGGCATCGACACGGGCGACTATCATTTTATGGTACGGCTGACCGACAAAGCAGGTTGGCAACAGCTGAAGGCGATCAGCATCAAGATAAGAGCAAAAGAGCAATATTCAAAACAATTAAAAATTAATTTATTATGCGACTGATTAAATCTATTTCAGCAGCCACGATGCTGCTTGTAGCATTCTCGTTCGGGTTCACTTCCTGTGACAAAAACAATCACACCCCCCACGAGCCTCAAGAGAACATCTCCGTGGAGGAACTTAAACTTGGGGAAAAGGATATTCCCGACAGCGGCACAGCCTTCGCCTATGGACACATCTCCGTACAAGCCAAAATCAAAGTACTTGAAGGGGCGGTCGCTTCAATAAAAATGACAGCACAGCAGGAAGACGGAGGGCAGGGCAAGTTCGATGAGACGGAACTGATCTCCGGTTATGACAAGGAGACGGGGGAACTGAAAGCGTTGATTCCCGCCGATGACTATGAGCAGCTTCCGATGGACCAGCCAGTGGGGCAATACAAAATGAGCCTCGTCATAACACTGGACAACGGTGAGTCAAAGGCAGTTACCGGACAGTTCCAGATAAGCGACAAGCCTTTCCTTGAGAACTTCGAGATGGGCAGCGGACACGGTGCGGAAGAGGTGAACAACCACACGGGAAGCCTTAAGACCGGGGATCTGCACGTGGAGTCCGATGTCTACTGCGTGATGAACCAGTTGAAGAGGATCACAGTCTTGATTACCTCCAAAGACGGCAAAACTGAAGTGGTGAACCAGACTTGGGACAAGTCACCCTACGCAGGCACGCGCAACACCACCTTCCACGAGCATCCGAAATTCCCGGAGGGCACCAAGCCGGGCGAGTATCTCTTCAAGTTCACGGCTGAGGACAAGGAAGGCAACACCTGCGCCAGAGAGTACAATCTTACTTTGGTAAATGAATAATGGTCGCTCAACTACGTGACGCAACCGTTCAGCAGATCAAGACCATAATGGAAAGATCACCACCTTCTACGCTTGTTAAGCGTAACTGTGCATTCCTCCGAGGAGATAGTTGACACCGAAATAGGTGAAGAGGACGGAGGCGGAGAGGACAAGGGTATAGATGTGATAGGACCGGGGGCCCCGCAGAAACGGGATACGGGCGCGGTGCACACCGAGGGAGGCGATCAGGAAGGTGATCAGCGCCCAGGTTTCTTTCGGGTCCCAGTTCCAGTAGCAGCCCCAAGAGACGTTGGCCCAGACGGAGCCCGCAATGATGCCGGAACCCAAGAAAAACAATGCCGGATACATCAACGCTTCAGACATCCGGGCCATCCTCGCAGAGGCTTCTCTCGGTCCCTGAGCCTGTCGAAGGGCCGGTGAGGGACGATCCAATCCACTCCCTTCGGCAGGCTCAGGGACCGAAGTATGGCGCAACGAGGCTATAAGGCCACAGATGCCGTTGATCATAATGACCGCCAGAATTGTGTAGGAGAGCATCATCAGCGAGACGTGGATGCTCAGCAACGGTGAGGACAGGACCGGCATCAGTTGAGTCACGGCAGGGTTGGCGTTGCCCATCGCGGAAACCAATGTGGCCAACGAAGCGACGATAATCCCAAACGGAATCATAATGGGGAACCGTCTGAAACTCAGCAAGGCGGCAAGCATCGCAGTCCAAGCAATCGTCAACATCGTCTCAGATCCGTTGGAAAAAGGAATATGTCCGCTCGCGGTCCAAAGCAGTCCAAGCACAGCGGTCAGTGCCAAGAAGAAAACAATTCCCGACAATGCCTCGACCAGATTGATCACTTTTCCACTCCAGCCGGTGGCTGATGCTGAATCCGGTACGCAAACCATCCGCCTCATAGCGACAGCCAGCAGTGTCAGCCCTATCATCAAAAACATCCCAGCGATCGGAAACAGCGGAGGCAGAGCGTTGTACGCCCGCTCAGCCTTGATGCGGTAAGCCGGTGGCAGACTCTCCCCCATTTTGCTCTCCTGAAAACGGCGTAACTTCCCAAGCGACTCGCTCAATTTTGAATATTCACGGTTCATCACCAGCTCGAAGATGTAGTCCATCGACTTGCGGACGAAAAGCCACTCCTCATCGGCGACGCCATCTGGCAGACGGTCGCTCTGCGAGTACCAACCAAGACGGCCGGTGCTGTCCCTCAGCGGGTAAATTTTCAGCAGGTCTCCTGAATATAACGCCTTGAGCGTCGCCTCCTTATCCATCGCGTCAACCGCCTTTTTCCGGTTGTGCATAGGAATATTCCTCCAGCTTGTACCGTAGAACATCCAGCCAGTAAGCACCTGTTCGTCAGTCAGTCCCTTGACTCCGGAAGTTCCGTAAAGTTTTGCGCTGAAATCCGAGGCGAGAGTCTGGAGCGGGCATATTCGCCCGTGGTACAGAACATAGAGTCTTCCGAACTCAGCAGCGATGTTTTTCGGCAGGACCTTCGGGGTAACCGAAGTTCGTTTTACCGGATTCTCTTTGACCGAAGCGCCATCATATTCGGAAATTCGGCCTTCGGTATTTCCTGCCACGGAGGCTGTTGCCTTCAAGCACAGAATAACCACGATGGCCGATGAATATCTCAATGCGTTCCCGAAGAACTTCTTGAATCTTTTGTCTGTGAAGAAAAATGCCAAAAGCCCGAGAAGCAACAGCGCATAGCCGGTGTAAATCACAGCTATGCCGACCGGATCGTGGCTCACGGTAAACGTCACACCGGCCTCATCGCTGTCATAGTCAGTCTGATAGAAACGATAACCTTTGCAGGACAGAATGTGGTTCATTCTCACCTCGCCCTCCCGAAGAACCGCTCCGTTCTTTATGAAACGGAGCCGTGAACGGAAATCCGCAGGCGCATCCGTGCCTGAATGCCAGACAACCTCGAAGCCTTCAAGCGCGACCAAGAATGGCAGTTCACCGACAGAACCGTCAACGCTCTCGAAAGCGTCAACGGATTCTCCTTCACGCACGTGAAGTGTCCCCTTCTTGGCCGAAAATGTCGTCACAAGCGCTCCGGCCAGAATCACCGCCAGCGAAATGTGCAGAATCAGGGCCGCCGGCCGCCCCGCAAAAAGCCTCGTCATAATCAAAGCATACCTCCAAAGCCGATCAACCGCGACCTTGGAGGATTTGTGTTCAAATATTATATCGAATTTATAAACTTAACCACAGCGTCACGTTCCGACTTGGAGAGGGCGCGGAAATTCTCGACAGACTCACGGGCATCGCTCTGGGCGCTGCCGTGCCACATAATCGCCTCGATGACTGTTCTGGCGCGACAGTCGTGAAGCCTGTCAACTCCGCCGGCCACCAACTCGCTCAGGCCACGGCCCCAAAGAGGAGTCGTCCTGCACCAACCGGTGCGGATGTCATTCTTCATGTAAAGCCTGTGCTGGACCATGTCAGTGTAAGGCCAGATGGTCTGATGAGGATAACGTGGAAGCCTTGGATCGTTATCCTTGAAGAAGCCGTTCGGATCCGTCACGTTGTCCTCACCGGTCACCCAGCTCGGACGGTGACAAGTGGCGCAGCCAATCTTCGTGAAGAGTTCCTTGCCTTTGATAACCTCCGGATCGTCCATATCCCTTGCCGCAGGGACAGCCAGACCCCTGTGCCAGATCATGAAATCGGCATATTCATCATCTGTCATCTCCGGGGACAGATCCTTGGCCATCAGATAATTGTAGATGTCATCCCGAACATTGCCTGTCTTGTTCTGTTCAGGGAAATATTTGTAGAAATCTTTCTGAACATCAGGATCATGCGAGGCCACTTTGGCGTAGGTAGCCGTCATATAGTGGTAACGCCTGTCGCTTCTGGTGACATTGGTGATGTTCCAGATAGCGTTCGCCCCGGCGGCATCCTGAAGCGGACCGCGGCTCAACGCATAGGTGAAACGCTTAGGGTGAGTTGTCTTGCCGTAAAGGCTCGTCCACTCCCCATTTGCAAAAATAGCCGGATTCAACTTGGCACCGAAAGACTCCTCCTTGGCGTACTGAGCCTTGAGGTCAGCGTCATCAATCGCATCCAACAACCCCACTCCATAGACTCCGATCGTGGACTCGACCCTGAAACGGACGTTTGAATATGGCACCTCTGATGTGAAACCGTTCTTTGTGACCTCAAGCGGGACATAGAATGCGTCCTCAGGAATGGCAACTTCAGGGTAAATCAGGCTATAACGCTCTCCGTCAGGAAATTCGTTTCCCCATTCATCGGTATATTCAAGCCAGTCGATCCGGATCTTACTCTCATCAATCGGTGCCTTGAAAGGAGCGACAGCAAGTGTCTGAGGCATTCCGGTCACGGAGCTGAGGTAGGTGTCCGTGTCGTCCGTGATGACAAGCAGATAGCCGTTGCCGGTCTTGTCAGCCTTGTACTCGGTCTGACGCTTGCCGTGGCTGTAGTTAGGGTGGCAGTAGAGGCATCCGCGCCTTACCATCAACGGGCCGAGGCCGCTGAAAGCCCCATCCTTGTTCTCATTGAAATCCCTCTCGAAGAACATCTCTCCATTCTTGAATGACTGGATCATTCCGGAGTTCTCGATCACAGGAGTCGGCTGTTCAAAAGCCGAGGCGCTTGAGTTGAAAGCAGTTCCGAGCTTTCCTCCAGCGTACCACTCGTCACTAAGTTCAGCAGGCTTTTCCGGTTCGTCAGTGCCTCCGTTGCCGTTGCAGGCGGTGAAGGCTAAAAGGGTGGCAGAAAGTATCAGCAGTGATTTATTCATAATCTTAATATTGGTTAAAGGATCAGCCGGAAAACCGGCCAATCCTTGGATATTCATTAATAATTCCGAGAGTGAACAACTTCCATTTCAGTCGCTTCTTCCAAAGGAACCGGCGGCGTTATTTTCACTTCAAAGAACATTCACCTTAGTCATTAATCAATGCCTGACGCGCCACCTCAAGAGCATCGTTAAGATCGTTGCAGGCATCGATCGCATCCTTGACCTTCGCGTCCTTGTAGTTCTTGACGAACGGCTTAGGCATCGCAGCGATCTTCTCAAGGCATTTCTCGATTGCGGAGATGACTCCCTCATTGGCTGCCTGATCAACACCGGCGAGATAGGCGCTCACTGAATATGTCTGCGCGGATGTCGCTCCGAGAGCTCCGAAATAGGCGTTGCGGACGCTGACGATGTTGTCGTAGAAGTCCTCGATAGAGTTCCATGAATGAGGAGACTCGATGTAGTTCACGTCCTCACCTGTGTAAGGCTTGCCGATCTTCTGGCTGCCGACCTCGTCCACGATGTCCTTGCATCCCTCGATGATCTGCTCGCTGCCGGCCGTGACTGATTTCCAGACACTTCCGGCCTGACCGCAAAGTTTCATCTGCTCTCCGAAATCATCCTCCGGCTCCATCTCGGCCTCCTCTATGAGTTCCTTCTTTGCAGCCGTGACATTGTCAAGCCCGGCCCAGGCGGCCTCAAGCCTCGCGGCGCTCAAAGACAGATCCTTGGCGACAGCGGCGGCATAAAGAAGCTCCTTCGCAGGGATGGCGGAAGCGGCACGCTCCTTACCGTCACGGAATATGATATATTCAATGCCGTGGAACCCTACGAGTCCGTTGTTGAGGTTGGCGACCGTGTTCTCAATGTCGGCCATCATCTTCTCGCTGTCGAGAAGGTTCTCAAGGGCGACCTTGTCAAGAGGCCAGGTGTCGATGTGCGGGTCGATATAGTACTTGGACGCAGCCCCGAAAAGGAATGCCTCGCTCCACTCCCAGTACTGGCGGGCGGATTTCCAAAGGTCACAGGCAGCCTTGACGTTGGCGTCCGTAGGATTCGCCTGAAGTTTCTCGATAGCCGCCTGAAGGTCAAGCGACTTGTCTGCGAGATTCCTGTAAGTAGGAATCACTGTGTTGTCCACGAAAGTCTCGTTCACCTTCTGGAGCGTTTCCTCCTTAGCGGAGGTCGGGTCTGTGGAATTCTTGTCGCAGGCCACTGCGGCGAGTGCCGAAGCCATCAGCACAGCCGCAAATTTAAAACCTTGTCTCATAATCTGTTGTATTTGAATATTTATTTTTAATCTTCTATCTATACACGCTCACTCGGAGCGAAGCGACCGAAGGGGTTTCGGGGAATCCTTTCCCCGTGCCCCACCGGGGCTGTCACGCAGTGACTGGGGGGGGGGGTGGGTGGAAGTGATGAGCATGCTCATCACTTCAAAAACCACCCGCTGAATGCTATTCCGAGTGTGA
>CAKULN010000001.1 GCA_934667175.1 uncultured Bacteroidales bacterium | reverse complement strand
CCAAAGCCCCAAAATCGCTGCCACGGTGGTCTTGGGGCACTATTTTTAAATTGGGAAGTGTCAAAGATGAGAAGATAGTTTTTCCTAATGACAAATGCAAGACTTTTTTTCCATTTTCCCCGGAAGTTTGACACATAATTTTCCCCATATTCTCACCAGAGAGGCCTCTGGCCTCTCTTTTTTTGTCAAACGAAATTCGTATCTTCCTCTCTTCCTCTCTAAAAGTAAATGTCAAAGATGAGAAGTTAAGAAGCTGTTTTGATTTGTTTGTTTGAAGATTTTTTCACCTCAAAGAACATTTCAAACAAATCAAAACAGCTTCTAAGCATTATTCTTTGTATTTCAAGCGAATATTTACAAAATTTTCAGAATATTATTTCACTGGACAGTCGCTTCGACAAGCTCAGCGACCAACGCCATGATGACCGCCAAGCCCCCCGAAGCGCCCCTCCCCATGTGCGGTCGCTGAGCCTGCCGAAGCGACGTCTTACCTCGTATTAGGATCAATCCCTCTATGCCAGAAACGGGACGTGATGTCCGTCAGCAAATAGCCGGACTCATCATGAGAAACCTTGTAGAGCCGTTGGTTGGTGGTCCTTGAGTTCAGCGGTCCAAAAGACTCGATGTACGGACCGACCTTCACATAATCAAAAACGGTGAATATCTCATCCTCAACAGAAGCACGTCCGGAATACAAAGCCACGGCGAGCCCAGTCGAACGGACGTGGGCGGCCAACCTCAGCAAGGATTCAGGATCCCTTCCCTCGCCCAGAAACAGAAAACAATCCACCCCGAAATTGTCAGCCACCAAAGAGTCTATCACTTCCTCGGTCAGTTCCACACCGACATCGGTCTTCAGAAAAGGAGAATGACACCCTACGCAATTACCTTGGCAGTTACTGATGTCGACCGCCAAGGTAACTCTGTCGGGAATCTCCTCGATGACCACGGAGGTCATCTCAGGGACGTATTTTATCATGCTTTAGGAGCCTCCTCCTTGGCTTGCGACACTCCGTCGTGGTTGTAGAACCTGTGGGCGGCCTCGACCTGACGCATCTCACTGAACGACGACACACGCTTCAGATAACCGATCACGCGGGTAAGATAGTCCAGATTGTGGCTTCCGCACTTAGGGCAGACCTCAAGGGTGTCCTTGCTGATGTACCCGCAGTCGTTGCAGACAGTGTTGCGGCAGTTGAATGTGAAATAGTTCGTACCGTAATGCGCGGCGGTCTTGAGCAACCGGCGGTACTGGTCCTTGGACAGATGCTCGGCCACGTTCATGTGCAGGGCGGAGCCTCCGTCAAGATGCTTGACATACTCGTTGCCGTGCAGCTTGAACTTGTCGATCATCGACAGGGAGTCGTCCTCCGGATTGTAGAAGTACGAGCTGTACATGTTATGCTTCGGAGAGACGTAGAACCCATCCTTCTGATCCCACTTGTAGTTCTTTCCCGAGAGGTTCTCGCCCGGCACGAACTCGGTGTTGAACATCGTGTCGGAGGTCTTGTCCTTCTTGTTCGACCTGTTGATGGTCTCAAGGATGACATCCACAAACTCGTTGTACTCAGGATTAGGGCTGATCGTAAGGCCAAGGAACTCGGCGGCGTCCGTAAGGCCGTTCACGCCGATCGTGAGATACTGCCTCTTCATGTCGATGAAGCCGGCCTGATAGACATCCAGCATGTGCGCGGCGAGGAAATCCTTGATGATCTCGTTGAAGGCTTTCTGGTACTTGTGCACCCTCTCGGTCTCCTCGGTCACGGCCTCGCGGATATATTCATAAAGCTGGTTCTTGTCATAATCGGCCCTTGACAACGCCTTGGATCCATCCACCACGACGCCTTTCTTCTCCAGAAAGTAACGTCTGGTGGCAAGCTGGATGAGCCTGTTGAGGTTGATTGTCATGACAGACTTGGAACCAGTTGACACAGAAGCCGTTCCCATTGAATATTGATGCGTGGTGTGGTTGTGTGACTCATCGACCTTGTCCAACTCTGTGATCGAGTTGCGAAGACGGCAGCAGCTCGCGAGGCTGTCCGGACTGTCTGACAGGTAGCAGAAGAAACTGTGGCCCTTCGACCACATCTCGGCCGTGAAGTCGGCATATTCCTTGTCGATGAAATCGTCCTTGCCATCGGTCAGCAGAGCCATCGTCTCGACCGGAAAAGTCAGGATGTAGCGGTTCCTCTCCTCGTTGAACCAGTTCATGAAATGCTTCTGAAGCCAGGAGAGGGTCTCCCACTTCGGCTCCGTCCCGTCCGGAAAGCGGAAGTCACCGAACACCCCGCGGAAATAGCTCTCGTCGAAGTAGCTGATGTTCCAGAACACTGTCTGGTAGCC
This sequence comes from uncultured Bacteroidales bacterium, assembly GCA_934667175.1. Classification (GTDB taxonomy): domain Bacteria; phylum Bacteroidota; class Bacteroidia; order Bacteroidales; family UBA932; genus Cryptobacteroides. The sequence continues at coordinate 269,821 of CAKULN010000001.1, read as the reverse complement.
ACGGTTGCCCGCAGGCATATTCATGGAATGCACAACCTGCTGGAAGTAGTTGTCGATGACCTTGACGAGGGTCCTCTTCTTGGCGTTCATCTCCACCACGTCCTCAAGGTGATCGAGGTAGTCGTCACCGTAGTCCTTGCGGATGAAGTAGTCAAGGTACATCAGGAACTCAGGTGTCGCCACAGCCCCCATGAACTGTGAGGAGATGGAATATACCAGGTTGATGAACTCGCCGCAGAATGACTTGAGGTCGGTCGGAGCCACGGAGACACCTCCGAGCTTGATCAGACCGTCCACAAGGAACGGGTACATCGTGATGGCCACGCAGTAAGGGTAGCCCGGGGTGCCGCTCTCATCGTGCTTGTAGAGGACATGGCTCTCCAGATCCTTGATGTACTGGCTGGCGAGCGAACGGCCGTAAAGGGCTTTGATCTTGTCCTTCATGATGTAGCGGTTCTGCTTGATGTTGTTCTCCTTGTAGAGTTCCTGGCCGAGGGTCACGATGTTCTTGCGGGTGACATTGGCGTTGGCGTCGAACTTGGAGCCTGTGGCGGCGTTGGACGCCGCTATGTAGTCACGGATGAAGTCACGCTTTTTCCGAAGGTCAAGGCCGGCGTCGAACTTCTCGATGTAGGCCACGGCGACCTTCTTGTTGATGGACATCAGACTTTCCTCGACCTGACGCCTGATCTCACGGCTTGTGATCTTGTCGTAAATGTAGAGGTTCTCCGCGATGGAGACCACCACTGCCTCGGGGCATTCCTCACCGGCGGTCTTGTAGGCCTCGCGTATGCCGTTCATCAGTTTGACCTTGTCGTACTCCTCATAGGAGCCGTTGGTCTTGCGTACAGTCACGTCCATATTCAGTTATTTTTATTTCAATAAGTATTGAGAAGTAGTTTTGTCGGCCATAAAGTCGGTCCGCCCCTTTTCACGGGAGTCGAACCGACTTCTACAAAGATAGCAGATATTTCGGCTTTATGGGCAAAAAATATCGCTAAAATTATTAACAATTACACAACTATATTGTTAATTCATTACGCAATAATCAATTATAGGAAAATGTATTTTAGAATCACTAAAATTGACAGTACATACATGAACCAACCGATCTTCTTGGCCTTTCCGGTGCAGATGTTGAGGATGACGTAAGACACAAGGCCAAGGAGAATACCATTGGAGATGGAATATGTCATCGGCATGAGGATCAGCGTGAGGAAAGCCGGGATAGACTCGGAGAAGTCATCAAGCGGAATGTCCTTGATCGGGCTGAGCATGAAGAGACCTACGAATACAAGTACCGGGCAGACGGCCGAGCCTGGGATGGCGGTGAAGACCGGAGCGAAGAACAGGGCCAGGACGAAGCAGGCTGCCACGGAGAACGCGGTGAGACCAGAACGGCCACCCTGAGCCACACCGGAGGCGCTTTCCACATAGGTGGTGACGGTGCTGGTTCCGAGGCATGCGCCGGTGACGGTTCCGATGGCGTCAGCCATGAAGGCCTGGTTCATGCGGACAGGTCTGCCGTCCTTGTCGGTCATGTTGGCCTTTGTCGTGACACCCACGAGAGTTCCGATCGTGTCGAACATGTCCACAAACAGGAATGTGAACACGACAACGAGCATGTCGAGGCTGAAGATCTGCGAGGCGTCCGTGGTGAACTGGCAGAAGATAGGCTTCATGGACGGCGGCGTGTCGACAAATCCCTGGAACTGGGTGATTCCCATAGGGATGCCGATGATGGCGGTCGCGATGATGCCGATCAGAAGGGCACCAGGGATATTCAGAATGACAAGGATGCCGGTGATGACGAGGCCGATTACTGAAAGAAGTCCGGCTCCGCTGGTGATGTCGCCGAGGTTCACGAGGGTGGCAGGGTCGTCAACCACGATTCCGCCGCTCTTAAGACCGATCAGGGCGATGAACAGGCCGATACCGGCTCCGATCGCCTTTCTCAGCGACAGAGGCAGGGCGTTTACGATCGCCTCGCGGACACTTGTCAGTGTGAGTATTATGAATATTATACCTTCAATAAGGACGGCGGTCAGCGCGAACTGCCATGTGTAGCCCATGCCGAGGCAGACCGTGTAGCAGAAGAAGGCGTTCAGACCCATGCCCGGGGCGAGGGCGAACGGTAGCTTGGCGTAGAATGCCATCACGAGGGTGGCGAGGATGGAGGCCACGGCCGTGGTGGTGAAGAGGGCGTTCTTGTCCATTCCGCAGTCAGCCAGGATTGACGGGTTGACGGCGAGGATGTAGGACATAGCAAGGAATGTGGTGATGCCGGCGACGATCTCGGTGGACACCTTCATCGTGGACGGATCAAATCCGAACAGTTTGGTCAGCCAGCCTGTCTTCTTAGGCTCGGCGGTCTGTGTTTTTGTCTCAGCCATTGTCTTGGATTGTCAAGGTCGTTGAATGTTTAGAATACCCACTTTGTTCCGAGGCAAGGACGTACAAAGAAGCCCTTTCCTGTTCCGAAGTTGTAAGAGAGCTCGATTTCGGTACCGACATTGAGGTTGTCAACCCCGAAGTGCTGGCCGATGTTGTACCAGAGCTGCGGCTCTGAGAGGAACACGAAGTGTGCCGTCTCAGGTTTCGTCCAATCACGATAGCCACTTGACTTGTCGCTGAGGTAAGGGCAGACAGTGTGATCCTCCCACCAGAAATCAGCGAATCCGGAGAAACGGAGTCCGGCCACACCGAACAGATCCTGCATGCCCCAGACAGCGGTGAGCTGAAGAGGAATCTCACTCTTCATTTTGTTGCCGTCAAGGTTCTTGCCATCGTTGTAGTTAATCGTCTTGATAAGAGCCTTGAGATTCAGCGTATTCTTAAAATCATTGCTGTGAAGGAACCAGTCAACTCCGAAAAGGAAGGCGTTGTTGATGGTGTAGCCGTTGTAGACACCGCCGTTATACTCGACATGGAAGCTGAACGGGGCGAATTTCGTGTTCTGCCAGAAATTCAGGCAGCGGGCGATCTCGAAGTAGGTTCCGTTTGGCGCATAGACCTTGTCGTTCTCATTCTTCGAGTTGTAGTCATAGTCCACGAAGAAGAAGGTGTTGCCCCATTTGTCTCCGTAGAAACCCTCGAGAGTGGTGGTGAAGTGACCGCGATCCTTTCCGAAATCGTAGAAGGTCTGAAGGTTGGTCTGAGCCTTTGCTCCTAGAGAAAAGGCGAGCGCTGCGACTGCGGCGGCGATGATTGATTTGTTTGACATAAATATTAAGGAATTTGACTTGTTCCTTTATGAATTTTAAAGGACAAAATTAACACAAATGTCAGAGAAAGTCCATAACTTTGCCGAACAATATTCACAAAGTTATCAACAGCCATGTTTGAAGAGACACTGAAATTCTATCAGAACTTCCCCAAGGAGGGAATCAATTTCGTCGACATAATGCCTTTCATGCAGGATAAAGAAGTCTTCACCAAACTGATCGACGAGATCGGCAAGCACGTCACGGCTCCGACAGTGGCCGCCCCCGAGGCGCGCGCGTTCCTGTTCTGCGCTCCCCTGCTGACCTCAGACAGCGGTGTGACGAATGTCGTTCCTTTCCGCAAGAAGGGGAAACTGCCTCACTCCGGCGATGACCTGCAAAGCATCGAGATCATGAAGGAATATGGCCCCGACAACCTCTACTTCCGCAAATCCGACATCGCGGCCGGCAAGGCGGAGGATGGAATATTCAAGGTCGCCATCATCGATGATGTCCTCGCCACCGGCGGCACCGCCGAAGGAATAGCGAAAGCGCTCGACGCCCTGAAGATCGCTGTCGATGGAAAGGAATATGGCGTCAAGGTCACCGAGTTCATATTCCTCGCCGAACTTGACGGGCTCTACGGCCGCAACCGCCTTGAGAAGATCGCTCCGGTCTACTCAATCGCGCACATCAAGTAAGAATATTTTCATTTTGACGCTGAGAAGCGACGATCACTCGTGGCACCTGCGCTTCGCGCCCTATCCGGGTAAATGGTGCCAGCGAATGATCGCCGCTTCTCAACTTTCGAGATTTATCTGCCAGAATATACGTTTCGGTCGCTGAACCTGTCGAAGCGTACTATAAAAATAGCTTTATCAGAATTGTTTCCAATAATCACAAAATAGGAGCGAAGCGACCGAAGGGGTTTCGGGGAATCTTTTCCCCGTGCCCCTCTGGGGCTGTCACGAAGTGACTGGGGGTTGGATATATGATAATATCGCGAAAGGTTAAAAACCTTTTGCGATATTGTCGGCGATGGACTGGATGAGACGCTCACGGGCTTCTATACTGGCCCAGGCGATGTGCGGGGTCAGGCTGAGACGTTCCGGGTGCCTGGTGTGAAGGAGCGGATGCTCCTCGGGGATCGGTTCGATGGAATATACATCCAGAGCCGCACCTCCGATGACCCCCTCGTCTACGACCTTGGCCAGAGCGTCCTCAACCACGATTCCTCCGCGCCCCATATTCACAATGATCGCCTTCGGCTTCATCATCCTGAGTTCCCTCTCTCCGACCAAGCCGGCAGTGCGTTCATTGTACGGAGCATGGACTGAAATCACATCAGACTCTCGCATAAGGCTTTCGAGAGGTACGGAAGGATATTCAGTGTTATGGTTCGTGCCGGAAGTTGAATAATAGATCACCCTCATCCCGAAGGCGATCCCGATCTTAGCGACCTTGGTCCCGATGGCGCCCAGGCCGATGATTCCCAATGTCTTGCCGACCATCTCAATAAATGGTCTAGAATAATCAGTGAACAACCCGCTGCGGGAATACACCCCCGACTTCACGACATTGTCAAAATAGGCTCCGTTGCCCAGAAGGTTAAGAATATGCATGAATGTTTCCTGGACAACGGAGTCCGTGGAATATCCAGCCACATTTCTGACTGCCACACCGTGTCTCGAACAGGCCTCGACATCAATGTTGTTGACGCCGGTGCCAGCCTCGCACACCAGCCTAAGTCTCGGAGCGGCCTCCAGCAGCCGGTCATTCACCTTTATCTTGTTAACAATCAAAACATCGCATTCGCTCACCCTCCGCAACGCCTCATCCGGCGTCGAATTCGGCCATGCCGTCAACTCTCCCTCTCTCTCAATCGGTACCAAAGACGATGTCCCCATCGTCCCGGCATCCAAAAACACAATCTTCATCTCTTCCTTAATTTTCCGCTAATATAGCGTATTTTGCGGACTTGACCCCATTTTGCCAGATATTTTGGCAGGCGACCCAACCGGTTGAAGCGGATGAACAATTCTGGATTGAGTCCAAGAAGAAAGACGGACAGACTGAATGCTACTTCGATTATGATGGCTGCAAGAATTTCCTCGAACTTCGCGGATATTGGCGATCGTGTCTCCATACACTTCAATGACATCACAGTCTATGTCAGGAACGGGGAGTTCAGCCACGATGTGGCCATCGCCCTGCAAGCGCACTTTAACAGGCAGCATGAGCAGGAATATTCAAAGCCTAAGATATTGGCTGAGGGTAACATTCCACGAGGGGACTTATTTGCAATATATAGAAAATAATAGTAAGATTTCCATTAAATAATTTTGTCAATAATGGAAATATTACTATCTTTGCAATACCAAACAATACGCGATATGAAGTCAGATGAATTTCACAGATGGGTAGAACGAAATGGCTGGACATACTTAAGGAAAGCAGGCAGCCACGTAATCTACAAGAAAGGATCCATAACTTATCCCGTCCCTTACCACGGATCCAAAGAAATGGGAACGGGACTTGTAAAAAAGATTAGCAAGGATATGGGGCTTAAATAAGCCCCTTTCCTCCAAAAACACAGAATGATATGAAACAGATTTCAGCAATTATTGAGAGAGCTTCAGACGGAACATATTCCGTCTATTGCAAGAACGAGATATTCTCTGGTATGGGCAACACAATTGAAGAAGCCAAGGCTGATATGCTTCAGCAGATGGCGCTCTATAAGGCTACGGCTAAAGAGGAGGGGTTCAAGTATCCTGAGTTCTTGGACGGAGAATTCACCATAACTTACACCGTCGATGCTTTGAGCCTTATGGATTTCTATCTCAGCAAGGGATGGTTCTCTCTGGCCACCCTTGAGAAGGTTACGGGAATCTCACAAAAACAACTTTGGGCATACACACACGGGACAAAGCCAAGAAAAGCGCAGGAAGATCGCATCCGCACGGGGCTTCAGAACATTTCAAGAGATCTTGACGCCATATTTGCGTGATTGTTTGGTAGACCTCACAAGGCGTCAGTCGCGGCCCTCGGATTCGTTTCCGGGGGCTTTTGCTTTCATATAATGAGAAAAAAGTTACATAAAATGATAGAAAAATTTGGCAAAGTGTAGGAAAATTCCTACTTTTGTAGTGCAATAATCAAGGAGCTCTATGAAATATAGCGAGTTAGAAAGGAAACTGCTCAAATTCGGATGTTACCCCACCGGAGAGCAGCAATGTGGGCATCCTGTGTGGTTCAGCCCAAAAACAAACAGAAAGTTTACGACAAGCAACCACAAGAATCAGGAAGTCGCAACGGGGACATTAAAAATCAATTTTGAGGGATGCGGGGCTTAAATAGCCCCAACCCCCTCTTGATTAAGGAGATATTGATATGGATAAAATTAAGGTTAAGGTATTTATCGAGAAAGCCGAGTGTGGGTATTCAGCATATATTGAAGATTCCCCACTCGAATTCGGCTGTATAGGTGAAGGTAAGACCGTAGAGGATACCATAAAGGATTTTCTTGGGGTATACGAAGGGATGAAGAAAATCTATGAGCAGGAAGGCCATAAAGCTGCGGATGTTGAGTTTGAATTTTACTATGACACAGCAAGTTTCTTGTCAGAGTATGCCGGGGTGTTCTCCCTCTCCGGTCTTGAAAAGCTCACAGGGGTCAGCCAGGCTCAGCTTGGCCACTATCTTCACGGAAGACGCAAGCCGAGCCGCAAGACAATCAGCAAGATCCAGAACGGTGTGAACCACTTCGCAAAGGAACTTACGGCCATAAAGTTCGCTTGATTATTGCACACAGGCAACGGCCACGGCCCTCGGAGAAATCCGGGGGCTTTTTCCATTAAATATGAATGAGAAAAAGAGAATGAGAAAAAGGTAGAAAAACTTGGAAAATAGTAACAAATACGCTACTTTTGTAGCCGTAAAGTTCTTTGTTATATGAAGAGTTCTGAATTGAAGCGGTTGCTTCGGAAGAATGGATGCTTTCTCGTTCGTCAGGGAACTTCCCACGAAATATGGGAGTCTCCGATTACTGGGGAAAGATTCCCGGTTCCGAGGCACGATTCTCAGGAAATCCGCACAGGAACACTTGAGAACATCAAGAAGCAGGCAGGGATTTAATCCATGCCCATTCTTGAGTTCAGATTCTGAATGGCTTAGAACTTTTTTCAAAGACTATTATGTTTAAGATAACAGCAATAATTGAGAAGGGGCCGGACGGGCGATATGCTATCACGTCTGCCCAAAGCTTCGGCAGAAATCATTTCGGAGGCTATGGCGATACTGTCGAGGAAGCGAAAGCCGATTTCCACGAGTGCGTAGAGGACTGCCGCGAATTGGCCATCGCTGACGGGGATAGTGTTCCTGAAGAATATCAGGTGACTTTCCGCTACGACATTCCATCCTTCTTTGAGGACTTTTGCTTCATCAATGCCAGCCGTTTCGCCCAGTATGCCGGCATCAACGAAAGCAAGATGCGCCAATACAAGAGCGGTGCCGCCTTCCCTGGGGAGAAGACCACGAAGAAGATCCTCAAAGCCATCCACAGAATAGGATCCGAACTCAGTTCAGTTTCACTATAAACAAAGAACTTTTAATGACAGACTGGCCGCCGTGAGGTTGCCAGTTTTTTTGTGCAAAAAGCGGCACGAAAGTGACATTAAAGGATATGGATGGCAATGAATACGAAAAGACAGTTCACGAAGCAGGAGCCTTGGCAAAGACCTGAGACATTTTCTGTTTCAACGCTTTCACATCTCTTCGATACTCCGATATGGCGAAAGTCAAGAAAACGGACATCATCGGAGACTGCCTCTACGTGACCACACAGAAAACAAATGACAGGCTACCTTTTGACCTCAACAGCCTTGCAAAAACAATCCTGAAGAAATATGAAAACGAGCCATTTCCAAAAGGTTTAGCTCTGCCTGTTATCGCCAACTAAATATGAACTACTATCTCAAAGACCTCTACGAGCTCTGCGGCTCCAACACACCCATCACGAAAGTATTCTTCCGCGCCGGACAGAAAGTTGAGGAGACCGCCCTTATGCTGAAAGCCATCCTCGGACTCCGCCTCGACACCGGCAGGCTGCTGCCGTTCCTCCAGGCGTTCACGGATCAAGTCCAATAGTATGTGTTTAGGCATACATCTTCGATAGCTGGCATAGGAAATACTTAATATCTGAAACACCACTGAGTTGTGTCTTGAAAGTCTTATTACAAAGCATAGCGTTGCTGGACGCTGTCACATGGATATCTTCGGTTAGGGGCACCGTTGCCAGGAGGACTTGGCGGCCTACGCGCTTCGCGCGCCCTATCCGGGTAAAGGGCCGCCATGCCCTCCAAACAACGGAGCTAACGCAAGGTAAATCATTGTCTGATTCATTTTCATAAGAATTAACATCTCCCACTCTCTATGTCTAAACGCAACACGTTTAGTGTCAACGAGTGGCAGGAAATGCATTAATTATCATATAGTTAACACTTTGCCTTGAGTGTTAAATCGCTAAAGACCAATGCTTAAACTATTTATTAACAATGATTTACAAATTACGCCCCAAGAAGTCCGTTCTGATTGTGGCCAGACATTGAGCCGCGTCATTGACCTTCGGTCAGGGGACAGACTAATATCAGGGTACAGACTAATAGTTGAGAGATAGAACGACATTTTTGCTGCGAAGTGCCGTCGAACCCCTCCATTTGTCGGTTTTGAACGACATTATAGTCAATGAATGTCGTCCGATCCCTCTTGTCCAGCCAACAAGGCTTTCGCTTGACAAACTGTTGAACCAACCGGTGACAAGCCATCAGCAGACAACTTCTTTGGCCGACAGTGCTGACTTTGACGTTGGCGCGAAATAACAAATTCAGTTAACAAGGCAGAGCCCTTTCTTTAACACGTGGTTTGGACTTGACCCGCGTTCTCCGATAGAGGCTACAGCCACATAACGCTTCACGACCTCGTGGACGTATCGTTCCGCAAGGTTGGCATACTTTTGGACTTGATTCCATAATAGGCCGGTTCTTTGATAGGCCACCATAAAAAAAACATCACAAGCATCTTATTCAGAATAACTTGCGATGATTTCTCAGCGGAGAGGGAGGGATTGCCACCTTGGTCTGTATTAATTTTACATAATAACGCAAATAATTGATTTACACAAATATAAATATAGTACAGTTTCTATCAATTTATTTGGATATATCAAAAAGTGGGCGTAAATTTGGGCGTAAAAATTAAGGGAACTGATTATGCCTGTAATCTATTATTTGGAGAGCCGAGCCAATAAGAAAGGAGAACATCCCATCCGCCTGTCGGCTATTGTGAAGGGAGCAAGGATTCAATCGACAACCGGTTTCAGCATCAACGATGAAGTCTGGGACAAAGACAAAATGCGCGTCAAACCGCATCAGACCAACTCCAAAAAACAGACCTCAGCATTCATCAACCGTTACCTCAGCGGTATCGAAGGTGCAGTCCTCGAATTTGAGAACACCTGCCGTGTACGTCCGTCAGTTGATAAGCTCAAGGAAATCATTAGCAGCTATAATCCTGATGCCACACCAGAAGATGTTGACCTCGATGAAAACGGCGAGCCGATTGACACCACGCCCAAGCGTCCGTCCGCTATCCAGTATTTCGACGAGTTCCGTCGTGAGCAGAGCATCTCGAATCAGTGGACTTCCGGCACTATGGAATGCTGGGCAGCATTCCGCAAGCACCTCCTCGCAGTGGCGAAGGGCAATTCTTTCGACTTTTTCAACGATGACGGCATAAATGCATTCGTCCGCTATCTCCGCGTCCACGCCAAAATGGAAGAAAAAACCGTACAGAAACACTACCTCAACTTGCGCTGGTTCCTCAACTGGGCAATCAGAAAAGGCTACGCCGCCAACCGGGAGATAGGACTGGTTCAACCGAAGTTCAAGGTGATCGAGAAACCAGTCATTTTCCTGACAAAGGATGAACTGATGAAAGTGTATAGATATGAAATCCCCGCCAATGGAACGAAAGTAAAACTGCATAATTACGAGGGTGACGAATATGAAAAGGTAGTCCACGATGCCACGGCACTTGCCAAAACCAGAGATATGTTCTGCTTCTGCGCGTTCACCAGCCTCCGCTATTCTGATATGGCCGCGCTCAAACGCACCGACATCAGCGGAGATTATATTTATGTCACCACCCAGAAGACCAATGACCGCCTCCCCATCAATCTCAATTCATTCGCGAAAGAGATTCTTGGCAAGTATAAAGATTGCAGATTCCCGAACGGAACGGCCCTCCCAGTGATTTCCAACCAGAAGATGAACGAGTATTTGAAAGACATCTGTGAATTGTGCGAGATCAACGACCCGATAACCAGAGTGTGTTTCCGGGTCGGCCAGAGAGAGGAAACTACCCAGGCGAAATATGAACTCATCGGGACACACGCCGGACGGCGCACCTTCATCTGTTTTGCCCTGTCATCCGGCATTCCTCCGCAGGTCGTGATGAAATGGACCGGACATTGCGACTACAAGGCGATGAAACCGTATATTGACATCGCGGAGAAGGTGAAAGCGGAACAGATGGCGATTTTTGAGAACGGACTGAAGGGATAAATTGTAGCATCGCGAGAAAAATCATAAATTAGCCTTTATTATGGAATTGTACTCATATATCCGCAACCTCTGCGACAAGGGCGAAAACACCGAGGTCGAATTCAAAAGTGCGCTCGGAGGCTTCCCCGGTAGTTTCTGGGAAACATACTCCGCCTTCGGCAACACCGCGGGCGGCATCATTGTCCTCGGCATCAAGGAGAAGAATCACAAGTTCACTCTGGATCATCTGACAGCAGAACAGGTGGCGAAATACAAGAAGCAGTATTGGGATGATGTCCACAATAAGAGCAAGGTCAATATCTGCCTGACTGTGGATGCGGATGTATCCGAAGAAGACTTCGAAGGCTCCGCAATACTTGTCTTCAGAATTCCTCGTGCCATATATTCCAAGAGGCCGATATACTTGACTCAAAATCCCTTCGGACACACATACGTTCGTCGTCACGAAGGCGACTATCTAATTGATGACGATGAAGTCAGGAGGATGTTTGCCGACTCCAACATCAAAGACTATCCGCTTGATGCCAAGGCTTTCCCGCATTTTACTCTTGAAAAGGATTTTGATGACACGACGATTCGCCAGTATAGGCAGCTTTATAACAACCGTCACGAAGGACATCCTTGGACGGAACTTTCCAACCTTGAATTCTTCAAGAAGATTGGAGGCTATGTGTCAAATTCAGAGACTGGCGAGAAAGGATTCACTTTGGCGGCAGTGCTGATGTTTGGTCTTGAAGAAACAATACTCAGCGTCCTGCCGCATTACTACGTGGATTTTCGGGAGAAACTCAGCAATGACCCCGATATCCGTTGGACGGACAGAATTCATCCTGACGGCAACTGGGTAGCAAATCTTTACCAGTTCCATCGTCGCGTGTATATGAAAATGGCGCAGTCTCTTCCAGTTCCTTTCAAACTCGAGGGGCTAAACCGTGTTGATGACACACCAGCCCACAAAGCTTTGAGGGAAGCTATAGTCAACACGATTATCCACGCACGACTTACCGCGATGCACTGCATAGTGATTGAGCACTACCCCGACAGGTTTGTATTCCGTAACCCAGGGACTCTTCTGGTATCTGTCGAGCAGTATTATGAAGGTGGCACAAGTATCTGTAGAAACAGCATTCTCCAGAAGATGTTTGAATTCATAGGAGAGGGAGAACGAGCCGGAAGCGGTGTGGACACCATCAAAAAAGGCTGGGCATACAACAAGTGGCCGAAACCTGTCATCCGTGAACTATATGACCCCGAACAGGTGGAATTGACGTTGTATCTTGGTAGTACTACTACAAAAACTACTACAACTACCATAAAAACTACTACAAAAGAGCAGATTCTTCATCTCATTGAAGCGAATCCTTCCATATCGATAAGCGAGATTGCCGAAAAAATCGGATTAAGCAAGGATGGAGTATATTACCACATCAAGCAGATGCTTGGGAAGAAGCTTAATCACATTGGCCCAACCAACGGCGGACATTGGGAAATCTTGAAAGAGCTTTAGCCTATGACCATCCACGAACTCCTCAACATCCGCCTCGATGCCACAGGTGTCACAGATATGCTCAAGTGGTTGAAGGAAAATGACGACAAGGGCAGAAAAACAGGCGTGTACAAAACTCACTCGCTCATATCTATCAGAGACCTCATAAGCACCTGCGCTATCAAGATTGACAAGCCGAAGGTACATATCGAGAAGATGAGGGCTCTTGCCAAAAGCCGAATCTTGTACAATATGAAAGAGCTCTCCGAGCGTCTCGGCATCTCGCGCCAGACGCTTTACAACTGGAGGGACGAAGGCTGGCTCGTGATGGAAGGAGGCAAGGTTCATCTGCCACGCACCATTGAACTCTGGGAACTTTTCATCAGAATCATTTGACATAAATTAAGGTTTCCCGGACTATTTTATAACCAAACACAACCAAACGGATAATCCATTGGACACTATCATAAAAAGTGTCCAATGGATTTTATCGTTTAATGTCATTTGATTCTCATTTATTCTATTCTATCAAGTTTTCGCAAGAAACCTGTAAAACGTTATTTATTACACCATTGTAACCTCAAAGTAATTTCTTTCCTTTGCTGTCGATATATCAAAGTCCACTATGGACACAACCGGTTGTGCCAGATGTTAAATGTAAAATGAAAAAGTTATGCTATACGATGACACAACTCCTATCGCAGCCCTTACGGTTGCAGATCTCAGGCAGCTGATACGTGAGACAACAGCTGCATCCGTAACCAACGACACCCGTATTCCCGTCCGCTATGTTTACGGGCTCCGCGGCATCCAGCAGCTCTTCGGCGTAAGCCACAAGACTGCGCAAGAATACAAAGACGGTCTCATCAAGGATGCCGTCCGTCAGAACGGACGCAAAATCATCGTTGATGCCGACCTCGCCATAGAACTTTTCGGAAGGAGGAAGAATGATGGAAAATAACACACCATTCCCAACCGACTTCATCGGCAACCTCCTTGACGGTCAGGACATAATGCAGATCCTGCACATCAGCCAGCGCACCCTCCAGACCCTGCGGAGCAATGGAACAATGCCCTACACACGTATCGGCAACAAAATCTACTACCTCCGCAGCGACCTCGAAAAACTCCTCCACGACAACTACACAATGTTCAAAATCCGTGAACGCTATGACGACAGAAACAAATAAAGGCCCGGCATTCTCACTGTTCAATGCCCCCATAACCAACAAATACCCTTCAGCCGAAGTTCACCTGAAAGACATCTTCGACTACATCACCTCCTGCCAGGCCGCCGACGCAACCGAAACCCTCCGTACCATTGCCGACAAGACAATGGCAAGAGCCTACAAGTCCACACATTTCAGCTACGCCACCTTCTCCGGAATATTCCGAAGCCGTGCCGACCGCGAACTCATCCTGCACTCAGGACTGATCTGCATAGATTTCGACCATCTCCCTTGCCCTGGAGCCACACGCAACAGACTCCTTGAAGACACCTACTTCGAGACTCAGCTGCTCTTCACCAGTCCCTCTGGTGACGGCCTCAAGTGGATAATCCCGATAGACATCACAACGGCATCGCACGCGGATTACTTCCGTGCCATATCCAACTATGTCCGCCAGACCTACGGCATCGAAGCCGACAAATCCGGCAAAGACATAAGCCGGGCCTGCTTCCTTCCGCACGACCCCAACGCATACCTCAATCCCAAATACTTCTGACAATATGAACAAAAAGATATTCAATCCTCAGGAATGGCTCCAACCTGTGCCAAATCATAGCACAGCCGTTACGTTATCAACACCATCCGACGACATCGAGACCATAACATCCCGCATCGAAACCGCCTCCGTTGACATTGCCCCGACATACGCCCAATGGCGTGACCTCGGCTTCGCCCTCTCCGACCAACTCGGAGAGGCTGGCCGAAACTACTACCACCGCCTCAGCCGTCTCCATCCAGACTACACCCCGGAAACGACTGACACCCAATACGACCGCTGTCTCCACTCTCACGGTACCGGCATCTCCATAAAGACATTCTTCCAACTCGCCAAGGAAGCCGGAATCCAAGTCTCCACCCGTCCCGACATTATCAGATTATCAAAATTATCAACATCATCACCTGATAAACTTGATAAAACTGATAATGTGATAATCCCCGAACCCAAAGAAGATCTCCCTACCTTCTCCGATAAAATCCGCGACCACCTTCCGGAATACCTCAAGAAAATCGTTGCCGTGGCCGACAACGACAAAGATGCCGACATTCTCCTTCTCGGCTCCCTGACCGCCCTCTCCGCCTGTCTCACCAAAGTCACCGGCATCTACGACAAACGCATAATCCACCCAAACCTCTTCACGTTCATCACCGCCAGAGCATCCGCCGGCAAAGGCCGTCTAACCCTTTGCCGAAACCTCATCGACCCCATCCACGACGAACTTCGCCAACTCAACGAAGCCGAGCGCGAAGAGTACAAGTCCAAACTCAATGAATATAACGCCTCCAAGAACAAGAAATCCCTTGAAAAACCGGAAGAACCACCACTCCGCCTCCTACTGATCCCAGCCAACTCCTCCGCCACAGCCGTCTATCAGACCCTGAACGAGAACAACGGCATCGGCCTGATGTTCGAGACCGAGGGCGACACCCTTGCCAACACCTTCGACTCTGACTATGGCAACTATTCCGACGGTTTCCGCAAAGCCTTCCACCACGAAGCCATCTCCTACATTCGCCGAAAGGACAAGGAATATGTAAGCATCAAGTCTCCCTGCCTCTCCACACTTCTCACGGGCACGCCACAGCAGATACGCTCGCTCATTAAGGATGCCGAGAACGGCCTTTTCAGCCGTTTCCTCTTCTATTACCTCAATGCCAAGAGCGACTGGCACGACGTGTTCGACAGTGGCTCCGGCATCGCCCTTGACGACTACTTCAAGCAGCTCGGCGAAGAGTTCCACTCCCTCCACAAGCTTCTCCAGCCAATGCAGCCCCTCCGTGTAGAACTTACCTCATCCCAGATGTCAAGATTCAACTCCTACTTCTCCACCATCCAGACCCGACAGCTCGACAGCTACGGCGAGTTCATCGTGGCCTCCATCCGCCGTCTCGGTCTCTCCACATTCCGGATAATCCTGATCCTGACAGCCCTGCGAATCCTCGAAACTGGCGACCTCTCATCGCCCCTGACCTGTATGGAATCCGACTTCCGCACCGCCCTGACCATCTGCGATGTCCTAATTGTTCACATCGACAAGGTCTTCAGCACCCTCCCACAAGTCGAAGAGCCAATGGTCACAGCACCCTCCAACACCCGGCAACAGACCTTCCTCGACACCCTCCCGGAATCTTTTGACCGCCAGTCCTATCAGAAACTCGCCACCACCCTCGGCATTCCGGCTCCATCCGCTGACCGCTACATCAAGAAATGGATTGAGACAGGCAAGGTTGTGAAGATTGAGTATGGGAGATACCGAAAGAAATAACAAATAAAGAACTATATTTGCAAAACAAAGGAGACAATAAGATGAGTAAATTAATAAATGTCGACAGCGATTATAGCCTCTGGATAAATCAACTTGTTGAACGTTACCGCAGTTGTCAAATCCGTGCAACAGTCAAGGCATACGAAGAGTTGCTCAGGTTCTATTGGTCAACCGGAGAAGACATCATAAAGAAAAAAGCTGAAAGCAGGTGGGGTGAAGGAGTCATCAACTCAATCACTCAAGATCTGACATCTGCACGGCCTGGTGTCAAAGGCTTATCACCAACTAATCTTGGATATGCGAAAAGATTTTACTCTCTTTATTCTCAACTCGATACATTTTACCCACAACTTGTGGGTAAAACTGAATATGAACAGCTGAAGTCCATCATATTCCGAATTCCCTGGGGTCATCAGCGCTATCTCATTGACAAATTCTACAACAACCCGAAAAGGGCATTCTACTATGTGCGCCTGACTCTTGAGAAAGGCTGGTCGAGGGCGGTCCTTTTGAATGCAATCGATCTAGACCTAAAAGAACCGGAAGGAAAGGCTGCCACCAATTTCTCATTGACCCTCCCGGAAGGCGACCTTGCACAGGAAATGACTAAAGACCCATATCTGTTTGATTTTGCTGCTTTGACAAAGCCATACAAGGAAGAGGAACTGAAGCAGGCTCTGATGAAAAACATCGAGCAATTCCTTCTGGAACTCGGAACCGGGTTCGCTTTTATGGGGCGAGAATACCGCCTTGTGGTAGGAAATACAGAGCAATTCATTGATATGTTGTTTTACAACACGAGATTGCGTTGTTATGTCGTCATAGAAGTCAAGGCCGTAAAATTCCAACCTGGAGATGTCGGACAGCTTGGTACGTATGTGTCTGCTGTCAACCATATTTTGAAGACCCCGGCAGACAATCCGACAATCGGATTGCTTATCTGCAAGACAAAAGACAATGTCCTTGCCCAATATGCCCTTGAATCAAGTTCTCAACCGATAGGTATTTCCGAATACGAACTGTCAAAGGTCTATCCTGCAGACTTCAAGAGTGCTCTACCGAGCATCGAGGACATAGAGAATGAACTGAAAGACAAGCAGTGAAAAATACTCAACAATGACAAAACTGGCAGAATACGCAAAATGCGCAGTCTGCCAGTTTTGGTATACGTTTAGTCTTAGAAAATGCACAAGGACCTAGCCTCTGCGATAGGTTTATTATTTGTACTAACTAATGTAACACTATCTTATACAATTGTTTTGCCTTTTCCGAACGGCCCTCACAATCTCTCCAACCCACAGAACAAGCGATGTTCCACCAACAATAAACAACCAGTCGTTCCAACAGAGCCCACCTTTTGCGACATTGAACATCTCGCCTCCAAATTCTACAATAAGAACCTGTCCGAAGAAAATGATGAGAGCGATGAGAATAAACCATTTAGTGTTTCTCCAAGAGATTCCCTTAAATGCAGAGCCATTTGTCATAAAAGCCTTTGCATTAAATAAGTTCCAGAACTGTAACATCACAAACAATGTAAAAAACAGACCTTCTTCATATAATGAAAGCCCATTGTATGCTCCCCATTTCGGGAATAGCGGTCCTCCAGGATAAACATCAGTATGTTGCAAGAATAGCAGAGCTGCAAGTAGTATAAAGAAGAACGTCAGTCCGACTCCAATTATTCCTGAGCCCATACCCTTCAATATGTGTTCGTTGACAGAACGCGGTTTATCTTTCATCACACTATGAGTAGGAGGAAGAGAAGCCAATGCAAGTGCCGCGAAAGTATCCATAATAAGATTAACCCACAACATCTGTGTAACGGTCAATGGTGATTCAGTTCCTATGAATGCACCTACAAGGACAATAAGACAAGCAGCGACATTTACAGTCATCTGGAACAATATAAATCTCTTGATATTCTTATACAGAGAGCGTCCCCACATGACGGCATTTGCTATCGTGCTGAAAGAATTATCCAAAATTGTCATGTCGCTTGCCTCTTTCGCAACGGCCGTCCCGTCTCCCATAGAAAGTCCGACATTCGCAGCATTTAGGGCCGGTGCATCGTTTGTTCCATCACCGGTAACAGCTACGACGTAATCAAGTTTCTTCAGAATACGGACAACCCTCTCTTTGTCATTAGGACGTGCTCGAGAAATGATCTTTACTGATGGCAGCCTCTGTTCAAGTTCATTGTCACTCATTTCCTCAATGTCTTTACCGACAAGGATGTTTTCATTGGTGTCTTTATCAGTCCACAGACCAACTTGACGACCGATTTCCTTTGCTGTGCCCGGGGTGTCTCCTGTGACAATCTTAACCTGAATGCCAGCATCAAGGCATTCCTTAATTGCAGCAGGAACATCATCCCGTACCGGATCGGAGATTGCGACAACACCCAACATCTTGAGTGAATTAACATTTAGCTTGCCATCCAGAAAAACATCCTGCTTGTCGGAAAGTTCAGAATAAGCAAACCCCAAAGTTCGCATAGCTTTGCTTTGATATTCTTCAAGTTTAGAATCATATCGAGACCTCTCATCAGCGTTGATTTGGCATAGCCCCATAATGATTTCCGGGGCGCCTTTGACATAGACGACACGTTTCCCGAATACACGAGAATCAACAATAGTCGCCATATATTTCAATTCAGTCGTGAAAGGAAGACGATCAACGATTTCTACATCTTCACGAATCGGAAGGTAATTAATGCCATTTTTGTGCAGCCATAAGAGAAGGGCACCTTCAGTAGGATTTCCGATAGACTTAATGTCCGTTGCTTTGGCATAGTCAAGATTTGCAGTTGTGTTTACAAACAAAGCCTCTTCTATTATACCGGATACTTCATCTTTTCCCAATTTTTGGTTGCAAAGACTCGGAAAATAAGTTTCATACACTTCCATTTTATTTTTTGTAAGTGTACCTGTCTTATCAGTACAGATAACAGATGTGGCCCCCATTGTCTCGCACGCGTGCATCGTGCGAGGAAGAGTATTCTGTTTCATCAAGCGCTTCATGCTGAATGCAAGGCTAAGCGTAACCGCCATAGGGAGACCCTCAGGCACAGCCACGACAATCAGTGTCACTGCAATCATGATAGTATCAAGCAAATACTTGATAAAATCGACAATGCCTGTAGTGTCAGCAAAAGAAGCGTCACCTTGAACAAAATAGATTATTATACGACCTACAACGATAAGCGCGGCAATAGCATAACTGGCTTTTGTGATGAGATCAGCCAGCTCGTCAAGTTTCTTGCTGAGAGGAGTTGCGTCGCCTTCTTTTACTTGTGCTGCCTCAAACACTTTACCGCTGGCTGTTGAGTCACCAACGGCAAACACTTTCGCTGTACAATAACCTTCGATAATAGTACAGCCTTTCATTATGTGATTTGACGGATATGTCGCATCAGAATCGAATTGTGCCGGGTCTGTCGTCTTTGCACATTGCGGTTCTCCTGTCAAGGAGGATTCATTTATATTGAGATTCAGTGCTTCCAATAATTCGCAATCTGCTGGGACCTCCTCTCCAGCTTCAAGAATTACAATATCCCCGACAACGATGTCTTTTCGTTGTACCTGACATACATTATCATTGCGAATAACCTTTACAAGAGTTTCATCATTGACCTCATTAAGGCTTTTGAAAGTTTTCTCGTTTTGACTTTCAAGAATATACGCTACACCAGTAGCCAAAAGCACTGCGACTGCTATTCCTATAGGTTCGAAATATGGTTCAATGCCAGGCTCTCCTCCAAATACGCCTTGGTAGAAAGATATTGCCCCGGAGAGAACCAACGCTGCAAGAAGGATAGTGATAAGGGGATCCATATCAAACTTCTTCTCATCTTCATCCCAATCTCCGCCTAAAAAGGCAACTACATATGTAAGCAGGAATAAGACAATGAGAATGATAGGGGCGATCCATACTGCAGCAGGCATTGCTATATTGGCCATATTTAGACCAACGATAACAGCACAGGAAACGATGGTGAGACCTATTAGAACTTTCAGCAGCCAAAAGTGTAGGCAGTCTTTAATCTTGTCCCAAATGGACTGTTCTTCCGGTGGAGTCAATATATTGGCTCCATTTTTTCTGCGGCTTTCGAGTACTTGTGAGTCCGTCAAGCCAGAATAGTGATGTTTGTGTTCCATTATTTTAATGCTTTTATTGTTTGTATTTTCTTCGTATTTGCATGACTTGTGCTACTAGATCTAAAAACTCAGATATAATCCTATCAGTTGTTTACGAGTTGAACTACCACCAACCGTCCGCCTTGATTCTTGTCCAAAAGGATCTGGCGACCGTCAGTCAATGCGACGTATTGGCCTATAGAGATTGCCTTTTTATCGGTTACATCATACATATCTGGCAGACGTCGGTTGATCAGAATCCATTGCCCATTGTAAAAATGAAAATCACCTACAGGCTTCCTATCTTCATCGCTCGTTTTTTCGTTAGCTGGTATTAGATTATTCGAGTGCCAACGATAGAGTGTTTGTTTATCATAGACCATAAGTCGATAATGCTCCGATATATATTTTCCATGCGATGGTGCATAATAGAAATTAAGAATCGGAAGCTGGCCTTTATATTCAGTACCGCAGAATGGACAGCGTGGTGCCTTTGTATTATCGAAAACATACCAATGAGCTTCGCAGTTTGGATTCTGACACGGCTGTACCAGATCACAGGTTTTGACAAGGGCTTCTTCCCATTGTAACGCAGATGGCCTGACAGCCGGATTATGCAATCCATCAATAAACGCCTTGTCGAAAAGTTCTTTCAAATATGGCCCACATATGGTATATGGCATCTTGGATGGGTCACCTTGAGGAAGTTCAGACTTGGCTAACTGATTCGCCTTAACCCTATTGGTTTTGTCCGATGGATGCTCGATAAAAATGGCGTTAGAGCCATAGCGCATATCGTCATCCTTCTGTGGATCATTCACATCCCAGATCTTTCCTCCATCTAAAGGGTGACGATTAAGAAGGAAAGTATAGATGAGCACAGCAAGAGCGTGACGGTCTGTTTCTATTTTAGGAAGATTCTTGGCAGGATCATCAACCTTCAACATTTTAGTGGCCAAGACCTCAGGAGCGATAAACCCAGGAGTTCCGACAACTTCTGGAGGAAACTTATGAGGAACGACCAACCCGTCGCAGTCGATAATGCAAGCATTCCCACTAAGTGGATCCACTAACACATTATTGTATGAAAGATCCGAATGAGCCAATCCGGCAGCGTGAAGTCTGCGCATAGCACGGGCTATTTTAAGACACATATGAAGCCTGTCGAGGAAAGTCCCTTTCTGGTCTGCCGGAACAAATTTATTTATGAGTTTGGCAGAGGAGAACCATTTGCCGTTTTTCTCTTGCCCATTCTTTATGAATGGCCAAGAACTCGGGATTCCACTGAAGAAGAACTTTTTATTGTAAAATGGAATGACGATACCAGTAAGTCCTTTCCATTCAACTATTTTTGTTGGCCATGCAAAGAATTGCTGCCAATAGTCTCCTATTTTGTCGGAAGTGAATATTCTTGAACGGTGAATATTTACGATATCATTAATGCGCGCCTTATCATTGGCATTTATCGTCTTGCGATAGAATGCCACAACATAGGTTTTGTCTGTAGAAAAATAGACATCCTTGACACCACCTTGAGCCTTGATTTCATCATAGAACTCAACTGTGCTGCCATCAGCTGCTGTCAGTTTCACTATATTAGCCATAGCCTCCCACTATTTGATTTCAGCATCACCTGTCTCGATAGCCTCCTGAGCATCAGGCAATGTCAAGGTCTCATTCTCGACTTCACATTTCTCGGTCTCGCTTCCGTCCTCAACGGTAATTGTTGCCTGCGAGCCTTCCTTGGATGTCGCCTTCTCAGAATTTGGATTCTCTCCTTCATAAAGAATGGCAATAGTGCGGTCATCGTGATTTCCCGGAGACCAGAAGTCCAGCCAGCTAAGTAGTTGGTCTTTTGCGGCTTCATTGTCATCCGTAAGATCAACCCCATTTTGCTTAAGATCATCCCACAATTCATCCCACTTCGCAGGATTATTCAGATTGGCATCTGTCTCGAATTTAGGGTCGCTTACTCCATCGCTCATAAGGAACAATGCTGTGAAGTCATTGACAATATTGAAGCGGAGTCTCTGGTACAGGGATGTCGCATCCTTGAATATTTCGGGCATTGTCAAAAATCGAGTCTGGCCTGCATACTCTCCTTCATCCGGAACTCCAAGAATCTTGGCGGTATGTTCATCACGATTATAGAGACATATAGCACCGTCCCCAACCCAGAACGAGGCAATAAACCATCCAAAACTAAATCTCTTGCATATTGTCAACAGAAGAGTGGTGGCATAGAGTTTCGGATTCTGGTTGGTGAGAGCGGCCTCAACATTGATTGCCTTGTGAGCCTTGAATGCAGCCGCACCTACAATGTTGTAGATAAAATTGCCGACCTCTTTACGAACTTCTTCTTCGGAGTCCACTTTCTGTTTATTATATTTAGCTATAGAGTCTTCAAAGGCTTTACAATTAATTAACTGCAACTTGCAATAATTAACTGACTCATCACAGGCAATCAGAGAACCCTTCCTTGAAAACTTGGCACTTCCAGCACCATCCGCAACAGCCATAATGTACCAACCGTTGTCCATATGCTCAACTCGGAAATGGTCATCTCTAGGTTTTGCTTCTTGTGCGTGACTGCGTCCGCGCTTGCTTGCTGCCACAATATCTTTTTGGGGTGTGCCGTCTTCCAATGCCTCAACTTTTACATACTCACATTGCGAGTCTTCCTTTTGATATTTCGGCTCTGGAAGTTTATCCCAATCAACAGGCAGATTCTTCCATAGCTTTCTAGGGTCTTGATTGATAACAAATGGTATTTTCTTCTCAATCTCTATTTTTTCCAGTATATCGTTCCCTTTAAGCGCATATTTCAATGTCAACTCAAAGGTGGATTCCGCAGTAGCCCCTTCTTTCCTGAATGCGTCCAGTGTCGGAGTTCCTGCTATTGTGAAACTTTTTCCGTCTTGAGAAATGGTCACTGTTAATCCGTGTTTCTCTTTCTCGATACCACTGACTTCTTCAAGGCAGATGTCAAGACCTGGCAGGACAGAAGAAGACTTAACCTCTGGTATCGGTATAGTTTCCATATACTCTTGATTTTCCTTGGCATTTGGTATATTGAGATTCCAACTAATCTCATTTTCGGCCACTTTTACCTTGTCCATAATATCATCCCTATATAAATTCCAAAGCTTGCCTGATAAAAAACTGAGGAATCCCTCTAGTTTCTTCTCATCGTCTGTTCCGACAATCGTTTGTATTATCTTGTCAATTTCCATAATTACCCCCTTCCTCTCGTTATATCGATACCTCCTTCAGCTATTTCTCCAAGTGATCCCTCCATCCCACACCACGGGCAGGCTGTTGTTCGCCCATCCGAACACATAATATTGCCACACTCGCATACCACCACGCCAAGTTGATTTCCGCAGCAAGGGCAGGTAGGAACACCACGCAGTGACATAGTGTTAATGCGAAGATTAGATTTGCCGTCGCTCAAACTATTGTATGCCTCCTCGTCTATAGGATAGGCACCTACCAACTTAAAATCAGAAACCTTAAAGCCTAATGATTCAAATCCTTCCATATCCGAAATTCTCTTTGCATACTTCACTAGATATGGCTTTTTAGTATTAGAGCATTTTCCAAGCAAAACAGTAAAGTTCTCATCAACAGCACAAGGTTTTCTCGTATCTACCTTTTCAAGATTTATGTCCCCGATTGGAGCCAATGATAATGCATCGTCGCCCATATCAGATACAGATACACTGGTGGCCTTTATTGAAGCCGTAACCCATTTAAAGAATGCCTTGAACGACATATCGTCTGTTTCATTCAAACGCATAACATTATCGGATATTTGTCCGAGCATCTGTGTGTTAACATTATCGCCAATAGATATTGCGACAAGATAGGCCTTACGTCTGTATTTCTGATTCCATCGAGTGAACGAAGCTGTTGGGTCATCTGTTGGAGTGCCATCTGTAAAGAGGAACACTATAGGTTTCCAATCGCCTTTGGTTTCTTCTGTCGTCTTTACTATGTTCTTGTCTATTTCATCCATCAAGAGATTCATTGCGGCCCCGAGAGATGTCCCTCCACCTATTGGAAACGTTGGAGGGTAGAACTTATACAACTCGGTGAGTGGGGATAAGGTCTTGGCCTTACCAGCAAAGACAATTATTGACACAAAAATAGTTTCTAGAGCATAAGGGTCAGTCCTCAGTTCTTGAATTATTTGCCTCATTCCACCCTCTACCTGTTTGATAGGGTCTCCTACCATTGACTCGGAGACATCAACGAGGAAGTACACTGGTAATCTTCTCATATTATGTTAGATTGAATGTTATGGTGTGATTGTCTAATTGATATTGACGCTTTGGCCTCTTGACAACGTCCATGTATCTTATTGGAATTATATGTCTTTATAACACGACATTAACTTCTGTCGGTGGTGGCGGGAGTTCTGCCTTTTCTGACACGCCTACGGTGCGTCCACCTTGCTGTACATTGATGGTCACCCACTGGAAGAATTTCTTGAAAGTGCTGCTATCCATTGTGTCAAGGGTGAAAACATTGTCTGTAAGTTTCTTTAATGGCTCAGTCTTCGCTTTCGGCCCAGCTGCACAAGCCACGATATTCGTAAACTGATGATGCTTAACTATTTTAATCGCATCCTCGTAAACCATCAAGTCTGACGGCTTGCCATCAGTCAGCACAAATAACAATGGCATCCAGTCACCCTTTTGTTCTCGGCTGCCCATATTGACCTCTTTGTCATAGCAATCGCACAACATATTCAAAGCCGCACCAGTATGAGTAGGGCCGGAATCTGGGCACTCTATTTCAGGAAGCCGTAGATTTTCCAATTCTGTCAAAGGAATAAGTTGTCTTACATCCTTATCGTATGTTATTATACTGATGCACACTGTTTCTAATGCGTATGGGTCAAGGCGCAAAGAGGCTATCATATCTGAAAGGCCGACCTTCACAGACTCGATAGGCTCTCCTTTCATCGAGCCAGAGGTGTCAATCAAAATATATACAGGTAAACGTCTCATAAGACTATGAAAGTATCTGGTGGAAATGGAAAATTAGGTAAACCCTCTTTGTTCTCTTTTTGACTATTATCTATAGGGTTGGTGATTATATAATTTAGCATAACAGAGTCTTCCCATTCAGAAAGCAGGAAATTTCCATTAGTTAAATAAAAATGGCCTCCCCATTGTTCCTTGTGAGATAGCGGCTCAACCATAAGTCTATGGCCTTTTATCCATATTAAGAATGGGCTCTGGTCTCCTTTGACGGTTGAAGTCGTTTTTATTTGCTCCCAAGAGCACATTTCTCTAATAAACGGAATTATATTATCATTTGCTTGCCATATGTCATTATGCCGATCATTAGTTTGAAGCACTTTAATTAGGATTGAAGCATCAAGCTGAGTTAATTCGGTAGGATACGTCTTTACAAGCACACATTGTTTTGTATATAATATAAAAGAAATATTCATACATTCCATTGCATATGGATCTTGATGCAATTTAGTGTTCCACAGATTAAAATGATGAGCTACTTCTTGTATGTCAATATTGGATGACAAGTCAATAATAATGTATGTTATAAAGCGTCTCATAGAGAACATTTGATTTTAAGGAGAGAATCCCGAAGAGGAGATTCTCCCCTTGAAATTTACTATAACACAATATTTACTTCCGCAGGTGGAGGCGGCAACTCGCTCATTGTCGTTGCCTCGGCAGAAGTCTCCTCTACTGACTTGCTGCTGGTGCTGATGGAAGCAGACACCCACTTGAAGAATGCTTTGATAGTTGCACTGTCTGCCGTATCGAGCTGCACCACATTCTCAGTAATTTGCTTGAGGGTGTTAACGTTTGCCCCTTGACCGGCGGCGCAAGCTACAACCATTCCGAATTTGCGCTTTTTGAATTCTTCGAGTCCCTTGGCTATACTGTCAGTTGGTTCACCATCGGTCATCAAGAAAACCAAGGGTCTCCAATCGCCTTTAACTTCAGCGGTTGTCTTTGTGATTTCGCTGTCAACTTTCTTGGCTAAAAGTTCCAACGCACCACCCAAAACAGTACATCCTCCAGCATCAATATTCGGTTGCTGAATGGCAGCCAGCTCTGTGAGCGGTGTAATCTGCTGTGCCGTACTGTTGAAAGTGATAATGCTTAGATACGCTGTTTCAAGGGCATAGGGGTCACTTCTCAATGTGGAGATGAGCGTCTGGACGCCATTTTTAACTGCTTCGATTGGCTCGCCATACATCGAGCCAGAAGTGTCAAGCAGCAAATAAACTGGTAATCTTCTCATAATGTTTTGATTATTGTTATTATTATTTTGTATAGTCTTTCAAGATTCGCAACATCGTCTCACAAAGATTATCGTCATTGAAGGCATCTCCAATTGCCGCGAATTTCCATTCGCCTGCATGACGGTATAATTTACCCATTATTAATGCCCGCTTTCCAGCGAACTGATTCTCTTTCGCAACATCGTATTTAGCAAAGACCGAGTTGACTTTAGTAGGGGTGCCTTCATACATCCGAATAGCTGCATATGGTATCTTGAGAAAATCAATATTCCTTGGAGAATATATGTTCAAGAAGAAAAATATCTGTGAAATCTTGGAATCCACCTTGTTTAAATCTACAGATATAATTTCATTGTCAAGCCCATCATCACCGCCTTTATCGCCCTCAGTGTCATCGCCAGCAGATTTGAATGCCCTGTCTATAGAAAGCTCCTTTCCTTTAGGGAATCCATATTTGGCCAAAAACTCTGGTTTATAAAGAGCGGAATAAATGCCATCGACAAACTTTCCATCAACATCCGTCATAATGCAACTCAGATCAACATCTACATCGACTTCGGATTTGACAGCACGCATCTCTGTTTTTCTTCCGAATCCCAGAAACCCTTCATTTACAATGACTTCTTTATATTGGACGGTTTCTATTGCGCCCCAATTACAACCAACACAAAAACTGGTTAATTTGGAACCATTCGATTTTTCAAGGTTGATTCTCTGACCTTTTTCAAGATTAATTGCCATAATTATTAGTCTTTAGTTCCTGGTGTATAATTAAATCCCCATCCATATGCCTTGTCGCAGTCAGAATGCCCATCGTGGAATGTCACGAGTTTCTTCACGTTAATGGAGTCCTTATCAAAATCCAACTCTGCGATAGCGCAGAATCGTTTGTTGCTGTATTGAGTGCCCATTTCTACCACGACATCCTCATTTCCGGGTACGGAAACCCTCACAACAGCATTTGTCTCGGACCATTTTGCCGCACCATCAAATATGAAAGTATAAACAATCATCTTCTTGATGAACGGAACACCTGCCGGATTAACTAAGATGTTCTCTCCAGAAGACGCTCCTCCACCGCGATCGTCCCCCATATGCCATATATATGGTTCCATAGTGTAGCATCCTTGATTACTTTGAATATTACGGGAACCACCTCTGCCGTGAGAAAATTGAAGACCATCAATCAACTTCTTTTTACCATTGTTGAGTTCATAGAAGCATCCTAAATCCAAGTCAACATCTCCATTGAAGAATCTCGAAAAGAATCCTCCCTTGCTCCAGTTGAGGTTTATCTTGATTTCTCCGGAGAAGGTTCCGCTCTTTTCGAGGTTGATGCGGTGGCTATCACCACCTTTTTCAAGTATGATTGCCATATCTACATGTATTTAGCTACAAGCTCTTCTAATCCGCCATGATGTCCTATACCGGTTGCCTGAACTTTCCATTCTCCGTCATGGCGATAAATTCTACAAAACTCTATAGAAGCACAAGACGAAAAATCTTCCGTTAAATCGTAGCGATAATCCTCTTGCCCTTCTGCTTCGTTGTCAGGTTTATATAGACGAACATATGCGCGTTCGACTTGTCCAAAGTTCTGTTTGCGTTTTTTCCACTCGTAAATACTTACGGTAATGATGATTTCTTTAATGTCGGGACGCACCTTATCCAGATTGATATCCATAGTTTCATCATCACCATCTTCTGATGTTAATCCATTTTCATCATCAATTGAACCTATGACTGATAATTCAGGATCAACGGGTCTCGATTCTTTACGTAGTTGGTCATTATTTGACCAACTAGATGCCGACACAATCTGACTTAAGTTTTCGGGTTTAACCCTCTTTTGTGAGTTGTAAAAGACCAAATAGTCATCCCCTAAGGTCTTCTTACTTTCACCAATCATAAATGCAGCAACGTCCAAATCAAAGTCATATTGAGACGCGCCTTCATTTACATCCCATCCAAGGCCAACATGAAATACATTTATATTGAGGACCTTATTTTCTCCTTTTACTAAATTAATCATAACTCAACAGTCAATAGCAGTATTTGTCCACAAGCCCATGAAGGCCATCCCGAGAACCTAATCCCATTGCCTCGAATTTCCACTCTCCGTTTCTTTTGTAGAGTCTGCCGAACTCCACCGCTGTTTCTATTGAAAAGTCCTCATCGAGATCGTATCGTGCGATATCGGTATTAGTAACGGCATTATATATCCTGATATAAGAATTCCTGACTTGACCGAAATTCTGACGTCTCTCGACAGCTTTATGAATGGTTGCTGTGAACACTATACTTTGAATGCTGGAGTCAACTTTTCCCAAATCTACCGTAAGAGTCTCATCATCACCACCATCACTGTTGCCTCCCGTAAGATCATCGCCGGAAGATGCCACAGCATTGTCTGGCGATACTTGATTGTTATAGAAAACGAAAAACTCATCACGAGGAGTCTTTCCATTTGCCCCAAGCATAAATGCCGAAGCGTCAAGATCGAAATCAACACCAGGCGTTTCACTTGGATCCCAACCGAGACCCACGCCCACAAGCGTCAAGCTGCTATCCATGCTTATACGCTGACCTTTTTCAAGATTAATCATAATGATTTATGTTTTAGTTGTTTACCCTTTCTTTTACAGTAATCCTCAGCACACCCTTCTCATAGTCAATCTCCACCTTGCCGAGCCTGTTCAGCACGCTCTGTCCGAGCAGCAGGGGAGCCTTGTCATTTGACACTACCGAAGCTCTTACATTCTCCAGTTCCAGGCCACCGAATGTTACTTTGTTGAGGTTGATTATGGTGCCGACACTTATGTCGCCATTCGCATCGACAAATGCCGATTTCCCTACAATGTCCTTTGCTGACAGATAGTCATTCTTGTACATAAAAGTAGCTTCCAATGCGGAAATGCTGACGATTGAAGCCCCTGTGTCGAAGATAAACGATAGCGGAAGCCCATTAATCTCACATTTGACTTTTGTGACACCTCCAGATCTCACGAAAGGTACCTCAACCACTTTATCCATCCAATGCCCAGAATCTGCAACTGTATTTGTATCACTCTTCAACTTATTATACTTTGATAGCAACTCTTTGTACCTATCTGTGCCGCGGATATTGTCCATATCATAATCCTTGTCAAGATGATGGAAATTATTGAATCCGGACTTGAACGCTTTCTCCAAATAATCCAATGCTTTCTCTTTTTCTCCCATAATGGAATACAGGCAGGCCGCATCATAATAGTTCCCTGTAGAATCGGCTTCCATCAGTTTGTCCATATATTCGATGGCCTTGTCATTCCTGCCAAGATAGAACCAAGCAAACTCCGCACAGCTATTCCCATTAGGTATGGTGTCTATTTGAACGCATTTCTTGAAGTCTGCCTCTGCCAGCTCCTTTTCCCCACGGCTCAGATAAAGCCTTCCTCGAGTCATATATGAATATGCAGCTTCATCCGGATCCAAAATGATAGCATTGCTATAATCCTCCAAAGCGCCATCTTCATTGTTGTTATGTTCCCGGTACCATCCACGTCTATGATAAAAACCAGCATTGTCTGGTTCTGCGTCAATGCACTTTGTCATTTCCACATCGGCGGAATCAAGCTTGTCCATATACCAATAGATATCCGCTTTCCCGTAAACATACGATATGTCGTCAGGGTCTAATTCTATAGCCTTGTCAGCATACTCCAAGGCTTTGCCGAAATTGCCGTCAGCCTTTTCGCACTCGGATATCCTCCAAGCTGTGACATCATTTGCATCTAATGTTAATGCTTTCAAATAAGAATTGACAGCATCGGGATACCTTTCAGTAGATTCTTCAAGTGCGCCAAGACAATAAAGCCAATACGGGTTGTTCTTTTCAGAAATGACTTTGGCTTTCAATCTTGCCGATAGCGGTTTGTATAAGTCCTTACCATTATTAGCCATCATATGAAAAGCTTTATTATCGGCATCTATTTCCAAAGCCCTTACAATATCGGAAGATGCATTTGCATAGTCTCCCATTGAATTATATGCGTCCGCTCTAAATGAATATCCGGAAGAGTAATCAGGGTATAATGCAATCACATAATCAAAGTAATCGATGGCTGTCTGATAATCTTTCCTCTCAAGACAATTCCTTCCAAGTCCCATCCTCGCATAGGCATTCTCCGGATCAATCTTCAAGACTTTCTGAAAATCAATGTCTGATTCATCAAAGTGCTCCAACTTGTAGAAATAGTCTCCTCGATTCTGTAATGGACCGACATCATTGGGATTAGTCTTGACCGCAGTATTGTAATCTTCCAAAGCTTTGTCTGTCTTTCCCAGTGCATCGTAAGTCTCAGCCCTTTTTGAATATGTCTCTGAAATCGTGGCCTTGTCTTTCTTGGGCAAGTACTTCAATGCATTGCCTGCGGCAGTCAATGCATCCCCGTATTGATTGTTCTTGTGATAGATGTATTGCTGAAGAATATATGCGTAGCCATTGTCCTTATGGACGGATATCTCTTTATTGAGGTAATCGATAGCCTCAGAATCATTCTTGTTCTGTAAAGCTTCAACAGCGCGTTTAAAGTTATATGACTCTTCATATTTATTAAATGTCTGGGCTACTGCCGTATACAAAAAACACGGCACACATAGGTAAGCGGCAATGCAAAGAATAGAGGTTATCAGTCTGCGACACATCTCGGGCATATATCATTTCTCACTTGGCCCGAAAGTGAGGGTTATTCATCTTACAACAAGAAAGTGCGAGCCAACTTAGACTTACTCCCAAAATAGGCTCTGGACTGCCTTCACATTGAATAAGTTGTTGTATATGCCCACACTTTCGACTATAGTGCGGGCATATAAAGCCCATCGTATAGCCAATGCGAGCGTCAACCATATTCCAAATGTGAATGAATTGTCCAGATTCATTTTGGCGGAATAAAGCTAAACGCTTTCAAATATGTCTGCTGTCTATCGAACAGCGAGACAAATATAGTGCATTTTAGTCAAATTCAGTATCATAACTTTAAGAATATTTGCAATATGGTTAATGTTTATGATATGAATATCTGGCAGGACAAAGATGGAACCGCCCGAAAGCCATCTGGCATTTCTGCTACCGCTCCAATACCAGAAGACTTTCCCAATGGGCAGGAAGGTATCAGCCGACTTCCTGCCGTCAGTCCGCTGATGTAGTCAACGACGGAAGTCAAACTTCCGAACCAAACGCCCTGCAAGACATTCGTCATCTCCGCATCCGCTGCGATGCCGAAAGACTTGCCTTTATGGGCAGAGCGGAACCGGAAGATTGACGTTCTCCGCTGTGCTCCGACCGCCAAACCTCCGGCCTTTCCAAACTCGCTCCGCTCGATAAAACAGTGGCGGTGTTGAGACTTCAGTCTTTCTCCGCTTCTCTCCGAAAGTCAGAAGACTCGACCTTTCTTTGCCCCACCGCCCCACAGGGGCCATAACCGGCTCCGCTCCCAAAGTGCGGTGCGAGGCTTGTCCCTCGAATCCCGCAACATAACATAATCCTATCGAGATTGCGTAACAGATCGGCGGGTCCCTTCCCACCGTCTGTTTCCGCTCCGCACGCAATCTAGATTATGTTAAGTAGCTCCATCAGTGCGAGTTCGACCGTCCTGCCTCCGAATCCGCTCCGTCGGGGCGGCTGGCGACATTGAACTCCCTTCAAGGGCCAACGGCCTCCAGGCCCGTCAGGGAGTTCAGGACTTCCGGCGTGATGTGCGAGGGTGGTCTATTCAATTCCAGCATTGTCCGAACTCTACCTCTATCCCTAAAAGACGGCCGGAAGTCCGAGAAGTCGCCAGCCTTAGCAGCGCAGCTGCGGGCCTTCTCCGTGATTTCTTCAAGTCTTCGAGCGGAGCTCTCCACTTCAAGA
Source organism: uncultured Bacteroidales bacterium (assembly GCA_934667175.1). Classification (GTDB taxonomy): domain Bacteria; phylum Bacteroidota; class Bacteroidia; order Bacteroidales; family UBA932; genus Cryptobacteroides. Next base: position 237,699 of record CAKULN010000001.1, on the reverse strand, counting down.
AATCACTCCGTCGGCAAGGTATCGGCTTTCGCCGATGATTCTTTTTGATCGTTCGCATCCGCTCACTGGATATTCAGCGGTATTGCGGAAGACGACGGCTCCTTCGTCACCGTCCACTTCCGCAATGTCTGTCCGGGAGAGGCTCGTTCATCCACGCTTCACAGGCCTTGCGGCCAGAGAAGCGCGGCTCGCCACTCCCTATGGGCAGGACAGGCGCGGACTCCATTACGCTTCCGCTTCATTGCGTCTGCACCAGACCTGCCAGGAAAGAGGTAAGGCTTCGCCTTGATTTCTTTGACGCCCGCTTCATCCTCTCCGGAAGTGTCATTCACTTCGTTCCGGACACATCCTCCGAGGGTGGGCGGAGACGCGAGACTGTGACAGACGGTGTTCCGCTTCACTCCACACCGTCAGCCACAGACTCGCAGAGCGGAATCGCTCCGTTGTCACTCCGCTCTCTGTCGTGCCGGGCCTAGACGCTCCAGGGGCTTCAGTTCCTCCGTTGCGGCTGCGGAATTTCCGCCGACTGCGCCGAGACCATTCGGTCTCGTCTCCGTTCACGGCTCCAATCCCTCCGCCTCCACTCCGTCACTCAAGCCCCTTCCGCCGGCCCGGCTCACACGTCCGAAGCGTGTTGCAGTTCCACACAGATTCGACCATCCGTGCCAGAGCCGGAAAGGCCGTAATCTCTCGCCTCGACCGCCATCCGTCCGGCTCCTGCCGCGCCTGTCGGCTTGCCTGCTCACTCTCCGGAAGACTGAAAGAACGATGCTTCCGCATCGCCCTTTCCGACTTCCTACGAGTCGAGCGGAGGAATATACGCACGCTCCGATGTCAGTGCATAATGGAACCAAATCACACGCAAGGAGTGAGGACAAAGAGTATATTCATAGGCAATGGGAAGCACTCCCGTGCTTCTGCAACTCGCTTTATCCGTATTGTATTCAGATTCGATATATTGGTAATTGCCATCAATATGTTATATGCCACCTATGTGGTTAAGACTTGTAACGCGCTTTCGCCCTATGCCGAGATTCCTTCCAAATACTCTTCTTTCTGACTGCTGGTCATCCATTGGCAATGTCACGTTCTATCATAGGAACGGCATCTGCTATTTTCGCAGTCGGGCTTATTCGGAATTCAAAGGAACTACCGAGCAGTTGGAACAGAAGCAAGTCCATCATCGGGCGATTCGTGCGTGGCAGGGTTTGAGTAACAGGCAACAACAGAAGTGGAGAAAACTTGCCGTTGGTGTTGCCGCACACCGTCCTCCGTTCGGTGACGGCAACCATATCAGCGGCTACAATCTGTTCGTGTCAGCCTACCACGGATTCGCGCAGCTGGGCAATGAACACATCCCTGTCCCGAAACGATTTGAGCCATTTCCTATTTTCAGTCTTGATTTTGTGGGGTGCTCGATGACTTCGTTATTTGATATGGAATTGAGGTTTAGACTCACAATGTATGGTGCAGATGTGCCGCCAAGATACCGAGTGCTCGGAAAGATCCAGATTGAGGCCCCTGGTGTCGGGCGCAATCCAGGAATGATGAGAAACTATCTGTCGGAGTCAGTTCCAAATGGGATTGTGTCTGAAATCGTGTTCAACGTTCCACGCAAAAGGTTCGACATTGATATGTTTCAGTTACACATCAGATATCAGCTTTTGGACACTAAGACTGGGTATCGGTCGCAGTATCACCCGTTGTCGGCATTGGCCACAATTCTGTAGAATGGATCTGTCTGAAATTACAGTGCTTCCTGTCGGGATTAGGGCAATATGAAGTATTGTGAAGTAAGCGAAACCATATCTGTTACAGTGCTTTATATTATATCTATCTTGGCTTTGGCTTTTTAGAATACAAGAAAATGAAAGCATTTCCGTCAATAGCATTCAACGAGTTCAAGGGTTCCGCAGGTGACGTGACCGCGAGGGTGTCGAAAGGCCGTCAGGTCCTTTCGTCACGCTGCCAGCATTCTCACGTCAAGACGGAATCGCAGGCGGTCAGCAGGAACAGGCTTTCATCCATATCGAGGTCGTTCCGCAAGTTGAACGACGGCCAGATGAAGGATTGGGCGGTGCTTGCAGAGAGGATGAAAGGCATCTCGACGTTCGGCAAGGCGGCTGAGCTGACGGCTCACAATGCGTTCGTGCGTATCAACACAAATAGGGCGCTTGCTGGTATGCCGGCATTGGAGTCGGCTCCGGTCTATACATCGGATGTCCCGGAGGTGGACTACGATGATTTCTGGGTGACTCCGGACAGGATCATATTCGTTGGTCTGAACCAGCCTTCGGAGCATCACAGGCTTGTTGTGAAAATGTCGCAAACCACGAGTACCGGAGTGTCTTCCGGCTGGAACGGCATCGTCATCATCACTCCTGCGTTCTCTCCGGACTGGGGAGACGCGGACATCACCGAGGCATACATTGACAGGATAGGGTTCGCACCGGTTGTAGGGCAAAAGTATTTCCTGTCGTTCTGGTGGATGGACACGGAGACGGGGTTCACGGGCGAGTCGATGGCCGTTTCAACGATTTGCAGCGAACTGTCTAATGTGAAGAAGGAACTCTACAAGGTGCGTCCCAGGATGGACTTCTCGGATGCGATTTCGGATGAGTCTTCTCCTTTCAAGGATATGAGGCTGGAGCTTTCCGGGAGTCCGGCCATGGTGACGGCATCGGGAGAATACGGATTCCTCGGCAACGGGGCATATATGTACGTTGATTTCAACGACGATACTTTTCCTCGCGAGGATGTGGACTGCTTCCTCATGGGAAGAGGTCTCGGCGAATGCAAGTACGAGATAGCGTGCGTCGAGCATTCCGTCAAGCCGCTTGTCGGCAGGGACGGATACGGGAGGCGCATCGCCATATCGAGGAGAGGCGGTCAGTATCTGAAGGAGTTCGAGGTGTTCGGGACTTCGGCGGAAGTGGCGGTAAACGTAATCAGGGGATAATGAATATGAAGGCATTGGCAAATAACTTCGGTGTTGCGGAGATTGAGTTCCGTGACTGGCAGGAGAAAGGGCTGGTGATTCTCAACGGCGTGGTCGGTATTGACACGGACAATGAGAAATACAAGGCCGCTGAGGTTCTGGAGATAACAGTTCCGGATTTGAGCGTAAGCCGGAGTGTGGTGACAGCCGTGTTCCTGCGGTCGTCAAAGGCTGACGGTGCGAGCACGATTGTGAAGTCCTGGATAAAGGATGTGCGGACTATATGCGTGGAGAGACTGCCGGAGTTTGACGAGTTCGGGCCGCTGACTCTGTATTTCGCTTCGGCCTATGTCTCGCTCGGCCATAGGATGGACTACCCTCTTAACACCGTCCTGAGACCGTCAATCGTGAACGGAGAGAAAGGCAGTCAGTCGACCACCGACGCAAAGGCCGTCGTCACCGACAACTGGTGCTACTTGTACATCTGCTTCAGCAAGTTCGCAGGAGCGGACTATCAGGATGCCTTCGAATGCACGTTGGAGGGTATGCCGGAGGACATCGACATCACGTTCCCGGTGGTGACTGCAAGCGCATACTCCTACACGTTCGGGACTCCGACTTCGGTCTGCCGGCTCAAGGGAAAGACACTTTCCTGCGATGGAAGGTTGGCGTTCGGAGAGGGTTCCAATCAAGGGGACTTCATCAGCATATTCATCGTAAGGAACGGAAGTGATTCCAACGTCAAGAAGAACAGCTTGGACAAAGATTCGTCCTCCGAATACATCAACCAATAATAGCAGTACCATTGTTCAACCATTTTAACACCATTTCTTTATGAAGTACATTCCATCAATCGCCTTCGAGGAGATGTCAGGCTCGGCGAAGGGCGTGACCGCGGCGAAAGTCCGTGGACGCAAGTACATCCGCAACCGTGGCTACGGTGGCGGTTTCAAGACGGCTGCCCAGTCTTCCGTCAAGGCAATCTTCAAGCAGCTCTCGCAGGGCTGGAAAGGTCTCACCAATGCTCAGATCCTTGCGTGGAACGCATTGGCGAACACGCAGAAGGGCAAATCGGTTCTCGGTACATCGAGCAAGATCTCAGGAGCGAACCTCTATTCGAGGCTGAACTTCTGGATCGTCAAGGCAGGAGGCGCAGCGCTCACTACTCCGCCGGTGCTTACAGGTGTCGATGCGCCTTGCGAGGCGGACCTTTCGCTCACGGCTGCGAACTTCCATTTCCAGCTGCCTGACCCACCGGCTGAGAAGGACGACCTTAGGCTTGTCATAATGGCGTCGGCTCCGCAGAGCAAGGGTGTGACCAGAGCCTACAGCAAGGCCGTGAGCATCGGAGCCCCGAGAGCCATCGTGGACGAGCAGATCGACATCCTTGCCGACTACAAGGCCGTCCACGGAGAGGTCACCGCAGCCGCCCCGAAGGTGTTCCTGAAGTATTTCTTCATCAACGTCAAGACGGGCGAGAAGTCCGGTGAGATGCTCGGTGAGATTTCGCTTTAACCATCGTTTAGTTGTTCATCATCGCCCCGTCACTTGGAATCGTCGCCAGGAATGGCGGACTCTGGTGGCGGGGCTTTGTTTTACTCTTATGAATAAACACTCAATATTATGAAGGCAAGCGAGAAAGCATATTCATTGATACGGCAGTTCGAGGGGCTGCGATTGACGGCTTACAGGTGTCCTGCCGGAATATGGACTGTCGGATATGGGCACACATCTGGAGTAGTGCCGGGAATGGCCATCACGAAAGAACAGGCTGAGGCGTTCTTGCGGCAAGACATTGTTGCTGTCGAGAATGTCGTCAATGCCGAGTGCCCGAATCTTCGCCAGTGCCAGTTCGATGCCCTTGTGTCCTTCGTGTTCAATGTCGGAAGCGGCATCTTCCGCAAATCTACTCTTCTGAAAAAGGTCAAGGCGAATCCGGATGACAACTCCATTATGGACGAGTTCCTGCGGTGGGTGTATGCCAATGGCGTTGTCCTGCCTGGACTACAGAAACGCCGGCTTGCGGAGATGAGACTTTACTTTTCGGAGGGCTGAGGTATGGAGGCATTGACATTCATCGGGACTTACATCATTCCCTTGTTCACGGCAGCCATCGGCTGGATTGTAGGTTCACGCAAGCGGAGGAATGACTTCCTGAAAGATCTTCAGGCTTCAATAAACCTTTTGTCTGCGGAAAACAAACGACTATTGGAAGAAATCACCAACGCTAATGCCGAGATTGTGGCCGTCAGAAAGGAGAACGAGGAGTTGAAGGTTTCTGTAGATAGGCTATGCACGGAGAACTCTCAGCTGAAGGATGAGGTTCGGCAACTGAGGGAACAGGTTGCTAAGGCAAGAAGATAAGCAAATACGAAAACAATGAAACAAATCATTATACCAATAGTGGCTTTGGCTACCATTTCTGGTTGCTGCCCAAGGCTCTACCCTCACAAGACTGAAAGCACCGAGCATAATGTCACCATTACCGAGACCATCAAGGATACTGTCATTCAAGTTCAGCCGGACTCTTCCATCGTTCAGGCATTGATTAGATGCGACTCAACTGGCCGTGCGAGGTTGGAGGAGATTTGCACATTGAAAGAATCCGCAAGAGTTCGGCAGACATTGGCTCTGAAAGATAACAGGCTTACTGCGAAGGCGGTCGTGGATTCGATGGAGATCTACCTAACCTACAAAGAGCGATATCGAGAAGAGCAGAAAGTCAAAGTTGTCGAAACAGTTATCGAGAAAGAAGTCAATGTCCTCAAATGGTGGCAGAAAGCACTGATGTGGATGGGAGCAGTCAGCACACTCATCTTTCTGACATCACTCGTCTTTAAACTCCTCCACCAATAAGGCCGAGAAACAGATTTCCCTAGGAGTCAGATTGAAAGCCCAACTAACGCGTCTATGTATGTTTTGCATATGAGCCCAGTTCTATAGTTTAGTTGGATTTTTTGCAATTTCATAGAATAAAATTACGCCCAACATTCGCTTTTGTGGGCGTAAAATTGGGCGTAAATCATTTAATTGATTGATCTTCAATCGTTATTGCGGAGAGGGAGGGATTCGAACCCCCGGAGCCTCGCAGCTCAACAGTTTTCAAGACTGCCGTAATCGACCACTCTACCACCTCTCCAGACTTTGTTCCCTCAATTGAGGGAATGCAAAGGTAAATAAAATTTTCTGTTCAGCAAAATATGCGGAAACAATTTCGCAAAAAAAATCTCAAAACAAGACATAGAAGCTGTTTTGATTTGTTTGTTTGAAGGTTTGAGAGTGAAAAACTTCAGTTTTGACCGCTTTTTCCAAGGAGGATAGCGGTGCTATCTGACTGAAGAAGCGGGAAGATAATGAAGATTTTTCACCTCAAAGAACATTTCAAACAAATCAAAACAGCTTCATAGTTTCCGGCATATTCAGCCATCAAAGGAAGGTCGCTTCGACTTGGCTCAGCGGCCAGAGATGCTATTTGTCTTTCTTTTCCTCGGCACGGGTGAAGAAACGATTCTGGAATAGAATCAGATAGAAGGCTCCGACTGTGACGCAACTGTCAGCGAAATTGAAGACAGGAGCGAAGAACAACAGGCGGTCACCTCCCACAAACGGGACCCAATCAGGCCAGAAGGTATCGATCAAAGGAAAATAGAACATGTCCACCACACGGCCGAACATCAGCGGGGCGTAATCGAAAATCACCCCGTAGAAAAGACTGTCGATGATGTTGCCGAAGGCCCCGGCCGTGATCAGCGTCAGGCCTACAAGCACTCCGGTCGGAACTACCGGCTTGCCGTCAGGCAGTAGTGCCAATTTTCCTTCTGAATCCACAGACTTGCGCACAAGCGAAGCAATCCACCAACAGAGAACACCAGAAAGAGCGATCCTGAATAAAGACAGCAGAAACTTGCCTACGGCACCGCCGAACTTCATTCCGAAAGCCATTCCTTCATTCTCGATGAAGAAAATCTGGAACCAGTTCCCGATGACACTGAAATGCTCACCTATCTGCATGTTCGTCTTGACCAGAATCTTGACGACCTGGTCAATGACGACAAGCATGACTCCCAGTATCAGGAGTTTCTTACCCTTGGAAATCTTCACTAGTTCTGTCCTTTTTTAGCAAGCATCTCCTTGGCCTCGACAGTAAGCGTCGCATGAGGAACAAGACGGAGCCTCTCCTTAGGAATAAGCTTCCCGGTCTCCCGGCATATTCCATAGGTCTTGTTCTCAATGCGCACTAAAGCGGCCTCAAGGCTCTGGATGAACTTGTACTGCCTCTGCGCGAGCTGACTGGCCTCCTCCTTTGACAGCTGATAGGCGCCGTCGTCCTCCACCGTCTTGAAAGACGGAGTGGTGTCCTCGATGTCGTTGCTGCCATTGTGCATAATCACCCTGCGCAGTGTGTTATACTCTTTCCTTGCCTTGTCAAGCATATCATTGATGATGGTGCGGAACTCCTCAAGTTCCTCATCACTGTAACGAACTTTCGTCGTCTCGGCGGGAGTCGCGTTGTCTTTGATCAACTCTGACATTGTGTAAAATATTTAGGTCAAAAAACTATCTTGAGAGAACCATCTTGACAGATCCTTCGTCCCACTCGACTTCGGAAGCGCTTTCCGGAGCATCCTTGCCAAGCGTGACGGAAAGGGCGAGAGTCTGCGCGGCGACGTAATCCTTATAGGCTTCAAGCGCGGCGGCGATGTCATCGTAGGCGGCGCCATCAGCGAAAATCGCCACATCAATCTTGTCCGTCACCTCAAACCCGCTGTCCTTCCTCAGATTCTGGATCCTGTTGATAAGCTCACGTGCCACTCCCTCCTTCTTCAATTCTTCAGAAATCTGAATATCAAGGGCTATGGTCAGCTGTCCCTCAGTGGCAACGAGCCAGCCCGGCATGTCCTCGGAAGAAATCTCGTAGTCTCCAGGCCTAAGTTCAACTGTTCCCGAAGGAAGTTCCACTGAATATGCCAACCCGGCGACCTCGGCGTTCTGGATGGCTGCGATTGTGGCCTGATCGAATCCGGCGAACGCTCCCGCAATCTCCTTCATCTGCTTGCCATAGACCTTGCCGAGAGTCTTGAAGTTCGGCTTGATCTTCTTGGTGATGATGCCTGTGGTGTCCGAGATAAACTCGGCTTCCTTCACATTCACCTCATTCAGGATGATGGACTTAACCTGTTCCAGTTGTTCCCTGACCTTAGCGGAGAGCACCGGGATGATGAGTTTCTGAAGCGGCTGACGCACCTTAATGGAGACCTTGCGGCGAAGCGCCAGCACCATCGAGGTCGCCTTCTGGGCCAGATTCATTCTCTCTTCAAGATCCGTGTCAATGACAGTCTCGTCGCAAGACGGCATATTCACATAATGAACTGACTCCGAACCGTCCGGAACAAGGTCCAGATAGAGTCTGTCCATGTAGAACGGAGCGATAGGAGCAGAAAGCACCGCGACATCCACCAGCACCTCGTAAAGGGTCTGGTAAGCAGCGAGTTTGTCCTCATCCATCTTTCCTCCCCAGAAACGCTTCCTGTTCAGGCGGACATACCAGTTGCTAAGATCGTCACAGACAAAATCTTGGATCAGACGTCCCGCAGTCGTGATGTCATAGTCCTCGTAAGACGCCACCACTTTCTTCTTCAATGAATTAAGAAGTGAAATGATCCAACGGTCAATCTCCGGTCTCTTTGAATATTCCACCTTAGCGGCCTTCGGGTCAAAGCCATCGACATTGGCGTAGAGGGCGAAGAATGAATATGTGTTGTAAAGCGTTCCGAAGAATTTTCTGCGGACCTCATCGACACCGGCCTCGTCAAACTTGAGGTTGTCCCAAGGCTGGGCGTTGGTCAGCATGTACCACCTGAGGGCATCAGCTCCGTACTTGTCCAGCTCCTCGAACGGATCCACAGCGTTGCCAAGACGCTTGCTCATCTTGTTGCCGTTCTTGTCCAGAACCAAACCGTTGGAAATCACGGTCTTGTAGGCAGGGGTTCCGCTGATCATAGTGTGGATGGCGTGAAGCGTGTAGAACCAGCCTCTGGTCTGGTCAACACCCTCAGCGATGAAGTCAGCCGTACAGCCAAACTTAGGAGAGTTCAGACCACGGAGGCCTTCCTGGGCATAAGGCATCGCACCTGAGTCGAACCAAACATCGATCAAGTCGGCCTCACGGGTCATCTTCTTGCCGGAAGGGCTGACAAGGAATATGTTATCGACATAAGGCCTGTGGAGATCAATCTTGTCGTAATTCTCCTTGCTCATATCCTTAGGATCGAATCCCTTGTCCTTGAACGGATTGCTCGTCATGAATCCTGCCTCGACCGCTTTGTCGATCTCAGCGTAGAGTTGGGCGATCGTGCCGATGCAGATCTCCTCCTTGCCGTCCTCGGTGCGCCAGATCGGGAGCGGAGTGCCCCAGAAGCGGCTGCGGCTCAGGTTCCAGTCCTGAATGTTCTCAAGCCATTGGCCGAAACGGCCTGTACCTGTGGATTCCGGCTTCCAAGTTATGGTCTTGTTCAGCGCCACCATCTCATCCTTGACCGCAGTTGTCTTGATGAACCAAGCGTCAAGAGGATAATAAAGGACAGGCTTGTCGGTCCTCCAGCTGTGAGGATAGCTGTGGGTCTGTTTCTGAATCTTAAACACCCTACCATCCTCTTTCATCATCATGCAAAGGTCCACATCAAGAGTAGGGGCGTCAGCCGGAAGAGAGTCATCGAAAGCGTTCTTCACGTAACGACCGGAATATTCCTTGTAAGAAGGGTCAACATGCGTGCGGACATATTCAGGATCAAGATCCTCGATCGGGTAGAAGCGCCCATCGTGATCCACCTGGGCCTGACGCTTGCCGTCTTTGTCCAGAACCATCATTCCCGGTACGCCGAAATTGGCGGCGACCTTCTTGTCGTCCGCTCCGAAAGTCGGGGCGATGTGAACGATTCCGGTACCGTCTTCGGTGGTGACATAGTCCCCGGAGATCACTCTGAACGGCTCTCCTTCCTCAATCGGCTTGAACCATGGGATCAACTGCTTGTAGCGGATTCCAACAAGGTCAGCGCCCTTGAACGAGCCATCAAGCACCTTGAAAGGCACAAGCTTGTCGCCCGGCTTGTAATTTTCCAGAGGGATGTCGGCAGCCTTAGGATTGAACCATGCGCTCACCAAATCCTTGGCCAACACGTAGATGGCCTCCTTGCCTGTGTATGGATTGAAGGAAAGGACACGGACATATTCATACTTAGGTCCCACGCAGAGCGCGGTGTTTGAAGGAAGTGTCCATGGGGTCGTGGTCCAGGCGAGGAAATAAACCGGAAAAGCCTCCGTCCCGAAGAGCGGCTGCGACTTTCCGTCCTTGATGACCTCGAACTGCACGGTTGCCGTCGTGTCGGTCACGTCCTTGTAGCAGCCAGGCTGGTTCAGTTCATGCGAGCTGAGGCCGGTGCCGTCGGACGGCGAATATGGCTGGATGGAGTACCCTTTATAGAGCAGTCCCTTGTCGTAGATCTTCTTCAATAGGTACCACAGGGTCTCGATGTAGCGGTTGTCGTAGGTGATGTACGGATCGTTCATGTCAACCCAGTAGCCGACACGCTCGGTCATGGTCACCCACTCAGCCGTGTACTTCATCACTTCGCTGCGACAGGTCTTGTTATACTCCTCAACGGAAATCTTCGTTCCGATGTCGTCTTTATGTATGCCCAACTTTTTCTCCACACCGATCTCCACAGGGAGTCCGTGGGTGTCCCATCCGGCACGGCGATTCACCTTGTACCCAGACTGGGTCTTGAATCGGCAGATCGCGTCCTTGATGGAGCGTGCCATGACGTGATGGATTCCCGGCTTGCCGTTGGCGGAAGGCGGTCCCTCGAAGAATATGAACTCAGGTGCCCCCTCCCTGACCTCAAGGGATTTCTCGAACGCGTGATTCTTTTTCCACCTGTCGAGAACCTCATTCCCGACAGAAACCAGATCAAGGCCTTTGTACTCTTTGAATGTCATAATTTTCTTTCTATTTTTGCATCCTGAAAAGCACAGGCGCCTTTCGGATGCATTCAAGTCTGCAAAGATAGTGATTTCCGTGTTTTTTATCAAATAGGTAGTAGATGAATGTAATAGACGTCATAATCCTTCTCTGCTGTGTGCCAGCCATATTCCGTGGCATCACCAAAGGCTTCATCGCCCAGGCGGCCGCCCTTGTGGCCTTGGTGCTTGGCGCATGGATGTCCTTCCACTTTTCCGGTGTGGTCGTGGAATGGCTCAAACCGGTGATGGACTTTTCTCCCGCAGTGCTTCAGGCGATAGCCTTCACGCTCATCCTGCTGGCCGTTTTCTTCGCCCTCACCCTGGCCGGAAAAATGCTTGAAGGCATAGTGAAAATCGTGATGTTAGGGTGGCTGAACAAGCTTCTCGGGGTGGTCTTCGCCCTCCTGAAAGTCCTCCTCGCGATAGGATTGTTCATCCTCCTTTTTGATTCCGTCGCCAAGGCGCTTGAGATTGATTGTTCGAAGACAATAGGCGAATCCCTTTTCTACACTCCGATCAAGGATTTCGCCGATGGCTTTTTCCCTTACATGAAAGAATTGATATTCAACAAATAATGAATAGAATAATCCTAATAGAGACATCCACTTCCCTTTGCTCCACAGCCCTTGTGGAGGATGGGAAGGTTGTATGCGAGAGGATCAGTGACGAGCCGAGGGCACACGCCTCGAAGACAGCGCTGTTCGTCAGCGAGATGCTCTCGGAAAAAGGGCTTAAAGTCTCAAATTGCGATGCGGTGGCCGTCAGCAAGGGCCCAGGATCCTATACCGGGCTTAGGGTCGGAGTCTCCACCGCCAAAGGGCTCTGTTTCGGGGCCGGGATCCCTATGATCTCCGTCGGCACACTCGACACCCTGGTCTGGCAAGCATTGGACGGGAATATGCCCCCGAAGGGCTGCCGCTACATCATTCCGATGATTGACGCCCGAAGGATGGAGGTCTACACTGGAATATTCACTCCTGACGGCAGACAGGTCTCCCCTACCGTGGCGCAGATAATTGACGCTGAATCGTTCAAGACTCAGCTTGAGGAAGGTCCCGTACTCTTCATAGGTGACGGCGCCGACAAATGCAAGGGCGTCATAACCAGCCCGGACGCCCATTTCATCCAATGCTGCCCGAAAGCGGCGTCAATGGCACGTCCTGCCACAGAAGCCCTGAACGGGAAAAGGTTCGAGGACGTAGCCTACTTCGAACCGTTCTATCTCAAGGAGTTCATCACTACAGTAAGCAAGAAAAAGATCATTTAAATTATTGAATATTATGAAATTCGGTGTCGCCAGCGATCACGCTGGATTCGAGTACAAGCAAAAGATAGCCGCCTTGCTCAGAAAGAAGGGCTACGAGGTCGTTGATTATGGAACATATTCAGAGGAAAGTTGTGACTACTCTGATTTCGGCCACGCTCTCGGCTCGGCCATAGACAATGGCGAGGTTGACCTGGGAGTGGCGTTCTGCGGTTCAGGCAACGGAATCTCGATGACGCTTAACAAGCATCAGAAAGTCCGCGCGGCCCTTTGCTGGGGGACCGAGTTGGCACGCCTGGCCAAGGCCCACAACAACGCCAACGTGCTCGTCATGCCGGCACGGTTCATCTCCTACCAGATGGCCACCACGATCCTTAACAAGTGGCTGACCACCGAGTTCGAGGGTGGCAGGCACGAGCGTCGCATCGAGAAGATTCCTCTCTGCAAGTAAGCGCGACAGGCCCTTGGAAATAAAGGCATTAATAGCGGACAGGAATTTTCTTCCGGGCAATCCACGGCTCTCCGAGAGCATCGAGGATTACCCGGAAGGAATTATCATTCCCATCGACAAACCATACAGATGGACCTCCGCCGATGTCATCCGCAAGGTAAAGTGGGCGGCGTGCAGACATTTCCACAAGAAGAACCTGAAGGTCGGGCACGCGGGCACACTTGATCCGTTGGCAACCGGCGTGTTGCTCGTCTGCATCGGGAAGGCCACCAAACTGGCGGAGACCCTTCAGAAAGAGGGGAAGGAATATCTCGCCGGCGTCTCATTCGGGGCCACGACCCCATCCTACGATCTGGAAAAAGCCATTGATAAGGAATATCCCACCGACAACGTCACCGAGGAGTCAATCCGTAGCGTGCTGCCACGGTTCCTTGGAGAGCAGGAACAGATCGCTCCTTTGTTCTCAGCCAAGTCGGTCGACGGTGTCAGGGCCTACGAGCTCGCCCGAAAGCAGTACAAGGAGGCTCATAAAGAGAAAACGGATGTCATGACGGACTTCGACCACACGGTGGCCGAGACGCTCAACAAGCAGGTGATCAACATTTCCGAAATAGAACTTGTGTCGTTCCATCACGAGGGGAAAGAGACAATGCCGGAAATCCGGGATGAAGACTTAAGACCAAACCCTCGGATCAACGTCATCGACACTTCCGAAAAACATTTTCCTCTCGCCGAGATCAGGATTGCCTGCAGCAAAGGCACCTACATCAGGGCTTTGGCCAGAGACTTGGGCGAAGCACTGGAATCCGGTGCCCATCTGAATTCCTTAAGGCGTACCGCCTCCGGAGGATTCACGGCAGATTCCGCGCTGTCAATCAAGATGATAGACGCTATTCTTTGAGACTTCCACAACTCCCTTGACCTTGCTGAAATACTTCGCGCTCTCTTCAAGAGTCTTACCGTCAGGAATCCTGACTGTCAAGGCGTTTATTATACTATAGTCATAAAGTATCTCCGCACCTGATTTCACGACAGCTTTTCTGAGCGGTCCTATGCCGACACCTTCATCATAATAGATGATCAAAGTGTTCGGGGAATATGCCAACCCCGCCTGACGAGGCCTTATCGGAGGCATGTTCCCTACAGCAGGGATGTCCGGGGAATCATAGGAATCGACCCTGGCCAGCTGCTTCTCCGTACGGCTGATCGTGCTGCAACCGCATGCCATGCCGATGGCCGCGGCCAGAACAAACGATGTGTCTATAACCTGTCTTGTCATTCCACAAAAAAATCTATCGGCTATCCCTTACAAGATTGAAGCCAGAAGACGCCCATTCCGACATCGAGCCACCATCATCGTACACAAGATACCCCTCCAACTCATCCATTGACTCGATGAAACGCTTAGCCTCGTCCAACCCGATCACCATGCAATACGTGGCATACGCGTCGGCCATCGTGGCGTCAGGAGCGACAATCGTGGCGCTGAGCAAGGTATGATCCACCGGATATCCGGTGCGGGGATCAATGGTATGTGAATATTTCCGTCCGTCCTTGATGTAAAACTTACGGTAATTGCCGGAGGTTACCACACCGCATCCGCTTCCGTCACCCTGCCATTTTCCGACAAGGCCTTGGCCGCCAAGTTCCATGTTCCCGTCCACCGGCATGTCCACCCCGATTGTCCACGGTTTCCCGGACTGGTTGACTCCTTCGCAATAAATCTCGCCGATGTTCACAAGCATGTCCTTGACTCCGAGCGAGTGGAGATATTCAGCGATCTTGTCGCAAGTGTAGCCTTGCGCGATGGCATTGAAATTCAGCTTCGGGCGCACACCAGGATCCAAGGGTGACATATTCCCGTCCAGCTTGTCCATCCCGCAGATTCTTTTAAGGCTGTCAACCTCGGCCGCCGAAGGCAAGGATTCGTTTGTGAAGCCAAAGCCCCAAGCGTCGTAGAGCGGACCGGAAGCCATGTCCAAAGCTCCTCCCGTCTCGTGGAAAAGCCTTTTCGAAATGGTGAACATTTCCTTGAACATCTCATTCGGGGTAACCGGAGCACCTGAATTGTAGCGACTTAGCTGCGATCCTTTATTGTAGCCCGACAATGTAGTGTCCACCATTGTCAGAATGGAATCCACCGCCTTACGGACCTCATTAATATTCAAGCGGCCGTCAGATTTGAACTTTACTGAATAAGTTCCCCCCTGGGCATAGCCGGTCAATTCGTGACAGGATGCCTTACCGCCACAGGAAACAGCGACCGACAAGACAATGGAGCACAGAAGAACGCTCCTGAATATTCCTAAAATAGCTTTCATCAATGCAATTATAGGCATTTAGTTCCAATTATCAGGCATCATTGGACTAGTTTTTGCTTAAGACCAACCGTTTTTGCGATTTTTATGCGATATTTGCATTTTCAACAGAGAAAGATGAAGATAAAGAGCATTATTCTGATAGGGGTGTCCGCGGCCATGATCGCGCTGCCATCCTGCAAGAAAGATAAAGAGGAGTCCTCAACCAAGGACTACCTCACCGGGACCCTGACTTTCACTATGCCTACCTATGTCACCAAGGGCGAGGCCTTCACCCTGACTCCCAAAGGGGTCACGAATCCTGGGACAGGATCCGCGGAGGATGTCGGCTTTTACTGGACCTCCTCCTGGGACTCAAGCAAGGACACGACCAAGACAGAGACCGACAAGAGCGGTGATGGTTCCTATAAATTCACGACGCCTTCAAAAGTCGGCACATTCACTGTCAGCTGCGTGGCTTTCGCCACCAGTTACTACACGACATCGAAGTCTGTCTCGTTCTCCGTTGTGGATCCTGCGCTTGACTCCACAATCACGGGAGCCTACACAAAACTCGATCCGGTTTTCACCGATGCGAGGGACGAAGGCACATACTACACGACCACTTTCAACGGTAAGACTTGGCTGAAAAACAATCTATACTACTCCGGAGCCGGTGTCTCCTACGAAAGCAGCGAGGCCATGGACGCTATTTTCGGTCGTTTCTATACTTGGAACGAGGCTGTAAACGCTTGTCCGGAAGGATGGCATCTCCCTTCTGAAGCCGAGTTTGTGGAGATGGCCAACGCCCTCGCCCCGAAAGGGACAGAATTTTCGGTAAAAGAGACTTTCAGCGGTGTGGCAGGAGGTATGATGGTTGACGCCAAGTTTCTTGGAAACAGAATGTGGGAGTACTGGCCACAGGTGAAAATCACCAACAAGGCCGGATTTTCAGCGCTTCCTATCGGTTATGCGACTGATCCCGGGAAGTCACCAAAATTTACAGGTGTAGATAATTACGCCGTATTCTGGACTTCGGACTCGGAAAGTGACGAACTGGGTTACTGCCGTTACATCTATGTGGAACAAAATGATGTTCTCATCGGGGCACGGGACAAAGAGTCGTTCAGAGCCTCAGTCAGGTGCGTGAAGGATTAGTCCACAGCTTCAGAGTCTGATGCGTGGGACCGCTCAGCGCAGATCCGTGACGACATACGAAGAATCGAGAGTCTTTTCGTCAAAACGGAAAGACTCTTTTGATTTTACGGCGTCCTCGAATCTGAGATTGGAAATCACGAATTCCGACACGGATCCGTCATTCAGCCTTACCTCGGCCCCGACAAGAGTCCCGGTACCGCTTTTGAAGAACAGCTTGAGCCCGGCGATGTCCATCGAGCCTTTTCCCTTATGGACCGGAGACAGGGCCGAGGCATCCACCACCTTTCCTCCGAACTTGGAGGGGCCGAAAGAGACCTCGCTGAAAGCTTTGTCAATAGAGGCTATCATGAGAGCGGGATTCGTGGCATAGCTGTCATAAGAATCGTCAACAGACTCTATCAGGGCCTCTTCAGAGACCCTGTCAATCGTCCAGCGTGTCTTTCCGTCGCACCAGATTTCAAGCCCGTTTCCGTCCACGAAGAATGAGATTCCCTGAACCTCAACCCTTCCGTTCCCTGTCATCTTAGCCTTCTTCGTGGGCATTGTGAACGAATAGTCAAATGAGACCAGCGAGGCGGAAACCTTGCTGACAAAAGCGTCCAACGTCCCGCTCTTGGCAAGCGAGACCTGCGGCAGCGCAAGAAACGCCACCGCCGCGGCAATGAATATCCTTGAGATTGTCTTCATAATTCTTTAAGTACGAGCGCAAGCCGTGCCTTACGGCTTGACTACTGATTCTTGTAGGCGGCTATGATCTGATCCAACTCATCAAGACTTGAGACAAGCACCTGACGAGGCTTGGAGCCCTCCTGAGGGCCGACAACACCAGCGGCCTGAAGTTGATCCATGACACGTCCCGCCTTGGCATAGCCCATGCCGAGACGCCTCTGGAGGTCGGACGTCGAACCTCTCTGGCTCATGACCACAAGCTTGGCAGCCTCCTCAAAGCGCTCGTCAAGCTTTGTCATGTCAACCATGCCACCAGAGCCTTCCTCTGTGTCGTCATCGACAGGCGGAAGGTAACATGGAGTGTTGAAGCACTTTCCGTAGCCATCCTGTGAACCGATATATTCAGTAAGCCGGTTGATCTCCTCGCTGTCGATGTAGGCGCACTGCACACGCTCCATCTCGACTCCGGCATAGTAAAGCATGTCTCCCTTGCCGATGAGTTTTTCTGCCCCTGGAGAGTCCAGAATCGTTGATGAGTCGGTTCTGGAAACGACCCTGAAGGCGATTCTGGTCGGGAAGTTCGTCTTGATGAGTCCTGTGATGACATCCACGGATGGTCTCTGGGTGGCCAGCACGACATGCAGCCCGGCGGCGCGGCCCTTCTGGGCGAGCCTGATGATGGAGGTGGTGATGCTGCGGGCCACCGCCTTGGCGTCTCCGCTGCCTCCGACGGACATCGTCAGGTCGGCATATTCATCAATGATGGTGACTATGTACGGCAGAAAACGGTGCCCCTCGTCAGGACGAAGTTTTCTGTTGCGGTATTTCTCGTTGTAAGTCTTTATGTTCGGCACGGACGCCCGGCTCAGAAGCTCATACCTCTGATCCATCTCGATGCACAGAGAGCGGAGTATCTTGTCAGCCTTGTCGGCTTTCTTCACGATGGCGTTGTCCTTTTCCTCCTGCTCGTCATTGCAAGGGAGAACGGCAAGATAATGCTTCAGAAGATGGGCGTATGCCGAGAACTCGACCATCTTAGGGTCAATGAACACCAGTTTCAGCTCCGACGGATGCTTGGCGTAAAGAAGAGACGTGACTATGGCGTTCAGTCCCACCGACTTACCCTGTTTGGTCGCACCCGCAACCAGAAGGTGTGGCGCGTCGGCCAGATCAAAGACCTTGACTTTCTGCTGGATGGTGTAGCCTATGGCGACCGGGAGCTCCGCCTTGCTGGAGCGGAACGCGTCATCATTGAGCACCGCGCGCATCGGGACTATCGAAGGGCGGTCGTTGGCGACCTCAATGCCGACTGAGTCGGTAAGGGTGACGACACGGACTCCCCTTGCGTGGAGATGCATGCCAAGGTCTTCCTGAAGCTTCTTGATCTCGGAAATCTTGACTCCGGGAGCCGGGTAGACTTTATAAAGGGTTACCGTCGGACCCACGATGGCCTTGACATCGGTGATCTGGATGCGGTAGTTCTCCAGAGCGTTACGGATTCTGGCGTTGTTTCTGGCCAGTTCCTCATCGGAGACCTCGTTCCGGCTTGAGGAATATGAGTCCAGCAACTCCAGGGAAGGAAACTGATAATCAGGGAGTTCGTCACGGACGTTGATCCTCGGAAGTTCTTTCTTGATGTCGGTGGACAGTTTATCGCCTTTGACCACTTCCATGGATTTTTCCGCGGCTTCGGTGGTTGGTGAGCTTTGTCGAACCACGGTTGGTGAGTCTTGTCGAACCACGGTGGCTTCGGCAGGCTCAGCCACCGATTGCTGCGGCCCCTGAGCCTGTCGAAGGGACGGATCTGAGATATTCAAAGAAGATGTTTCTGTCCGGCTTGCGATCCCGATGGTTGGTGAGTCTTGTCGAACCACGGTTGGTGAGCCTTGTCGAACCACGGTTGGTGAGTCTTGTCGAACCACGGTTGGTGAGCTTTGTCGAACCACGGTGGCTTCGACGGGCTCAGCCACCGGCTGTGGTCCCTGAGCTTGTCGAAGGGACCGTCCCAGCGGCTCTTCCTCCTCAGCGACACATTCCTTCCTCTTCCCCAGCGACATCAGCCAGTCCGAAAACTTTCTGGAAGCCAGTACCAGCCAGACAACCACCAGAAAAGCCAGCATGAAGCCGGTAAGGATGTCTCCGAAAACAACCGAGACCCACCCAATGACAGATTCCCCGCACTCTCCTCCGAGTCCTCCCCCGAAAGCGTTGCCGAGCCCGGACAAATCAGAGACAAACGCAAGGATGAAAGACGAGATCATCTCTCCCGTGACTGTCAAGAGCGCCGTCTTCACCATCGAATAATGCCACCTGTGCAGCAGCAACCTCACCGAAACGGCAAACAGGATGACCACAAAAGCCAGACTGCCAAGCCCGAACCATCTGCGCACAAGCAGGTCGGCCCATCTGTAGCCCATCTTCCCGGCGACGTTGCTCACTCTGGCCGAAGTGTCCCCCACGGCCGAATACAAAGAACTCTGATCAGCCTTCCATGTGAAGAAATAGGACACGGTCGCCAGCAAGGTGAACACCGCCAGCAACGCGACAAGAAAGCCGGCGCCTTTCGTCAGCTTAGCCTTGTCCTCCTCATCCATATTCCTCCAGAATCTGAACATTATTTCCTGTTCTTGCGATTTCCCTTCTTGTTGTTTCTACGATTCTGGCCCATGCCAAGATTCATCCCCGGGCGGGAGAAATTGGAGTCGAAAGAGATCTTCGAAAGTTCCAGATCAGCAGGAACCTGAATCCGATAGTCGGAAAGTTTCTCGATGTCCGCGAAAATCGTCTCGTCAGCCACACTGTCCTTGTTCCAGATCAGATACTGCTGCCTCATGTAGATCGCCAGCGAGCGGAGCATCGACCTTTTGACCTCTCCCTCAGGCTCGCCCGCGATCAAGTCGATTATGCTCTCAATGTTTCTCCCGTAATGTCTGGCACGTACAGGTGCCTTGTCCATGGGGATGTTCATCGGAGGCACTTCCATAGCCTCAGGATGAGGAGCCGGGTACGGAGAGTCGATGTCCAGATCATACCCGGCGATCATGTAAAGATGATCCCAGAGTTTCTGCTCGTAGTTCTCCTGAGTGTGTACCTGAGGATTCAGGGTTTCCATCACTCTGACCACAGCACGGGCCTGTTCGGTCCGTTTCGCCCTGTCGGGAATCGCCTTGACCCGCTCGACCATATTCAGTACGATGCGGCCATATTCAGGCATCTGAAGTTTTTCCCTCTCCGTGTTGTAGTAGAGTTTTATAGAGTTGTCGTTAGCTTCCATAAATTATTCTTTTATTTGAGTCAAAAGGCAAATATACGAAAATTATTCGAGCTCATCGGTAAGAACATACCAGATTGCCGTGGTAATCTCTGAATATCCCATCCGGCGGTAGATGTCGGCATACCGGGAGACCTGACGGCGGTAACGACGGTTTTTCTCTCCGAATTTGTAGTCGATGACCGTCACCTTCCCGTCCTTGATCAAGACCCTGTCCGGACGGCGGAGCTCTCCGTCAGTGTCGATCAGCCCGGTCTCGTTCAGGACTTCAGCACCGTCGGCCGGAAACCAATCGGGATGGGCGGCGACTCTTTGGGTAAGAATATTCAGGTACTCTTCTTCCCGGCCGGCATCGATTTCCCCAGACTCGAACGCATGACGGACGGCATCTGGCAAATCACTCAAGGTGACCACCTCGGAAAGAATGCCGTGGAGCACCGTTCCGTTGAGTCTGGCCTCGTTCCTGGCCTCATCGCAGAAGAAATCAATGGAGTCGGCGCTGAACTTAAGGCGTCCCCGCTCCCTGACATCAGAATCTTCATCTTCCGTCTGTGGGTTCAGCGGATAGGACGGGTAACCTGGCGTCAGTTCGGAGATGGTGTCCGATTTTCTTTCCACAGCGCTGTAATTGAATATATCACCTTTGGAGAAAACGAGTTTATCATCAGTTTCTTCCTTGGAATATCCCAAAATCTCTCCGTAGGCGTACAGATAGGCATAGAGAATCTGTGAGAAGTCTGTGAAATCGCACGGGGGGACCGTCGCTTCGACAGGCTCAGCGACCGGATGAACAGGCTCAGCGACCGGATGAACAAGCTCAGCGACCGGATGTGCAGGCTCAGCGACCGGACGTGCAGGCTCAGCGACCGGACGAGCCGAATTCTTTTTTTCGGTCGCTGAGCCTGTCGAAGCGACTGGGGAAACCGACCCAACGGCTTCCGAGGCGACCGGCACAATGGCGGCGGCGATCTTCTCCGGCGGATTGGAGGCGATGACAGTCAGTCCCTTGACCGGCCTTGTCAAAGCCACATAGAACGTGTTGATGTTGTCCACAAGCTGAAACCGCATCTCTCTCTGGCTCCCGTCACGGAACAAGGAATCCTCATTGGCCGGCTTCCTCAACGACACGTTATAGACTCCGTCGGCTATTCCCTCAAGCTCGGTTCCCTCCACCGTAGGACGAGTCCAATGCTTCTCGCTGCGGAAAAGTCCGATCTCCTCGGCGAACGGGAAGACCACATGCTGGAACTCAAGCCCTTTGGACTTGTGGATTGTCATGACCCTGACCGACTCAGGATCGGAAGGCGAACTGATCTTCGGATCCGCCTCCTGCCAAGCCTTCAGGAAACCATCTATGGCGTTCCCGTTGACTGACACATAATCCTGCACGAAGTCCATCAATGCCTGGACATACTGCGTCTCTGATTCAAACAGTTCCGGATCCCGGTCCTTGAGGATGCGCAGAAGTTGCTCGCAGAGGTCGGACAGGGACAGGCAGGACAACTCGGCGACGTTGATGTCCAGTTCTCCGGCAAGGAAGGACCCTATGCTGTCGTCCTCATTCCCGACCGATGAAAGGAGCGACACGACCTGGCGGGCCACCGCCGAGGATTTCAAATGCAGCGAATCATCGGAGATCACACTGATCCCATTGTCCATCAAGAACATGGCCACGTCGGAGCCATGCCTGTTGCTTCTGACCAGAACAGTAATCTCACCATACCTCGCCCCAGCCTCATGAACCCTGTTCACAGCATCCAGAATCTCCTGCATCTCGTCCTCCTTGTCGCAGAAGACGACATCGACACTCCCGTCGGATGGGCTCTTGGACTTCACAAGCTGACCGGCGTCCGAATAGATGTCATGAACCTTGAAGCCCGACCCGTCAGCCGACATGCCATCGAGAACCGTGGAGGCATATTCAAAGAAACCATTGTTGAACTCGACTATATTCTTGAGACTTCGGTAGTTGCTGTCCAGGGTTTCCACCTCGCACTCTGAAAATTCCTCCTGGACCTCGTTCGCCATCATCCTCCAGTCGGAGCCTCGCCAGCGGTAGATGCTCTGCTTCACGTCACCGACAAGAAGGTTCTCCTTCCCCTGCGCCACGCTGTTCTCGATCAGAGGACGGAAATTGTCCCACTGGATCCGCGAGGTGTCCTGGAACTCGTCCAGCAGAAAATGCTCGAAGCGCACTCCCAGTTTCTCGTAGATGAAAGGAGCGTCCGTGCCGTCGATTATATTCCTTAGAAGCACATTGGAATCGTCCAGGCTCAGCACATTCTTTTCCTTCATCAGCGCCCGGAACTCTCTGTCCAGGTCACCGGCGATCCCCAATTCATTCAGGATCAGAGAGATTTTTGAAGCCGTGGTATAGATTTTATACTTTTCCGTGAATATCCCGCAATACTTTTGAAGCAGCGGCATCAACCGCCCCTCCACCGACGCGAAACGGCTCAAATCAGCCTTCCGGAACCATTTGCTGAAATCTTCACAATTCTTGAATATGGTCGCGGACGGGTACGCAGGCTCATCCTTGGAATCAGACGCTGCGCAGAGATAGACAGAATTGAAGCACTTCCGCGAGAAATCCTCGTTAGCCAGACCTTCCTCCCCTGCCGCGCCGACAAATGCCTTGGCCGCCTCCCTCACCTCCTTCACGAACGAAGTCATCACCCCGGAGAGAGCCTTCTTCACCCTCGCCAGATTCTCCTTTGAATATTCCTTCTCCTCGTCAATGCCATATTCCTCGACAGCGGCCCTGTGCTCATCCGACTTAAGGGTCATCGCGACTGTCTTCAGGTTGTTCTCCAGATTGTAGCGCTTACCTTTCTCCAGATCGTCCATCACGCTCTGTGTCAGCCACTGAAGAAGATCCTTATTGTCATCCGAAAGAGAGTCAAGCACCCTGTCCACGCTTTCCGAGACCAGTGACTCACGGTCCAGTTCCACCTGGTACGTGGCGAACTGTCCGATTTCTCTGGAGAAGGCTTTGAGAGTCTGCTGGAAGAAGCGGTCTATCGTGCTGACAGCGAACGCGCCGTAGTCGTGCAGGATGTCGCACAGCACAGTCTCAGCTCTTTTGCGAAGCTCATTATCGGACTCGAACGCTGAGACAAGTTCTTCGAAATAAGGCGATTCCTTAGGCGATTTCGCAAGCAGATGCAGTTCTTTCAAGATTCTGCTCTTCATCTCATCGGTCGCCTTGTTGGTGAATGTCACAGCAAGAATATGCCTGTAGGAATATCTCTCCTCGTCCGTCAGCAGGAGTCTTATGTATGTCTTGGCCAGATTGAAGGTCTTACCTGATCCGGCAGATGCTTTCATTATCCTAATCATTCCCACCCGTTTTTATATTCATCATCATTGTCCTCCTCATCCTAATCATCTTCCGCAAATCATTCTGAAATCACAGTAGGAACAGGTTTTCTCCTCGGTGGTACGCCTGAACGGCACGTCAACGGAGGCAATCTCGGAGAGCAGGCCGTGGAGCTTTTCCTCTGTGAGTCTCATGAACTCCTCACTGACAGGCACTTCCTTGATCGGCTCCGTAAACAGGTTCGCCGGAGGATAGATGACATTGACCATCCTTTGCCCCTTGCAATCCTCTGATTCACGGCAGAAGACATCGTAGAGGTAAAGCTGGAAGGCAATCTTCGGCCGGCCCTCATTGCTTGGTCCGAACAGAGCCTCGACAACCTCCTCGGCGTTTGCATCTGTGATGTTGACATCCTTGTCCTCGACCTTGCCGGTCTTGTAGTCCACTATCCTTATCTCCCCTGGCCGCAGACTATCCAACCTATCCACATAGCCGATAAAATGGAATCCGTCGATGTCTTGTAAAAACGGTCTCTCAAGCCCCAGAATCTCAAATCCGTCACAACCTGACGATTTCAAAAGTTCCTGATCCCGCTTCAGAGTCTTGAGGACATATTCCACAATCACATCCTCCACGACAAGATCACGTCCCGTTACCTCCAGGGAATGAAGCTGCTCAAGAATCAGACTCCTGACCATCCTTTTTATCGTCGAGCGTTTGCGCAGAAGCCAGGTGAGATATTCATCCGTCACCTTAGTCCCTCCAGCCATTTCCGCCGAATAAAGTCTCTGCATCGTACCGTGGAACACGTCACCCAACATTCCCGCATCCAGATCCTCTGAGACTTCGTTCTGCCTGCGGAGTTTCTTGACAGTTGCATAATAGAACTTAGCAGGGCAGTCGAGATAATTCTTCAGTGCGGAGGCCGAAAGCCTGGCCTGTCTTATCGTTTCGACATCCCTATCCGTTTTGGTTATCTCTTTTGGAGAGAAATCTCCAGAGGCGTTCGCCTTTACGAAACTCCGCTTGATCGGCACATTGAAATGATACTCAAGTTGTTTGATGTAGCGGCTCTCCTCGCCGTTCTTCATGCCTTCCGTTCTGGAATCATAGACCAGCGTCACCTTCTCCGCCCTCTGGATCAGACGATAGAAATAGTACGCCCAGACAGCGTCCTGGAACTCGTAGGTCGGCAGCCCGAAGCCTTTGCGCAGCTCCGGAGGAATGAACGACGAGCTGACGCTCCGTCTCGGGAACATCCCCTCGTTGCATGACAGGATCATTACCTGATTGAAGTCCAAGGCTCTGGTTTCCAGAGGTCCCATGATCTGAAGGCCTTTCAGTGGTTCTCCGTTGAACGGAATGGACACCGGGCCGAGAAGCTGGTCAAGAAGCCTTACATAAGTCATCGGAAGAACTTCAAGGCCTGCGGCTTGCAATTGGCATATCGCGTTATATGTCGCCTTTGCGAACTCCAGTTCTATGGCCATGGCCGAATCCGATGCCAATTTTGGCGCAAGTCCTTTAATCAATGCTTTCTGGTAGTCGGCTAATGCAGCGGTCTGTTCCTTGGATGCCACCTTAGGGTCAGTCACCGCCGGCCTGAACAGCAGGTCAAAGACCGGGATGCCGGATAGGTCCTCCTGCGGAATGTAGTACTTCATCCCGTTCTTGATCTCCTTGATTCTGGCCCTCACCGCCTCATCTCCCTGAGTCACTTTTCTGAATATGCTTGAGGAGAACAACGACCAGACCTGATTGTGGTAGTAGTACCATTTCCCGTCCTTCTGCCTCAGGTGCATCTGCATCGCCGAGACCAAGGTCATGAAATCGAAGAACGCGCTGTTCTTCATGGGATATCCCATCGTGACGTTGATGTCCTTGATCTCTTCCGGAATCGAGTTCAGCACAGGGATCAGCAAGGACTCATCCGGGAGCACGACCGCGCACCTTTCGTCCTTGACAACAGATGGAATCAGTTTCGTCTGGCCGACCGATGACGGAACGCTTATCACCTCGATCTCAGGAGTTTTCAATCCTTCCAAATCCATCTCGAAGGCCTGAGGGAAATCCTTGACATTCCTGGACATAAAGAAAGAGGACTTGTTGAGAGGGTTCTTCACCATCTCCCCGGAATAGTCCCAACAGAACTCCGCGATTCCAGCGTCACGCATCCGCCTCAAGACCTTTTTCTCGCACTCGTTCAAGGCGTTGAGACCCACGAAGACATATTCATCCACATCTCCGAACGCGGCGTTGAGCACATCCACCGCTGATTCCGAGTCGAGCCGCGCCGCGAGATCTCGGTAAACCATTCCCTCGTAGGCCAGCCCCTTGCCGGAAAGCCTGTCCCGAAAATTGTTGTACAGCGGCAGAAGAATATTCCAGATCTGCAGAAAGCGTTCCTTCACATTCGGGTTGTCGGAGTTCAGGTTCACGGTCAGCCTCCCCTCGCTGCTGAAATGGCTGATGAAGCTCTCGATCGCCTTCCTCTGATTCTCAGTGAGGTATGAATATGAATCCTGAATCTCCTTGAACTCCGACACGTTGGCGAACAGCCTCACCGGATCGACAAGGTACTTGTCCACGTCATCGAAATCCCCCAGAATCACGTCTCCCCAGAAGATGAACTCGTCCAAAGTCTCGTGCTTCGGGTTTAGATCTTTGTAGCACTCGTACAGATCCAGCAGCAGGTTCACCCGATCCGCCGGCTTGTCTCCCGAAATCCGAAAAAAGAAATCATTGATCGTAAGCATCTTCGGGGCCACAATCGGAGTTCCGCCATCCTTCACCGCCTCACCCAGGTACTTCGTGAAGAAGACCTGACTGCGCCTGTTAGGGAATATGAAGCACAAGCCGGAAACCCCGCCCCGCGCCATATAGTGATCCGCCACTTGCTTAAGGAATGGTGTCATATCTGGTAAGTTTCAACGAATATAGCAAATAAATTCCTTGCGGCAAAGATAAGCGGTGTTTGTGCCAAAACCAGGCACAGACAAAGGATTTTTCGACTAATTTAAAAATATTTCTAATTTTTAATAATTCTATTTTGTAAATTAAAATATTGGCATTAACTTTGCGACACGAAATGACGTTTGTTCATTACATTTTGTTTGACTTATAAATGATTCAGTTATGAAAAGGAAGTTTAGATGTTTGGTTTGCGGTTACGTTTACGAAGGCGAAAACCCTCCTGCGGAATGCCCGCAGTGCCACGCTCCGGCGAGCAAGTTCGTTGAGATCAAGGATGAGGGCGGCAAGCCACAGTGGGCCTGCGAGCACCACATCGGTGACGGCCAGGTAGAGAACAAGGAAGTCGTCCAGGGGCTGAGGGATCATTTCAACGGAGAGTGCAGTGAAGTCGGAATGTACCTCGCCATGAGCCGCCAGGCAGAGCGTGAGGGCTATCCTGAGATTGCAGAGGCTTTCAAGAGGTACGCTTTCGAGGAGGCTGAGCACGCTGCCAAATTCGCGGAACTTCTCGGTGATGTTGTCTGGGACACAAAGACCAACCTTGAGAAACGTTACCAGGCCGAGGCCGGAGCCTGCGAAGGCAAGCTCGCCATCGCCACCAGAGCCAAGCAGCTCGGCTACGACGCCATCCACGACACAGTCCATGAGATGGCCAAGGATGAGGCCCGTCACGGAGCCGGTTTCTATGGCCTCCTCACCCGCTACTTCGGCAAGTAACGGTGGAGTTCAATCCGCTGACGTTCAGAACGATAAGCGGTTGTCTTCGGTTCAGTTCAACCAAAGACAACCGCTTATTTCATTGTTTGCCAAGCAATTAGACAACACGCATAAAAATATTCCGTGCACGTTGACGGAATATTAAAGTAATTATTCTAATTTTGTCGGCACATCGCCCTCGAAGCCGTGCGGCAATTGGAGGCTCATGAAAGCATAAACATTAACACTCAATAAATTACCTACAATGGCAAGGATAATTACTTTTGGAGAGATTATGCTCCGTCTCGCGACACCGGGACATCTCAGATTCTCACAGGCCCACGAATTCGAAGCCACTTTCGGCGGCGGAGAGGCAAATGTCGCTGTCTCGCTGGCCAACTACGGGCAGGACGCACAGTTCGTGACCGCGCTTCCGGCCAACGACATCGCCAGAGCATGTCTGGCCGAGCTTCGCGGATTGGGTGTCGGCGTGGAGTTCTGCGTTGAAAGCGGAGACAGAGTCGGGATCTACTACATTGAGAAAGGAGCTGTATCCCGTCCAAGCAAGGTGATCTATGACCGCGCGCACTCCTCGATCTCGGAGATCAAGCCAGGGATGATCGACTGGGACAAGGTGTTCGAAAAAGCGGACTGGTTCCACTGGACAGGGATAACGCCTGCGATCAGCCAGAGCTGCGCCGATGTCTGTCTCGAAGCCATCCAGGCGGCAGGCAGGCACGGAGTGAAGGTTTCCTGCGACCTAAACTACAGAAAGAATCTCTGGAAATATGGCAAGACCGCTTCTGAGATCATGCCAGCCCTCGTGGCCGGGTGCGATGTCATCATCGGCAACGAGGAGGATGCCGAGAAGGTCTTCGGAATCAAACCGGAAGGGTTCAACGCTGAGGCCGGAGTGATTGAAACAGCCAAGTTCGAGTTTGTCGCGAAGTCTCTTATGGAAAAATTCCCTAAGGCCTCCAAGGTGGCGATCACACTGCGAGGTTCTGTCAACGCTGACCACAACACATGGGGAGCGGTTCTGTACGACGGAAAAACACTTTATGCTTCAAGACGTTACGACATCACCGACATAGTTGACAGAGTAGGCGGCGGTGATTCGTTCGGCGGAGGACTGATCTACGGTCTTCTCAACTACAATGACGATCAGAAAGCGCTTGACTTCGCTGTGGCGGCCTCCTGCCTCAAGCACACTATCGAGGGCGACTACAACCGGGTGACCACCAAAGAGGTCGAGACATTGATGAACGGCAACGGCTCTGGCCGTGTCTCACGATAATATTCACGAATATGGCAAAATACAACAAGATTCAGGTGATTTCAACGGCCCTCGAGACAGGGCTGGTCCCTGTGTTCTACAACAATGACATTGAGACTTCAAAGGCCGTCCTGAAAGCCTGTTACGATGGAGGAATAAGCATGTTCGAGTTTACGAACAGGGGCGATTTCGCACATGAGATCTTCGCCGGTTTGGTGAAATACGCCAACGACAATCTTCCGGGAATGATTCTCGGCGCCGGTTCGGTGATTGACGCCCCGACTGCCGCCCTTTATCTTCAGGAGGGAGCGAACTTCATCGTCGGGCCGCTTTTCAACCCGGAAATCGCAGAGCTTTGCAACCGGCGCCTCGTGCCATATATTCCAGGATGCGGCTCGGTCACCGAGGTCGGCAACGCCCAGGCGGCAGGATGCGACATCTGTAAGATATTCCCGGGAGATGTGCTCGGTCCATCTTTCGTGAAGAGCGTCAAGGCTCCTATGCCGTGGACCCAGGTCCTTGTCACAGGAGGGGTCAAGCCAGAGGAGGAAAACATCCGCGCTTGGTTCAAGGCCGGCGCCTCGTGTGTCGGAATGGGCAGCAACCTCTTCCCTAAGGATGTCGTCAAGGCCCACAACTGGGCCGCCATCACAAAACTCTGCTGCGACTCGCTCGCCATCATCGCCGAGGCGAGGCGATAAAAGATGATCAAGGTAATATTATTGATAGACTGCGCCAGTGAGTTTGACAGAAAGCTTCTGCGCGGCATCATGAAATATTCCAAGGAAAACGGGCCGTGGCTCTTCTATCGCATCCCGTCCGATTTCCGTGGGGTCAAGGGGCGTGAGGAATGGGTGATGGAATGGGCCAGGAAATGGAACGCCGACGCTGTGATCGGACGTTGCGACGAGGATAAGGTCGGGCTCCTCGGCCAGTTGGACATCCCGATCGTGCTTCAGAACAACAAGACAAGGAGCGACATATATTCCAATCTTACAGGAGATTACATCGGCACCGGAAGACTTGCGGCTCAATATTTCCAAAAGAAGCTTTTCACCAACTACGCTTTCTTCGGAGTTCGTGGCATCATCTGGTCGGAAGAACGTTGCAAAGGCTTCAGGGATGCAGTGACATCAAACATGGGCGGGTTCAGCGCATTCAACGTCGAACCCGGAGAAACTTTCGAAAGGGACAGAATACTCTCTTGGCTCAAGGACCTGCCTAAACCTGTGGCGCTTTTCTGCTGCGATGACGCCCACGCCCTGTACATAACAGAGACTTGCAACATGGCCGGGATCCGCATCCCCGAAGAGATCTCCGTCCTCGGAGTCGACAACGATGAGTTGCTCTGCGGAATCTCGGACCCTCCGATCTCGTCAGTGGAACTTGACGTCGAGCGCGGTGGCTATAACACGTGCGCCCTCCTTCACAGACAGATCCTTGGCGGGACAAGGCAGCCTTTCAATGTCGTGATTAACCCCATGGAGATCATTCAGAGGCAATCCAGCTACATCTACAACATCAAGGATCCGAATGTCTCGAAGATTGTGGATTACATAGACGCGAACTACAAATCCAACCTGGACGTAAACCGCATTCTCGAAATTGTCCCCTTGTCGCGGCGAAGCATCGAGACAAAGTTCAGAAAAGAAATGGGGACAAGCATTTATCAATATATTCTTAAAAACCGCGTGGAGCATTTCGCACACCTTCTGCTCACCTCCGACCGTCCGGTGTTCGAGATAGCCGACGAGGTCGGATTCGCCGACAACGGCAACTTCTCGCGCGTGTTCCGTAAAATCAAAGGATGCTCCCCTTTGGAATACCGTCAGAAAAATTGCGTTTTTCGACAATAGATTTACGTTTTCTCTGCGTTATAAAACAATATTACCGTTTATATTTGCAGATGATCGCTGTGATAATCACAGACTAATGACCATCATCTCTTATATTATGGAAAATAAACGGCAGTATTACATTTCCCTTACGATGCTGGGATGCCTGTTCTTCATCTTCGGGCTTGTCTCATGGGTGAACTCCATCCTGATTCCCTATTTCAAGATCGCGTGCGAGTTGAAAAGCGGAGTCCAGACTTATCTGGTAACCTTCGCTTTCTACATCGCATACCTTGTCATGACCGTTCCCGCTTCCTTTCTGCTGCGTAAGACAGGCTACAAGAAAGGGACATTGATCGGCCTATGGATCATGTCAATAGGAGCGCTGCTTTTCTGGCCGGCCGCCTTGACAAGGACTTATGGCATGTTCCTGCTCGCATTGTTCACCATAGGGACAGCGCTTGCCATCCTCCAATCTGTCGCCAACCCTTTTGTGACGATCATCGGTCCTTACGAAAGCGCCGCCAAGAGAATCAGCGTGATGGGGATCTGCAACAAATTCGCCGGCATCATCGCCCCGCTTGTCTTCGCCGCTCTTGTGATCCGTCCTCAGGACAAGGAGGTCATGGACATGGTAGAGGCAGGATTGCTCGACGGTCCGGCGAAGGAAGCCGCGCTTGACGGCATGATCAGAGGTGTCATCGTACCTTATGCGGTGCTCGCGGTTCTCCTTTTCGCATTCGGAATCCTGTTCTTCAAATCACCGGTCCAGGACATCAACCCTGACAACGCGAACGGCTCCGGCACCTCCGGCAGTGACAGAAAGTCAATTCTGGAATATCCTTACCTTGTCCTCGGCGTGTTGGCGCTCTTCTGTCATCTGGGCAGCCAACAAATCTCCGTCAGCACAATCATCGGTTACGCCCAGAGCATCGGAATGGATCTTGAGACCGCAAAGGTGTTCCCGTCCTACACCCTTGGATGCATCCTTTTCGGCTACCTTCTTGGAGTGTTCTTCATCCCTAAATACATCAGCCAGCAGAAATCACTCGTCATCTGCACTATCACAGGACTCGCCCTCTCGGTTTTGGTCCTTGTCCTGCCGCTGAAGGCATCCATCTGGAGTCTCGTGCTTCTTGGAATTCCGAATTCATTGATCTATGCAGGAATATGGCCGTTGGCGATCAGAGGACTTGGACGTTGGACAAGTCTGGGGTCATCGCTTCTGGTGATGGCGCTCTGCGGAAATGCGGTACTTCCGCTGATCTACGGCTATGTGTCAGATCACATGGGACTTCAAGCCTCCTACTGGCTTCTGGCGCCATGCTTTGCATATATGATTTTCTATGCGGTTTACGGTTATAAGATAGAAAGATGGAAACAGCGTTAATCAACGGAAGAATAATAGTTTCGGACAAGATCACCTCAGGCGTTCTTGTCCTTGAGGGCGGTCTGGTGAAAGGGATCGCCGACAGCGTTCCCGCAGGGGCTGAAATCCTTGACTGCGAGGGGAACTACGTAAGTCCGGGATTCATCGACATGCACACCCACGGAGCCGGAGGAGCCGACTTCATGGACGGAACTGTGGAGGCATTCCTCACCGCCGCCAGGATGCACGCCATCCACGGCACCACCCTGCTCTGCCCGACAACGCTCACAAGCACCAACGAGATCCTTTTCGAGTCTTTCGAGACTTATAAAAAGGCCGTGAAAGAGAACAAGGACGGCGCCCGGTTCGGAGGCATGCATCTCGAGGGGCCGTATTTCAGTCCGAAATTCGCCGGAGCGCAGGATCCGAGGTATTTGAGGAACCCAAAGCCATCGGAATACATGGAAATCCTTGACAGATGCCCGGATCTGGCCAGATGGAGTTTCGCTCCGGAGCTGGACGGCGCTCCTGAATTCGCCGCCGAGCTCAAAAGAAGAGGAATTGTCGCCTCCATCGGCCACACTGACGCGACATTCGCAGACTGTGACGCAGCCTACAAGGCCGGAGCGACAATGATGACCCACTTCTACTCCTGCATGAGCACAATCTCAAGACGCAACGCCTACCGCTACGCCGGCGTCATCGAGTACGGTTACTGGCAGGATGGAATGAGAATCGAGATCATCGCCGACGGCATCCATGTACCTGCCGACCTGCTTCATCTTCTTCTCAAGATCAAGGGTGTCGGCAACATATCACTCGTCACCGATTCTATGAGAGCGGCAGGAATGCCCGAAGGTAAGAGTGTCCTGGGAAGTCTTGCCGACGGCCAGGAGGTCATCGTGGAGGACGGTGTGGCCAAACTGATGGACCGAAGCGCGTTCGCCGGCAGCGTGGCCACTGCGGACAGGCTCGTGCGCACAATGGTCAACATCGCCGGATGTACAGTGTGCGAAGCGGTCAGGATGATCACCGAGAATCCCGCCAAGGTAATGGGATTCTACGACAGAAAGGGATCGTTGGCCCCTGGTAAAGACGCCGACATCGTAGTGTTCGATGACAACATCAACGTTAAGAGAACAATCATAGGAGGAAAAATAATCTATTAAATCATGATACTCAAGACATTCAAGTCCGACAATCTGGCCGTCAAAGTGTTTGACTCCAGAAAGAACATGGGCAAGGCGGCCGCGGCCGATGTGGCGGCATGCATAAAAGACATTCTCGGCAGGAAAAAGGAGATCTACATGGTCTTCGCGGCGGCTCCGTCGCAGAACGAGTTCCTCGAAGCTCTGGCCTCGACGGAAGGCATTGAATGGAACCGGATCCACGCCCTTCACATGGATGAATATGTCAACCTTCCGGCAGACGCGCCTCAGGGGTTCGGCAATTTCCTTCGCCGGGCAATCTTTGACAAGGTGCCGTTCGCAAGTGTTGACTACATCGGCACCGACCGCGACTCGGAGGCTACCTGCAAAAGATATTCGGAAATATTGAGCGAAGTGACCATCGACATTGTCTGCATGGGGATCGGAGAGAACGGGCACATAGCTTTCAACGACCCGCATGTCGCGGATTTCAACGACCCGCTTCTCATAAAGAAAGTGGATCTTGATGAGAAATGCCGGATGCAGCAGGTTCACGACGGATGCTTCAAAGACATTTCAGAAGTTCCCGAATATGCCTTGACACTGACGGTTCCGACAATGTTCAACGCCGACCACCTGTTCTGCGTCGTTCCAGCCGCGACAAAAGCTGACGCCGTCAAGGCGGCTGTGTTCAATCCTGTGTCCGAGAAATGCCCGGCGTCAATCCTTCGCAGGCACAAAAGCGCGGTACTCTATACCGACAGAGACAGTGCAAAGTACATAATGGACTGATGCTTATGGGCGGAAAAGCAAGATTTCTCCTGACACTTTCGGCGCTTCTTACGGCGTGTCACCTGTCTCTGTCCGCAAACTCGTTTGAAGTCAGGGCTGTCTACCTTGATTTCAGAACACAGGTGATGACAATGCCGGCGATGAAGGCTTTTGTGTCAGACGCCGCCAGTAAGGGCATGAACGCCGTTGTTGTCGAATGGGAGGCTACTTTCCCGTTCAACGACAACCTTATACTACGAAACCGACACGCGTTCACGGAAGCCGAGATAACGGACTTTATCGGTTACTGCTCAGGTCTCGGAGTCGATGTGATTCCCCTTCAGAACTGTTTCGGACATTCTGAATACATCCTCCGACACGAGCGGTACGCGGCCCTGAAAGAAGACAGGAAAGACTGCTCGCAGGTCTGTCCGATGATGGCGGACGAGGCTGAAGGAATATTCCGAAGCATCTTCACCGAAATAGCCAGGGCGCATACCTCTGAATATATCCACATCGGATGCGATGAGACAAGGCTGCTCGGGCACTGCCGTAAATGCCGTGAGAAAGCGCAGCGGGAGGGAGTGTCGAAACTGTACGTGGACTATGTTTCCAGAATGTGCGGGATAGTGTCCTCTCTCGGAAAGAGGCCCATGATCTGGGCGGACATCATACTGAAATACCCGGAGGCGCTTCAGTCGCTTCCTGCTGATGTGATCATCGTCGACTGGAATTACGGATGGAACCAAGACCACTTCGGAAAGATGGACAATCTAAGGAATTCCGGCCGCGAGATCTGGGGAGCGTGCTCGTTGCGCTCACATCCAGACAATCTCTATCTCGTGCAGTGGAGGAAACATCTTGAGAACATATTCAGTTACACTTCCTACGCCGCCGATTGCGGATTCAAGGGCATAATCAACACGTCTTGGTCAACATCGGGGACTTACGGTTATATTTATGATGACAGGAACGAGGTGATAGACCTCCAACCGGTAAGAGAGGTCTACCCGCAAAGCGGGTTTGACATGCTGATGACGGCATATTCAAACGCCCTCTCAGACAGCCCGCTCGCCCCGGATGAGTTCCTTGAGCATTACTGCCGCACGCGGCTTGGCTTGAAATCCACTGAGGACATAGCGGCCGTCAAGGATTATTTCAACATGACCCAGAATCCGGTATATTCCTTTCAGGGAAACCCGGCGCGCGTCGATGAGGAACTACAGAAATGCGTGGAGATCAGAGAACGTCTGAGGAAAGTCAGGTTTCCCGGCAAGACCGCAGGAACGATCAAGCACCTTGAGCTGATGCTTGACATCCGTATCAACTACCTAAAGTTCAAGCAGGTAGACTTATTCTTGGAATCCGAGGATCTTTCAAGGGAAGAAGCGTCTAAGGCACTCGCCAAGTTAGAGAAGATCGAGAAGGAGTGCGGGAAACTGAGAAAAGATTTCGTGAGGCTAAACGGAAATTACCTCAAGGACGCCGGCCAGTCGTTCAACGAATGGACTTTCATGGGAAAGATCCGGAACAGGATTGCGGTACTCAGGAACATTGGATAATCATTTAAAATAACACTGGAATGAAAGATTTAAGATTGCTTGCATTGCTGGCCATCGCCTTTTTCGGGCTGTCCTGCACGACAGACAAGCCGGATTACGGGCCGACAATCGACGAGATAGATATAATTGAAGTCGACCACAGTGATGACGAACCTAAGATCGACCACGACGAATGCCTCAAAATGGCCGGCGTGACCGACCTTATGGCCAGAAAAGCCGAGGCCTACTCCAAGGCCACCGGCTCTGACGGCGAAGAGGGCTTGTTCAATTGCGTGTATGTCTATTCGTCCAGCCTCACAAAATACGCCGACGCACCGAAAAAACTTGCGGCGAGAATCGCCCTTATGGGATTCAAAGGGGTCTATCTCAGTCCGGGTGGGAATCGTCTGGCCACAGTTGACAATTGGCTCAGGACATTCATCTCAACCTGCTCGGATCTTGGAATCGAAGTCTATGCCACGTACTACGAGGACAACGCTGTCTTTCTTGGCGAGGTCGGAGCGGACGCCTGCCTGCAAAAAGTCATCTCATACAACAGAAACGTGAATCCGGAGGAACGTTTCGGAGGGATCTCGGCGGATCTTGAGCCACACACGATCAAATCCGACATCGGGCTTGGCTGGGTCTGGAACACCGAAAGCGGCAACGGAGCCGGAGGAGCCAACGAGAATCTTCTGAAAACGACCCTCAGCAGGCTCGGATACGCCAACAAAAAACTTGCGGTCTCCGGGCTGAAACTTCAAGAAGCGATATGGTGGAAGTATCAGGAACTGTACAACGCCGGAAGCATCGCCTACGGTGATGTGAACCAGTTCTGCGAAGTCTGTGACTGGGTCTCGGTCATGGCTTACCGAAACTCTACGGAAAAGATTCTGCAGGTCTGCGAGCCTGTCTTCAAGGCATGCAGGAAAGAGTCGTCCGTCAGCGTCTGCGTAAAGACCGCGACAAACGACGAAGTGTCCACAAGCCTTCAGCCCAATGGTTGGAACGCCCTATTGGAGACTATGTCCTCACTGAGGGACAGCGGCTACAAGTGCCTCAAAGGTCTCGATGTTTTCCAGTACGACGCGCTTGAGACCATGTGGGAATGGAAGAATGACAAGAACTAATAACTATTTGATATGAGCAGTTTGGTAAAATATTTTGCGACAGTGATTCTGTTTTCGGTGTCACTGTTGGCTTCCGGGCAAACCGTCCAGATAAGCGGTGTGGTCCTGGAAGATTCACAATCCGGCGCCCTGCCGGTCATCGGAGCGGGCGTCAAGGTAAAAGGCACATCCAACGGAGCTGTCACAGATCTTGAAGGCAGATTCTCCCTGTCGGCCAAGGAGGGAGACGTGCTTGAGGTCAGTTGTCTTGGCTACCGCGGTGTCGCCGTGAATGTCGGCAAGGACAACTACTACAAGATATTCATTGAGCCGGAATCCATGATGCTCGATCAGCTGGTCGTGGTTGGTTACGGCTCCATGAAAAAGAGTGACCTTGCGACATCAATCACGTCCGTCAACACCGAGGAAATGAAGATATTCCCGGCCGCCACCGCAGCCGAGATGCTGCGCGGGCGCGCCGCCGGTGTGACAGTGACAAGCGCGTCAGGACGTCCTGGCTCGACTCCATCAATCAAGATTCGTGGAACAAGGTCCATCTCAGCCAGCAACTCCCCTCTCTACATCATCGACGGCAGCGTGGCTTCCGACACGGAGTTCGCCATGATCAACTCGGATGACATCGAGTCCATTGAGATACTCAAAGACGCCGCCTCTCAGGCCATCTACGGAGCCAGAGCGAGCGACGGAGTCATCCTTGTGACCACCAAGCGTGGAAAAGCCGGCGAAAGCACAGTGACCTACAACGGCTACGTCGGATTCCAGACACTCCACAAGAATTTTGACTACTACACAGCCGACGAATATCTCGCCCTCAGGCGTGAGGCCGTGGCAAATGACATGGGAGTGGTTGACGCGACGACCGTTCCGATCGCCACGGCGCTCGCTGACGACATCATGGCTCAGGTCTACAAGAGTGGTGAATACGTGGACTGGGAAGACCTCATGTTCAAAAAGGCCGCTTTATACCATAGCCATGAGCTAAGTTTCAAGGGAGGCACCGACAAACTGAAGGCCATGGCCAGTGTGGGATATTTCAATCAGGACGGCATCATGAAAGTGAACTCGGGCTACGACAGGATCAGTTCCAGAGTGAACCTTGACTATCAGGTGAAGAAATGGTTGAAACTGGGAGCCAACACATCCTTCGGATTCTCCAACCGAGAGATCGAGAACGGAGCGTTCTACCAGTTCATCACCCGCTCTCCTCTTTCGCGGATTTACGACGAGAACGGGGAATATATTCCTTACATCAACAGCAACAAGGACACCAACCCGGCCTACAGCGCCCTTCATGACACACATGACGCCAAGGCGAACAGTTACAGGATCAATGCGTTCGCGGACGTGACTCCATTCAAGGGATTCACCTACAGATTCAATGTGTCCTACTACAACAGAGTCAACGAGGAAGGGCACTCACGTGACTCCTACTACCCTAACGGTGGAGGTTCGACCGCTTCTCTTCTCAACACGACCAACACACAGACCCTTGTCGAGAACTCAATCAGGTACGACGTGCCTATCAGAAACGAGAACCACAGGCTGAACATCACGGCGGTGCAGTCTGTCGACAAGTCACTTCGCAAGACACTGGGATATTCAGTGGCGAATCTGCCTGTCGACAAGACCTATAACTACATCGCCAACGGTGAGGTGACAGGACAGCAGAGGGCATATTCAGAGAACAATCTCGTCTCATTCATGGCCAGGGCGCAGTACAATCTGATGGACAAGTATCTGTTCAACCTCGCGGTGCGCCGTGACGGTTCCAGCCGGTTCGGGAAAGACAACAAGTGGGGCACATTCCCGTCGCTCGCTTTCGCCTGGAGAGCGTCAGAGGAGAAATTCCTGAAGGATGTCCATTGGGTGAACAACCTGAAACTCAGGACCAGCTACGGAATCGTGGGCAACCAGAACGGAATCGACAACTATGCCACTCTGGGTGTAGCGAAGCCAATGCCCGGCGAATTCGGAGACACCTACTACATGGGCTATCTTCCAGGCAATGACCTTCCTAACCAGAACCTCAAATGGGAACAGTCCGGCACAGCCAACGTAGGGCTTGATTTCGGCATCCTTGACAACAGGATTTTCGGAACGGTCGAGTACTACAACACCCGCACGACCAACCTGCTCGTTTCCAGAGCCCTGAACGCGTCACTCGGCTACAACTCCATGCTTGACAATCTGGGAGAGACCAGAACCAACGGAATCGATTTCAACGCCACATTCGACATAATCAGAAGCGAGGATCTCGACTGGAGCGTCTCCACCAACATCAGCAAGTTCAGCGGAAAGATCGTAAAGATCGACGACACGGTGGACGAGAACGGCAACTATGTCAGCCAACCGGGCAACAACTGGATCATCGGGGCCCCTGTCAACATCTACTACGACTACAAAGCCGACGGAGTCTACCAGTACGACGACTTTGACGTGTTCAGCGACAAAGGCTCCCTGACATACAAACTCAAGCCGACCGTCGACTCCGACGGCGACGGCGTCGCCGACTCTCCACTCTCCCGCAACGACAATGTGGAGCCGGGAAGCGTGAAACTACGTGACGTGAACGGCGACGGCAAGATCAACGAGGATGACAGGGTTGTCTACAAGAGAGATCCGGACGCCACGTTCTCACTCTCGACGAATCTAAGGTGGAAAGGTTTCGACTTCTTCCTGGACTGGTATGCGGTCCTCGGGGGATATGTGCTGAATCCGCTCATGTATAACGGTGAATACGGCGGCGATCTCAGGGGACGCTCCAACGGAATGAAGGTGGACTACTGGACACCGTATAACCCGTCCAACACCGCTCCAAGGCCTAAATACGGATCAGAAGTCCCTTATATGAGGACACTTGCCTATCAGGATGCTTCATACCTGAGGTTAAGGACCATCCAGCTCGGCTACACCCTTCCGAAAAAGGTGACATCGAAGATGAAAATTCAGAATCTCCGTTTCTACGTGACAGCGACAAACCTGCTGACATTCACCAAAGTGCTGTCCTACAGCCCTGAAGTCACCGGTAATCTTTACCCTGAAACCCAGCAGACCGTGTTTGGAGTTAACTTTTCTTTCTAAAGAGCAAGACGATGAAAAAGACATCCATAATAACAATTTCCGTGTTGGCCATGACCTTATGCGGATCATGTGACAACCTGCTCAATCTTGAGTCGGAGACTTCCGTCACCACGAATTATCTCAAGAATGACAAAGAAGGCCTGAAAAGATCCATCGCCGGACTATATGTCTATGAGAGGGATAACATTGTCGACAATTCCGACTCCAAAGGCATCGTGATTCTCCCTCAATTGTTCGACTTCAACACAGACATATTCCTGTTCAACGCAGGAAACTGGGCCTCTTTGGGCAGACTTACAGACCTGACCCCGGACTCAGGCGTCCTGGAAGACTACTGGAAGTTCTGGTATGCGATAGCTGGCCGCGCCAACGAGATCATCGCTTCGGCCGAGAATCTTGGGTTGGACGATCCTGAGGTCAATAAGATCCATGGCGAGGCCTGCCTTTTCAGGGCAAGGGCTTACTTCGAGCTTTGGAAGCGTTTCGAGAGAATCTATCTGAACACCGAGCCTACGGACGCGTCCAATCTGAACAGGACCTACAAGCCGGCGTCCAAGGACGAAGTGTTCACTCTATTGAAGAGCGACCTTGACGCGGCCATCGCCGCCCTGCCGTACGAGATACCTGTCTACAACAACGGAGTCATGTACGGAATGTACACCAAGGCCACAGCCAAACACGTGCGCGCGCAGGTGGCGATGTGGGAAGAGGACTGGGACTGCGTGATCACCCAGACCGAAGACATCCTGAGGGACGCAAAAGGCATCACCGAGATGGAGAATGATCCGGCCGTGATCTTCAACTCCGAGGATCTGAGGTCAAAGGAAGTCCTGTACGCCTACCAGTTCTCGAAAAACACCGGAGGCGGCGGTGTGATCACAGGAACGACGCTGAAAGGGCATCCTGTCTCAGTCTATGTGACATCCAGATACTCAAGCGTGGACGGAGCCATCAGTTCCAGCGACCAAGGTGGTTTCGGCTACGGCAGGGACTACCCCAACCAGCATCTTCTTGACATGTACGGTCCAAAGGACAAGCGTCTGGACTGTTACTTTGTAAGGAAGTTCTACTACAACGACCCGGCGCGTCCTGAGACCTACGGGAAGGAGATCGTGCCAAAGAAAGACGCGTCCTACATCGCCAACCTGCACACGATGAGCAGGAAACACGCTGACTTCTGGACGAATGCCGACGAGCCTGACCGGAAGACCAGCTTCAGGGATCTCATCGTCTACCGCCTTGCGGAAACCGTGCTGATGTGTTCGGAGGCATATTTCCACAAAGGAGACAACACCAACGCCGTGAAATATTTCAACATGACGTACGAACGTGCCGGAAACGACAGGTTCGAAGGAACTCTCACACTTGAGAATATTCTTGATGAATATGCCCGCGAACTCAACTTCGAGGGTGTCAGATGGCCTCTTCTGAAGAGACTCGGACTGCTCGGAGACTATTGTCGGAAATGGGAGGGTGAATCAATGGCCGAAAATCCTTATCTCAACAAGGACTTCACTTTCGCCCGCCAGAACTTTGTCATCGGAAAGCACGAGTGCTGGCCGATCCCAAGCAATCAGATACTTCTTATGGGAGGATCCGACGTCTACCCTCAGAACAAAGGCTGGAACTAAAAACATTTGAAAATGAAAAGATTTGGACATATCATACTATTTGCCACAGCTGTTTTATCAGCGGCATGTGACAAGGAGGAGACCAAAGAGGATTTCTTCAATATTGATGAGA
This sequence comes from uncultured Bacteroidales bacterium, assembly GCA_934667175.1. GTDB lineage: Bacteria > Bacteroidota > Bacteroidia > Bacteroidales > UBA932 > Cryptobacteroides. Next base: position 196,750 of record CAKULN010000001.1, on the reverse strand, counting down.
CCGAGGTTCTCCTCACGGACTACAACTCCGGATCCAAGGATATCCTCCTTGCGACGAACACTGAACCGACGGCGACACTCGAGGGAGCGGCTGAATGGCTGACCGCCGAGATCACGCCGCGTTGTCTTTCGCTCACATATCAGGAGAACACCAGCGAAGAAGACAGAAGCGCCGAGGTTCACATTGCGGCCGGCAGCATCCTTGCCACCGTCACTGTCACTCAGCCTGGTCACAGAAAAGAACCAGATCCGGAACCGGAACCTGAGCCAGAGCCTCTCTACAAGATTCTCGATGTCTGGTATCAGAACGGCCTCCCTGCCGGAATCGTATTCTGGGTTGCCGAGGACGGACAATCCGCGCTTGTCGTAAGCCTTGACAGAACAGCGACAACCGTGGCTTGGTCAACTGACGGATCTCATGTTATAGGCACAGGCGAGTCTGACGGAGCCGCCAACACAGCGCTGCTCCGCTCTAGCGAGGAAGCCGCCTCCATACCGGCCCTCGAATTCTGCGACGCTCACGGAGAGGGGTGGTTCTGGCCGGCGATAGACGAGATGAAGAAGTTGTTTGAGGCCTACAACGGCACCGCGTTCGATGCGGCCACCGTAGATAAGCCGTCCGCCATCACCCAAGAAGAGAAAGACGCCAGAGCCGCCTTCGAGAAGGCGCTTACCGACAATGGAGGAATCGCACTCAACACAGGCTCCGAGAACAGCAATGGAGACCAGTATTGGACAAGCACTGAGCAGACAGACGAGAAGACCGGAAAGGTCTATGCGTCTACAATGCGTTTCGGAAAGGTCTACGCGTCAACACCCGCTGACCAAATGGGTAAGACAAATGCCTCAAAGAGGTACGTCCGCTGCATGAAGCACGTGAGCGGAGAGCCGGAGAAACCTCTCCAGACCAAGTTCCCGGTCTACAAGGAAAACGGGAAGAATGTCGGGATCATCTACTGGACATCAGAGGACGGAAAGACATCGAAGGTCCTCAGCCTGACCCGGTCTGAGGATGTTCCGTGGTCCAACGCCGCGGCGCCGGCGTTCCTGAATGCGGTCAGCATGGATGACGGGGCAGCCAACACAGCCACGATCAAAGCCAGCGGCGAGGCCAATGACATTCCAGCCATAGCGTTCTGCTCAAGTCTGGGCGAAGAATGGTACTGGCCGTCTTTGAACGAACTTGTCGAGATATTCAATGTCTATAACGGAGTCGCATACGACCCTAACGTCAAGTCAAAGGTTCCAGCCGAGATTTCCGACGAGGAGAAGGAAGCGAGGGCGGCGTTCGACCTCTCGCTCACCACTTACGGAGGCACGGTGATGAACTCCGCGGCGGAGAACAAGAATGGCGAAAGGTACTGGGCCAGCACCGAATTACAGGATGCCAAGGGCGCAGCTTACGGGTCTTTCATGAGGTTCGGCAAGGCCTACATGTCTACCGTGGCCGACACTCCGGGCAAAGGCAAGAGCGGTGACGGACGTTTTGTCCGCTGCATAAGGACAATCAAGAACGATTAATATTCTCATAACACAACATGAATCTATTTGACATTAATGGCAAGGTCGTAGTGATGACCGGAGCCTGCGGCGTCCTTGGAAGCACAATCGTAAAATACTTTGCGGCACAAGGATGCAAAGTGGTACTGCTTGACCTCGAAAGAGCCTCAACCATCGGAGAGTCTCTCGTAAAGGAAATCGTCCAGGACGGCGGTGAGGCATGCTTCTTCCCCACCAATGTCCTTGACAAGCCTACCCTTGAGCTCAACAATGAGCGAATCATCGCCAAATATGGAAGGATTGACATCCTGCTGAATGCCGCAGGAGGGAATATGGCATCAGCCACAGTTCCTCCTGAGAAGACTATCTTTGACCTGGACGTGGACGCCGTCAAGAAGGTCACCGAGCTGAACCTTTTCGGCACAATACTCCCGACGATGGTCTTCGCCAAGTCCATGGTTGGATCAGGAAAGGGGTCCATAATCAACTTCGCCTCGGAGTCCGCCCTGCGGCCGCTGACACGTGTCGCCGGCTACGGAGTGGCCAAGGCCGCCGTGGCCAACTGGACAAAGTACCTCTGCGCCGAACTGGCCATCAAGTTCGGTGAGGGGATCAGAGTCAACGCGATCGCCCCAGGATTTCTCCTGACCAATCAAAACCGGTCTCTCCTCACCAACGAGGACGGTTCTCTCACAGATCGTTCACACAAGATTCTGGCTCACACTCCAATCGGACGTTTCCTCGAGCCTGAGGAGCTGTTGGGAACCCTCCACTACCTCGCCAGCGACGCTTCCAAGGCCGTGACCGGAACAGTGAACGTTGTTGACGGAGGATTCGACGCATTCTCTATATAGCAAGTGCCCTTCGCCGCTTCCTTAACGAGCGGTTCTCAATCCCGATTTGGTACACCAAACTTGGTTTCGGCGTACCAAACCGGGATTAATAAGTGTTTTGTACACCAGAAGCCCCTCACAGAGCCGCTCCTACGTAAACTCCTGCCCCACTCAATATCGGCAAGCCTGTTGAACTCCAAACGAAAGTGCAGGATAACCATCTGGCTATAAACATAATAAGGAATTGCCTTTAGTTTATACCGACCAAAGATAACTCTTTATTTTATTATTAATCAGCGAATTACAAAGTACGGGTCACCAAAATGACTGCTATAAATCATCGTCATCGGTGAGGCCGAAGCGCTCTGCGATGTCATCGGGGATCTCACCGAGGTCGGTGTTGTAATCAATCTCATCCCAAGCCTCTTCCATGGCGCGGCGGTCTTTCTTGGTCGGGCGGCCGGCACCGGGGTCGCGACGGAGGAAGAATGTCTCTACGGGAGCCTTGAGTTTGTCGATTTCGGATTGAGGGGTCAGGTTCTCGGCGTAGTCCGGAACCAGTTTCGCCCCGAGACGGTGATCCGTCAATCGCTTGATTCTGTACGAATATTGCACCGCTCCCTTACGGATTTCCACAACCTCACCGACCTTAAGCATTCTGGACGGCTTGGCGTTGACTCCTCCGATCTTGACCTTGCCACCTTTGCAGGCGTCCGTGGCCTCGGTGCGGGTCTTGAACACTCTGATGGCCCAAAGAACCTTGTCTATTCTTTCAGTGTCTGCCATATTCACAAACCTAACTATTCCATTCACGAATATGCGGATCCGGAGCCTCGGCCTCGACGAAGGAGCCCGGCTCGACCTCCTGATTCGTGTACGAATCCTTCACAAGGCGTTTTTCCACAAGGGCTTCAAGCAGAACTGTCCCTTTGGCTGCCGGAATGAGGAAGAAATCATTCAACTCAGACGGCACGAGGATGGAATGTCCTGACTTCAATGAATATGATTCCACACTCTTTGCGCCTTTGTCACTCTCGACCGGGATCTGGACGGTCGCCTCTCCGGAAGCGCAGTAATAGACAGCGAAACTGCCAGGCTGGTCGGAGAATATGTGAAGCCCATCCTTCAGGTCAAGTTTCGTCACAACAAACTCGGGGCACACCGCCAGTTTGTCTCCAGTGATCGGCTCAGGAATATATTTCCGAAAATCGATCAGATCGAAGGCTTCCTCAAGCAGCAGCTCCTCAGAGTCAAGCAGTTCCATACCCCAGTTATGGAGATTGAACACAAGCTCTGAACTCTCGGCGATCTCGACGATCTTTAGTCCGGGACCAGCTGCGAAGACCGTTCCGGGCTTTATCAGAAAAGCTTCGCCCTTATGTGGCTTGACAATATTCAAGACTTCTTTGACCGTCCCTTTCTGACACCTCAAGTAAAACTCAGCCGGATCAATGTCCCGGTTGAAGCCCAGCAGCAGTTCTGCTTCCGAAGCGGCCTCCTGAACGTACCAAAGGGCGGTCTTGCCGAACGAATCGTACCTTTCGGCGGCAACGTCATCTGAAGCGTTCATCTGAAGTGGCTGCCATGCCTTGACATCCATGACCTTCACCATCACAGGGAATTGAAGTCCGTAAAACTCAAACACATCATCCCCAACTACCCTTTCCAGATATGTTCCCATAAGTTCGCTCAAGGTATTTCCTCCGAACCAACCGTTATCGATCATCGAGTCCTTGAATCCAAGGTCAGCGATCTGATAGCTGACATGCCCCCAAGGCACATCCGCACCTTCATCCACAAACCTCAGCGGGTAGAGTTTCCTGTTATTGTCTTCCATATTCTTGAATATAATCATTATTCCGCGCCGACCTGAGCCTTGACTTTGGCCACAAAGTCAGCCGGAATCCTTTCATAATTAGCGAAATCAGCGATAAGCGACGCTGTGTCAATCTTCTCCAGATACTTTCCTGCATTCTGAGGATCCTCGTTTATGAAGCTGGCGCATTGCGCGAGGGCAAGGAACGGATCCGGCAGCATCATGTAGGCATCGACATATTTCCCGAAAACCAACTTGGCCTCAGGGGTGATGTTCATCATTCTGTGCATCAAGCCTTTCTTTCCGTTCAAGAGATCATGGTGCGAGGCGGCATATTCACTGAAAGAGAACTCAACCACCAGTTCTTCGGAAGCAGGAGTCTCTGGGAGGTAGAGGACAGCGGAAAGATCTTTCCCTTCGTACCCCCATTCGGCATTCTTTCCGGACACTTCCGCATTGTGGGCGGCGAAGCGGGAATATGGCACCTCAACACCGTTCACCGTCACCTTATCCGGTGCGAAAACACTTGCAAGAACAATCTGCACACGACGGTCAGGGGCTATTCCGCGGTAATTCCCATGGCGAGGGGCGACAGTGAGCCTCACTGAAGAAGCGTCGGAAACCTTGCGGACAAGTGTGGTGGCATATTCAGTGCCGTACGCCTGTGTCTCGCCATCGTCCTCATAGACGGAAACGGTGCTTTCGCCATCGCCTGGAGCCACAAAGAGTTTCAACGTGTTGTCCTTTTCCTGAAGAGATTGGATCTTGTCCGAAGCCATAGGAATGACAGCTCCGGCCTTGATGTAGTACGGATTCTCGCTGATGGTATATTCCAAGGTATCAACTTGTCCGCCTTTAATAATCGTTCCGCTGGCCGCATCGTACCAATCGTTGCCCTCAGGGAACCACATCACACGCTTCGCCAGTCCCGTAACGGAATCCGCAGGCTCGCAGACAACGGTCGCAAGAATGTCTCTTCCAAAGAGATACTCCTGAGTGAAATCGTAGGCCTGAGGCGCTTCAGGATATTCATAATAAAGAGGGCGGCACATCGAGATGCCTGTGTCGTAGGCCTCGCGGGCGGCACCATAGATGTACGGAGAGAGGTCGTAGCGGAGTCTGACTGCCGCGCGCATCGCATCAAAATGATCCGGAAACACCCAGAACCGCTTCTCCATCGTCAAGTCCTTGGTAGAATGGGTCTTGAATATAGGAGTGAACACTCCAGACTGGAGCCATCTGGTGTACATCTCCGGGTCGGTCGCCTTGACTCCCTTAGGCTGGAGGTGGCCTCCGATGTCATGTCCCCAATAGCCGTAGCCAACATTGGAAGCAGTGGCTGTGAAATATGGCAGGTAGCCGAGCACTTGCCACGATGCTATGCAGTCACCGGAGAAGCCGATCTGGTAGCGGTGGCTTCCGATGCCTCCCCAACGGTGGTAGATCATCGGACGGTGGGCGTATATTCCCTGATCGGCGGACTGGCGCGCCATGTCATTGAAGAAGGTGTAGTTCAGCCAGAAAGTGTTGTTGAGTTCTGGAATATACTTGCTGAACTTCCACTGCTGCCAGTCGAGCCACCAGAAGTCAACTCCCTGGCGCTCGAACGGACGGATCACGGAATTGAAATAGGCGTCAGCCCAGTTGATGTCATCCATCCGGAACGGCACGGGAGCCTTGCTTCCGTCCGGATTGACGTAGCCCTTCGGACCGTCATATTCCTTAGTCCTTGAGAGATAGTCTTTGACAAAGCAGTCATAAGGCTCCTCGTAAGGTTGGATTCCGGAGGCGGGATGAAGGTTCAGAGTTGTCTTAAGTCCAAGGTTGTGAAGATCTTGAAGACAGTTGACTGGATTAGGGAAAAGCTTCTTCTGCCAAGTGTAGCCCGTCCAGCCGATCCGCTGGCCGAACTCATCCTTAGGAGCGTTTCGCTTTCTCAGAGACCACGTCTCGTGCCAGTCCATGTCCAGGACCATCACGTCAATCGGGATGTCCAGCGAACGGATCTCCTTTCCGAGCCCCACGAATTCGAAGTCTGAATATTGCCAGAAACGGCACCACCAATAGCCGAAGGCATATTTCGGGGGCATCGGTATGCGCCCTCCGATCTTGGTGAAATCCGAGACGGCTGCCTTGTAGTCGTGGCCGTAGGCGAACAGGTAAAGATCCTGTCTGTCTGTGGAATCGCGGTCGGCCACCCAGAGTTTCCAATCCGAGTCAACCGGCACAAACACCTGTCTGTCAGACTCATCAAGAACCGCCCAACCGTCACGTGAGACAACTCCTTTATCGTACGGTTCCTTGGTCTTGACGCCATCACAGCCGTCAAGGGTCCTCGTAGTGCCAAACAGGTTGCCGCTGTCATCCATTCCAGGATGCCAAACTACGGTTTTGACGCCCTTCCTTGCGGTGGGATCCGCCATCCGGAATGTCACGTTCAAATTATTCTCATCGAACTTCCCGTTTCCTGAATATGTCAGCGTCAGATCCGAAGTCTTGATTGTCAGTTTCTTGTCGGCTTCCCTGACCGTATAGGCCGGAACCGGCAGTTTTCTGTTGACCACTCCGAGAGTGGCCCTGTCCTCAAATTGTCCGTCAGCCGCCCATTCCATGCGCACCAGCCTGCTCTCCAGCACCGTAAACCTTGCGTTCCCCGAAACGACAATAGCCTTTGAATCAGCCACCGGATCATCAACCACCTCCTGCGCAAAAGCTGAAAGCTCCGCCGAGACGCACAATGCGCAGCAGACAGCCAAGTATTTCATAATGACACGTCTCATCGCCTGAATGAATATTTTTGCGCAAATATAATCAAAAAAAGCGGACACCAATTGCTCAGTATCCGTCTTGGTAGAACAGCAAATCAACTTATCTAACCAATTTATTGAGGGATTTATGGGAGTCATAAAGTATGTGGCAAATGAGAGACAACACACAAATAACAACGAAAATTAAAGATTATCATTGATAATCCGAAAATTATCGGATCAAGTCCAAAAGTATGTGCTCAGGCATATATCTTAGATAGCCTGCACAGGAAATACTTAATATCTGAAACTCCCCCTGAGTTGTGCCCTGCAAGTTTTCTTACAAAGCGTAGCGTTGCCGGAGGCTGCCACATGGCGATCTTCGGTCTGGGGCCCCGTTGTTTGGAGGGCATGGCGGCCCTTTACCCGGACAGGGCGCGCGAAGCGCGTAGGCCGCCATGCCTCCAAGCAACGGTGCCAACGCAAGGTAAATCTTTGTCTGATTCTTTTTCATAAGAATTAATATACCCCCTCTCTCTATGTCCAAACGCAACACGTTTAGTGTCAACGAGTGGCAGGAAATGCATTAATTATCATATAGTTAACACTTTGCCTTAGGTGTTAAATTGCTAAAGACTAATGCTTAAACTATTTATTAACAATGATTTACAAATCACGCATTCCTTGGTTATGAGCCGCATCATCGACCTTCGGCCAGGGTACAGACTAATAGTTGAGAGTCAGAACGACAATTTTGCGGCGAAGTGTCGTCGAACTCCTCCATTTGTCGGTTTTGAACGACATTATGGCCAAAGAATGTCGTCCAATCACTCCGGCACTAGAATGTGAACCCGTATCCAGATGCCTTGAGGCCCCACGTCAGGGTACACACTGATTCCGGGGTTTATTTTCGGCTGTCATTTATGTTGTGCCTTGCGGTCTCATGTCAGGGCATAAGCTGTGGCGAGTCCTTATTGCGGCCCACTCGTGCTGATGTTGGTGTGGATTTACGGAACGCCTTCACGTCAAAACCTACCTGAAGTGCCTGAAAGGCTCATTCCCATGAAAATCCCGTACCTTTGCTTTTGAGTTTTTCAGCCCGGTCCGGATTCCACCGGCACAGATTCGACATGCGGCTGAAAGCCGTTTGTAAGAAAGCCGTCGTGCGGAGACTTGAAGACATTTTTTTGTTGGGGAAATTTTTGAACTCCCCAAAGGTTTGACAAGAACCGGATCAGAGCGCGATTTTTTGGCGCAAATCTGGCGCAGCATTTTAACAATTTTGCCGCAATTCCTTGATTTACAAGAAGTTGCGGCAAATTCGTAGCGGGGGAAGGACTCGAACCTCCGGCCTCCGGGTTATGAGCCCGACGAGCTACCAACTGCTCTACCCCGCGATGTTGGAATACAAAGGTACGGATTATTTTTGAATATGCAAATTTTTCTTCAAAATATCCACGAAATATCCGCCTTATTCATCTTGTAACAGTTCTCAAACAGTTCGGTACGCTTCGACAAGCTCAGCGACCTATATTTGTAATCTTAAAATTCAACAGTTCCATGACTCAAACAGTTCGGTACGCTTCGACAAGCTCAGCGACCGGACGGAAAGACTCTTGTTATAATCAATCCTTAATATTCATGAATTCCTTCATCCCGGAGATGTCGGCTTTGGAGAAGGATTTCTGCTCGCCGGTGGTGAGGTTCTTCAGCTGGATGGTGCCGGCCTCGGCCTCATTGCCGCCGTTGATGGAGAGGAACGGAATGGACTTCTTCTCGGCGTAATCGAACTGCTTCTTCAGTTTGGACGGCTCCGGATAGACCTCTACGGAAACGCCCTCGGAACGCAGGGCGGCGGCGACAGGCAGAACGTAGCGAAGCTCTTCCGCACCCATGCAGGCGAACAGCAAAGTCGTGCTTGAGGCCAGAGACTTAGGGAACTTGTCCAAGCCCTTGAGGACATCGTAGATCCTGTCGGCCCCGAAACTGATGCCGACACCGGACATGTCCGGAAGTCCGAATATTCCGGTAAGATTGTCGTAACGGCCTCCACCGCAGATGCTGCCGATCTGGAAATCAAGGGATTTGACTTCGAAGATCGCACCCGTGTAATAGTTCAGGCCACGGGCCAGAGACAGGTCGATCTCCACAGGACACTTCACTCCGGCCGCGTCGATCAGGCCGAACAACTCTTCAAGCTCGTCAAGACCTTTAAGACCCGTACCGGAAACGAGTCCGGAAGCGGAACCACCGTTCATCAAGGAACGCATCGAAGCCAGTTTCTCGGAAGTTGATCCGGAAAGTTTGAGAATCTGCTCGATCACTGCGATCGCCCCGTCGGTCAGACCTTTCTCACGCATCTCCTCCTCGACGCTCTCCAGACCGATCTTGTCCAGTTTGTCGATCGCCACCGTGATGTCCACGACCTTGTCCGGGAATCCGCAGATCTCGGCGAAACCGGTAAGCACCTTCCTGTTGTTGATCTTCACGAGCACATTCACGTCCAGAAGGCCGAACACCTTGTCCACAATCTGCACCAACTCAAGCTCATTGACCTGAGACTTGCTGCCGATCACATCCACATCGCACTGATAGAACTCACGGTAACGACCCTTCTGGGGCCTGTCCGCCCTCCAGACCGGCTGGATCTGAAAACGCTTGAACGGGAAGGATATCTCATTCTGGTGCTGGACCACGAAACGTGCGAACGGCACGGTCAGGTCGTAACGAAGTCCCTTCTCGCAGACTTCTTTCGACAAAGCGACACTGTTCATTCCACCGTCCTCGGTACGGTAATCCTCAAAGTTGACCTTTGAGAAGCAGTCTCCGGAATTAAGGACACGGAACAGAAGTTTGTCTCCCTCCTCTCCATACTTGCCGAGCAAGGTTGAAAGATTCTCCATGGCCGGTGTCTCGATCTGGGCATAACCGAAAGTCTTGAAGACCTTCTTGATGGTGTCGAAGATATAATTTCTTTCGGCCATGCTCTGCTGACCGAAATCACGTGTTCCCTTTGGGATGGATGGTTTCTGGCTCATAATTATTTCTGAACTTTTTCGGCTTTGTAGCCAAGTTTCTTGATGACGTCGGCGAGAGTCTTCTCGCTGGTCTTGCGGTTGTCGTACTTGATTCTGATAGTCTGATCCTTAAGAGAGACTTTCAGATCCTTGACCCCCTTAATGAACGCAAGGTTCTCACTTATCTTGTTCACGCATTTGTCACAATGCATGTTGGTCGCGAACACAACCTCGCTGATATTCTTGTCAGCGGACTTCTCGGCGACATATTCAAAAACCGGGACTTCCGCGAAAGCGGAAGGTACAGCCAATGCAAAAGCCGCCAGTGCCATCAATAATATTCTTTTCATAAACACCTTATAATATTACAGCGCAGTTTCCCGCGCCAAGGTTAATCGTACAAAGATAGTGATTTAATTGTTCTTCGTCGCCCTCCAAAGCGTCAATCTGACGCCAACATTGATCCGGCGACCCATAATCGGCCCCCAGACACAGCTTGCGTCAAAACCGGGAGTCCAAGGAGTCCACTCTCCAGTGGAATCGCGATCCCCGACCAGAACGTGCTTCTGAGTGAAATCAGTGATGTTCTCCACTCCGGCATAGATGTCAAACCCGCGGAAACGCCTGGTGATCTGGGCATAAAGCAAAGGATAGACAGGCGTGCGGCCACCAGCGTAAAGCAGATTTCCGCTATCATCCTTCAAATCCTTCATGAAATCATACACTCTGGCCGAGCCGTTCACCGAAGCCGTGAAATCGAATATCCACCGGCTCAGATTGGTCTTGTACTGGAGGTTCAGCACCCCTTTGAAACGGCCGAGCATAGGCTTCTCCACCAGAGCACCATTATAATTCTCCTGACGCGCGTTGGTATAACGCCCGGTCAAAGCCACGGTAAAGCGGTCAAACGGCTCGACATTGAAATCCACCTGCCAGTTATCTGAATATGACCGCCTTCCATCGGAATCAAAGGACCAAATATCGCGACCGCCGTTCACGTCAGTACCTGACACCTCGTAATCCACCATCAACTGACGAGAGAACTGAGTGCGGAAATAATCGAAACTGATGTACGTTTTGGAAGGATCCACCCCGAACGGCATGTAGAATGTCACATTCCCTCCGAATGTCCACGAATCCTCCAACAGCCGGTCCATACAATCGCCTTTGAGCATGCTGTGGGTTGACATCACACCGATGTTGTCGGCGACCGGATCGGCATACCGCAATCCCCTGCCGCCGTTCGCCCTCGCCACGAACCACTCCGCCGGTGAATATTTCAACGTCACCCTCGGTGCCACCTTGAACCCGTTTCCTTTGTACCAGTCGGCGCTAACACCAACGATGGATGTGAATATGTCCCCGGCGTGGAAGGTATATTCCCCGTAAGCGCCACCGAAGAAATGATCCGCGATTCCTGAATATGGGCTCAGAATATTCCCACCCTCCGCCATATTCCACAGATTGTAGTCCAGCTTTGCGACATCCTCGTCAATGTGGTCGAATGTGCCGGAGAGGCCGACAGTAAAGTCATGGGAGTCGTTCAACTTGTTTCTGTAAAGAAAATTGACAAAACCGGACTGCTGCCCAGCCAGATATGAAGAAGCACCGAACCATGAGTCGCTTTTCTGCCACGACCAGTCAGCGATGGCGGCTATGCTGGACGAGCCGTCCTCGCGAAGGGGCTTGCCGACTTTCAGGTAGGCGTTCAGGAGACGATTGGTTATGTCGGTGCCCCAAGGGGTGCCGAACAGAGATTCCTTGATGGTGGTCACTTCGGCGGTTGGTGAGTCCTGTCGAACCAACGGCTCGCTGACCGAAGCGGTCACTGAGCCTGTCGAAGTGACCGCCCAGGCGCGTATGCGATCCTTATCATACCCGTCCATCCCGCCCTGGCGGCGGTCCCTGACAGCCTTCACACCCCAGCGCACCTGGAGTTCAGGCGTGTAGTAAAGCCACCTGTTCGCCACATTGAACTGCAACATCTTAGGGTCATCGCGGAAACCATCGTGATTCATGTCGTAAGTCTTGAAGTTCCCGCTGACGTGCCCGAGAACAATCGTGTAGATGGTAGGGCTGAGCTGCCAGGCCGAAGTCGCGTTGAAATCCGCCTTGGTGTCGCTCATCATCGAAGCCTGGATGAACAGCGGTTTTTCCTCCGTCGGCTTCTTGTGTTCCAGATTGATCTGCCCGGTCATCGACTCCAGACCGTTGATCACCGACGGAGAGCCTTTTGCGATCTGGATGCTCTCCAGCCACGGTCCAGGAACGTAAGAGAGCCCGTATGGAGCTGTGATCCCTCTCATGACAGGGCGGTTCTCGTCCAGCATCTGAGTGTAGGTGCCGGAAAGTCCGAGAAGCCTGATTTGCCGCGCCCCGGTCACCGCGTCCGAATAGCCTACCGTCACGCTGGCTGAATTCTCAAAACTCTCCGCCAGATTGCAGCAGGCCATCTTCTGAAGCCCCGAAGCCGAGATCAACTCGGTCCGCAAAGTCTTTCCCCGTGAGATGCTGTTGTCCTGATGCCCGACAAAGACAGTGGCGCTTAGACTGTCTGTTCTATCCTTATAAATGTTGGTAGTGTCAACCGACTGGGCATTGAGCCCGACACACAGAACCATGAATATTCCCGCGACTATGAACTTTTTCATACAATCTTCTCCCGAAACGGGTCAACCGCTTCCGATAAAATTTCACACTCCACCGCAAAGATAAACCATACCTATCAGAAATCCAATCCACTCGCCATGATTTTTACAGGACCATTTCGTCGCATAGTCCCACGGCCTTTTATTGGCGGCTGACGCAAAAGACGGGGAGAATGAATATAACGGCGAGGATGGAGAAGAGCATGCCGGAGATGGTGCCGATGGCGAAGTCGAACCAGAAGACTTCTTCGGGGCCGTCGGTGAGGAACGGGAGGAGGCCGAGGATGGTGGAGACTATTGTGAGGGTGATCGGGTTGATCTTGCGGGAGTAGGACTTGACGTAGAGGCGGATTTCTTTCGCTGGCCCTTCGACTGGTTGGTGAGCCTGCCGAACCACAGGGACCGGCCCTTCGGCAGGCTCAGGGACCGGATGAGTACGTTCACGGAGGAGGGATTGGTAGGTGGTGATGAGGTAGATGCCGGCGTTGACGACGATGCCGCTGAGCATCACGAAGGCGGCGAAACCGCCCTGATCGAAGGAGAAGTCCGAGAGACCGAATGCGAGGAAGAGGCCGATGAAAGAGACCGGGACCATGAATATCACGGCAAGCGGATAGCGGAACGACTCGAAGGTGATGGCAAGCATCACGTACATCACCGCGAGAATCAGGAACAGCAGCCACGCGTACTGCTGCTTGGCGGTGTCAAACCATCCCCAACCCGGAACCTCGGCCTTGAAACCGATCGGAAGAACCTCATCGTTCATATACTTCACAGCCTTCTGGGACAGGGAGCGGCTGAGTTCCCAACTGCCGATGAAATCGTAGCAGACAACCAATTCATAGGACTGGTTACTCTTCCGGATCGTCACACCGGTGCGTTTCTTGTCAATGCCCCCGACACTCGAAAGCGTCATCTTTTTCTGCCCGACATCTATCGGAGAGTTAAGGACGTGCCAAAGGTCGTATCGGTCCAGATCCGAGGAACAGAGAACGACATCGACCGCCTCGCCATCATATTCAGAGGTCCCTATCCTCCGTTCGTACAGCAAGGAGCCCAAGGCGTTGTAGTAGGAATAAGGGTTGATGTCAGCCAGCGTCATCCGGGCAAAATCGTAGTCCAGGACAAATTCCATCGAAGGACGACCGTTCCAGCCACCGGACCAGATCTCCGCCCCCTGGACGCGACGGTTGGAGGAAAGATAGGCCAGCAGTTTCTCGGCATAGCGGCTGAGTTCCTGATAGTTATAACCCTTCAGCGAGATGCGGTTGCTCTTGGAGGACGACACGATGTTGTTGTTGAAATTGTTGTCATCGATTCCTGAGACCCTCCAGTTGGCTCCACCGAAATTGATGGCCATCCTTGTGACCTCTGACTTGAGCACGGAAGGAAAGCCAGAGTTCTCGTACTCAGGCTTGAACTCCACGGAAATCTCAGCGTTGTCGTAGGAATATACCGACGTGGTGAAGACGGAGATCTCATCGAATTTCGACAGATAATTCTCCATCGCCTTCACGACATCATTCAACTGGTTCACGGTACAGCCTTCAAGCATGCCGGCATTGATGACAAGGCGTTTCTTTTCGGGCTCACGGTAGAAGTTGGAGCGGTTCAAGGACTTGTAAAACAGGCCGAAAGACGAACTGAAAATCTTGTCGATGGTCTGACGGTTCATGTCGTAAGGTTTCCAAGTGACAATCTTGTCAAGGAACTTGTCGAATCTGTCTGCCTTGTCCTTGTCATTATCCGACAAACGGGCCGGGAGCAGACAGAGCGGGATTCCGAACGCAGCGATGAACAGAAGGATGTACACCCAACGATGCCGCACCCCCCAACCGATGTAGGAGGCGTAGAACCTGTTCCAACGCAGGATCCTCCGAATCTTTCGATGGGAGCGCCCTTTGCCGCTGTCTGACAGATGTACAGGAATATATTCCATCAGTGACGGGATGAAGAGGTAGGATATCACCAGCGACAAGCCTAAATTAATGACAATCACCCAGATAAAATCCACAAGATTGGCTTTTTCCTTTTCGGGAAGCAGGAGAACCATCATCAGAGCTCCGACTGTCGTGGCAGCGGCAGAAAGGATGGACGGAAAGGCTTTCCGGTCCTTGAAATGGGCATAGTGATCGATCATCACGATCGAGGTGTCGATGACTATGCCGAGTGAAACCGTGATTCCGGCAAGGGTGTAGATGTGGATCTGAATGCCGGCGAAGCTGTAGATCATCAATGCGGTCAAGACATTGACTGTCAAGGTGAACACTATGATCAGCATGTACCGCCACGACCTGTTGATAAGGAACACGAACAGCAAAAGAATCAGGATGCAGAGAGCGGTCCGGACGTAGATCTTGCCGAGCTCCTCGCTGACATATTCGGAGGAATCGTAGGCGATGCCGGCGGTGATTTCCGGAGGGAACCCCTTCTGGAGTTCAGCCATCCGCTCTTTGACAACGGATGCTACCGTCAGCAGATTGGCGGTGGTGGAAATTTCCACTGACAATGTGATGGTGTTCAAGCCGTTCACACGATAATAGCCGGATGGTAACGCTTCCTCATAGCGCCACTGGGCGATGTCGCGCAGATGAATCACCCGCCCGTTCTGATTGCAGACCGGAATAGAGCCGAAGTCCTGATCGGAGGCCTCTTTCAGGCGCACCGTCATCAAGCCTTCAGAGGTTTCAGTCATTCCAAGGATCTCTTCACGATAATAGGAGTTGAAAGCTGTGGCAATCTCATCGGCTGTAATGCCTGCGGACTGAATCCTGTCTGCATCAAAAGTAATCACCCAATGGAATGGCACGCCGCCGTCGACATTGACCTTGTCAACTCCGGAGATGGCGGCCAAATGACTGAGAACGTGTTCTTTGACATATTTAGAAATCTCCCGGGAAGGGATTCCGCCCTTGACGAGATAGGATATTCGTGAGACCCGTCCGCCGCCGGACAGGGATATTCCCGGATAGGATACATCTTTCGGGAGGCTCGGATAGACGTTTCGGATTGCCGAGGCGACCTCGAAGCGGGCCGCGTCCATGTCCGTGCCCTTGCCGAACTTGACCGAAACCGAACCGGAGCCTTTTCGTGAAATGGAGGATATGTCCGTGACATTGCGGATCCCGGCCAGCACGCCCTCGATCTTGGATGTAGCCTCGCTTTCAATGATTTCCGCTGAAGCTTTAGGGTAATTGAAAGACACATAGACCGTGCGGCCTTCCGTCATCGGAGTGTATTGGATGTTAAGACGCGGAAGCGATGCCAACCCTACAAGGGACAGCGCCACCATGATCAGAACGACTGAAAACGGAGAAAGTCTATTTCTTCTTTCTTCCATTGTAGATAGAATAATACAGTGACGGAACAACGAACAGGCTGACAAGGGTCCCGACAAGCATTCCGGCGATGATCACAAGGGACATCGGGTACTGGAGGTCAGCGCCCATACTCCCCCTCGACAAGAATGGGCAGACAGCCAGAATAGTTGTCAATGAGGTCATTATGATAGCCTTGACCCTTAGCGAAGAAGCATCGATGACAGCCCGTTCAAGGCTTTCTCCGGCTTTCCTCATCCTGTTGATCGTGTCAATCTTCAGGATGGAATCGTTGATGACTATACCGGTGATGACAATCAATCCAATCATCGACATCAAATTGATGCTGACCCCGAAAATCCACAAGACAAGCAGCGCCACGAAAACATCCACGACAACCTCGGACAGGATGATAAGAGGCTGGACAAGAGATTCAAACTGCGAGGCGAGAATCAGATAAAGCAGGATTATTGCCACAATCATGATGATGATCATCTCATCAATCATCTTGCTGTTGGAGAAGTACGATCCTGAATATCCCACCTCGAAACTTCCGTCTTCCCGCACGGCCTCGCTCACCGCGGCCATCACTGGTTTTACATCCTTGGAAGGCACATTCAAGTCAAGAGGATAGTAATTGTCCTCCGGACCCGCGGCCAAGGTTTTCAGATCCTCGACAAATGTCTGACGCATAAGATCCGAAACAGGAATCCTGACCGTCTCCCCTTCCTGGCTTTTCTTTTCGATGAAGGTGCCTTGAAGAATCTCTGAAAGTCCGGTGGCATTGGACCCGGTCACCACCGGAACAGTGCTTGTTCCCTGGACTATGTTGAACAGACGGTTCTCATTGAGAGAGTTACGAAGGATTGACACAAGTTCGGAATAGTTGATGTCATAAAGCGCAAGCAGGTCTGGATCAGCGACAAAAAGGGCATCGGTCTTTACCGGAGGGTCCGCCACCGTCACTCCCGGAAGCGCTTCCCGGAGCTCGGCGAGCATATTCCTTAGCGGTCCGACCTCAACCTCACTTGTCTTCACGGGGCGAAGGCGCGCTGTCAGCGGAGCCTCATTCTGGGCAAAAACCATGTCGAAGATGTTCCCGGAAGATTCGAATGAGTATGCCGCGTCAGGATATTCATTCTCCATCATACCGCGCAGCTCGTCCTGCACCTTCTTTAGGGTTCGTTGGTCTTTGCATTTGACATAGAGGGAAGCTTCCGAAATTCCTTGGTCACCGCTGTGGCTCAGGATGAACTGCTGGGAGCCGACAAGAGCGGTCATCTGCTCCACGCTCCCAGCCAGTTTACTCTCTAACTCCCTGATTCGTTCCGCGTTACGTTCTACGGAAATATGCTCGTTCCAGTCAATCTTCATTATGGCATCCGTCTGGGTCATTTCCGGGAGGCGGGTTTTCGGCATCTCTATGAAACAGAACGCCAAGCCGATGACCGACACGGCAAGAAGCCCCCATGCGACCGGCCTGTGCCGGATGAACCATTCCATAAGTTTGTCGTCCCAACGACGGATAGGCTCGTCAAAATTGATCTTTTCCAGCAACGGACTTGGGCGGAATCCGTCCGAGCCCTTGAACCACCAATAGTAATAGACCGGAATCACGAGGATGGTCACGAGGTACGAGGTCAGAAGTACAATTGTCACAGACATCGCCTGATCATAGAACATCGCTCCTGCTATACCGCTCAGGAATATCAACGGGATGAACACGGCGCATGTGGTCAGCACGGAGCTGAGCATCGCTCCCATCACTTCTCTTGTGCCTTCTAGCACAGCGGAGCGCAGATTTCCCTCGCGCTGCCAGCGGCCGGTTATGTTGTCCACGAGGATTACCGTGTTGTCTGTCATCATTCCGACTCCGAGAAGCAGGCCGGAAAGGGATATGATATTCAGTGTCAAGCCTATGGCATAGAAGCAGAGCATCGAGAAGATCAGTGCCACAGGCATCGTAAGAATGACCAGCACCGGAGAGCGGAAGTCCCTCATGAAGAGGAATATGATGACGCTCGCCAGAAGGAGGGCGACGATGATGTTCTGCAACAGATTGTTGATGGTGTACTCAAGGAGCTGGGTCTGGTCCCTTGTGATCTCGAACTTTAGCTGGGGATAGTCTTCCCTGAAGCTGTCCATCAGGCGGTTCATTGCCGATTTGAGGTCGGACATCTTTGCCTCGCTCTGTTTGATGACAGCAAGGCAGACAGCGTCCTCTCCGTCAGAGCGGACCAGGCCGGTCCGTTTGGCGGGGTGGACCATGACCGTGGCGACGTCCTTTATCTGAAGGAGGCGGCCTTCTTTCTTGAACCACAGATTGGCGATGTCCTCGCTGGAGGAGGCGCGCGAGTCGAACTTGACGTTGTAGCGGTACTCTCCGTCACGGATCGTTAGGCTGCCGAGGCGGATGTTCGAGCTTTTGACGCAGTTCTCGAACTCGGACATCGTCATGCCCATCTGGAGGAGTTTGGACTCGTCCGGGATGATGAGAATCTCATCGCTGACAAGGCCGGTGACATCGACCATCGCGACCTCGGAGAGTTGCTCGATGCGCTTGCTGATGACATCGCGGGCGAAGCGGCTCATCCGGGAGAAGGATTCGGTGACGGGGAAGAGGTCATCTGGTTCTCCAAGACCGGTGCGCTTCGACAGGCTCAGCGACCGATCCGCTCCGGTTGCTGAGCTTGCCGAAGCACCGGGGGTACTTGTAATATTCACAAAAAACGCCGGGATGTCCGTAGCGCTGGCTTTCAAGACCTTAGGGCGAGAGATGTCGCCAAGGCCGGACATTGACCGGTCAATCTTCTCGTTGACCTCGATGAAAAGATAGTCAATGTCGGAACCGTGATTGAACGTGAGCCGGATTGTACCGCTCCCGTCCTTGGCCTCGCTGACGATGTCCTCCAGACCGTTGATCTGGATGAGCTGCTGGCGCAGAGGCTTCAGCACGCTCTCGTCCATCTCCCTGGCTGAAAGTTCCGATGACGTGGCCTGCACAGTGATGTAAGGGATGTCCACATCCGGGATCAGCGACACCGGCAGCAGACGGATGCTGACAATGCCCAGCACAACGATGACAAGGGTTATCATCGTCACGGTTATCGGACGGTCGATCAAATGTTTAAGCATCACCTATCGTTTTACCAGCACATCAGAGTTGTCCGCAAGGTTGAGATTCCCGGTGACAATCACCTGATCGCCTTCGTTCAGTTCGGCGTTCCTGTCCTTGTTGGCCTCGACCACGTAGGACTCCCCGTTGGAATAGAGGATCGTGACGTAGGTCCAATGTGCCTTACCGTCATCCGTGCATGTGAACAGCACATCCAGATTGTCCCGGATCACAACAGCACTGCGGGGCACGACAAGCTGCCCCGGAATCATCCTTTCCACAATCACACGGACGTTCATCCCATCGATCAGCGAGCCATCGTTCCGCACCTGCGCCGTCACAGAGATCTGCCCCTTGGCGTCCACCAGAGGATTGATGGCGGTGACTTTCCCTGAATATTCCTTAGTCTCGTCAGCGAACGGGCGCACTTTGACCGGAAGTCCCAAGGAGAGGAATGAATATTCCGACTCCATCACCGAGAAATCGACCTCAAGCACACTGTCGTCCACGATCGTACAGAATGTTCCAGACGGGCTCTGGTCGAAAGTTTTCTGCTTGATGCCGGCGACACGGCCAGCGAACGGAGCGCGGAGAACCGTCCCGGAGATCTCGTAGTCAGAGCGGTCCAAGGCATTTTTGGCGGAAGAGTAGCCGGACTTCATCTTCGCTGTGGCCAGCAGGCCGGCGGGAACAGAGGTGGTGTCCCCGGCGGAATAGCCCTGTCCGACAAGGAAGTCGTACAGATCCAGTTCGGCCTTCTGGAGCGAAAGCCTGGCGGATTCCTGTGACAGTCTCAAGTCCGGCCGGTCAACGGTCGCGATGACTGAACCTGCGGAGACATATTCACCGTTCCTGACGTTTATCGCCGCGATTTTCCCGGTCGTTCTGAACAGCAGCTCGCTTTTCCTGCCGGCGACAAGTTTTCCGTTGGACAGGAGTTGGCGGGCGAAGTCCGTCCTTTGCAGTTTCATGACCGTAACCTCGTTTATCTGAGGGGTGTAGGTCAGCTTCCCGTCTTTCGTCTCGTCCGTCTTTTTGTTTCCGCCACACGCCACGGCCATCATGGCGAGGCCGCAGGCTAAAAGGGGCGTGAGTATATTCTTCTGCATATTCATAGATTCTGAATTATTCAACCATTTCCTTGACGCTGACATCAATGTCCTTTCCGTTGATGAAGTCGTAGAGGGTGTACTTCCGCAGGGTGTAGTAGTAGTTCCAGAAGTTGGCGTAGTCGGTGATGTACTTGGTCATCGCGGACTCGTTGTCGTTCTGGGCGTTCGTGAGGTCGGTCACCGTGGCGGAGCCCCGGCGGAATTTGTCCATCATCAGCTCGAACCTTTCGGAGGCTATCTCCATCGCCTTTCGGGAAGCCATACACTGCTGACGCTGGTTGTTGAACTGGCCGACGGCGGTGAATATCTTCCTGCGGTAGTCGTTCTCGCTCTGGAGGTTCTGCGCCTTGATGACCTCCTCGGCGGCCTTTGCCTTCTGCACCTTGCCCTTGCCGAGCCCCCAGTCAAAGATCGGCACACTGAAAGTCAGGCCGACAACCTCCTGGTTCAGAAGATCCTTATAGACATCCGGCAAGCCATTACCGGTCTGAGACAAGCCGAAACGGGCGTTCAGACTCATCGAGATGCCCCTGTCAGCCTTGGCCTTCGCCACATTCGAGGCGGCATTCAGTTCATTTATCTGATTGTCAAGGGAAAACGTTGAATTTTTCAACGCCTTCTCCATCACCAGATCGTAATCCATCAGAATGTCAGGCAGGGTATCGTCAACCACAGGCTCAACCTCAACCGATTCATCGTAGCCAAGAATTGAGTTCAGATACATCTGAGCCTGACGCACATTGACAAGGCTTTCTCCGATCGCAATGCTGTCGTTCAGGGCACGAAGTTCCAACTGGAGATATTCAGCCCTCGTGACGCTTCCGAGTTTCATCCTTTCAGCGGCCACGGAGCGCATCTTCTCTGTGTTCTCGTAGTTCGACTTCACGACCTCCTGGTTCTTAAGAGCCTGGACAAGCGAGAAATACGCCGACACGGCATTGATCGTGACCTGCTCCATCGACTCGACATAGCGGCGGCGGCCACGTTCATATTCCTTAGGCTCAATCAGTTTGTCCCATTTGAACTGGTTGTAGGAGAACAGCGGCTGGACGTAGCGGACAGTGACAGGCTGGGAGTACCAGGTCAGTTTCTTGTTCGCTCCGAACTGGTCGATGCGGGAGAGGTCGGAATAGACGTAGAGTCTTCCGCCGGTGAAAGTGATGTTCTGCGCCACCTGAAGGCCGAGGCTGTTCTGGAGGTTGTAGGTGTCGGCATAGCGGAAAGAGCCGTCCTCGTAGCTTTGCAGCAAGGTGAGCGAGCGGTCGAAGTTCATCAGGTCGCCATACAGCACAAGCGAAGGCAGACGGCTCGCCTGATAGGAACGGTACGCCCAGTAGGTCGAGACAAAGGCGTGTTTCGCCTCCAACGCCGCCACCGACTGGCTCCGCGCCGTCCCGATCGCTTCCGAAAGTGACATTCGCCGCTGCGCCCCAAGAGGCGCCATACCAAGAAGGAAAATGAACATGCTGACCGCAGCCGTGGTTGTTCTATGGTTAAGGTTCATCGTGGCCTAACATTTTAGTGTTCGCTAATTTACTGAATATTTCCGAGATGCGCATTATGTGTTTCAGTTTATCGGATCACGATCCCGACAATGTACTCCTCCGGCACAAGGCCGAAGTAGCGGCTATCCCTTGAATTCAAGACGTTGTCGCCTCCAAGGAAATACCAGTTGCCTTTGAATGTATATTCTCTCAGAATTTTGCCATCAAGAGAAACTTGTCCCAGACTGTCAATCGTCGGCATAAATCCGGTTTCATATTTAATCAACTTTTTGTACCAAAGAAAATCAGATTCTCCAACTGTAACCTTATCACCTTTTCCCGGGACGTATACAGGGCCAAAATTTTTTACATTCCATCCATTCATCGCATAATAACACCCTTTCATCTTCATAAGTAAACTGTCCGGGATATCATGAAGCCTGTACTGGTACTCACTTTCACCGACAATTCGTCTTTCCTCATCACGGTAAAAGCCGTTCACAATCCTCACCGAATCCCCTGGCACGCCCATACATCTCTTGGCATAGACATAATTGATCTTAAACCCTATCGTGTCTTTGCCGCCAACGAACGGATAATTGAATATCACGATGTCACCCACAGACAATCTCCGCAGTCCCGGCATTCTAAAAGAAGACAATCTGGTGCTTGCGAAGTCATAACTTCTATAGATTCTGGCTCCCATAAGCAGTTTGTTCACATAGATACGCTGCCCGCTATGGTATGTAGGTTCCATAGAATCACCCTTAACCATGAAACTGTCAATAAAGAAGATCAACGCAACAGCAAAAGCGACAATCATACCAACCGCCACAACAAGGATTCTGAATATGACACGTCTCACTACCATTTGCCAATCACCACCAAACCTGCTTGCCATCCTCGTAAGTAAACAACCTCTCTTCCTTGCCTTCCGTCCGGTTGCGCAGGATATAGAGGCATCCGGAAGGAACATTCTCATAGACAAGGGAATCCTTCTGACCGGATTGTTGTCCCAAGGATTTCCAGCCTCCATCCCAGCAAAACAGTTCGTAAGTGCAATGAGGATAAATGTTGTTGGAGTCATTCCTTGGACAATAGGCCACACCCGAGATCTCCCGTATCTCACCCAAGTCAAGACCAATCCAGATCGGCTTGGGAGAATCGACAACTATCACATTGCCAGGGAACACCGCCGTGGAATCCGCAGACTGGTACACTCTTAGATAATTCCTTGTGTTTCCGTCAAAAACAGTGCGGATGTTGTCCGCATTAGCCTCTTTGATTCCAATGTACTTTCCTTCAAGCGGTTCCCCATCATCTCCAATGAAAGCGATCTCAGCGACATTGCCGGCATTGCCTCTCGCGAAAATGTCAGGATATAGGTATCTGACGTAACGAAACCTGGAAGGAGCGATTGCGAATGTGTCCATCTTTGAATCCGGCAGAGAGTCAATCGTGAACAACGTGACGGCATTTTCAAACTCAGGATTGTCAGCACCCTGAAATCTGGCTCCGACCATCTCTCCGGCGTAGCCAAGCTGGTACTTGAAGCGACCATATTTTCTGGTCAGCACCATCCTCCGAACAGGACGAGCACTGTCAGCAACCGCGGGATGCTGATGTCCGTCCTTTTCAAGGAATATCGGATCACCAACCGGGCGGAATCGACCATCCTTATAATATTGAGGCAGATAGACTATCCTTCGTCCCATCTCCGCAAACTTAGCCCTACCGTTTCTGGAATATGAATATGAGACTGGAACCCACCTTTTGTTGTTGAAGACACAGAGGTAAACCACAGATACGTCATCCTTTAAAGAATCCGGAATCTGAACCGTGACATCAGAAGTCTTGACAAGATGCGAGGTGACATCCTGGTAACCGGCATAAGGGAAATCAAAGCGTCTCACGACTTCCAGTTCATCCTCCGTCATCATCTTTCTTGAGAATTTCTTCACGAACACTTTCGGAGGTTTGTTCGCAATCTCATTCTCTCCCGGATTGAATTTGGCGGCGGAAAAGTCAGCCCACTCATTATCCCTTGTAAGAATAGCATTGAAATCGTGACCCGCACTGCGGTTTCCCCAATGCGGGATTGTGCAATGCGCCACCGCCAGCCCCATTGACCTCATCGCAAACAACGCCACCGCCGCTTGCTCCACACAAGAACTTAACCGGCACTTGCGAAGTTGCTCCACAGACAGAGACCGAGGATGATTCTTGAATATGTGTCCGCCCCCAGCTGGCAGGAACCATGTCGCGATGTCCTGATTGATCAATCGGCAGACCGCCACAGGGTCAGAATTGTCTGTCAAAGAATCTGCTATCCACTTGTAACGCTCACGGAAATAATGTCTCCAGCCTTCCGTAAGCGGTTCGTTTCCGTAACGGTACGGCAGAACATATTCACAGAAGTCCTCGAATGACAGATGAGATGTCCAAGGGTAGTCCAACGTTGCGAATGCCTCATCTATGTTGTCAATCAGATAGTCAGCCGTGACAGACCGCAAATCGTCCGATCTTCCATAATGGTATTTTGTAGGATCCCCGTACTTTGACAATACCCTATTCCAAATCTCGTTCACCTTGACCTGCACCAGATAGACATTGACCTCCGTGTCCTCGAACCTGATGTCAAGATTGCCGACTGCGTCAAAAAACTCAGCATCAAGGCTATCCAGTTTCTGACTGGTCAACGTGTAGCGGCCAATCATATTTTCAATCAAGAAGCAAGCGGCCTTGTACTTCTTCCTGTCTCCCCGATAATGTTCCAAAACCCTCTCCAACTCCACACGGTTCTCTCCGGCAAGCGACAATGCCGCCTCCAGCCTCGGAGAATACCGAGAGCAAGACAGCGTTAATAATAGCGACAATATGCAATACACCTTACTTTGCATTCCCCGTAAACTTTTCTGTAACAATTTCTCTTAACAATTTTTCTATTCTTGTGTTGGAGGTTGGATCTCCTACCAGCAAGACATTACCGTTCCGATCCAATAGAAATTTATGGAACAATGGGTTAGAGGGAATATGAGGATTATTCTCGGTAAAAATATGCGATTCGTCGATATAGACTCCAGACATTAGTTTTGAAGCCGGCAGCAAGTGCTCCACCATAGTTTTTCCCTCCTTGCTTGGTGAAAATATAAATACTATCCCAAAATCGCCATCAAATGTATTTGCCCATAATATCAAATCATTCCACAATGGCAGTCGGTTTACCTCACACGAAACACATTGAAGCGAATCCATATAAACAACAAAGATGAAATTTGTTGTTTTGATGTCATACCTTGCGGAATCTCTTGTCGAATTTAAATATAACAAGCTGTCCAAACATAGATCCAAGGGCCTTTTCTTCATTAATGCTATTCTTCTTTCCATAGTATCACAACCGGACAATAATTGAAAAAGACCGATAATCAGTAACATTATGATCCCATCAGCATAACGTACTTTTTTGAGCAATCTCATTTTAAAGAAACAATTAGTATAATAGGGTTCGACTGATTGATGTCATCTTTCTTATCCAATTCAAGAAAATCAGGTGATATAGGTATTATCGCAGTATTTCTTTGAAAGTATGTCCTTTCACTTAACATCATTAGCGATGCCATAGTAACAACATCTCCTTGAATCAATCCCTCTGTATCCGGCAAGCCAGCAACAGCCTCTTGGGCTTTCTTATCGTATTTCACATAATATATCCGTCCATTATGAATCGCATTAAAAATCACATAACTATTAGTTTCTGCTATATTCCCATAATAATAAGAGTACTTTTTATTATATCCTTGTAATATGAACTGCTCATAATCACCTTTACATTCTTCTTCATATCTCTTAGGTAAAGGATTTTTAAACAAGAACAAATATTTAGTATATACTCTATCCCCATTAATCTGGAACACACCTGACCTAAGAGATTTCCTATACAATACCCCGCCTGTTGATAATACGGTAAAAGCACTGTTATGCAGATAATTCAACTCATTTACATTACGTATAAATTTTGTATGGACACGTCCATCCATATCGATTTTAAACACCTCATAATATTTCAAGTTCTTATTATTGGTATTATCCCCAGTTTTAGCATAGATATTATTCTCTATAGGGTCATAACATATCTCCGCAAGTCGGTGTTTTATTATGACGGAATTCAAATAATGACCATCCCGCTTGTTATAATAATTGAATTTTCGGCCAAATGTGTCATATATAATCAACGTTGAATCCACTATCACAAAATCAGTCGGTTCGGCATATTCTCCAGGTCCTCGCCCCATACGACCTATCGTACCCAAGAACTCACCTTTTGAGTCGAACATAAACAAGGATTTAGACACTTCCCTGTCAAGGACATAAAACCTTCCTTCGTCCTCTACTATTTTTTCAATTGAACCTATCACGCAATCTGAGGTAGTCTCTAACGGAACCAAACTACAACTATCGATAATATCCTGAAAAGATATTGGTTTCTCATCAAACCGCACTTCTATCACTGTTGTTGAATCATTCGTGAACTCTCTCAAATAGTCTGAGATCGCATTGTCACGACCGCAAGAAAACAATACAGGAAAAGCCAGTATAAGAAGGAGTATTGGTGTCCCAATACTCCGTTTCATAACCAACACTGATTTCATCTCTATGATATTAATAGCAACTGTTTGGGAAGCAATATATTTGCTCACCATCCATACAATATGATTTCTGCCCTTCTTCTGGTCCAACCACCTTCACATAATGCCCCGAAACCTCTGCCTCCACATCAGCATATTCAGATAATTTCACAGATACTACTTTCCCGTTAATATCATATTCTATGATTGTAAACACCTGACAAGCTTTCCAAACCTTTTTGTATTTTGGAAAAGCTCCATCTTCTTCCCCAGTTCCCAATTCCCCACTTGACAATGCTTCAAGGTTCATTTTAGTCAACTCGTCCATTGGCCTATACGATTCATACGCCAAGATTGCACCGGCGGACGAGAGAATCACTGCCGCTAAGGCAAAAAGAATTTTAATTCGTTTCATTTTTTTGAAATTATTAATGGTTAATAACTATTGATTTGCGCGCCAAAAACTCTCTGGCGTAGGTTTTCATTTCATCGGTCGCCGAAGACCTTATCTTAGGCTTGGCATCCAATATAGCTTGTGCCATCCGGCTGGCATCCTCCTCCCGTCCTTCATTTTCATACAGCGATAGTAACTGATGCAAAGGGTAAAGCTTGCAAGGCTGCATATAATGAGCTGTCTTATAGTGCTTTTCAGCGTCTTCGAATCTTTTCAAGGAAATACAGACATTACCTATCATAACATAAAACATATTGTCACAGCTCACTTCCGTACCAAGTCTGAATGCGTCAAGACTCTCCTCGTAACGGCCAACATTCCTAAGTCTTTTGCCAAGCCAAAACAAATACTTCGGATGGTCACACAATATCTTCGACCGTTCCAGATGTAAGTCATTGACCGTCCTGATCCTTAAGACCTTGTCTATGGAAAAGTCCTTTACAGCATTGACCTTGTCCTTTATTCTGATATTTATCGGAATAAGTAAAGAGACGCATATCACACAAGACGTTATTGACAACACCAACTTATGCCATCCTGCCATAACCACCAACGGTCGTTTGTCCAAAGCGGCGGCACGTGCCACGAACAAGCCTCCTAATATTCTGAAAGGCAGAAGGCTTAAAGGATAAGAAAACATAGCGCACACCGACAAGGCAATCAATCCGTAACCGATCTCCTCCTTGCCTC
The DNA here is from genome assembly GCA_934667175.1 of uncultured Bacteroidales bacterium. GTDB lineage: Bacteria > Bacteroidota > Bacteroidia > Bacteroidales > UBA932 > Cryptobacteroides. Next base: position 169,393 of record CAKULN010000001.1, on the reverse strand, counting down.
GAAGCAGTTTACACACTGAAATAATGATGATTGACGTGAACAGAAGCATTCCGACAAGTCCCTGCTCCACACCGACTTCGAGAAAATCATTGAACGCATATTCCGGAGCCCCTGAGACAGATGCGAAAGACGAGTCCGGATTGACCATAAAAAAGTCCTTCTGACTGTCCGAAAATGCTTTATGAAAGCCACCTATGCCGCTTCCGAACACGGGGTGGCCACATATCGCCCTCAATGAGACAATCCACATCAGCAAACGTCCGTCTGCCGAATCCTTCTTCAAGAAATAGAGTCCGGCACCAAACACAAGCGCCAAAACCATGGCCGCCAATAACAATCTCGGATTACGTCGGCCAAACAAGATTAACAGCACGACCGCCAGTGCGACAAATGCTGTTCGGCTCAATGTCGCAGGTAGGGTAATCAATCCAACAATACACCCTGCGGCACAAAGCAAAACCAACAGACTACCGGCAAGATGCACACGGATCTTCCCACCTATGTGATTCCTCAACGAATATATTCCATATCTTTTGTAGCAGTACGCCAGACAAACCGCAAGCATTGTAGCGACATATATTGAATATGGCCCCGGATTAAAGAATGTTCCCGTGATCCTGAACACAGCGTGGTTGGACCGTTCCAAACCATACAACTGCAATAAACCGATGACACACTCATAAAGTCCGAACACTGCTATCCCAGCCACAAGTGTTTTGTCCAAAGACTTATCTTGCGGTAAAGCCAAACGAAGGATAGCATATAAGACAAAGGTCGTGGTTAATGGAATCAAGGCGTCCTTCGAGTGGCTTACCGGACTGAAAAGCGCATTCAAAAACGCATAGGACATCCATACCAACGCAAGAATGTCTATCACAGAAAGTTTTAGAGTTTTCTTTCCGTCTATAAGGCCGATGATCGCTATAGGGATAACAAAGAACAGAATCATAAAGAACACCAAATCCGGCTTGCCATAGTAATCGTCAACAGTCAATGTTGTCACCCAAAGCAAGACCATATAAATCAGTGCTCCTATCCATTCTTTACTATATTCCCCCAAATTCTTCATTCCTATTCTACGTCATGACTTCGTTTATCGCCTTTTCCAACACTGGCATCATACCTTCAGACACAACAGGGTCACCGACAAAGACTGGGTAATCGTCAGAATTCAATAGAAAAGTATGAAAATTTATCAAATTTGGAATATGTTGATTCATCCGGGCAAATTCTCCTTGAGAATCAATCCATACCCGGTATGGATACTTATATCCAATCAAATCTTCTATTACTTCATTCACATTCTCAGGACTTGGGGAGAATATAAAAAGCACATTTATGCCTTTTTCCTCAAAGCGTAAAAGGAAACGGTAATCACTCAAGCGTCCGAGACGACATTCCGAGCATTGAGATTGATCCACATACATAACCAAAGTTGGAGACTGTGGAACTTCTCTTTCCTCCAGTTTTCCAAAGGTAACAGTCAGCATTTTGTCAGGGAAGCGAATTTGTTGAGATGTGAAATCATCCAGAATTCTCCCTAATTCTTTCTTATTGCCACAAGAAACCGTCACAGACAAGATCGACAGACATATCAGAAGCTTTAAAGATGTTCTTTCTACGATTCTCATATCATACGATAAAACAACAAAACCAAAGCACCCCCGTCCAGTGCCATCTCTACGTCATCTCCTGCTTTCTGGAAACCTGTTGACACAATTGAGTCATACATTTCCCTATCCCAAAGTACACTTACAAAAGAATCATCATAACTACCGATGGGTTCCAACATACAGTTCAGTCCTCCATTCTCCGGATTGGAGACAAAACCATTTGTGCGTGATCCATAAAGGTAATTGCCACCCACATCTTTTGTCGTGATATCACATGCAAGATAGTCTCCACAAGCAATTGGAACAGAGCTCAAATGTGTATGGTTATTTACGAGTGACACATCACTTTTATCCTTTATTGACGCTTTATTTTCAAAATCGATTCCTACAGTCTCAATTATTTCTCCATTGTTGCGATCCAAGACATAGTATGCATCGTTAAAGTAGGAGCAAAACAGGATTCTATCTCCATAAACAGAAAAGAAATGGCTGTAACCCAAAACATCAGAATCCCCCTTTTTACTATACTCCAGCATCTGCTTTTTAATATTCAAATTATTGTCAGTCACAAACAATCGATACGGAGGTTGTTTCTTTGACAATTTCCCACCAGCGGTGACAAACGCAAAAATGAGGTCGCCATTTGATAACGCCTCAAAATCCCAGGCTACAATAGGCATCTCTTTGGTTGTTTTATACTCTCCTGTCAATGAATCGTAAACAAACAACTTTCTTCCAAAATTATCCAGAATATAAAGGTTATCAGACTCCACAGAAAAACTTTTGATCTCAAGGTATTCTCCAGGTCCTCGTCCTTGTCTGTCAAGGACAAAACGGAGTTTACCAGTCATATCATAGGCCACAATCTTTCTGGTGCTGTAATCTGCGATGTAAATCGTGCCGTCATAAAACTCAACCTTATCCACGGAGCCTATCAAGGTATTAGCATTTGTTTCCAAAGGCAGGAACGTAACATCCTTGACAAACTTAGGGATATCCGGTACAATCTGCGACTCTTTACATTCAATGGTTCTGTCAACCGCACATTCACTTATGGTGGTTTTACAAGAAACAAGATTCAGCAGACAGAACAGTATAATTAAAATTCTTTTCATAAAGCATAGAGATAACCACTCCTTTAGTCTTAAAACCCAAGGAGTGGTTTAGTTCTACTTTGCAGGATGAACAGGGCAAGCCGAAGAATTACAACCAGCTCCTCCCCCTTGACAGTTTATAACTGTTACTTGGCAGGTAGTTCCGAACAGACCCTCTTTTATCCTCACACCACATTTGCGGGTGAAAGCAAAACCATCAGGATACTCATAAGCCGAACCTCCCTCGCTGCCGCCAGTTTCATTCTGCGCAAGTACATTCAGGTTCATCTTCAGAAGACTGTCAGCAGAAACATTGTACGACTCGTACGCCTTGTAGACTCCGAAACCAGCTGCCACTATCGCGGCAGCGGCCAATGACAAAATCAACTTTTTCATTGTTTTGATGATTAGTTAGTAAAAAATATTAAGAAGGTATTAGTTTTACCACTCATATTCCTCACAGCCTGTGAAGAACACAGCATAATAGTTATGCCCATTCTCTGTCGTGATGTCCATTCTATATGCAGAATCAGGATCTACAGGGATTATCATCCGGCCCGAGGCGCTGTTCCCTACATAGTTCTGGATTTCTCCCGTAGTCTGGTTCTCAAGCACGACATTCACGGTTCCGAGATTGGAGAGGAACGACAACTCAAGGCTGTTCGTGGAAGAATAATAGAAGCATTCTACCTGAACTTTCGCAGGAGCGAGGTTGCCTTTTGTGTTCGACTTCGTTTCTTCTATAACCTTAATCTGTATTAAGTCTTCATTCTGTGAATACCCCACGATGTTGACTGCCATCAATGTTAATAATAGTATAACCTTTCTCATAAAATAATGTATTATTTCCGGTTGCAAAGTTCGGGAGAAATGTCGGTTATACAATGAAAAATAGTTTCACTTTTGGCAAATATAATCACTTATTTCTTAATTAGTTACAAGCTCATTAAGATCTATTTTCTCATTTTGCATAGATTAAGTCGCTAATTGTCAATATTTTAAATAAATACAAACAATGCAGCGTAATCAATAAAGCGCTAACAATCAATAAATTACATTAATCATGATATTAATTCTAAGAAAATGGTCTTGTTATCTCCGTCCAGCCTTGAAATTTTTTCTTTAATGATGTACCGCTTCGTGTAAACAGTGTTCACATTATAGTCCATCATTCTGGCTATGGTCTTGGTGTCAAAACCAAGGATCAGGAAGGAGATGAAACGGAAATCCTTCTCGGTAACATCCGGCAACGCCGCCCTAAGTTTTGTCATTATGCCGTCAAGATTGTCGTCAAGCATTGACTCAAGCTCCTTTTGCTTTGGCTCATCCAATATCGCAAGAATCTTTTTGACCTCAGCGTAAATCTTATCCTTTCCGTTTCTGGAAGCATTGGGGGATTCCAGATACTGTCGACACAAGACATTCAATTGGGCGTACTGCCGTTTGTTTGCCTGGACATATTTCGCCCTTAGCTCCATCAACACCTGTTCCTTTTCGGCCGCACTCGAAAGTTTCTCCGACAAGGTCTGTATATTCTTTTCCGCCAATTCATTTGCAGATTTAAGTGAATCTATAGAACGAAGATATTCAGACTCACTAAGTCGAGATTCGTTCAGCCTTTGATTCACCTCGTCATTGATTGATGACATCTCTTCCATCTGGCGCTGCCACCTCTTCTTGCGTTTTGAATAAATGCCTAAGCCAGACGCCACCAACATCAAGCCAATTAGGATGATCATCCATTTCATCTGACGCTGGAGCCTTCTGTCCTTATCAAGCAACAAAGACTTGCTCTCATAATAATCCGACTGTGCCAACGCCACTGATTGGTCAACCGTTTCCAGCACCTCAGAATCCCTGTCATCTATGGATTGTTCGAGACACACCAAAGCATCCTTGTAATCCCCACGGTGCTTGAATATCCGATATTTCCAAATCTTTAAGATAGTCGAGCTGCCGTCCACATTCTCCAACTGCCGGATAATATCATTTGCGGTATGGTGGTCTCCAACGATTTCAGAGGCATAGGCATAGACACAATAATCACTCAAGAAAGGCACTACACCATACTCATCAGTAGCCGTTCTGAAGAGATCAATAGATTTATGAGCATCTGAACCAGGTTTGAAGATATTGTTCCATGCGAGATTCAATAGTTGTCTTGCATAAATTGAGGAATCGTGAACTGGTTGGGAGAAGAAAATAGAGTAAAGACTGTCTGCCTTAGCCCAATCACCAATGTTCGAATAGCGGTTTGCCAATAATCCTGTAGTGTTCCATAACCGGAAAGAATCCTTGGCCTGGGCAAAATAATCGCAAGCCTCCTTACAATATGAAATGCTCTCTGAATTATTATGGTTCCACAAATAGACATCTGAAATGGAGGAACTGATGATTCCCCTGAACATCATATTATCCGAACGTGATGAATATTCCTTAGCACGGATATAACTCGCAATCGCTGATTCCGGATCTCCTGTGTCATACTGCGCCATGCCAAGATAGAAACACATCTTCATCCTGTCATCATTGGAACCGTGACGCTCATAGTAGCTCGCGGCCGGCTTTATGACACACAAATCCTGAATAGTAAAATGATTCCTACACAACGCCATGGTGTACAGCAGCGAGTACCTTGCGCGCTGCGCCTTGGTCTTAAGGCTCAACGTGTCAATTGATTCCAATACTGTCAACGCACTGTCGGGCCTCGTCCACATAACGCCCTCGGCGGAGTCCATAATCCGTCCCGCCTCCTTGTTTCCGCAGGAGGAAAATACTACTACGGAAACCACCGCAGCAATCAACCTAAAAAACATCCCGAATAGTCTCACAACACAGATAAACGCCCTCTAATGAGCGATTATCGCACAAAAATAATCATTTTACCGCGAAGTTATCCCTACAACATCACGGGTTTCGGATCTCCGACATTCAGTGAGCGTCGTCAATGACATATTATTAAGAAAATGTTTAAATTTGCACAAAATCTCACTACCGGAGAAACCAAAACGTTTTCAAGATATGAACACAAAAGAATTCGTCAAATGGGTGCTGGCCGTGCTGTGCGGCCTGTTCATCTGGGGCATAGTGAAGTTCTTCATGTTCTTCATGATGCTCGGCTCAATGATCGCATCGGCGGCCTCGTTCTCTGGAGGTTCCGGAGCCGTCATTCCTAAAGAAGGCGTCCTGCTGATGGACATGTCCAGGTTAGCGATCGCCGAACAGACTCAGGAAAGCAATCCTCTGTCCTCGATCCAGGGCGGCGAGGTGGCTCTGGTCGGGCTTTACGATGCGGTCACCGCAATCCATAAGGCGGCTGAGGATCCGGGCGTGCAATACATCCTCATCAAGACGGACGGAGCCGCCACCAGCCTCACCAAATTAGAGGAGCTCCGCAAGGCCCTCACCGATTTCAGAAAGAGCGGAAAGGCGGTGATAGCCTACGGCGAGGCATTCACATCCGGAAGCTACTACCTTGCGTCAGTAGCCGACAAGATCTACACGACCAGCCACCACGGCGGCAACACATTCATGTTGGGAATAAGTGGGAATATGCTGTTCCTCAAGGACTTACTCGACAAACTCGGCATAAACTACCAACTCATCCGCCACGGGAAATATAAGAGCGCCGGCGAGATGTACGTCAAGAACGCTCCGAGTCCTGAGAACATGGAGCAGAACCAGGCGATGATCGATTCGATGTGGGAGACCGTGGCCGCCGAGACGGCTGAAAGCAGAGGCATAAGCGTGGATTCCCTCAACTATTTTATCGACCACCTCACGATCGCGCTTCCAGAGGACATGGTAAGCCACAATCTTGCCGACGAGGTTCTCTCCGTCGAGGACTATAAGGGCAAACTCGCCGATCTGGCCGGCAAAGACAGCTACAAGGACGTGAAATTCATCCCGTTCTGCGACTATGCCGCGGCAAAGGCCACACCTAACCTGGCCGCCAAGAAAAAGATCGCGGTTATCTACGCCAACGGGAATATCCTGGAGCAGGACGACCCGAACAACATCAGCGGAGACCGTTTCGCAAGCATCATCGCAAAGGTCAGAGCCGACTCCACCGTCAAGGCTGTAGTGTTCAGGGTCAACTCCCCTGGAGGAACAGTACTGGCGGCCAGCAAGATAAAGGAAGAGATCGATCTTACAAGGGCCGTGAAACCGGTCATCGCCTCTTACGGTGACTATGCGGCTTCCGGCGGCTACTGGATCTCGAACAGTTGCGACCACATATTCACTAACGCCACGACCCTGACAGGTTCGATTGGTGTGTTCTCCGCCATCCCGGAGTTCGGAAAGACCCTCAAGGACATCGCCCACGTCAACATGGTTCCCGTCAAGTCCCACAAGCATTCCGACATGCTTTCGCTGACAAGGCCGTTCGACGCTGAGGAGACAGCCTGGATGCAGGTCTATGTGGACGACATCTACAACAGCTTCGTCAGCATCGTGGCCGAAGGACGTGACAAGACATTCGAGTCTGTGGACGAGATCGCCCAGGGACGTGTCTGGACCGGGGCCGACGCTCTCGAGATCGGACTTGTGGATGAGATCGGGACTCTGGAGGATGCGATAAGCTATGCGGCTTCGATGGCAGGAGACGCCGAGATTGAGAATTGGGGGATAGCAAGCTACCCTAAACCGTTGACTGTCATGGAGCAGTTGCTTCAGCAGTTCGGCAAGACCACAGATCCGGAAGAGGCTATGGCCAGCGTGCTTGACGGCACTCCGCTTGAAGGTGTAGCCAAGAATCTGCTCAATTGGCAGAGGACTTGGGTGAAAGGGCAGGGAGACCTTGTCTTCGCAAGGATGCCGTTTGAAATAGAAATCAGATAAGGCGGATCACAGTGACTGAAGCCGAATCTTTGGTCACCTTGACCGAGTCATCGATGCGGTGACCGATCAAAACCAGGACATGAGAGCCTTCGTCAGCGATGACGAGGGCTTTTTCCTTTTCCGGAAGACTGAATTTGAGGTCAACGAACATGTCACTTAACTTCTTGCGGCCCTTCATGCCTAACGGGCGCATCCAATCGCCTGACCGCCAATGCCTGACCGCAAAAGGGAACGGGAGATCAAGTTTGGTCTCGCCAACGGATGTTTTAACAGCATTCACATCGTCCGACTGAGAGACGGAGAATCTTATTCCGTTAAATGAATATATTCCCGGACCTTCTATGGTTATGCCAGTCGCTTCGATGGTTGGTGAGCCCTGCCGAACCACAGGCTCAGCGACCGACGTAGCAAGTTCAGTGACGGTCGCTTCGATGGTTGGTGAGCCCTGCCGAACCACAAGCTCAGCGACCGGAGCGGATCGGTCACTGAGCTTGTCGAAGTGACCGCCAGTACTACAAAATAAATGACCGTCCTTACGGCCAAAGTGACCGTCCGTAAAGTCCACAGACCTGATCACCCGAATTCCTGTAGCCGAAGTCACGGCAACATATTCACTTGCAAAAAACTTCCTGCCGCTGACGGTTCCACGACTTTTCAAAACAGCCGTGAGATCCGCGACCACAGAGGAGGTGAACCCGAATGGCTCCAGAATGCGGAAAAGTACATATTCCCAATTCTTCTTGGATGTAAGTCTCTTATGATAAATCACCGGAAGACCGTCAGAGCTGGGGCGGACGACCTCCGCCGAGACCGAGCGTACATATTCATCGGCGATGGATTGAACCTGAGCGAACCGCTCCATGTCCTCGTTCAGCGTTGTCAGAAACGACGGATTAAGCCTCTCGAAGAGCGGGAATATCTCATTGCGGATGCAGTTGCGCTTGTAGGCGGAATCAGCGTTGGTGCTGTCCTCATGCCACCGCAGACCATGCGAGACCGCATATTCATGAATATCCTTCCTCGGGAAACCGAGCAGCGGCCGGATAAGCCGAGCGTCTGAACCTGGCAGGAGCGAGCTGCGGCGCATTCCGGTCATACCCTTCACCCCAGTGCCACGCAACATATTCAGAATCATCGTCTCCGCATTGTCGTTGGCATTGTGTGCGACCGCCAGTGCAGAGAATTCCCGCTCACGGCACACCTCCGCGAACCAGCCGTAACGCAACTCCCTCGCCGCCATCTCGATGCTGATTCCCTTTGAGGCGGCGTACCCCGAAGTGTCGAAATCCTTTTTTAGGAATATGATCCCGTGGCTTTCAGCCCATTCCCTGACAAGAGTCTCGTCCGAGTCACTCTCCACTCCCCTCAAATGGAAATTGCAGTGGGCCAACGAGAAACGGATTCCTGCGGTGGAATTGAGGAACAAGTCGGCCATGCACATCGAGTCGATGCCGCCGCTGACAGCCAAAAGGACCGCCTCCCCATCGGGAAGCAGCCCTTTCAGGATTCTGTCAAAACGCTCCTGCATATTCAGGGGTTCTATTTCTTGCTTGCGAACGTGTACGTGAAGCCGAACTGGAGAGCCTGGGCGAACTGAGTTCTCCTGCCGGTGTCGCCGTCCTTGTCCGTGATGAGGACAGTGTCGTCGTAGATGAGGTTGGTCGTGATGTTCAGCGAGAAGAACCTGCTTAGTTTCCACATCATACGGGTGTCCCAGTTCACACGGATGTTCTCTGGGTTCTTCAGATAGTTGGAGAACAGGAGCAGATGCGTCGAGCCCTCGAAATTATCGTTGACCTTGACCTTGGCGTCGGCGGTCAGCTGGGCACCGAACTCAAAACGGGCCGGCTTGTAATAGTTTCCGGTCGTGTAGTAGATGTTCTTCTCATCCTTGGCGTCAGGATATTCATCCACATTCTCGTACTTCCGCTTTCTCTCCATACCGTTGTTCTTCCTCAATTTCTCGCTGCCGACGATGGTGAAACCACCGGTGATAGGTGCCATGTTGACAGTCAGCCATTTGCTCGGCACCCAGTCGATACCAAGACCCAGATTGACCGTTCCCGGAGAAAGGATGCTGGACTTGAGCACCCGGGCGTTCCTCCAATCCTTGCTTGACGGCTCCTTGTCCTCCTCCACTGCGGGTGTGGGATAGTTGTAACCGTTGGCGAACTGGCTCAGGAACGTGAACTTCGCGGAATAGTTCAAGGTGTTGGTGGCCTTGTAGCCCCAAGTGCTCTCGAACAGGATCCTGTCCTTGTTTTTCTGGATGATCGGCTTGTCGGCCGAGTAGAGAAAGCCGTAGTCCAACTGGAGACGGTTGTTCCAGTACATCTCGTCTTTCTTCCACTTGGCGTTGCCGTCGATGTAGGCGCTCAAGGCGTAGTTGTTGTAACCTCCCTTGGCCCAATTGGTGAAACTGCTCTGCACGAAGTTAAGGTTCGTCATCAGCGAGTTCGTCCAATAATTCGGCTTCGGAGCCACGACCTTCGTCTCCTCCGTCTGCGTCAGCAGTTTGGCTGCGGCCGCGGCTGCGGACTGGGCGTTTCTCCTTGTCGTGTCCGTCTGTGCGGACGCCCCCAAAGCGACGAGCGCAAGAGCCACCGACAATGCGGTTCGCTTGATTGCTTTCACGTTCATAGTCAGTTCATTGAATATAAATTAATATGAGATGGCGAACACCACCCTCTGCTTTGAAGGCTTGCCGGAATAGATGTCCTTGCCTTCCTCCTCGCAGACAAAACTGTCCACAGGGATGCAACGGATCGTGGCCTTCGTCTCGTCCTTGATCTTCTGTTCGGTCTCGGCGGTGCCGTCCCAATGGCACAGCAGGAACTTGCCGGTTCCGATCTTGGCCTTGAACTCATCCCAGTCATCGCACTTCTCGACGTGTGACGCGCGGAAATCAAAAGCCTTCTGATAAATCGTCTTCTGGATGTCGTCCAACAGAGCGGCGATCGATTTGTCAAGGCCTTCGAGAGCGACAGTCTGCTTCTCGAGCGTGTCCCTTCTGTGTACCTCGACCGTGCCGTTCTCAAGATCGCGAGGCCCCATGGCCAGACGTACAGGAACTCCCTTGAGCTCCCACTCGGCGAACTTGAATCCTGGGCGCAGGGTGTCACGGTCATCAATCTTGACTGTGTGCCCCTCAGCCTCAAGGGCTTTCTTCAGCTGATCCATCTTATCCAAAATCCTGGTGTGTTCCTCGTCTGTCTTGTAGATCGGGACCATGACGACCTGGATAGGAGCGAGGGCCGGCGGCAGGACGAGTCCGTTATCGTCACCGTGAGCCATGACAAGGGCTCCCATAAGTCTTGTGGAAACGCCCCAGGATGTAGCCCAGACATATTGCTGCTGCCCTTCCTTGTCGGTGTATTTCACATCGAATGACTTCGCGAAATTCTGGCCTAGGAAGTGCGATGTTCCGGCCTGAAGAGCCTTTCCGTCCTGCATCATCGCCTCGATGGTGAGGGTGTCAAGCGCTCCGGCGAACCTCTCGTTAGGGCTCTTGTGTCCCACGATCACAGGCAAAGCCATGAACTCACGGGCGAACTTGGCGTACACACCGACCATCCTCTTGGCCTCCTCCTGAGCCTCCTGCGAAGTGGCGTGGGCCGTGTGGCCCTCCTGCCAAAGGAACTCGGCGGTACGGAGGAAAAGCCTCGTGCGCATCTCCCAGCGGACCACGTTCGCCCACTGGTTGCACATGATAGGGAGATCCCTCCAGGATGTGATCCAGTTCTTGTAGGTGCTCCAGATGATCGTCTCGGAAGTCGGCCTCACGATGAGCTCTTCTTCAAGCTTGGCTGAAGGATCCACCACAACGCCCTTTCCGTCAGGGTCGTTCATCAGCCTGTGGTGAGTGACGACGGCGCATTCCTTGGCGAATCCGGCCACATGCTCGGCCTCCTTGCTGAAGAAAGACTTAGGGATGAAAAGCGGGAAATAAGCGTTCACCGCGCCTGTCTCCTTGAACATCGTGTCAAGGGCATGCTGCATCTTCTCCCAGATCGCATAGCCATAAGGCTTTATGACCATGCATCCCCTGACGGCGGACTGCTCCGCAAGATCAGCCTTAACGACCAGATCATTGTACCACTGAGAATAGTTCTCAGACCTTTTTGTCACTTCCTTTGCCATATACTTTTGCTGTTTTTGTCAATTATTCTTATTATTGTGCAATATTCCGAAAGGTATGGATTTTGTTCATTGATGAACATTTGTGTGGCCGACACCTTTGGATGCGGCCACGAAGTTACGAATTTATTGTTAAATATAGGAGATTCAGAAATGAAAACACGCACAATCCTCTTTATCTCGGCGCTTCTGGCACTGACTTCGTGCGGTTCAGCGGCGCAGTATGCCAGCGATGCTTCCAGGCAGAAGTATCAGGATGGAATCTACTATACATCCAAGGCCAAGGTCCATCAGGCCCAGGAGGCCGACGCCTCCGCCAACGACGAAGAGACCGACCTTCTTGTGGCAAAGACAAAGAACTCACCGATCTTCATGAAAAGCGGAGAGAAAGTGGACACTCTGTTCATCCCCGAGAGCAAAGCGGCGAGAATAGATTTCGACAACACGAACAACACCACATCCGTCTATCTTTACGACAACGGGTTTGATACATGGGCTGCATACCAGCCTTGGTATGCGACGTCATGGTACTCATGGAACCGTCCTTTCTACACCTCAATCTATTGGGGTGCGAACCCTTGGTACTACGGCGGATGGTACTCTCCTTGGCATTATGACCCTTGGTACTATGGATATTCATGGGGTTGGGGCAATCCGTGGTATTACAGCGGATGGTACGACCCATGGTATTGGGATCCTTGGTACCACAGCGGATGGTACGGTGGTTGGTATGGAGGCTGGTACGGCGGATGGCATGACCCGTGGTACCACGGAGGATGGGGACATGGACCGCATCACTTTCACGACCACGACTTCTTCGGTCCGGGCAGCGGCAGAGTATACACGCCGCGTCTGTCCACGACAGGATCCGGCAGGAGAGGCGGAATCGGCTCTGCATCAAGGAGTGCGGGAGTAAGAAGCTCATCCATGACCAGATCCAGAAACGGATCGGGATTCAGCGGAAGATCATCATCCGCATCAGCGACCAGATCATCAAGCCTAAGCGGACGCACGGGCGGCACAAGGTCTTCGATATCCTCGGTCAGCAGACCGGCATCTTCGTCTGTAAGATCTTATTCCGGCAGATCTTCGTCAGTAAGGTCATCTGTAGGGAATACTGCACGGTCCAACGGCTCTTCTTCGTACGGGACCTCAACCGGTTCTTCATCCGTAAGATCGTCCTATGGCGGCAGCCGGTCATCGTCATCGTCGACAATGTACTCAAGGCCAGCCGGCGGTAGCAGAAGTTCAAGCGGGTCGTCATCCGGAAGCTATTCCGGCGGAAGCAACAGCAGAAGCTCATCCGGCAGCTACAGATCGTCAGGATCGTATAGGTCATCTTCAAGCGGCGACTACTCATCCGGTTCTTCATCAAGGAGCTCCAGCGGTTACTCTACGAGCAGAAGTTCCTCAAGTTCATATTCTTCAGGCAGTTCAAGCCGTAGCTACTCAGGCGGCGGGTTCTCCGGCGGCGGATCATCAAGAAGTTCAGGTGGATCGTACGGCGGCGGAGGCTCCAGAAGCGGAGGCGGAAGAAGGTAACCATTAAAAACAATTGAAATGAGAAAGGCAATATTCACTGCGCTTGTGTCATTGACAGCGGCCACGGCCGTGGCGCAGACAATGTACGACGGGCTGACATTCAGCCAGAACAACTACTACGGAACGGCAAGGTCGATCGGAATGGGCAACGCGATGACCGCCGTGGGAGGGGATCTCGGATCCATCGGCATCAATCCGGCGGGATCTGCGGTGGCGGGATATTCCCAGTTCACGATCACTCCGAACCTGACGATAAGTTCAATGAGCTCATCCTACAGCGCTTATCCGATAAATAACAGTGACATATTCCTCAACGAGCGGACAAAGAATCTCGCGAGGGTGACACTTCCGAACATCGGAGCCACGCTCAACTGGTCAACAGGGAACAGCAGCGGTCTGACTTCCATCACATACGGCTTTCTGTTCAACGGGACGAACGACTACACAGGGCAGATGCTGGCCGGAGGCACAAACGACAAGACAAGTTACCTCAGCGGGATAGCGGTTGGCGCGACCGACTTTCATTCAGGATTTCTGAATGGTTGGATCGACGGCAATGGGAACAAGATTGACATTTGGGACAATGCCTATTACGAGAATGACGACCGGAATATGCCAGCCCCGTGGAACGTTATCGTGAACGCACAGGCTGGAGCGATAGCGAACTATGGAAGCGACAGTGACCCAAATTACCCGTATCGCTACATAGCGGCCACAGAACGCGTCTACCCTGTCACGGCGCAAGATGTCAAAGATGGTAATTACACCCTTCAGGACGGTGACCGCATCGATGAAGACGGTTTTGTTCTGGACAAGGACGGAAACGGAATCTACAACATCCTCCTCGGCGGGTCATTGAACCAAGCATATGGACGCAAGGTCACCGGTAGCAAATACGACGCTATCCTGAATGTCGGATTCAACTTCAGCCACAAGTTCTTTCTTGGAGTGAATCTCGGCATCACCTCTCTGAACTATAACTTCGACGAGTATTTCAAGGAAGCGGCTCAGGATCCCGAAAAATTTCCTATCGATTTCGGGGAGAAGGGCGGTACTTATTTTGACAATTACCGCACACGTTATTCCTACACGGCGGAAGGAAGCGGCGTGTATGGGAAGGTCGGATTTCTTTTCACCCCTGTTGACGGAGTACGCATTGGAGCTGCTGTTCAAACACCGACAGTTATGGAGATCAACGAGCGTTTGCGCCATGACGTGAATGTGAACTACACCCACTCTCAGTTCAACGGATCGGCCCAGACTCCGGAAGGCAACTATTCCTACAGGATACGTTCACCGTACAGACTCAATGCCGGAGCGGCGTTCACTTTCGCGGGGATGGCTCTGATCAGCGCGGACTACGAGATGACGGACTACAGCACGATGAAGTTCATGAGTAAAGAAGGCAATTGGGATAGTTCTTTCGATGGAGTGAACGATGATATCCGCGACTGCATGGGTGTGTCGCACATGGTAAGGGTCGGCGCGGAGTTCAAGCCCGTCCCGGAGATTGCCGTGCGCGCGGGGTACAATTTCACAACCACTCCTGAATATGTCTATGACGGGGATCTGAAGACTAAGTTGAATGACAGGATCAACGCTTTCTCCGTTGGCCTTGGATATTCATCAAACGGTTCTTTCTTCGCGGACATCGCGGCAAGGATGATGACGTTGTCTGATGAGTATATCTCCCCTTACGCCGAATATATTGAAGGGCTGTACACACCAATGATTCTCAACAAGAGGGAAATCTACAGCATCACAGCGACATTCGGGTGGAGGTTCTGACGTAGAATTCAGATTGAAGCTTGTCGGTCACTTCGACAGGCTCAGTGACCGACAAGCTTAGTGAACGGAAATCTACAGGTTTTTAAGATAGGAGATTGAGTCGGGACCTTCATTGAAGAGAAGATCCATGATGGAAAGATTCGGAACGAAACCGTACTTTCGGGCAAAGACCTGAAAGTACGGTTTTTCCAGATTCAGGTCTTTCAGGATGCTGTCCGGGCGTTTCGGATGGATAAGCTCACGATAGTCCAGCCCATAACGGCCCGTGTCCATAGGAATCTCACGGGAACGGACGGGGATATATTCATCGGTCATTTTCAGCTCCACCGAGATGCCGGTCTTTCGGAGGAAAAATTTAATCAATTGAAGATCAAGGTCGAACAACGTCTCCGGCCGGGAATCCAGAATGGCGAATAGTTCGTCCTTGTAATATTCAAAATAAGCCGAGGATTCGTAGGCGGAAGCGATAGCCCTCTCGGTACGGACCAACCACGGAGTCGAGTAATCCACCTTGATCCTAGTGATCGGCAGTTCGTGTGTGCCGCTCTCATGGACAATCGGAAAGTTCAGGCTTTGAGGGCCATCAGAGGCAAAGTAGCGGAAACGGTTCCGCCAGGACTGCTTCTGATAATGCTCGCAGGCCTCAAGGTAAACAACAGAAGGCTTCACCCTGTCCGGGGACAAGATGAAGTCTTTAGCAATCAATGCGAAATAGCTAATCGGAGGAAACCATGCCACACTAAGCAGCAAGGGAGTTTCTTCACTACTATTCAAATTCTCCCTTCTCGTGGGAGTCGTTTGCCCTGATGATTCCACGCTTCGAGCTTCTGATGAAATTCAGGATGATATCACGCTCCTCACTCTGAGGGAATCCGGCCTCGACCTTGGCGCAGCCGTCGGTGATGTTGTAACCGGAGAAATAAATCGTGTCATAGATGTCCTTGATGTTGCGGATTACATCTGAAGAGAATCCGCGGCGGCGGAGTCCGACGATGTTCACACCTGAATAGCAGATCGGGTCGCGTCCGCAAAGGACGTAAGGAGGGATGTCCTTGTTGATCTTTGACATGCCACCGACCATGGCGTGGCAGCCGATCTTGGAGAACTGGTGAGCCTTCGCTCCGCCTCCGACAATCGCCCAGTCGTCAACGACGGTCTCGCCCGCTATGCCGACAAAGCTTACAAGAATGCAATGGTTGCCGACCACACAGTCATGGGCGACGTGTACGTAGGACATCAGCAATGTGTTGCTTCCGATCTTGGTGACCCCTTTTCCACTGGCCTTTGTGCCACGGTTGATCGTCACGCACTCACGGATGGTCACATTGTCGCCGATCTCCACGTAGGTGACCTCACCTTCATATTTAAGATCCTGAGGGATGGCCCCGACGACGGCGCCGGGAAACACTTGACAGTTTTTTCCCATCTTCACGTATGAATATATCATCGCATGTGGATGGATCTTGCATCCGTCACCGATCTCCACGTCATCATCGATGAACGCGAACGGTCCGATTTCAATGTTGTCGCCAAGTTTCGCCTTAGGGCTGACCGACGCTAATGGTGAAATTGTGTTCATATTCTAAGTGTTTTATCAGCAAGATTTCTCACGGACAGCCACGGCCGTCCGAGTGTTGATTGTATGGCCAGGCTTGAATGCCGTGACCTTGGCCTTGAGATAACCTCCGGCAAGTCTCAGGTCGCCGATGAGGTCCAGTAGCTTGTGCCTTCCGCACTCGTTCGGGAAATGGAGCTTGAGGTTGTTGAGATACCCGTTGTCGTTTATAGCGAGTTCAGGTACGTTGAAAAGCGCCGATAGCCTCTCGACCTGCTGCGGCTGGACCGGATGCTCGACAATCACAATGGCGTTGTCCACATCCCCGCCCTTTACCAGATTGTTCTGGAACAGATACTCAATCTCATGGAAGAACACGAACGTACGGCACGGACCGATCTCTTTGGCGTAATCTGTGGACTCATCCCAATGAGCCGTCTGGACCCCGAGAACCTTAGAGCCGAAATCAACGGTGATGTCCATTGACGGGGCATCCGCAGGAGTTATTCTGACATAGGATCCGGTCTTTTCATCCTTGATTTCGATTTCCTCGGCAACAGTCACATATTTTCTTTCCGCGTCCTGTTCCTTGAGACCGTCTTTGGCGATCGCCTCGACATAATAGCGGGCGCTGCCGTCAAGGATCGGGACCTCGACATTGTCGATCTCTATCAAGGCGTTGTCCACTCCCATCCCGGTAAGGGCCGACATGACATGCTCGATTGTCGCCACAGTGGCGTCACCCTTGGAAATCGTCGTGCTCCGGGCGGTCGATGACACATTCTCGGCCAAGGCCTCCACGAAAGCCGATTCGCCAAGATCCACCCTGTGGAATACTATCCCCGTGTTTTCGGGAGCCGGTTTGAGAACCATTGTCGAAATCCTTCCGGTGTGAAGTCCCTTGCCATGGAACTCATATTCACCCGCAAGGGTTCTTTGTCTGTTAGAAGTCATAATCATTCTTTTGCAGGCTGCGTAAAACACAGCAGTCTGCAAAGATAGCAATGATATTTTGAATATTCAAGGCTTACCCTGTCATTCGCGGCAAATGGCTGCTATTCCTCGCCCTGACGCTTGAAGACAGCGTAGCTGCGGAGGTAGTTTTTCAGAGGAAGAGCTGGTGAACCAAGGAATACCTGACCAGACTTGCGGATGTTGCCGATGACCCCGCATTGGGCTCCGATCGTGGTGTTGTCGGCTATATTCAGATGCCCGGCGATGCCGACCTGTCCCGCCAGGATGCAGTTCTTGCCGATCTTTGTGGAGCCTGCGATGCCACATTGGGCCGCCATCACGGTGTTGTCGCCGATCTGGACATTGTGAGCGATCTGGCAGAGGTTGTCGATCTTCACGCCGTTGCCTATAATGGTTGATTCCATCTCGGACTTGTCGATGGTCGTGCCGGCGCCGATCTCGACATTGTTGCCGATGACCACATTGCCTATGTGCTCGATCTTCTCCCAAGTTCCGTCAGGAAGCGGGGCGTTGCCGAAGCCGTCGGAACCGATGACGGCGTTGGCGTGGATGATCACATTGTCGCCGATGACCATTCCTGGATAAATCACAACACCTGGATAGATGATGCAATGCGAGCCGATCACAGTGTTGTCTCCGACGTAGACATTCTCGTAGATCTTGGTGTAGTCACCGACCTTGGCGTGGTGCCCCACGTAGGAATGGCTTCCGAGATAGACTTTCTTCCCGAACTTTGTGGTAAGGAACCAAGACGAACGGAACCCTCTGTGCCTCTTGTCGGTACGTTTCTGAGTAGAGACATATTTAAGAAGATCCGCAAGTGACTTGTAGGCGTCATCAACCCTCACCATGGTTGACGTCACGGATTCCTTGGGGGTGAAGTCCTTATTGACCAGCAGGACGCTCGCCCTGCATGTGTAAACATATTTCTCGTACTTCGGATTTGCGAAAAAGCATAGCTGCCCCGGTTTTCCATGCTCGATCTTGGCGAATGATGTGACTGTTGCCTGTGGGTCTCCCTCAACGGTTCCCTTAAGCACCTGGGCCAATTGCTTAGCTGTAAATTCCATCTTTTATGGCGTTAAATTCTTCAAATTTTACCAAACGTTCTGCAAAGAAAGCAATTTATTTTCATATTCACTAAAATATTCTTATCTTTGCATCGTTGTGAGAGATAGGAGGACGAAAGCGTCTCCTATCTTTTGTTTTGTAAAATCAGGATTTTATGCGGAAAGAACAGATATTATCCGGCATCGAAGAGGCTGTGAAGGCTCGTGGCTGCTTCATTGTGGATGTGACCGTCAGCAATGACAATGACATCGTGCTCACCATCGAGAAAGAGTCAGGCGACATGGACCTTGAGGATTGCGTCAGCGTGAACGACGCATTTCTGGCGGCTTTTGACAAGGATGCGGAGGACTATTCCCTCACCGTCACCTCAGCAGGTCTCGACCAGCCGTTCAAGGTTCTCAAGCAATACGAGAAGGCTATAGGCTCGGCCGTGGAGGCAAGGCTTAAGGGCGGGAAGAAGATCATCGGAGTCCTCACCGGGGCCGACGAGGATGGAATATGCCTGAGATATTCACAGAAAGAGACTGTGGAGGGCAAGAAGAAAAAGGAACTCGTGGAGCATGAGGACCGCATCGGATTCGATGAGATAAACTCCGTCACGCCGCATATTGTGTTCAAGAAATAAGATATTAAGAATATAAACATGGAAAAGAAAGAAGAAATCACTCTGATTGACGCCTTCAAGGACTTCAAGGAGGAAAAGAACATCGACAGACCGGTGATGATGGGTGTGCTCAAGGACGTGTTCCTCACCCAGATCGCCAAGACTTACGGTTCGGCCGACAACTTCGACGTCATCATCAACGTCGACAAGGGAGACTGCGAGATCTACCAGAACTTCGACATCGTCGAGGAAGTGGAGAACCCAAACACTCAGATCACCCTCGACCAGATCAAGGCCGAGACCGGGGACGATGACTACGAGATCGGGGATGTCTACACCAAGAAGCTGTCCCTCGCGTCCTTCGGCCGAAGGGGGATCCTGAACATCAGGCAGAACCTCCAAGGCCGCATCATGGACATCGACAAGGCGAATGTCTTCAAGGCCTATTCCGACAAGGTCGGCGAGATCTTCACAGGCGAGATCTACCAGACATGGTCTAAGGAGGTCATCATCCTTGATGACGACAACAATGAGTTGCATCTGCCTAAGGCCGAGCAGATCCCGGGCGAGAGATTCAAGAAGGGAGACACCATCCGCGCGATCATCAAGAGCGTGGAGATGAAGAACAACACGACCCCTTACATCACTCTTTCCAGAACTTCCAACGAGTTCCTTGAGAAACTCTTCGAGCATGAGGTTCCGGAGATTTTCGATGGTCTGATCACCATCAAGAAGGTTGTCCGTGTTCCTGGCGAGCGGGCCAAGGTGGCGGTTGAGTCTTATGACGAGAGAATCGACCCGATCGGAGCCTGCATCGGCGTGAAGGGTTCCAGAATCATCGGAATCGTGCGCGAGCTCCGCAACGAGAACATCGACGTGCTTCAGTGGACCAACAACACACAGCTGCTCATCCAGAGGGCTCTCAACCCGGCAAGGGTGTCTTCAATCGACCTTGGAAACTCGGAGACCGACAAGATCAAGGTCTACATGCAGCCTGACGAGGTCAAGAAAGGCATCGGACGCGGCGGTTGCAACATCAAACTGGCCGGAATGCTTGTCGGAAGGGAGATCGAGGTTTGGAGAGAGCTTCCTAAAGACGAGACACAGGAAGAGGAGGACGTACTTCTCAGCGAGTTCAGCAACGAGATCGATCAGTGGGTCATCGACCGCCTTGAGGCGATCGGATGCGACACGGCCAAGAGCGTGCTTGCCTTCACTCCTGAGGACATCGCCAAGAGGGCTGACCTTGAGGACGAGACCGTGGCCGAGGTGTTCAGGATACTGAGAGCCGAATTTGAGGAATAGTCCAAACAATCGGCAGGCGGCGAAGAGTTCCGCGGATTTGGCGAGAAATAATTTACGTTTACAAAAAGGGGTTGAATATGGCAGAAATCAGACTTAATAAAATAATTAGAACCTATAATATCGGACTTCAGAACCTGGTGGACTTCCTGGCCAGCAAGGGAGTGGAGGTCGAGGCGAATCCGAATGCCAAGATTTCGGACGAGCACCTTCCGGCGATAGAAAAGCAGTTCGGAAAGGACCTTGAACTCAAACAGGCCTCCGAGAAGGTCGACATAAAACTCAACGAGATTCTCGAGAAGACATCCAGAAAGCAGCAGGAAACAGCCCGCGAGGAAGAATTCGAGGAACCCGTCAAAGAGACCGTCATTAAGACAACCATCATCACTCCGGTGGAGCCAAAGGCCCTGCAGGAGCCCGCTCCGGAGGTCAAGCAACCAGAGGTCAAGCAACCGGAGCAGCCTCAGCCAGAGGCTGTCGCCGAGAGGCCGGCCGAGGAAAAGGCCGAGCCTGCCGATGAGCCTGCGAAAGAGCCTGTGCCTCAACCGGAGATCGCCGGGAAGCCGGTCGAGGAAAAGGCCGAGCAGGCCGACGAGCCGGTGAAAGAGCCTGTGAAAGAGCCGGAATCTCTGCCAGAACCTGTCAAGGCTGAGCCTGCCAAGACAGAATCCCCTGCCCAAACCCCGGCGGAGGGAAGTGCCTCCCATGACGGTGCCAGACGTTTGAGCAAGCACGAGAAGAAACTGGCTGCCGCGGCAAGGCAGAAAGAGGAACAAGAGAGAGCCCGGCAACAGCAGCCGCAAACGCAGGCCAAGCCGGAAGTCAAGGAGGAAAAATCCGCGACAGAAAGCTCCACTCCGGGGCTCAAGGTTCTTGGCAAGATCGACCTCTCCCAGTTCGAGCCGAAGAAGGGCAATAAGAAGAGAGAGAGAATCGCCAAGGGAAGCCAGAAGGTTGATGTGGCGAAGGAAGGCAAGCAAGCCGACAACAGCTCCCGCAAGGACAAAAACAAGAATGCCAAGCAGGCTCAGGAGCAGGGCAAGGGCGGAAAGAAGCGCAATCGTGGAGCGGATCGCTTCAAACCGGTCATGACCGAGGAGGAGCAGGAGGCGATGCAGAAGGAAATCCAGAAGCAGGTCAAAGAGACCTACGCCAGGATGAACGACAACAAGAAGAACAACTTCGGAGCCAAATACAGAAAGGAGAAGAGGGAGCAGGCCGCGGCCAAATCCCAGGAGGAGATGGCACAGGAGATAGCCGAGAAGAAGGTTCTCAAGGTCACCGAGTTCGTGACCGCCAACGATCTCGCAACCCTTATGAACAACACTCCTGTCAACGAGGTGATCAAGGCTTGCATGGAGCTCGGCATGATGGTGTCCATCAACCAGAGGCTTGACGCGGAGACCCTTGTGCTTGTCGCCGAGCAGTTCGGCTACAAGGTGGAGTTCGTCACAGCTGACCTTACAGAAGAAATCGAAGGAAGCAGCGAGCAGGCCGACCGTGAGGAGGATCTCGTTCCAAGGCCACCTATCATCACTGTGATGGGACACGTTGACCACGGTAAGACATCGTTGCTCGACTATATTCGCAAATCAAATGTCATCGCCGGAGAGGCTGGAGGTATCACCCAGCACATCGGCGCCTACAACGTGAAACTTCCTGACGGAAGAAGAATCACCTTCCTTGACACTCCTGGCCACGAGGCGTTCACCGCCATGCGTGCCCGTGGAGCACAGCTCACCGACCTTGCGATCATCATCATCGCCGCTGATGACGCTGTGATGCCGCAGACAGTCGAGGCCATCAACCACGCGCAGGCCGCCGGAGTACCTATGGTGTTCGCCATCAACAAGATCGACAAGCCAGGCGCACAACCGGAAAAAATCTACCAACAATTGGCGCAAATGAATATCCTAACGGAGGCGTGGGGTGGAAAATACCAGTGTCAAGAGATCTCCGCAAAGAAAGGCCTTAATGTGGACAAGCTTCTTGAGAAGGTACTCCTTGAGACCGATCTTCTCGACCTCAAGGCCAATCCGAACAAGAATGGAGTCGGAGCTGTCATCGAGTCTTCTCTTGACAAAGGACGCGGCTATCTGGCCACTGTTCTTGTGCAGGACGGAACCCTCCGAACCGGAGACATGGTGTTGAGCGGCAGTTACTACGGCCGTGTGAAGGCAATGTTCAACGAACGTGGACAGAAAGTGGCAGAAGCCGGCCCTTCAACTCCGGTTTCAATCCTTGGACTCAACGGAGCGCCGAGCGCAGGTGACAAGTTCAATGTGATGAGCGACGAGAAAGAGGCCAAGGCGATCGCCAACAAGCGTGAGCAGCTGCTGCGCATCCAGGGCATCAAGACCCAGAAGCACATGACCCTTGAGGAGATCGGACGAAGAATCGCCATCGGCAACTTCAAGGAGCTCAATGTCATCGTGAAGGGTGACGTGGACGGCTCTGTGGAGGCTTTGTCCGACTCTCTCATCAAGCTCTCTACCGAGCAGGTTCGAGTGAACGTGATCCACAAGGCAGTCGGAGCGATTTCCGAGTCGGATGTGATTCTGGCAGAGGCTTCGGACGCCGTCATCATCGGCTTCCAGGTCCGTCCTTCGACCGACGCGAGGAAACTGGCTGACGAGCAGGGAATCGAGATTCGTCTCTACTCCGTCATCTACGATGCGATCAACGATGTGAAGGATGGTATCGAGGGTATGCTTGAGCCGATCAAGAAAGAGGAAATCACCGGTACGGCTGAGGTCAAGCAGACCTTCAAGATTTCCAAGGTCGGCACGATCGCAGGGTGTCTTGTCAGGGATGGTAAGATCGCCAAGACATCACAGTGCAGGCTTATCAGGGATGGTATCGTGGTCTACACCGGAGAACTCGCCTCGCTCAAGAGGGGCAAGGATGATGTCAAGGAGGTCTCCGCCGGAATGGAGTGCGGTATCGGCATCGACAAGTTCAATGACCTGAAGGTCGGTGACAGCATCGAGGCGTTTATCATCACCGAAATCAAGCAGAAATTGGATTAAGCTATCCCATAAAGCAAACGATAGAGTTTGACGGTGCGGACAGCCTCGGCGACATCATGGACGCGAAGGATGTCCGCTCCGTTTTGTAATGCGATGAAGTCGGCGACCTGAGTGGCTGACAGGGCATCGGACGGAGTGATGCCCAAAGGTCTGAACAGAAAACTCTTGCGTGAAAGACCGACAAGGATCTCCTTGCCGAACTCCTGAAGCATCGACATCTCGCGGAGCAGCTGCCAGTTCTGCTCCACGGTCTTGGCAAAGCCGAACCCAGGATCCAGGATCCAGTCCTTCACACCGTGCCTGTCTGCCTCGGCGGCGATCCCGACAAAGAACTCTCGGACAGCTTCAGTTACATTGTCATAGTCGGTTAGGCTCTGCATATTCTTAGGCGTTCCTCTGGTGTGCATGGCGATGTAAGGCAATCCAAGCTGGCCAAGCAGCGACCACATCTCCTCGCAGCCTCCGCTGACATCATTCACGATGAAAGGGCCGATGATGTCAAAGGCTCTGCTCACAACCTCAGGACGGAATGTGTCAATGGAGACACGGACACCCTCATGCTCAGCCGCAAGAATCCGTAAGGCCGGCTCCAGTCTCCTCCATTCTTCCTCCCCGCTGATTGAATCAGATCCCGGTCGGGTCGAGCATGCTCCCAGATCGAGAATGTCAGCACCCGACTCAAGCATATTCACAATCCTGCCACGGAAAAGCTCCTCGTCAAAGGTCCCGTCAGGACGCAGATTGCGGCTGCCTGCGAAAAAGGAGTCATCGGTGAGGTTGACGATGCCCATCACCTTAATATTTCTTGATACGTTGTTCCCCATAATGAAATAATTTTGGACAAAAATAGACAAAAATTGAATATCTTTGCGGTTCGGAAGAAGTTTTGACCACGACTCAAGACATCCATCAAAAATCAATCGCTATGCTGGTCGTTCTGGAAGGATTGGATGGCGCTGGCAAGTCCACGCAAGTCAAGAAGTTAAAGGCATATCTCGAAAAGATATGCCCGGAATTGGAGTACATCCACTTTCCAAGATATGACGCGCCGGTTTACGGGGATCTTATCAGCCGGTTCCTGCGCGGGGATTTCGGCGGCAACGAGACCGTGCACCCTCAACTGGTCGCTCTGCTGTTCGCCGAGGACAGGCACGGAGCAGCTCCGCAGATGAAGAAGACCCTGGCTGAGGGAGGCTCGGTGCTGCTTGACAGGTACGTCTACTCAAACATAGCCTACCAATGCGCCAAACTCCATGACATGGCGGAAAAAGAAAGCCTGCGCAAGTGGATAATGGACACTGAATATGGCGACTTCGGTCTCCCGAAGCCAGACATTAATATATTTCTGGACGTTCCTATCTCATTCGTCGAGAGCAGGTTGGAATCAGCGAGGACCGGCAGCGACAGGGAATATCTCCACGGTTCCCAGGATATTCATGAATCGGACATAGAGTTCCAGAAGCAGGTCCAGGCCATTTACAGGCAGCAGGTCGCGGCGGATCCGGATTTCATCAGGATAGACTGCTCGGACGAGTTCGGGGAGATGCTGCCGCCGGACGAGATATTCGCAAAGGTTAAGGAAGTTATTGACGAACACATCGAAGCTAAATGAACAACGTATTTTTCTTCAGGCTCAGAAGGCTGTGCGCATTCATCATAGGGGTGGTATTCCTGATCGCCGGGATATTCAAATTGCTTGATCCGGTCGGAGCGGGACTTGTGATGGAAGGATATTTCAGGTTCTTCCACGTCACGTTCCTGCTGCCGGCGGCGAAGGTCACAGCTGTGGTTTTCGCGCTCGCCGAAGCCATCCTTGGAGCCGCGATGATCAGTGGGGTCTGGCGGAAGCAGGTCGCGATCATCACTTCGGCGATGATTGTCTTCTTCACGGTTCTGACGTTGTTCCTGGCCATATTCAATCCTGTCAGCCTGACTGACTGCGGGTGCTTCGGCGAGGTCATCCATCTGACGAACTTCCAGACTTTCCTTAAGAATCTGGTTCTGCTGGCCATGGCAATGGTGGCTTTCCTGCCGTTCAAGCATTTCGGGAAGAACAGGAAGCGGAAATATGTCTCTTTCGGCATCGCGTCGGCCTCGATCATTCTCTTCACCATCTATTCGTTGACAACGATCCCGCTCGTGGACTACACAGAGTTCACTCCGGGAAGCGAATTGCTGGCGTCCATGGATGAAGACGACGAGGAAGCATCCGGCTACTACAAATCGACAATCATCTACGAGAAGAACGGCCAGGAAGGAGCCTTTGATTTGGACAATCTTCCGGACTCGACCTGGACCTACGTCCGCACGGAGACCATCTTCATCAACGGAACGGACATCGAGGACAACAGGCCTGCGCTCTCTTTCACTGACTCTTTGGGCAATTATCAGGATGAACAAGCCATCTACGGCAATGTGCTTGCGGTTTCGGTCTATGATCCCGCAAAGGCGAAGGAAGCTTTCTGGACCAAGATTGCAGACGTTCTTGACGGGGCGAAAGCCGCCGGCTTCACTCCCCTGCTGCTGGTCTCCTCGACAAAGGAACAGTTTGACAGGTTGCCAGTGATCGTGCCGGAAGCGCATTCACGGCTTGTCGGATCGACATATTTCGCCGACAAGAAGACTCTCGTCACCCTCAACCGCTCGAACGGCGGCGCGACATGGTTCAACGACGGCCAGCTAATCCGGAAATATCCCCACAGAAACATTCCTTCCGAAGAGACCATTCGCGAGATGGCTGAAGACGATCCGACCGAGGAGATGCTGCGTCACAGCACCAAAACCCGTCTACGCTTCCAAGGCTTCATGCTCTACGTCTTCGCCATTCTGCTGATACTCTAAAAGTGTCAGCGATCCCAGGCTGCCGCTGAGCGCAAACAACCGCTGATGCCCGGCGTCCGCCACAGTCAGGAAGGGGATATTGGCGTGATTCACAAACTGTTAATAATTAATGTTTTAGTCACTCATCTTCAGTGAATCCGCACTAAAGACAAGATGTTAACCATATTATAATAAGCGTGTTATCCGCCACTCACTGACATCGAATGAGTGGCGGATAACATCATGATAATGAAGCGTGGAAGATCAGAAGCCGGTGTAGTTCCACGGGGTGATGGCACGGAGCTCTTCCTTGACGGAGTCGCTGACGGCCAGGCCGTTGACAAAGTCCTCGATGGTTTTCTCATCGATGGCGGAGCCGGTGCGGGTGAGATTCTTTAGGGTCTCGTAAGGGTTCGGGTAGTTCTCGCGGCGAAGGATTGTCTGGATGGCCTCGGCTACCACGGCCCAGTTGCGGTGCAGTTCGGCATCGATGGCAGGACGGTTCAGAATCAGTTTTCCGAGTCCTTTCTTAAGTGACGCAAGGGCGATCATTCCGTGGGCCACAGGGACGCCGATGTTACGCTGGACGGTGGAGTCGGTCAGATCCCTCTGCAATCTGGAGATCGGGAGCTTCATCGACAGGAATGTCAGCACTGCGTTGGCCATTCCGAGGTTGCCTTCTGCGTTCTCGAAGTCTATCGGATTGACCTTGTGAGGCATGGCAGAGGAGCCGACCTCGTTCTTGGCGACCTGTTGGTGGAAATATTCCATGGAGATGTAGGTCCAGATGTCGCGGCAGAGATCAATCAGGATCGTGTTGATGCGGCGGAGGCAGTCGAATATGGCCGCAAGATTGTCGTAGTGGTCGATCTGGGTGGTCGGGAAGGATCTCTTGAGCCCAAGCGAGGCCACGAACCTGTCAGCGAATGCCGGCCAGTCGATGTCCGGGAAGGCCACCTTGTGGGCGTTCATGTTGCCGGTCGCGCCGCCGAACTTGGCAGGCCAAGTCAACTGGCCGAACTGGCGAAGCTGCTCGTCAAGCCTTGAGACGAACACCTGAAACTCCTTTCCGAGCCTTGTCGGAGTGGCAGGCTGACCGTGCGTCCTGGCAAGCATCGGGACATCCTTCCACGCCTGCACATCGGCCTCCAAAATGGACATCACCTCTTTCAGTGCGGGAATATATTCATTCTCAAGAGCTTCCTTTAGCATCAGCGGCTGAGCCGTGTTGTTGATGTCCTGAGATGTCAGGCCGAAATGGACGAACTCCTGCCAGCGGGATATTCCCAAAGCCTTGAAGTTGTCCTTGATGAAATATTCAACGGCCTTGACATCGTGGTTGGTGATTTTCTCGATGTCCTTCACTTTCTGGGCGTCTTCAGGAGTCATCGCCTGATAGAGCCTGCGCAGACGGGAGAACAACTCATCGCGGCTCATCCCAGTGCCTTCACCGAAATCGGCAAGTTGGGGCAGAGGAATCTCGCAAAGAGCGATGAAATACTCCACCTCCACGCGAACACGATTGCGGATCAAGGCGAACTCGCTGAAGTACTGTCTCAACGATGCGGTTTTGGCAGCATAGCGACCGTCGATCGGAGACACTGCCAGAAGAGAATGAAAGTCCATATTCATGTAATATTATTTTTCTATGATGTACACATCGTCGCCCGGCTCGGCGAATCCGAAGTTCTCACGGGCGAATTGTTCCAGGGAATCCTTGCTGTGGGTCAGGCCGTGGATCTGGCGGTCCATATCCTTGATCTCGGCGCTGTACCGCTCGATCAGCCTTTCCTGATTGCGGATCTCGAAGCCTGCCTTGATCCAGCGGACGATGTTGTTCTGGTTCACAAAACCGACCATAACAACGAATATGGTGGTCGCCACGATGGCATATCTGACAAAGGAACGTTTCTCAGCGTTCCCGCCATCCTTGCCGGTGTCCCAGATGTCCTTGAACTTTCCCACTTCAAATAGAACAATATATCTGCAAAAATAGTTATTTTTGTAGAATTAAGAAGTCGATTTGATTGTTTGTTTGAAGTTTTTCTCTTCAAAACATTTCAGACAAGCCAAAGCGACTCCGAGGGAATGACAGCAATCATTAATATTCAAATAATATGAAACCTACACTTCTTGTACTTGCAGCCGGCATGGGCAGCCGTTATGGCGGCCTGAAGCAGATGGACGGACTCGGCCCTAACGGCGAGACCATCATTGACTATTCTATCTACGATGCGGTTCACGCCGGATTCGGCAAGGTCGTTTACATCGTCAGGGAATATTTCCGCGAGCAGTTCGAACAGACCGTGAAGGAGAAGTACAGCGGCATCACCTGCCCTGACGGTACTCCGCTTGAGTTCGACTTCGTGATCCAGGAACTGGACAAGATTCCGTCACAGTTCACCCTCAATCCTGAGAGGCAGAAGCCTTGGGGAACCGCCCACGCCGTGCTGATGGCCAAGGATGTCATCCACGAGCCGTTCGCTGTCATCAACGGTGACGACTACTACGGAAAGGATTCCTTCAGGATTCTCGGAGACTGGCTAAGGGCTCACGAAGGCACCACCGGAACGTGCAGCATCGTCGGCTTCGAGCTTGACAACACCCTTTCGGAATATGGCAAGGTCTCCCGCGGCATCTGCTACTACGACAAGGACCTCCATCTGACCGGCATCGCCGAGCACCTGAACATCGGCAAGGAGGCCGACGGCAAGGTCTACGGCGACAATTCAGTCAATGGTGAGACACACGTCGAGCTCGACGGCAAGGCGCTTTGCTCAATGAATATGTGGGGCTTCACCCCTGATTACTTCCAGCTCAGCGAAGAGGTGTTCACGTCATTTCTGGAGCAGAACATCAATGAGCTCAAGAAAGAGTTCTACATTCCTTACGCCGTTGACGTCATGATGAAGGATCACGGCTACAAATGCGAGGTTCTCTCAACCGACTCTCACTGGTTCGGCGTCACCTACAAGGAAGACCGCCCGGGCGTTGTGGCAAAGTTCCAGGAGCTCGTCGACAAGGGCGTGTATCCAACACCGCTCTGGAAGAAGTAATGTCCTTTCTAAGACCACGTAAGGTCGAGAGGAACTACGACCTTTTCTCCGGCTGCGCCTGGTACACCCCGGGTGTGGCCGGTGTTTTCGCTGTGCTGGGCTGGTTCCTGGCCGGAATGATACTCGGCAGTCTCGTCAATCTGGGGCTGCTGGCCTTCGTGCCGGGATTCCCGCTCTATTACAGCATGCTGATTGTTTATCCGGTTCAGTTCATTCCGTTGCTGATGTATGTCAGGCTCAAGAGCATGCGGAACTCGACATTCGACAGAGGCTACGCTCTGGACAGCGATCATTTCGGGACCAAGGGCGGAGCGCTCACGGCCATCCTTATGGCTTTCGGAACAATCGCCTTGGCGTTGATGCTCGAGCCATTGATGGCGCTGATGCCCGACATGGACGAGACTCTGGTCAAGACCATGGAACAGTTGCTCGACGGGCCGCTTTGGGTCAGTCTGCTGAGCATGAGCGTGTTCGCTCCCGTACTTGAGGAGTGGATGTGCAGGGGAATCGTGCTGAGAGGCCTGCTGAACTACTCCCGCAAGGGCGAGCCTGGCGAGGACGGCGGCCGCAGAGGAATGAATCCGGCTCTGGCGATAGCGATCTCGGCGATCTTCTTCGCCACAATCCACGGCAACCTCTGGCAGGGTCTCTCGGCGTTCATCCTCGGAAGCTTCTTCGGCTACGTCTATTACAAAACCGGATCGCTCAAGTTCACGATGCTGATGCACTGTGTCAACAACACGGTTTCCGTACTGTCATCAAAGCTGCCGGCATTCAAGGACCTCGGAGCGGACGCAAGTCTTTTGGACATTGTCCCGGCAGGAACCTATGTGATCATATTCATAGTTAGTGCGGCGGTTTTATTCTTGGCTATCAGGCATTTGATGAAAATCAAGACTGATTCGCCGCAAGGCAACTGCGATGTGATTCCAGGAGCGGATGAGTTGACGAATGGAGAAAATCTTTGACGACCCGGACGCCGGAACCGTTACAATCCGGAAAAACGTACGCTCCCGCAGGGTGACACTCCGAGTGAATCCCCGCAGGGGCGTTACCGTTACGCTCCCCTACTTCGTTCCCTACAAGGCCGGGCTGGATTTCTTCCTTGCTAAAAAGGATTGGGTCCTGAAAGTCCAGGCCAGGCAACGGGAGCGGATCGGAGCCGGGCATATTCCCTCTCCCGAAGAAATCGAGGCGCTGCGAAAGGAAGCGAAAGAAGTACTCCCGAAGCGCCTGCACGAACTTGCGGAAAGATATTCCTTTGAATATAATTCCGTCCGCATCAAGCACAACTCCTCGAATTGGGGAAGCTGCTCGCGAAAAGGCAACATCAACCTGAACCTCAACCTCGTGCGCCTTCCGGACGAACTTCGTGACTACGTCATCCTCCATGAGCTCTGCCATCTCCGCCACCCCAACCACGGTCCACAGTTCCACGCACTACTTGAATCCCTCTGTCCGGACCACCTCGCCAAGCAACGGGCACTGCGCGGCTACCGGCTGTACTGACAATTACCCTCCCCCCTATGAGGGATCGCCCATCGTAATCTTTATATTGCCGGTAAAAAGATTTGGAGATATTTTTAGAAGCTGTTTTGATTTGTTTGTTTGAAGATCAAGAGCAAGCTCTTTCCCTGCTGCTCACCTCGGCAATCCGAACAAGTTCGATTGCGCTCGGTTCGGGCGTCGGGTTGAGAGTGAAAAACTTCAGTTTTGACCGCTTCTTCCAAGGAGGATAGCGGTGCCATCTGACTGAAGAAGCGGGAAGAAAATGAATATTCTTTCACCTCGAAGAACATTTCAAATAAATCAAAACAACTTCTTATACTGCGGAAAAATATTATCTGGAAAGCCTTGACAGGATTCATCCTCTGGAAAAAAAATGATTGTC
Source organism: uncultured Bacteroidales bacterium (assembly GCA_934667175.1). Taxonomy (GTDB): domain Bacteria; phylum Bacteroidota; class Bacteroidia; order Bacteroidales; family UBA932; genus Cryptobacteroides. The sequence goes on along the minus strand of CAKULN010000001.1, from coordinate 138,074 downwards.
ATCACATTTGACGAGAAAAGGACAATACAACTGCGTTCTGGCAAGATCATAGAGCTGATTCCTGTCTGGAATTGGCTTCTGACGGACAATGATGTGAGTTTAGGATAGTTCAGGGCAAGCGGAGAATGAACTGATGATGTGGCTGAATGAATATTGAATATTCAGAAAATATTTTGATTATCTGAAAATTATGCCTATCTTTGCACGCTTTTCCGCATGGTGCGGGGAAGAAGACGTTAATTAATCATCAACAAAATTTTTTGCGAAAATGGCAGAGTATTTACAAGCCGACAAGAAGCAAGAGATTTTCGCTAAGTACGGGAAGTCTAATACAGACACCGGCTCACCAGAGAGTCAAGTTGCTTTATTTTCCTACCGTATCAATCACCTCACGGAGCATGTGAAGAAGAACAAGAAGGATGTTGTCACCCGTCGTTCTCTTCTCCGTCTCGTAGGTAAAAGGCGTCAGCTTTTGGATTACCTCCAGAAGATCGACATCGAGAGATACAGAAAGATCGTCAAGGAGCTCGGTCTCCGTCGATAAATTCACGATAGGAACAGAAAAGGGATTGGCCGCGCTATATGACGCTGCCGTCCCTTTTTTATTAATCCAGCTATTGTTTACAGATCGTAAACGATTAGTGTTAAAGAAAATGACGCAGAAGTTTTCAGATATATTTTGTTGAGGACACGCGGTAAAAACAGTAAAATGAACATCATCACAAAGAAGATCGAATTATCCGACGGTCGGGTGATTGAGATCGAAACCGGCAAAGTTGCCAAGCAGGCAGACGGTTCGGCGGTGGTCAAGATGGGAGGCACGATGCTCCTGGCCACTGTCACATGCGCTAAAGAAGCTGCAGAAGACACAGACTTCCTTCCACTTCAGGTGGACTACAAGGAAAAATTCTATTCCGCCGGACGTTTCCCGGGCGGATTCATGAAGAGAGAGGGCAAGGCCTCTGACTACGAGATTCTGATCTCACGCCTTGTCGACAGGGCACTGAGGCCTCTGTTCCCTGAGGATTTCCACCTCGCCGTGTTCGTCAACATCTGGCTGATCTCAGCCGAGAAAGACATCCAGCCGGACGCTCTCGCAGGACTCGCCGCATCAGCCGCGCTGGCAGCCAGCGACCTTCCATTCCTCGGACCTATCTCTGAGGTACGTGTCGCAAGGATTGACGGTGAGTTCAAGATCAACCCTAACTTCAGCGAAATGGAGAAAGCCGATCTTGAGCTTATGGTCGCCGCCACAGAGGAGAACATCATGATGGTAGAGGGCGAGATGAAGGAGGTTTCCGAGGATGTGATGCTTGAGTCCATCAAATTCGCCCACGAGGAGATCAAGAAGCACTGCCGCATCCAGAAGGAACTCAACAAAGAGCTCGGCAAGGATGTCAAAAGAGACTATCCTCACGATGAGGAGGACGAGGATCTCAAGAAGAAGATCCACGACTTCGCCTATGACAAGTGCTACGCTCTCGCCAAGTCCGCAAGGCCTAAGCACGAGAGAGAGGACGGATTCGAGGCCATCAAGAAAGAGTGCATCGAGTCTCTTGGACTGACCGAAGAGGAGCAGGCCGAAAAGAAGATGATGATCAACCGTTACTTCGGCCACGAGCAGAGAGAGGCTCTGAGGAATCTTGTCCTCGACGAGGGTCTTCGTGTGGATGGACGTCAGACCACCCAGGTACGCCCTATCTGGTGCGAGGTTGACTGCCTGCCTTGCGCTCACGGCTCGGCCATATTCACCCGTGGTGAGACCCAGGCTCTTGCCTCCGTCACCCTCGGAACAAAGATGGACATGAAAGAGATGGACGAGGTTCTCGTGCAGGAGACCCAGCAGTTCGTCCTCCACTATAACTTTCCTCCTTTCGCGACAGGTGAGGCCAAGGCTCAGAGAGGTGTTGGCCGTCGTGAGGTAGGTCACGGAAATCTGGCTTTCAGAGCCCTCAAAGCCGTTATGCCTAAGGCTCCGGAGTTCCCTTACGCTGTTCGCGTGGTTTCGGATATTCTTGAATCCAACGGCTCTTCTTCGCAGGCTTCGATCTGCGGAGGCTGCCTCGCCCTTATGGACGCCGGCGTTCAGATCAGCAAGCCTGTTGCCGGTGTGGCCATGGGTCTCATCACCGATGAGAAGAATCCTAACGGCCGCTATGCCATCCTCACCGACATCCTTGGCGACGAGGATCACCTCGGAGACATGGACTTCAAGGTGGCCGGTACCAAGGACGGTATCACCGCCACACAGATGGACATCAAGGTTGACGGTCTTTCCTACGAGGTTCTCGCCAAGGCTCTCCAGCAGGCTCATGAGGGAAGGATGCACATCATGGGCGAGATGATGAAGTGCATCGACAAGCCTCGTGAGGACTACAAACCGTTCGTTCCGAGGATCAAGTCCTTCGAGATCGACAAGGACTTCATCGGTGCTGTCATCGGAAAGGGTGGCGAGACCATCCAGAAGATCCAGGCCGAGACCGGAGCTGTCATCTCCATCGACGAGGTTGACGGCAAGGGCGTTGTGGACATCGCGACCAACGACGCCGCAGCCATGCAGAAGGCTTACGACTGGATCCAGGGTATCTGCGCTGTTCCGGAGGTTGGTCAGACCTACCACGGAAAGGTTGTCTCAATCCTTGAGTTCGGCGCCTTCGTCGAGATCCTCCCTGGCAAGGAAGGCCTTCTCCACGTGTCAGAAATCGCATGGAACAAGACCGAGAATGTCGAGGATGTCCTTACGGTCGGCCAGGAGGTTGACGTGAAACTCCTTGAGATTGACCCAAAGACAGGCAAGATGAGACTCTCTATGCGCGCCCTCACTCCAAAACCGGAAGGCTACGTTGAGCCGGAGCGTCGTCCGCGCGGTGGCAACGACCGTGGCGGTGACCGCAGAGGTGGTTTCGACCGCAGGGGCGGTGATGATCGCAGAGGTGGAGACCGTCGCGGTGGTGATGACCGCAGAGGTGGTTTCGACCGTCGTGGCGGTGACGACCGTCGCGGATTCGACCGCAGAGGTGGCGATGACCGCAGGAATGGCGGCCACCGGAACTTCGGCCCGAAGAACGACTTCAACGCCAACACCGAAGACCACTCCGACAATCTCGACAAGAACACAGAGGAGTTCTTTTAATGAATATGCCACCTCAGCCAACGAGGTGACTGCTGAATAGGAATCCCCGATACCGTTTGAATTGGTATCGGGGATTTTCATTAATCTGTCTTCAGCAATTCATCCAAGATCCGGGATATTCCCAATTCATGAATAATATGTATATTTATAGTCTGTTTATTACTTCTAAGATCCAGTCTTCGGCAGTCGAACCTCCAACCATCAAGAGCAACACTTTCGATGGTGTAGAAAAAGATAACTTCACACTTGAGGTGCCTCCACAGTCCGTCAAGCGTTACCAAGCCGAGACCGGCTGGAGCGATTTCAAGCGCATCGCCGCACACTATGACTTCTCGGTTAGCCGTGAGAGGATGCGTGCTCTGAACGCTGTACAGAGCAGGACCTACACTCTTCGCGCCCCGGCAAACTTCGCATGGGAAGTGGAGAGCAAGCCGGACTGGGTGACGGTCTCTCCGTCTTCGGGAACCGGCAAGGCCGATGTCACGATCTCCGTCAACGAGATGTCTCGCACAAGCGATACGTTCGAGGTCAACGAAGGCTCATTCAACAGCCCAAGCTATAAGAACTACGCCGGGCGAAGCGGAGAGGTTGTCTTCAAACTCATCGAGAAAGATTACACCACAACTTTTGAAGTTGAACAATACGACTGTGATCTCTCCGACGGTGAAGTCAAGACCTATCAGACCGCAACCAAGGGCAACGGAATCGACATCGTGTTCATCGGTGACGGATACGATGCCAAGGACATAGCCAAAGGCACATTCTTCACCAACACGGAGAGCGGCTACAACGCCTTCTTCGATGTCGAGCCGTACAAGACTTACAAGGACTATTTCAATGTCTATGCGGTGGTGTCCCAGTCTGACGAGAGCGGAATCGGCACCGTCAACACAATCATCGACACCAAGTTCGGCTCAACGTTCAGCCAGAACAGGATCCTCGCTCCGGACACGACACCTTGCTTCGAATGGGCAAAGAAAGCGAACTCATCACTGGATCTCACCAAGAGCCTCACGATCCTGCTCATGAACATCTCGACCTACGAGGGCGTGACGATGATGTACGGAGACAGCTCCGCGATCGCATGCTGCCCTGTCAGCACCGATGCCTATCCATACGACTTCCGAGGAATCATCCAGCATGAGGCCGACGGCCACGGATTCGGAAAATTGGGAGACGAATACATCTATCATAATGCGTTCATGCAGAATTGCGACTGCATTGACGGTTGCGATCACCCTAAGGGCGAAAATGACCTTAATTCCACTTATGGAATATTCAAGTCCCACGGCTGGTACAAGGACCTATCCCTGACCTCCGACGCCACGCAGGTTCCTTGGGCACACCTCATCTTCAACCCGAAATATTCGGACTTTGTGGACATGTTCGAGGGAGAGATTCCTGACGACATCGTCTCTCACATCTACAACACGAACGTCGAGTGCACGGTCAGCCTGAACACAGGTTCAGTGGAAAAGAACGCATTCGGAGCGAAGAAGACCATCACGATGAACAAGCTGAGCAACGAGCTGTTCGAGGCCGTGCTTGTTCCGCAGAACATCGAGAAGACTACTCCGTTGATCGAGCTTACGATGGGCGGCATCGCCTACCTGCTTGACTATTCGTTGAGTTTCCGGGCTGGGTACGCGCACACGATCACGGTGACACTGAACACCTCTCCGGATCAGGAGAAGATCGAGATCTCGATTGATCCTGGTGTAGAGGACTGGGAATAGTCTGGATTGTTGCCGAGGGTGGAGCTATAATGATGCTGCTTTCGGCAACGTTTTGAGTCGAAAATGCTGCCATGGAGGGTCGAAAGGCACTCCACGGCAGCATTAAAAGGTTTAAATGCTGCCTTAGGTGGTCAAGTAGCACTCTTCGGTAACATTAAAAGGATAAAATGCGCTTGTTCAGTGCAACGGTGCCATAACATGACGGTCACTTCGACAGGCTCAGTGACCGGCGGAAGCGCAGTGACAACGGAGAGACGGTAACAGAAAGTGTCCGGACGGTCCTACAGGCTACGTGACAGGAAGAGATGGTGACAGGAAACTTTCCGGTCACTGAGCTTGTCGAAGTGACCGCAGTGCGGCAATCTCACCAACATACCGCCAACCTCCTAAGTGGAGTTACCACTGCTTCTCCGGCTGGTGGGTGAAGTGGCGGGGGCCTTCGACGGAGCGCCAGTAGTCGGAGTCGAAATCGGGGTGAAGGAACGGACCATCGTGGTCGATCACGAAACTCAGGTAGGTGATCTTGTAGCCTTGGGCGGAGAACATCTTTTCGTAGAATGTCTGGACCTCGAAGAGGGCCTTGACCGCGGACTCACCGGCAACAGAACGCAGGGCACAATCCGAAAGGTCAGCGCGACCTGTGCCGTAAAGATCGTTGGTGCTTGCTAGAATCCTCAGACCGTTCTGCTCGGCCACCGAGTGGGAATATTCATAAAGGAAGCGGCTGTCTGTCTTGAGGTGGACTATTCCGCCCTTTTTCAGGAACTTGCGGTAGCGCTCCAGAAACAGCGGACTTGTCAGGCGGCAGTTCTCGCTTTTCATCTGGGGGTCGGAGAAGGTCAGCCATATTTCCGAAACCTCATCGGGAGCGAAGAAGGCATCGATGAACTCAATTCTTGTTCGAAGGAACGCCACATTCGGCAGATGATTCTCCGTGGCGAACTTCGCACCCTTCCAAAGGCGCGCGCCCTTGATGTCAACACCTATGTAGTTGAGCGACGGCTCCCTGCGGGAAAGATCGATTGTGTACTCCCCTTTCCCGCAACCGAGCTCAAGCACTATAGGCTGCTCGGCAGCAAACATCCTCTCATTCCAGTGCCCTTTGATCGGATGATCCCTGAGTTTCAAACTGTTACCCGCATCGGACTTATCAAGCACCGAAGCAGCCTCCGGCTGAAGAAGGCAGGAGAAAGTCTCGTTCTCCGCGAATTTTCTAAGTTTATCGTGTCCCATTTTCCTTTCTTGTGAAGATCACACCCAGACCCCGGATCGACTCGGAATCGTTCATCACCCTGGCTTTCAGCCGCCACAAGCCATGCTCCGGCAAATCCAAGTCTTCCTTGTAGGCTGATAGATAGTCCTTGTTATAGTACGATGAATCCACAGGACACTCTACACGGATAAAGGTCGTGTCGGAAATGATCACTGAATCGGATGGCGAGATCCAACGCAGATCCAGTGAGACACTGTCCGACGGAAACTCTCCGAAAGCCGGACGTTCCAATCTTGTGTAGAAGTCCAATCCGTAAGCGACAGTCGAGTCCGACAGATCAAGATTGAATATGTAAGTGTCACCATATTCAGCATCTTCCTTGATGACAAACGGCTCGTAGGAAACAGGGCGTGAGCATGAAGCCACAGCCAGCGACAGAACGAGCGCCGTGATAAGGCTACGCATCGGTCTTTGGTTTCGGCTCAGATTTCATGTCCGCACGTGGACCGCCTCCACGTTGGTTGTCCCCACGCTGTCCCTCCCCGCGCTGACGCTGAGGACGGCCGTTACCATTTCCACGCGGGCCACGATTTCTGAAGTTAGAGCCTTCCGGCCTTGAAGCAGAAGGGGCACCGTCAGAAACCGGCTTCGCCTGAGCCTCGCCTGAGGCAGTTCCGGACGCGGCGCCGGCGTTAGACTTCGCCTTGTTCTTGCCACGGTTCTTGTTCTTGCCCTTTTTCGGTTTGTCAAAGCGTGTGATACTGTCGTCACCTACCGCGGAGACGAACTGAGGACCTGTCGGCTCCGGTTCCGTCCTCAAGGACTCGGGCTTCTGGCCGTTGCGGTTCATCATGATGATCTGCGCCACCTCCGAAGCCGCCACTGGATAGAGGTTGGAAAGAGACCCCTTCTCGTAGGTGAAGTACATTATCTCCTGCAGGATGTCCGTCTTGGCCAGATAGGCAAGGCCATCCTCAAACTCAAGCGGCTCGGAAACCTTTGGGATGCGGGACTGGGCGTCCAGATAGTTAGCCACCTCGTAGTTCAGACAGCATTTCAGCTTGCCACACTGTCCTGCCAGTTTCTGCGGATTCAAGGACAGATCCTGGGTGCGGGCGGCGGAAGTGGAGATGGACTGGAAATTCGTGATGAAATTGGCGCAGCACAGCTCACGTCCGCAGACTCCCAGGCCACCGATCAGGCCAGCCTCCTGACGGGCACCGATCTGCTTCATCTCGATCCTGATACGGAACTCCTCGGCGTAGACCTTGATCAGCTGGCGGAAATCCACACGGCCATCGGCGATGTAGTAGAAAATCGCCTTGGTGCCATCCCCTTGGAACTCCACATCTCCGATCTTCATGTCAAGTCCGAGCTCGGCGGCGATCCTGCGCGCCTGGATCATGGTGTCCTGCTCACGGGCTATGGCCTCCTGCCACTTGGCGATGTCGAAAGGCTTTGCCTTGCGGTAAATCTTCTTCAACGGAGCCGTCTCGGGATCGATGCCCTTGCACTTCATCTGACGTCCGACAATCGGACCCTCGAGTGTGACGATTCCAAGGTCATGACCGTTCGTGGCCTCCACAATGACCAGATCACCGGTCTTCACCCCCTGGCCGGACGCATTCACATAAATCCCCTTTCTGGTGTTCTTGAAGCGCACCTCGAAAAGATCCTTGTACTGTTCCTGCCGGATGCCGTGAAGCCAATCGTAGTCCTTCAGCTTACAGCAGCCTTGACGGTAATTGCAGTCATACTCCCCTGTCTCCTGATTCTGAGATATCGTGCACCCTCGGTTGCAGTCAAACTTTATAGTTTCATTATCAATATTTTCCATATTCATCCATTATTATTGTCAGAAACTCAAATACAACCGTCCCACAAGGTCGGTGAAAAGAATCTTCTGGTTCACATTACGGTCAATCAGCATCTGCGCCCTGTCCAGACAGGAAACCGCCATCCTCGGAAAACTCTTCCGGCAGCGCGAGGCCAACCGGAGGAAGAAGTCGTTCTCCTCCCGAGAAATCCCGGCGATCTGAGGCATGTTCTGCTGAATCAGAAACACTTTGCGAAGACTTTCACCCGCAAATTTACAAAAAGCTTTCTGGTTTTCACGCGACGGCAGCGCGGCCATCGCATCCCCCCAGGCCAAAGCGGCGGAAAGATCTTTTGAGGCAAGGGCGTCCGTCAGGCCTTTGAATATCTCCATCTGGCGCATGTAATCCTCTCTGCCGGAGAGATAGCGCAGCGCGACCCCGACACTGCCACCCGCGACCAACGCCGCCTGCGAAGCCTCGTCGGCGTTCTTACCGAAACGGGATGTCAAGATCTCCACAATCTCATTCTTTGAATATGGCAGCACCCTTATCGCCTGACATCTCGACGAGATTGTCTGCATGACCTTCTCGGGAGCGTGGGTGATCATTATGAACAAGGTTTTCTCCGGAGGTTCCTCGATCGCCTTGAGAAGCCGGTTGGCGGAAGCGGCGTTCATCTTCTCAGGCAGATAGACCACGACAGCCTTCCAGCCTCCCTCAACTGAGGTAAGCCACACGGTCTCAAGAATCTCCTTAGCCTCGGCGTTATTTATTCCGGACTGTTTGCCTTCGATTCCGAAAGCCGCGCTGACCTCACTCTCAAGGGCGTAAGGATTGCTGGTCATCAAAGACCTCCAATATTCAAGGAACAGCTCCGCCCTGAGGTTCTCCACCTTCTCATTGACCTTGGAGCCGTTCGCCACCGGGTAAACGTAATGCACGTCCGGATGTATGAGATTGGAAACCTTATGCTCATCGCCCAAGACCCGACTTAAAAACGCCAGCACAAGAGCCATCGCCCCGCAGCCATCGTTCTCATAGAGCATCATGGCATGAGGAATACGCCCGCTTTCGGCCATTCCCTTCAACGCCTTTACGGCATCGTGGTTTCCTATGATCCCGTCCAACGTCATCAGCAGTTCCTGTAAGCCGTGAATCCCGCGATACTTATAAGATATTCCTTTTCCTTGGAATCAGGAAGGACAGAAAGGGCGTCCTTTGCCTTGAGGACATATTCATCAAGGACGGAGACGGCATATTCAACGCCATCTCTTTCCCGCACGAAGTTCCGGATCTCTTCCTTGTACTCCGGGTGATCACTGATGTCGGTCACTTTTTTCCTTATAGCCGCCTCGTCTTCTCCGCTCACGGACTTAAGGGCACCGAGCAGCGGCAGCGTGATCTTCTGCTCATCCAAGTCGATGCCCACCGGCTTGCCGATGTCCTGACCGTCGGAGTAGTCGAATATGTCATCCTTGATCTGGAACGCTATTCCAAGACTCACGGCATAATTTCTCACCGCCTCCACCTGCTCCTGTGTGGCATTGACGGAGATCGCGGCGGAAACCGCAGAGGATTCAAACAACGAGGCGGTCTTGCTGTAGATTATCCTCAGGTAGTCTTTCTCGTCCGTGTCCCCGCTTGTGGCTTTCTGAAGCTGAAGCATCTCCCCTTCGGCCAGATGGCTCAAAGTTCTTGAGAAGATTCTTATCACCTCGTTTCCATGCACGGATGACGCGAGTATGTTTTCCATGGCTCTGACAAGCCAATAGTCCCCTATCAGCACTGACGCCGCGCCGCCAAGCAAGGACATCACCGTCGGACAGCCCCGCCTTTCCGAACTGCTGTCGGCCACATCATCGTGAAGCAGCGTGGCGTTGTGAAGCAGTTCCGACGCGGCGGCGTAGTGAATGCTGTCCGCATTGGCCACCCCTCCGGAACAAGCCCTGGCGACAAGCAAGGAGATCAGCGGACGGAGTTGCTTTCCGCTATGGGAAAGAATAGCCGTGTTGGTGGCGTTCAACAGATCGATGTCACTTTCCAAGGAAGACCTGATCAAGGCGTCAGTGTCCTCCCAATCCTTGCCAAGGAATATTCTTACTTCTTCCAGAGTCATCCGTACCGTGTTTAGTCCAAATGTCCGACAAGCTCATTCACCGTGTCCGGGAACCCGATCAGATTCCGGGAACGTTGATCCAACATCCCGGTGTCCACATAATGGTCAAGCAGAGCCTTCAACGGATCGTAGAATCCATCAATGTTCAGCGCGAGGATCTTCCCGTCGTACTTGTCCAGTTTGGCAAGGGTCAACGTCCCGATAACCTCATCAAGGGTGCCGATACCTCCAGGCAGGGCGATCGCCGCGCAGGTTCCCTCACGCATCTTCTCCTTGCGCTCGGCCATAGTGTCCGTCCAGACCACCTGGTCCAGCCCCGGAAATTTGTACTGCTCCATAAAGCGTGGCAGCACGCCGATGTGGCGGCCTCCACAACGGGCGACCTCGTCAGCCACCGCTCCCATAGTACCTTTGATGGCACCGCCCGAGACTATCGTGTAACCAAGCGAACAAGCCGCGCGGGTCACTTCCCGCGCAGCTTGGTTGTACTTTTGATCGATGTCGTAGCTTGATGAGCAATATATGACAATCTTCCGTTCCTCAGACATCCGTCAAACCATTAAAAGAAGAATGCGACGGACGCCATGATTCCGTTGAAGTTGTTGCCGTTGTTGACCGCATCCTTCACGGCGTCCTCGGCGGAATCCAGCAGGTTGCCACCTTTATTGTAGACATCACCGAAATTCCAGAAATACTTTATGGACAGCTGAAGTTTCCAAACCTCAAGGCCACCTCCCAGGCCAAGTCCATATTCGAATTTCTTAAGGCCGTCCTTCAAACCGTCAGCGAAGACTCCTTTAGTGTCCTGTCCAAGGCGGTAGCCGATGAATGGTTCCGCGAACACATAAGGACGGAACGCCAGAAGATCCGGTCCCCACTGCACCTGGACAGGGACTTCCAGATAGCCGACCTTGGTCTCGAACGAACCGACGGTCTCCGAAATGTCCGAGCTGCCCCATTTGTCAGCGGACAAGCCTTTCACCTGATAAAGTACTGACGGCTGGATGGCGAATCCACCAAAAAGAGGAATCTCTGCCGTAAGTCCGATGTGGTACAACGAGACAGACTTGTTGTCAACATTCTTGATCGAGGTTGACGAGGATGTGAATCCGCCCATGATTCCGACTCTTGGAGACAGGAATGACTGGGCTGACGCATTCGTACAGAATGCGATGGCGGCCATAATGGCGGCCACGAGCAAAGACTTTTTCATTTCGAAGATGTTTTAAATTAGATCAAGGCATCCAGTTTGGCCGCGATGTCCGCCTTAGGGACATTACCCACCAGCTTGTCTACGACCTCTCCACCTTTGAAGAAGAGGAGTGTCGGGATGTTCCGTATACCATACTTTACGGCGATGTCCTCGCAGTCGTCGACGTTGCATTTCACGACCGTGGCCTTGCCGTCATATTCAGAAGCGATGGTCTCGACCGTCGGGGCCAGCACACGGCAAGGGCCGCACCAAGTCGCCCAGAAATCGACCAATACAGGCTTGCTGTCGGAGAGGATCTCCGCGAAATTCTCGTTAGTGGCTATTTTTTCCATAATCAATGAATATTAAAATGTCCGGGACGGCAACCGCAATTACCGTTCCAGACACAAAGATAACAAATTCGCTGGCTCCAGCAAAAATTCATGGGCACCGTCTCAGTCTAAAGGTCACTCCGACAAGCTCAGTGACCGAGCGGTGCCGGCTCAGTGATCGAAACACAGCGGTCGCTGAGCCTGTGGTTCGACAAGGCTCACCAACCATCGAAGCGACGATGCTACAACGCCTGCTCGATGTTCCAGACAAAGGCGCGAAGGCCGAGGTCCTTGAAGGAGCTGTCTTTCTGGCGGAGGGCATCCATAATCGGAGAGACCTTGTCATCAGGAACCATTGTCAGAATAGCGTAGTTCTGTTCCGGCCAGGCATGATCTCCATAATGAGGTGTGCCATCGACTCCTCCCCTGCCCTGGATGTCCAGCCACTGGGTAAAACCTCTCTGGCCGTAGCTCTCAAGCAGTTCGACTATCTCGTTGCCGTAGGCCTGATTGTATGAGATAAATATTGCTTTCATAAAAAAATATCTTTAACGAATATAATAATCCCACTGATTATTTAGGGATTAGACAACATCAATCAACCCTTAGCCTTCGCCAGTTTCTTGGCCTTACGCCTCTCTTGAGCTGTGGCGAGGGAGCAGTAGATAGTAGGAATCAGCACAAGGGTGACAAGCGTGGAGATTGTCAGACCCCAGCAGACAGTCATACCGAGCGAACGCCAGAGTTCCGAACCTTCGCCACGTCCCACAGCCATAGGCACCATACCGAGCACGGTGGTGAGGGTGGTCATGAGGATAGGACGCAGACGGCTTCTCGCTGCTGTGATGGAGGCGTCAATGACGCTCATTCCCCTCTCACGCATCAGAATCGTGTAGTCAATCAGCACAATACCATTCTTCACAACGATACCGAGCAAGATGATGATACCGATCATCGCCATCACACCGAGCGCTGTGTTCGTGGCCCACAGGCCGAGAATCACACCTGTGAAGGCGAACGGAACGGAGAACATGATCACGAACGGACTCATAAACGACTCGAACTGGGAAGCCATCACCATGTAGACAAGGATGATGATAAGAACCATCAACACTACCAGGTTCAAGAACATCGACTGCTGGTCCTCGAAGTCACCTGAGATGTCGGTCGTGATGTTGTTCGGGATTTCTGTAGTTTTGATGATCGCATTTGTAGCGGCGACTGCCTCACTGAGAGCATGTCCTGTGGCCACGATACCGGTAACTGTGATGTACCTCTCACGGTTTTTCCTCTCGATTGTAGGCGGAACCTTGGCCTCGACTACCGTACCAAGATCCTTGATGCGGACGGCCTTGCCGGCCGGAGTGTAGACAATGATGTTCTCGATGTCCTGCGTGCTTGAACGGAACTTCCTATCGTAGATGACGCGGATGTTGTACTCATCACCTTCCTCACGATAGTAGGAACCAACAGAACCGTTCATCGCGGCGCTGAACGCAGCGGCGGCAGTTGTAGAATTAAGGCCATTGAGAGCCAGCTTCGTTCTATCAAAATCCACCTGATACTCAGGAGTGTAGTCATCACGGCTGAGCACTACCTGGGTGAAGTTCTCGTTGTCCAGCATCTTGCCCTGGATTTCCTTGGCGACACGGTCTGTCTCATCGAAATCGTAGCCATAGATCTCAAGAGTGATGGAGGCAGCTCCACCTACTCCGCCCATGCCCTCGGAGACTGTGCCTTTCTTGACTTCAGGATATTCCCTGAGGTCCTTACGGATGATGTCCGCGATCTCGGAAGAAGAGCGATCACGGTCTTCCATTGAGCCAAGGTTGATGTTCATCGAGATGATGTAGGAGCCGTTTGACTGCATGCTTCCCCAGACATTGTCAGTGCTCGCCTGGCCGAAGCGGTACTGGAGTACCTGAATCTCAGGAATCTCTGACTTGATCCTTGCGGCAAAATTCTTGGCGAACTCTCCGGTCACCGTCTGCTCCGTACCCACCGGTAGTTCTATCGAGACGGTCAGACGACCTTCGTCGGAATGAGGGAAATACTCAGTCTTGACACCAGGGCCAAGCAGGACAAGGACAGCGACGAATATGGCAAGGCCACTGAATATGACGGTCTTCCTGTGGTTCATGCACCAGCCGATGATTTTCGCGTAACCGTTGGAAATCTTGTCAAGGAACTTCTCGACATTGTCGAAAATCGCCCTGTGCAACTTGCCGTTCTTAGGCTTGTTGCTCAGCATTCTTGAGCAGAGCATCGGCACGAGGGTAAGCGCTGCCGTCGTGGAGATGATCATGATGATGCTGACGATCCAGCCAAGTTGCTTGAACATGATTCCGGCCATTCCGGAAACCATGGTCAAAGGCAGGAACACACAGAGCATCGTAAGGGTTGAAGCGATTACTGAAATACCCACTTCGGAGGTTCCGTGAACTGCGGCCTCGGTCGGCTTCTCACCTCGTTCCAAGTGCGTAGAAACATTCTCCAGCACCACGATGGCATCGTCCACCACCATGCCGATAGCAATGGACAAGGCTGACATTGAAATGATGTTCAACGTGTTGCCTGTGGCGTAAAGGTAGATCAAGGAGCCAAGCAAGGCGATAGGGATGGAGAGCACGATAATGAACGTCGCCCTCCAACGGCCAAGGAACAGATAGACCACGAGCATGACCACCAGAAGGGTGATGATGATCGTCTCCTTCAAGGAGTTGAGGGTGTTCAGAATGTTTGTGGAGCTATCGACCACAGTAGTGATCTTCACATCGGATGGGAGAGTAGGCTCGATGGTCTTAAGTTTCTCCTTGACACTCTTGATAACATTGACTGTGTTGGCTCCGGACTGCTTCTGGATGGCTATCATCGCGGCCCGCTCACCGTTTGTGAAAGACTCCTGAGATTTTTCCTCAAGGCCATCGATGACAGTGGCGACATCCTTCAGATAAACGGTCTGGCCATTCTTCGTGCTGACAACTATGTCTAGCAGTTCTGAAGGGTCTTTAAACTCCTTCTCAACACGAAGTGTGAAAGACTCCGCTCCGATGTCGATGCTTCCGGAAGGCACGTTACGGTTCTCGGCCGCGATGGTCTGGGATATTCCTGAAACACTCAAGCCATAGGCTTCCAGCTTGTTAGGATCGCAATAGACATGGATTTCCCTTTCAGGAGCACCTGAAACACTGACGGTACCGACGCCTTTCACACGCCCCAGAGGAGTGACAAGCTTGTCGTCCAGAATCTTGTCAAGCCCCATCAGACTCTTGTCGGCCTTGGCTGAGAGAATCAGCACAGGCATGTCATCCATACCGAACTTGAAGAGCACCGGGACGGATGCTCCGTCAGGCAGGGACGAGTTGACAAGGTCCAGTTTGTCTCGGATGTTGTTGCACGCCTCGTCGATATCTGTGCCATACTCAAACTCCAAGACAACGATGGAGACGTTTTCCTTCGACCTTGAGGTTAGATCCTTAAGGTCTTCAACTCCGTTCAAGGTGTTTTCCAGAACCTTCGTCAGGTTGTTCTCAATGTCGGAAGCGCTCGCTCCCGGATATGACGACATCACCAGGACGACGTTCGCGTCGAAATCCGGGTAGTTCGCCAATGATGTGTTCATCAGTGAGAAGACACCGAATATCGCAAAGGCAAGGAATACCAATGCCGTTGTGACGGGCTTCTTCACCGCTGATCTGTAAATGCTCATAGTTTCAATTCTTTAGTTGTTCTTGGAGATCTCGACTTTGGCTCCGTCCTTAAGGCTGGAGCTTCCCTTGGTGGCGACGATGTCACCCTCGTTCAAGCCTTCGAGAATCTCATAGTATCTGTCGAAATGGCGTCCGATCTTGACGATGACGCTGTTGACAGTGTTATCAGATTTAACGACATAGACGCTTCTTTGACCTGAACCTTGCATCTTAACTACCGCCTCGTCAGGAACGATGATGCTGTTGTTCACTCCAAACTCCACCTTGACTCTTGTGAACATTCCAGGGCGAAGGGTTCTGTCGGTGTTACCGACAAGGACTTCGGTCGTGAATGTGTGGCTGGTCGGGTCAATAGTAGGATAGACCTTGTTGACTTTTCCGGTGAATGTTCTGCCAGGAATAGCGTCAGCAGTGATCTCTACTTGATCCCCTTTCTTGACCTTCGTGTAGTCAGACTCTGAGATTCCAACGAGAAGCTTTACCGGGGTGATCTGCTGGACCACAAAGATAGGCTGACCGGAATAGAGGTCGCCTTGATCATAGTTCCTTGCGGTGATGACTCCACTGATAGGAGAACGGAGCCATGTGTTCTCAAGCAGGTTATTGTAAGACCGACGGCTTACCTTGTAGCCCATCTCGGCTGCGTCAAAATCAGACTTTGACACTCCGCCTTCCTCGTAAAGGCTTCTCAAACGACTTAGTTCGGTCGAGTCATTCACAAGTTTGAGTCTTGCCTGATCCAACTGGGCAGCGTCCATCTCAGCAAGCAACTGATTCTTTTCCACAAAACTGCCGACATCAACCTTGATCGTCTTGATCCTGCCGCCGGTCTGAGGCGCAATGTTGTTGATGGCAAAAGCCTGTACGGATGATGAATATATTTCCGTCTGAGGGACTTCCTGTCTCACGGCAGTGGCCGTGGAAATCAACGTCGCCCTTTCCTCAACATTCTGGGCAGCGGATGTGTTGTCGGCTTTCTTGCCGTTTCCGCAAGAAGCGAGAAGCGCGGCGGCTGAGACGAAAGCCATTGTTCTGATAATCTTGTTCATATTCTTAATGTTTTTATTTTTTACATATTTTCGAGATCAACATTGCCTCCCTCATCGATAAAATCGTAGCCTAGTGTCTTTTCGAGATTGGACTTCGCTACCACGAAATTATAAACGGCCTGTGACTGAGCCAGACTGGCCTGTGTCAGGGTAAGCTGCGCATCGTTCAATTCCGTGATCGTGCTCTTGCCGACCTTGTAGGACTTTGCGGCGATGTCGTAGGCTTTCTGCGCAAGGGCCACAGCCTCCGCGGCGGAATTGTAACTCTTCATGTTCGTCTCCATTGTGTTAAGGTACTGACGGATGGCTATCTTTAACTGCCTTTCGGTCTCAACCCTCTGAAGGTCAAGCTGAGCGGCCTGGACCTTTGTCTGGCGGACATCGTTATGACGCTTTCCACCGGAGAAAATCGGAATTGAAAGGCTCACTCCTACATAAGAATATGGAGACCATTGGTACTCGCTGAACTTGAAGTCATTGGTCATCGCAATCATGCTGTAGGAGAAACTAGCCGCAAGGGTAGGCAGGTAGGCAGCCTTCTGCATACGCACGGTCGTGGCCAACTGCTCGGCCTGAATCTCCAATTGACGCATTGTGGTGTTATATTCCAAAGAAGGATCACTGTTCTCATTGATGTCACGGAACATCTCCTTTGAAAATTCTTCCAATGAGCCGGACACGTCAATATTCCTTTCAAGTTCAATTCCCATCACAGCCTTTAACTGCCAAAGGGCCAGAATCACTGAGCTCTCCGCGTTGTAAACGTTCGGAATCGCCGCGGCGACGGTTGATTTTGCCCTTGTATATTCAAGTTCAGAAGCTTTCTGGGCGTTGTATCGCTTTTCCGTCTGGGCGAAATTATCCACCGCATTCTCATAGACATCCTTGTAGACATTGAAAGCCTCCTTGGCAAGCAGGACAGCATAGTAGGCCTGCTTGACCTGTGTCACCATGTCCAGCCTTGATGACCTGGCTTTTTCTACGGCCAGATCCACGCTCTGACCTGAAATCTTAAGGCTTTCCCAAAGCTGGGCGTTGACAATCGGCATCGAGGCGGAAACACCGTAGTTGTAGGTGTTCCAACGACCGACAGCGAAGCCACCGCTGTTCGAACTGCTGCCGCCAGAGTCCATCTTTACGGGATCCATCCCGGCATTCTCAGACAACTCGTTGATTCTCACGATGTACGGAAGAAGCGAACTGAGCATTCCCAATCCTCCGCCCTCTTCATCAGAACCGCTGTCGGAGTCCATATACATCATCTGCTTCTTGATTGTTCTCTGATAGGCCCCGGAAGCGTTGATCTGCGGGAAGAGGGAGGCGTAGGTGCCTTTTTTGGCATATTCAGTACGCTGGATTTCCTTGTCCGCGACTTTTACCGCAACATTCTCGCTCAGGGCGATCTGCAATGCATCATTCAATGTCAGAACGACTTTGGCCGTGTCCTTGGGAGACTCCTTTGGAATCGTGTCATTCCGGTACTGAGCCTGTGCGGACAGTGCCAGCGGCAACGCAGCCACGACAAGAATTAAATTCTTCAATCTGTTTTTCATACTTATACTAACTGTTTTTATTATTTGTCAATGATGAATATTCCTCAAAACCCTTCGGGGTGAGAAGAGTCCTTGTGACTATGTCCTCGAAAGCCGCGGCAAGCGACTTGAAGGAGACCTTGACTCCCTCGACATGACCGCTTCCATCAAGGTAGTCGGTCATGCCCTCGTGCATGATGCTGATCAGAAGCTGAACACCATCAACATCCATGTCAGACCTTACCAGTCCCTGCTCCATGCCCTCACGGAAACGATCCACAAAGAAGCGGTGCATGGCCTTGCCCCGCTCCTCGGCGTGCTTGGTGAATGTCTCCGGATAATACTTCATGATGTCCTTGACCATTCTCTTGTCCTTCACCATGGTCTTCTTTCTGTTCACCATGGAAAACAGAGCCTTGAGGATCTGGACTATGTTCTTGCCCTCCACCATCCTGTCGAACTCATCCTTCTTCTTCCTGACATTATTGGTCACCACATCCGCGACAAGATCTTCCTTCTGAGCATAGTACTGATAGAATGTCTTCTTTGAGATGCCCAGCTTACGGCAAATGTCGTCAATGGACACCTCGCGGATCCCTTCTTCGGAAAAAAGGGAGTTCGCGGTCCTCATTATTATTTCCTTTGTCAATCCGGCCATAATCGTTATCAAACGGGGAAATCATTCTGCAAATGTTGTGCAAACATTCTGCATTTCCAAGAGAAAACAACAATTTCCTTTTCTCAAAGATACAAAACAAAAAGCGCATCGCCTTTATTCTCAAATAAATAAAACGATGCACTGGAAAACTAAAAAAATTTCCTAGTTTCCTATATCACACCGAAATATTCAAGTGCAGTGACGATTCCATCCTCGTCAACCGTGTCAGTGACATAGTCAGCGGCGGCTTTCACATCATCGGTGGCATTGCCCATCGCAATGCCCACACCGGCATATTCAATGATCGGGATGTCGTTGCCGCCGTCGCCGAACGCCATGCACTCCTCTCGCCTCACTCCGATACGATCCAGAATCCTGGCGGCACCATAGGATTTGGAAAGGCCTTCCGGTACGATGTCCAGGAAGTAGGGGTGCCATCTGGTGTAGGCCACATTCTTCAAGACGGGGAAGAGCAGGCGACTAGCCTGTTCATCATTAAAGAATATGGTATATTCATAGACCGTGTGTTCTCTGGCTATCTTCGACAGGTCCAGAAAATGATCTGGATGCAAGTTAATCATGTCGGCCACCTCGTTTGCTTGCGGGCTGCCGTGATTGATTCCTGCCACAGTGTCAGCGAACACCCAGCAAGACACATTCTCTTGTTCTGCAATGCCGGCAATCTTAAGGGAGGTTTCCTTTGAAAGAGGATGGCTGTCAATCACTTCTTCACCGAGAGTGGTTTTAGCCCCGTTCATCTCCACATAGCCGTCGAACGGGAAATCGTCCAGGTTGTTCATCACCAGTCTGGCGCGGCCACTGGAAATGAAAAGCTTCACGCCCTTGGCCTGAAGCTCGTGAAGTTTCTCCTTAAGATTATCGGACATCCGGTGAGTCTTGAAACTTACCAGAGTGCCATCGATGTCAAAAAATATCGCTTTTACCATCCCGCAACATAATAAAAATTATCTCACTATTCAGCGGCTCTTTCCCACCGCACATTATTCACGTTACCCATCCCCTAAATCCCCTTCCTCGGGAAGGGGACTTGCCTTCGCCACAATGTAGCTCTACTATTTATCCGTTAATACCTTTGGCATAGTGGGTTGGCTCGGTCTTCTTAGGCTTGGTGTCCGGGATCACCGCGGCGGCAGGAATCTTCTTCTTATATGAATATATAAGGAGTCCGATGCCGAGCAGCACGAACGGAATGCTCAACAGCTGCCCCATGTCCAAAGCCATAGAATTCTCGAAATCGACCTGAGGCTCCTTGATGAACTCAATAAGGAAGCGCATTCCGAAGCAGACGATGAAGAATATTCCTATGAAAGAACCTCTGTACATCTTGTCCAGTCTCTTGACATAAAGCCAGAGCAGCCCGATGCCGAGGACAAGATAGCTGAGAGCTTCGTAAATCTGGGTAGGATGCTTCGGCTCAGTCTCACCCCTGCGCTCGAAGATGAAGCCCCATGGAAGATTTGTGACATCACCGTATATTTCAGAGTTACAAAGGTTTCCAAGCCTGATAAAGGTTGCCGCAAACGCCACGGCTATCGCCAGATGATCCAGAATCCACAGAAAGTCAATGTGATTCTTCCTGCCGTACTTGTTCGCGAACCACCACATGCACAGAAGCAGCATCAGTGCCCCTCCATGACTGGCAAGTCCTCCGTGCCACACGGCGAAGATCTCAAGAAAACCCTTCCATGAGCCGAAATAATAGTCCGGCTGGTAGAAAATGCAATGTCCGAGACGGGCACCGACCAAAGTTCCGATCAATAATGTGTAAAGAAGCGGATCAAGAAGGGCCTCATTGACTTTCTCCCTCTTGAAGAACTTCGTGAACATCCAGTAACCAAGAACGAACCCGGAAACAAACAGGAGACCATACCACCTTACAGCGAAAGATCCAATCCTGAATATCTCCGGATTCATGTTCCAATGTACGAACAGGTAATCCATAATCAAAAATCACTTATCGTACAAAGATAGCGTATTTTTCGGATTATCCGAGGGGCTAGTCACGGATAGCGGCTATGCCCGGAAGCTCCTTGCCCTCGATGGCCTCAAGCATGGCGCCGCCACCGGTGGACACATAGCTTACCTTGTCGGCAAAGCCGAGCTTTGTAACTGCTGCAACAGAGTCGCCGCCTCCGACGAGTGAATAAGCTCCGTTCTGGGTGGCCTCGGCCACAAACTCAGCGATCTTCTCTGTTCCGTGAGCGAAGTTAGGAAGCTCGAACACTCCGACAGGACCGTTCCAAAGGATGGTCTTGGATGCGAGGATGATCTTCTTCCAGTTCTCAAGGGAAGCCTCGGAAGCGTCCATTCCCTCCCAATCATCAGGAATGTTGAATATGTCGAATGTCTTGCGAGGAGTGTCGTTGCTGAACTCCTGGCCTGAGACTGTGGCGACTGAAAGCGAAAGGTTCACGCCCTTCTCCTTGGCCTCCTTCATGATCTCAAGAGCGTCCGGCATGAGCTCGTCCTCGTGAAGAGACTTTCCGATGTGACCACCCTGAGCCTTGATGAAGGTGTAGCCCATTCCACCACCGATGATCAGGTTGTCAACCTTGTCGAGCAGGTTCTTGATGACACCGAGCTTGCTGGAAACCTTCGATCCACCGATGATGGCGGTGAAAGGATGCTGAGCGTTCTGGAGAACGTTCTCGATGGCCTTGACCTCTTTCTCCATAAGGTAACCGAACATCTTGTCGTTCGGGAAATAAGCAGCGATGAGTGCTGTTGAGGCATGAGCCCTGTGAGCTGTTCCGAAAGCGTCGTTGATGTAGCAGTCAGCATAGGACGCGAGCTTCTTCACGAACTCCTTCTGGCTTGCCTTCACGGCCTTCTTGGCCTCAGCCTTTTCCTCGTCGGTGGCGTCAGCGGCGAGTCCTCTCGGCTTGCCCTCCTCCTCTGCATAGAAACGGAGGTTCTCAAGCATCAGAACCTCACCTGGCTTGAGAGCGGCGGCCTGCGCGTCTGCCTTCATACAGTCGCCAGCGAACTGAACCGGAACACCGAGGCATTCTGATACATGAGCAAGAATGTGCTTGAGAGAGAACTTTGGATCAACTCCCTTCGGACGTCCGAGATGGGACATCAGAATGAGGGAACCGCCCTCTGCGAGCACTTTCTTGAGTGTAGGGAGAGCCGCGCGGATGCGGGTGTCGTCTGTGATGTTGAAATTCTCATCGAGCGGAACGTTGAAATCCACTCTGACAATAGCCTTCTTACCTTTGAAATCGTAGGTGTCAATGTGCTGTTGCATAACGGTATTGTTTAAAAATTGTTAGCGTTTTTCAAGACGCAAATATAGTAAAATTCAGCGGACTGGGAATCAGTCAGCCAGACTATAACGATTAAATCCCGCCGCAATAGGATAAAATAGGCTTTCTTTTTCCTATCTTTGCATGCTATGACGATCGAGTTTAATCCACAGAACTGGAAGGACTACGAACTTCTCGACTCCGGAAGGGGCGCGAAGCTCGAAAGGTTCGGTGAATATGTTCTCGCCCGTCCGGAGCCGAAGGCCCTGTGGGACAAGAGCATGACCGACGCTGAATGGAATAGGCTCGCCCACACCCGCTTCACGCCCGGAGCAGGATTCGGCAAGGCCGGAAAAGAGGACAGCGGGACGTGGGAAAGATTAAGGAATATGCCCGATCAGTGGTGGATCCGCTATAGCGGAGGGCCTAAGTTCAGTCTCAGACTAGGGCTCACGTCATTCAAGCACGTGGGAGTCTTCCCGGAGCAGGCCGCGAACTGGGACTACATATTCAGACAGACTTCAGACATCGCCTCCAAGACATGCTCTCGTCCAAAGGTTCTGAATCTGTTCGCCTACACGGGAGCGGCCTCGCTGGCCGCCAAGTGTGCCGGAGCCGATGTCACACATCTTGACTCGGTTCGTCAGGTTGTCACTTGGGCTCATGGTAATCAGGACCGCAGCGGGCTTCAAGACATCCGTTGGGTTGTAGAGGACGCGATGAAATTCGCGAACAGGGAGGCCAAACGTGGCAATCTCTACCAAGGTATAATTCTGGATCCCCCGGCCTACGGTCACGGTCCGGACGGAGAGAAATGGAAACTGGACGAATGTCTTTTCGACATGATGAAGACTGTGGGGAA
Organism: uncultured Bacteroidales bacterium; assembly: GCA_934667175.1. Classification (GTDB taxonomy): domain Bacteria; phylum Bacteroidota; class Bacteroidia; order Bacteroidales; family UBA932; genus Cryptobacteroides. The sequence goes on along the minus strand of CAKULN010000001.1, from coordinate 115,455 downwards.
GATACTCGCCCCGGAAAACAGTTTCCTCGTTCTTAACCTTTACTCCAACGGATTCTCCGCCATTCTCGGTGAGACGGTTGTCCGTCAGGCTTTCGGTCTCGCTCCGGACATCGTTCTGGAATCCGGCGAGCTGGTTCTCAGAGACAGGTTCGGAAAGAATCTGCCACTCAGCATATTCGTAAGACTAAGGAGGTAGAGGGATGAGGTCTTTTGTCAGGTTCTGCATGGTTTCCGTTGTCCTTGTGGCGCTCGCTTTCCTCTGCGAGGGGCTGCGGGACAACTTCTTCACCGAGCCTGACTCCGGAGCGATTCTCATAACAACATCCGGCGACATTACCGATCCGATCCAATCTGAACATTCATTCATAAGGTTCAACACGCCATGTCTTTCCAGCCCTACCGCTGAAGGACAGACAGTAACACGCACAGCCACTGGTGCTTCCGGCAGCCCTTGCAGGAACGCGCGCAAGACCGAGCTTGATTTCAGGATGATTCCGGAACTCAAGGCTTTCTGTCATCTAACGGCGCAAAGACATTCCCTGCCTTCGCTGCGGAAGCTGCGTCTTTAGCGGCCGGTTTCCATAATCCAAAAGGAGCCTCCCCTTCAGGATGAGGCAGACGGGGCTGTTCTGTAATATGCCCTGATTCACATCACAAAAGAAAACACGCCTGAAGAGACGCTCATCTCCAACAGGCTATTCAAGGACCGCCTTGTGTTGGCGGTCCGCAAAAAAAACGATAAAAAAATGGAAACCGTAAACATCAAGAAAATAAGGTCCGCAAAGGACATCATAATCACAGTCATATTCCTTGCCATCGGCATCGCCCTTCTCTTCTGCTCAGACTCGATGTTCATCCTCGGGTGCACTCTCATTCTGTTCGCCGTGATCCTGTTTCTGGCAATGAAATCATCCTACGTGATCGAGGGAAAGGACGGCAAGTTCAGGCGCAAGACGGCCAATTACCCGAAGACTAAGAAAGAAGAGCTTGTCTCATTCCTCGAAGGCAAGTCCACCAAAGTTGTCCCGGAGGCTCCGGGCGGACTTCTGATGTACATATACTACCGCTGCGACAAGTCCGGGGGCTTCGCCCAGATCAACGATTTTGACCAGTACGAGTACAAGCCCATCACAGAGCTGCTTCCGCTTGGCTCCGAACAGGTGAAGGCTTTGGTATAGAATCCGATTCTAACCTACCGCCGTCGCCACAAAGCGACAGCAATCCCGTCGGTGCGATCTCGTTTTCCACAAAGAGGAACGGGACCGCACCGTTTCATATCTTGATGAATACACGAAAAACCGGAGCGAAAAGTTTAAAAAATCACGCAAAAATGCTCTTAGTTCTAAAATTATGCGTATCTTTGTACCACACTACACCACAGCCTGACGTGCTGTAAAATTAGACAATTTCCATAAAAACCGAGATGAAAAACAACAAATGGTACAAATGGGAAGTATTGCTCATCCTGTGGATGGCATACCTTCTGAACCAGGGCGACAGGCAGGTGTTCAACACCGTGCTGCCGGCGATACGTGACGCCTTGAACCTGACGGACACATCAGTCGGGCTCATCGCGACGATATTCAATCTCTTCTACGCCATCATGGTGCCGGTCGGGGGTTGGGCAGGCGACCGATTCAGCCGTAAATGGGTGACAACCGCCAGCATAATATTCTGGAGTTTGGCAACAATGTTCACCGGACTTGCGACAAGCTTCTTCTGGCTGGTGATGCTCCGTTCGGTCGCCACCGGTGGCGGCGAGGCTATGTTCGGTCCGGCCAACTACTCTCTTCTGGGGCAATACCACACAGACACGAGGGCGAGAGCGATGTCCATCCACCAGACCGCATACTACGTCGGGGTGATCCTCGCCGGCTGGCTGGCCGGAGTCATCGCCGATTCTCTCGGTTGGAAATATTCATTCTTCATCTTCGGTGCGGCCGGAGTGGTTTGGGGTGCGGTCATGATTCTGAGACTCAAGGACAAGAAGGAGGAACCGCAGATATCTGACGGAAATGCTGAGGCTCAGACTGCCGCCGTGGACGATACCTCAGCGTCCAGACCGGGGTTCTTCGACGGATTCAAGACAGTCTTCACCACCCCGACCGCACTGATGCTCACGATCGGATTCAGCTGCTTCATATTCGTGATCACAGGCTATATGACTTGGGTTCCGGCTTACCTTCAGGAAGAATTCGGACAAAATCAGGCCGCGGCGGGTTTCAATTCGATGTTCTACACTTACGTGGCCGCGTTTGTCGGAGTGCTGATAGCCGGAGCCGTCTCGGACAGGCTGGCCGCCCGGAATCCGTCTTTCAGGATGATCCTACAAGGCATCGGGCTTATCGGAGGCGCCGTTTTTCTCTTCTTCATGGGAGGCAAGTCGTCACTTTGGGTCGTGTATTTGATGTTCGCCGGCTGGGGGTTCTTCCGTGCACTCTTTGACGGAAACACATACGCCATCCTCTATGATGTCACGCCTGAAAGGCTTCACGCATCTTGTTCAAGCGCGATGATCATGACCGGATTTGCGGTCGGTGCGTTTGCGCCGGTTGTGCTCGGAGCCTTAAAGCAGAGTCTTGGAAGCCTCTCCGCCACATTCCCGATACTCGCCGTGATCTGGCTTGCGGCAGGCATGGTCACACTATTAGTCGCAAAAATGTGTTACAACAAGGATTTTAATAAAATAAGATACAATGGAAAAAAGTCAAAAAGACCGTAAGGCCAAAGCGGGACTCCTGCTCATAGCGTCACCGCGTTTCAAGAATCTAAGCGGGCCTAAACGGGGAACATATGGCGAACGCAAGGAGATAGCTGTAAAAGAAATAAAAGGCACGATGGATTTTCTGGACATCGTCGATCCTGGCATCGTCTATGAAAGAGAAGACGCCCAGAAAGCGATGGATCTATTCTACGACGAGAAGGTCGATTTCATCTATGCGGAATTCCTCTCATGGAGTGAAGACTTCGCATGGATCAGATTCCTCCGCGACTGTCCGGACATCCCGATGATATTCTGCAATGTGGCCAAGCCTAAGATGACGTTCGAGACCACCCTTGATGAGGATGATTTCGTGGACTACCTCTGTGCCGGGACTCTTGTAGGCTCGCTTGAAGGCTCAGGAAGCGTGCGTCGTGTTCCAAGGAAGAATGTCAAGACAGTGATGGGGACACGCGGGCAGATAACGGAAAAGGTCAGGACGTTCGCGAAAGCCGCCAAGGCTCGCACAATTCTCCGCCATTCCAATGTCGGCCTTATGGCGAATATGAACGAGGCGATGTGGAGCACATACATCGACAACTACGACCTTTTCACCAAGATAGGGCCGGAGATCCACTACCTCCCGTACAGCGACTATGGGACAGAAATAGAAAACCTCAGCGATGAGGAGGTCAAGGAATATGCCGACGAGATCACGTCAAAATACCGGATGATGGAGGATGTCGAATATGACAAATTCATAGGATGCGTGAAGGCCACCCTTGGCATAAAGAAGCTCGCCGAGAAGAACGATATCGACTGCTATGTCTACAACGACATCGATCAGGCGACGTTCCGCATCGCCGGATGCCGGGCAGGATTCTATCCGCAGTGGTTCAACGAGCATCTCAGCGTTCTCGTTCCCGAAGCCGACATCGCCGCCGGGCTCATCACTTACATCATGAAGCTCATCAGCGGAAAGAATGTGAATTTCATCGAGCCTTTCCACATCGAGGATGACTTCGGAACCTTCGCCGGAGGACATGCCGGACCTAACGACCACAACGATCCTAAGTGGCAGGACAACGTCATCATCGCGCGTGACGTGCGGTTCGCCAAGACCAGTTGGAAATATGCCGGGGCTCCGTTCGCATGGAACCGTTTCAGTCCTGGAATGAAGACCGTGGCCGGACTCTATGAGGAAGATGGAAAGTACAAGCTCATCACCTTCCAGGCAGAGAGCCTTCCGGGAAAGCATCTGCTTGCGACTTACAGCCACAGCATATTCCGTCCGGTCGTTCCGGTGAAGGATCTTTTCGAACGTATCCTCCGGATCGGAGCCACACAGCACTATGCCATCGTTGACGGCGACATCAGCGCGGAACTGGAGGACTTCGCGGAAATCATGGGCTTTGAGTTCTATAACATCAAATAATTTGTAAATAATTAAAATATCAGAATACTATGAGTTTTATGTACAATCCGTTCCCGTATGATGACCCGAAACCGGTCAATCGTCCGGAACTTTCAGAAAAGACAATTCAAGCCATCTGCTCAGGAGCACCGGCGGCAGCCAAGAAGTTCATCGCAACGATTGCGGAGCAAGCAAAGAGAGAAGGTGTCATCGTGGCCATCGACGGTTACACGACGGCGAATTGGACTGTCTTCATAAACCTCCTCGCAAGAGAGATTACCATACTCGGACTTGAATGGGAAACAATCGACTCCAACAAGTCCACCCTCAAGGATGGGAAGGAAATCGATGCGATGATCGACCCGCTTCTCATCTGGGACACCAAGATCGACCCTACGCTGCTCTACGGCAAAATCTATAAGGGCGGCTACAAAGGACTGCTCGACGAGGAAAAGGTTGGAATATTCAGAAAAACAGTGCCGGCCGCCAAGGCACCAGGCAAGGTCGTGATCGTCTATGGCTACGGCTGCCTCATCCCTGAACTGCGCGACATCTACGATGTCAAATGCTTCTTTGACCTCACGCCGAAGACCTCGATGCTCAGGATCAGGCGGGGGGAATATTCAAACCTCGGCAAGGAGCGCCCTGATGCCATCAACCGCGTCATCCGCAGGTGCTACTATTGCGACTTCGAGAATGCCGTGCACAACCGCAAGGAACTGTGGAAAAACAACGTGCCAGACTGGTATTTCATCGACAGCGATCCCGGAAAACTCCAGATGATGCCGTTCGCCACGTTCGCCGACATCTGCGCCCAGCTCGTGAAATACCCGTTCCGCACCAAGCCGTGCTACCTCGAAGGAGTGTGGGGAGGGACTTACATGAAGAAACTCCGTAACCTCCCGAAGGAGATGAGGAACGCCGCCTGGGTGTTCGACTTCATCCCGATGGAAGTCAGCGTGCTTGTCAAGGCCGGAGAGGAACTGCTTGACATAAACTACTGCTCTTTCGTCCACAAGGAGGGTGTCAACCTGATGGGCGAGGACTGCGTGAAGAAGTACCAAGGCTACTTTCCTATCCGTTTCAACTGGGACGACAGCTACCATTCGACCGGCAACATGTCCATCCAGTGCCATTCGGGCGGAAAGTTCAACATCGAGAACTACAATGAGTTCGGCCGTCAGGACGAAAGCTACTATGTGGTCGTGACCGGCCACGAGGCGAAGACCTTCATCGGATTCCGCGACGATGCCGACATCCCTGCGTTCTTCAAGGAGATCGAAGCCGCTGACACTGAGCACAAGCCATGTGACTACATGAAATACGTCAGCTATGAGGAATCTGTCCCTGGTCTTCAGGTGATGCTTCCAGCCGGGACAATCCACTCCAGCGGACGCAATCAGGTTATTCTTGAGATCGGCTCCCTCACCATCGGCAGCTACACCTACAAGATGTACGACTACCTCCGCCTTGACTTCGACGGCAAGCAGCGCCCTATCCACACCCACCTCGGAGAACTGAACGTACGTCAGGACCGCAGGACATCGGTGATCCACGATCCTCAGAGCCCTGAATACATTGTCCAGAAGCCACGTCTGGACGCAAGCGGTGATGGTTGGGAGGAATATATTCTCGGAGAGAATCCGCAGATGTACATCTCACTCCGCCGTCTCGAATTCGAGAACAGATGCGAGCAGGACACTAAGGGGGAGAAATTCCACGTCCTCACACTCGTGGACGGTGAGAAAGTGCGCGTGCGCAGCGTGGAACACCCTGAACGCCACTTCGACATGGACTTCATGGAAATCGTGTGCGTTCCCGCCGACATGGGCAGGTACGTCATCGAGAACCTTGGAAAGGAACCGATACGCATCCACAAGACTTGTCTTAGAGATGGCTACCAGAACGATCCTGCTTGACATAGGAGGAACATTCATCAAATGCTCCGACGGGCGGGAAATCCCGATTGACTCGGCTGGCCCGAGGGAGGAAATCATCTCCTCCCTCAGGCAGGCGGTCAAGGACTATGACGCGGCGTCCGTGGCCATTCCGGGGCCGTTCAGATATTCAGACGGAACATTCCTGATGAAGCACAAGTTCGCGTCCGTCTATGGCGAAAGGTTTCAGGACCTTGCCGGGCTTGAGACGTGCAGTTTCGCGCATGATGTGAACGTGATGCTTCTCGGAGAGCTCGGACGAACCGGACACGAAGGGTTCGACAAGGTCGCCCTCGTCTCGCTCGGGACAGGTCTCGGCTTTGCCATGGCTGTGGACGGATGTCTGCTTGCCAATGAACTCGGCTCCCCTCTCGTTCCTATCTACAATCGCCCTTATCGTGACGGAATCCTTGAGGACTATGTCTCCAAGAGAGGTTTTCTCCGTGGGTATGAGGGCATTACGGTGAAAAAACTGGCGGAGAAGGCTTTCGGAGGAGATAAGGAAGCCATGGCACGGTTCGATGAATGCGGGAATATTCTCGGGCAGGCGATCGCCCCGATTCTTGAAAAGGTGGGGGTAAACAGATTGCTTTTAGGCGGTCAGATATCTCGTTCATACGAACTTTTCGGCCATAGCCTCGAAGCGGCGCTCTCCAGAGTGCCGACACTTAAGAGAATCAGTTCCGTCAGCGACATCAGCCATGCGACATTCAACGGCCTTCGGGAGCTTGCCCGCAGGTCAGCCGATGGAGAGCCCTGCCGCGCGGACAAGGACACGGACAGAAAGATTCTTGAAATGCTGGCATAGTCTGACATAGAATGGTCATTAGTTTACTCGTAAACACTCATCATCGGTTCGCGATGGCATCCATCGCCATTGTGAACGAATTGTTCTCTATCAGAAGTTTAAGAAACTCTTTCGTCGCGTTTTTGCAATAGCCGCCTTTGAGTAGATGAAACGATCCCGCCATTTCAGAATGCGGATGATCCAACTCAACAGCCACGAAATCATCCTTGCCCTTGACCGTTGCGGCGGAAAGCAACGTCACGAGGTTCGTTCTTGACACCATGTCCAGCAACATGCTCAAGTCATTTATCTCCAGACGCACGTCATATTTGAAGTTCTGACCGTACAGCAGACTATCAAATGCATTTCTGGCCTGCAGACCGTTGGCCGGCAACGCCAGTGGAAGTTTCTCCAATTCGGAAAGACGGATCTTCTCCATTCTGGCCACAGGGTTGTCCTTGCCGGCGATGACACAAAGCCTGCTGTTAAACAGGATGTGCGAATCTATGTCCTCATAACTCTCCAAGGGTTTGTAGGACAAAGCCATGTCAAGTTGCCCGTGTTCGAGCATTTCCATAAGGTTTTCCATCGAACGGCAATAAACCTTCAGTTTGATTCCCGGGTATTTTTTCATAAAGTCACGTACAGTGTCCGCCAACAACGGGCAGAACGTGTAAGTCGCCCCCACATTCAACGTGCCGATATTCAGTTCACGCACATCTTTCATCCTTTCAGCGCTCGCATCGACATCCTTGAGCACCTGCTTGGCGTACGGAAGGTACTGTTCTCCGTAGTCGCTAAGGGCAACGTGCCTTGAGTCCCTGACAAGAAGATCCACCCCAAGTTCGTCCTCAAGCTGTTTTATCTGCTGGGACAAAGTGCTTTGGGAGATGAACAAAGCCTTGGAGGCCTCAGAGAAGCTGCGCAGTTGCGCAACCTTGACAAAATAGCGTAGTTGTCTGAATTCCATTACTTTGTGACCTTAAATGAAAAATTCTGGAAAAGCAGGATGGGAAGCAGCGCTCCGACCACCATCGCGATGATGGTCACCATGCAGGTCATCCAATTGAATTTCAGCAGGTAAAGATAGTGCATGAACGATGGTTCCGAATATGAGCCCAGACAGTGCATCAGTGATTGGATCGTCCGGTAGGCGTACATTCCAGGGACCATAGGAAGCAGTGCCGGAAAAGAGATGCATTCGGCCGGAGTCTTGATCAGTTTGGCGGCCGACAAGGCCAGAAAACCGATGACAAGAGCGCCAAGCATACTGCCTGAAGCCAACTGGAAGCCACATATATTCATCAACACGTATCGGGTCATGTGTCCTGCCGCGGCGATTGAGGCGCACAAAGGAAACACCTTGGGTGACGGATTGCTGATGCTTGAGAAGCCTATCGCCGCTATGGCGGCAAAGATACCGTCTTTTATGATAAGAAAGAAAAGTTCCATTACAGAAATTGAATGTTAAGGAGTCCGAAAGCGATGCATAGTCCCAGAGACAGGCAGACAGTTATGATCAAAGCGTGCAGGAAACGGCTGATGCAGCAGATGTAGTGGCCATAGATAAGGTCACAGACCGCGTTGCAGAAAGGGATTCCTGGCACAAAATAAAGGACACTTGTGGCAAGAGCCACCTCTGGGGTCTTTCCCAAACCGAAGACGAAACCGGAACAGGCTATCACAGCGGACAGACAGGCGGCAAGGACTATCACAATCCTGAAGTCAACTCCTTTTGCGGGAAGTTTCTGTTTGAGGAAAAAGCCGTCCACCGTGGCCAAGAACACGATCGCCATCGAGATAAGGTCTCCGCCGAAGAGTTCACAGAAAGAAGCGTTGGCGAGTCCGACAAGAACAAGGACAAGCCAAGGGTTGAGCCGTTTCTTATCAAGGATTTCCCTGAAGCGGGCCGTCGCGGTCTGGACATCAAGCCCTTCCTCGACAATCTTCCAGCTGAGTCCGCTGAGGTCTGAGACCGTGTTGAAGTTGATCCTGTCCGCCGGTATCTTTCCGGTCACAGTGTAGGATCTCTCCTCTTTCTCATCCCAAAGGTTCAGGACTATGCAGGTCGGTAGCACAGAGAAGTCGGCCTTCGTGTGCCACTGCTCGGCTATGCGGCTCAGATTCTTCTCGATGCGGATTGTCGTCGCCCCGCTGGCATAGAGTTCGGTGGTGTAGTCCCTCAGGAATATGCTCTTGTGCTTTAGTTCATTATGCAGCGTGAGTTCTCCTGTTTCCATATTCCTTGTCCTTCTTTACAACATCGTGGAGTGGCACAACGTTACCAGCCTCCGCGTCTGAATCCTCATCTTCAAAAGATCCGTAGAAAGGAATACCGTCGGCATCCACACCATCCAGCCCACCGTTCCATGACACAGGTCTTACAAGATTGTCGGAATAGGTGATGATGCTGTGTTTGGCATTGAGGGCCTTGAGCCTATCATGCAGGAAAGAAACAATCAGGATGACCGCGCTTGCGACCGCGCAAACGATGATCAGTGATCCGGAATTGGCGCTCATGGCCGCCGTGGAAATTTCAAGTGGTGTCATAATCTTACGCTCTATTTGACGACGCAAAATTATAACACCACTTGCGATTCAGGATAGATTACCATCCTTTTGTTTCGATAACTGCTATCGTGATTCCCGAAACATCATGACTGGACCGAAAGGAACGCGGCGAGGGACTTCTCGATCTCGTCGGCGAACTCCTTGTCACCGGCCTTGCGGATGACATCGTTGGTCATGTAGTAGATGAGATTGCAGTTATATTCAAAATCACTCTTGCACATCGGGTAGAAATCAAGGTAGAACCGGATGGACTCGGTGAGCTCATTGGTCAGTTCCGTGGCAAGAGCCTTGGCCTTCTCCGGCTTTCCGAGAGCGTAATAGTCCTTGATCATCTCTATCGGGAAGAGGGCGTTGGAGCCCCAGCCGAGGATCGAGTTGTCGTAAGGGTACTCCTTCGGCTTGAGGACCTGCTGGCACTTGTCTAGCATCTCCTCGGCGCGGTCGTTCTCTCCGGCGGCGATGAACGCATTGGCGGCCGACACGAACATATTCCTTAAGGACATCACCCCGAGGAAGGTGTAGGTGTTCTGGTAGTCAACGCAGTAGTCCTCGCGGGAGACAGCGTCGAAGCAGAACTTGTCAGTGATCATGTCGTAAAGCTCGTCTGTGTCCACAAGACCCACCTCCAATGACTGCACCTTGTTCCTGATAGGGACAAACTTGTAGGAGAAGCCCTCGTACATCAGGTAATTCTTAAGCCCGATGTTCAAGTCCCCGCCCTGATTGAGCATGTTCAAAGGTCTGTCCCACTGGTAGGTGGAGAGGAAGTCAAGCACGAAGAGTTCCTGCTTGCTGAGGTAGTTCTTGCTCTTCGGTATCTCGATGACGATGGAGTCCGGAATCTGGTCGGCGAACTTCTCGCTCACGATTCCGCTCTTAAGGCAGTTCTCCTTGTTGACCGGAATGATCATCTTTCTGGAGACCCAATAATCCTGCTTGCTGCCGTCCTGATACAAAAGCTTGGCGTCAGGATGCTTGAACACGGTGATGCAGTCGGAAAGCAGTAGGGCCTGGTCACGCTTGTCCTCGATCGGAACCCACTCGTTGGTGCCGTAAAGGTACTGGTCCTGCCCGATCGAAAGGTTCAGCGGAGCGGAGTTGTTGATGGCATACCTCATCTGGTCTATATACCAGTCCGTTCCAAGAAGGGAGGTATTGCATATTCTCACATCATTCCTGAAGCCCTCAACCTCCTGGGCGTACCAAAGAGGGAAGGTGTCATTATCGCCGTGAGTGATAAGCAAGCCATTCTCACCCACCGAGTTAAGATAGTTCTTGGCGACCTCGACGGCGGTGTAGCGGTTGCTTCTGTCGTGGTCATCCCAGTTCTCCTCCGCCATCAGCGCGGGCACGAAAAGGCAGGCGACGGAAGCCACGGCGGCCACGGCAACAGTGTGTTTTTCCTTCAAGGCGGTAGCGATCCATGAATATATCGCCGCGACCGCGAACCCTATCCAGATGGCGAACGCATAGAACGAGCCCGCGTAGGCGTAATCCCTTTCACGCACCTGGAATGGAGACTGATTCAGATAGAGGACAATCGCGATTCCGGTCATGAAGAACAGCAGGAATGTCAGCCAGCAGCCTCTGCGATCCTTGTCGAACTGGAAGCATAGGCCGATAAGGCCAAGGATCAGCGGCAGGAAGAAATAATGGTTCTTGCCAGGATTGTCCTGAAGCCACTGCGGAGCGTTGCTCTGGTCGCCAAGGTGAATCTTGTCGATGAACGGGATTCCGCTCTCCCAGTTTCCGGTGAACAGGTCAGAGGACGGAGAATGGATCTCGTTCTGACGCCCCACGAAGTTCCACATGAAGTACCTCCAGTACATCCATCCAAGCTGGAAGTCAAAGAAATACGCCAGATTGGCCCCCTGAGTCGGTTTTTTGTATTTAGCGCCGGGCACAGGAGTGCCCTTGCCATCGGTGTAGGATTCGTAGAACTTGATGTGTCTGTCATCAATGCTGTACATTCTCGGGAACAGCATCTTTCCGGAGCGGTCATACTTGAAATCAACCGGAGCCGGGACGCTCTTGTATTTTCCGTCAAGCGGAGCCCAATAGGACTTCCGTTCGATATCATACGGAGCACCGTAGTACTGTCCGTAAAGCAAAGGAGTGGAGCCGTACTGCTCACGCGAAAGGTAACGCACGAGGGTGAAGGCGTTGTCCGGCTGGTACTCGTTGGTCGGGGTCTTGGCGCAGGATCGGATGATCACAATGCTGAACACGGAGAATCCGATCACGATTGTGGTGAAGCACAGCAACGCCGTGTTCCAGAACACCTTCTCCGTCTTGAGGGTCTTGAAAAGTCCCCAGAAGCAGGCCGTAAGGAGAGCCACGATGAAGAATGCGGCTCCGGAGTTGTAAGGGAGTCCGAGCGTGTTCACGAAGAACAGGTCGAAATAGGCCGCTATCTTCGGGATGTAAGGCACCATGAAGAAGAGGATGAATCCAAGGATCACCACCGAGATGGCCATGATCTTGACATATTCCCAGAATGAATATGGCTTGTCCTCCCTCATCTTGAAGTAGTACATATAGACCAGCATCGGGATCGCCAGCAGGTTCAGCAGGTGGACGCCGATGGAAAGTCCCATCAGGAACGAGATCAGCACGATCCAGCGGCTGGAGTACCTGCGGTCGGTCTCCTCGTACCACTTTGTCATCGCCCAGACGACCATGGCCGTGAACAGGGATGACATGGCATAGACCTCTCCCTCGACCGCCGAGAACCAGAACGTGTCAGAGAAGCAATACGCCAAGGCGCCGACGGCGCCGCTTCCGTAGATGGCGATGGCCTGGCCCAACGAATATTCCCCGGTTCCCCCTTCACCGTCACGTTTCGGCACAATCACCCTCTTGACGAGGAATACGATCGTGAGATAAAGGAAGAATATGGTGAGCGCCGAGCATATCGCGCTCATCGAGTTCACCATCACGGCTGCCTTGTCCGGGCCGGTGAACATCGTGAAGAACCTTGCGATGAGCTGGAAGACCGGGTTTCCCGGCGGATGGCCGACCTCAAGCTTGTACGATGACGCGATGAACTCCCCGCAGTCCCAGAAGGAAGCGGTCGGCTCAATGGTGGAGAGATAGGTGAAAGCCGAGATGGCGAGAACCGCCAGCGCCGTCACCTTGTTCCACAGTTTGAATTTCTTAATGTCCATAAACTAACTATGTTCCTAAATCGGCCGAATCAAGCCGATAAACAGACAAAGATACAAAAGGATTCGCTATCTTTGCAAAAATATAACAAGGAATATCTTATGAAACCTGATAACGATTGGAAGCAAAGGCTCGGCGTCGTCTATTCGACGAACCCGGACTTCGATTACGCCAAGGAGGAGACCGTCGAGACGGAGACCCTTGAGCCGTCCAGACAACGGCTTACAGTCACCATCGACAGAAGGAACAGAGGCGGGAAGCAGGTGACATTGGTAAGCGGTTTCGTGGGCACGCAGGAAGACTTGGCGGCGCTGGGCAAGACTCTGAAGGTGAAATGCGGTGTCGGCGGCTCGGCCAAAGACGGAGCGATCACCATCCAGGGAGACCTGCGGGACAAAGTCACGGAACTGCTCAGGAACATGGGCTACAACGCTAAAAGAGGCAACTGACACTGATGGTCGACGATCCTGTCTTCTGCGGCCTCGCGGTCGCTTTCACATTCATATTCCTGCTGAGCATCAGGAGTTTTTTCAAGATTCTTCCATCCCTGGGTGACTGCATCCTGCGTTGGAAAGGAGCCCTTGACCTTGAGGATAGTCTCCAGCTGAGCGGCAGCCGGAACTGGATCGTCATCGTCTTGTTCGTTCCCCTTTGCATGGTGGCATATTCCTATGACCTTTATCATCCTGACTACATGGACGCCCTGCCCCCGGCCATGAGGCTGGCGGCTCTCTGCGGGACGATGGCGGCCTACCTCCTGCTGAGATTCTTCCTGAACTGGCAGCTTGAGATGAATTCCTACAGGACAAAGGCGTTCTCCGCCGCCAACCATGCGTTTTTCAACTACATGATCATCCTGTTCCTCATCATGCTTCCGACAGGGGCTATCCTCAACGCGGTGATTGGCGATAAGGAAATCACGCATGTGGTACTCCTGCATGTCATCGCCGCCACCTACCTGATCCACATCTTCCGGCGGGGACAGATTTTCGCCTCGGCTTGCAATCCTTTCACAACATTTTTGTATCTTTGCGGCCTTGAATTACTTCCGACCACCGTCCTGGTGCTTTCAGCCAAGCTGCTGTAGCGTCTCCGGAGGCCGAATTACAAAACAAGAATATGGCAATAAAGAAGATTTTGATCTCACAGCGCGCTCCTCTGAACGACGCACCTTATGTCGCTTTGAAAGAGAAATTTGGCGTTGACATCACATTCAGACAGTTCTTTCTCATAGAGCCCCTCTCTTCAAGGGAGTTCAGGACGCAGAGGATCAATGTTCTGGATTACACAGCAATCATTTTCTCATCCCGCCATACCATCGACGCGTTCTATGGCCTATGCGAAGAGTTGAGGGTCAAGGTTCCGGAGACGATGAAATATTTCTGCACGACAGAGGCGGTGGCGATGTACCTCCAGAAGCACATCGTCTACAGGAAGCGCAAGATATTCTTCGGCAACGGGACTCCGGAGTCGATCATTGAGCAGATAGGTGCCAAGCACAAGAACGAGAAGTTCCTTGTGACCCAGTCCGACTCAAGCAACAGTTCGCCTCTGACCAACCTCATGGAGGCCCAGAAGCTCGAGCACAAGACCGCTGTGTTTGTCAAGTCCGTGCCGCAGGATCTAAAGGATCTGAACCTTAAGGACTACGACATGATCGTCTTCTACAATCCCTACGACATCAAGTCCCTCTATGAGAACTTCCCAGAGTTCCAGCAGGGTGACATCAAGTTCGTCGCCTACGGCAAATCCATCGTGAAGGCGATGGAGGAGGCCGGCCTAAAGATCGAGATCCAGGCTCCTACCCCGGAGGCTCCGTCTGTAGCCCGCGCCATCGAGCTCTACCTTGGCGCTCAGAAATAGTTCCCGGAATGTTCAACCTACCGAAATCCGAGCGGCTTCACGGAAAGTCGAAGATTTCGGCTCTGATGTCCAGGGGCCGCTGGGGGTTCACGTCCGGCCTGAAATATTGTTTCCTTAAAAATGACGAGACAAACTATGATGGGATTCTGTCACAACCGAATTCCATCATAGTCTCCGTCCCGAAGCGCCTGTTCAAGAGAGCCGTCAAACGCAACCTCCTGAAACGCAGACTCCGGGAAGCCTACAGAATCAAAAAGGATCTTCTTCCTCCGAAAGGATATTCAATACTGTTCCTCTATAACACAAAGGAGGTCTTGGAATATGCCGCCGTGCGGGAGCAGGTCGCCTCGATTCTTCAAAAGATAGCGGGACATGAAGCCTAGCGGGAATATTCCTCCTTGGAGACAAAGGATCAGAAAAGTGTGCATCGCACCGTTTCTGGCGTTGATCTGGTTCTACCGCACCTGCGTCGGGCCATACATTCCCAAAACCTGCCGGTTCGAGCCTTCGTGCTCCACCTACGCCATCGAGGCGTTCAAGAAATGGGGGCCGATCAAGGGCTTGTTCCTGACCGTCTGGCGGATTCTTCGCTGCAACCCGTGGGGCGGCAGCGGATACGATCCGGTGCCTTAACCTGTGGTCGCTTCGACAGGCTCAGCGACCGGAAGGGCAAGGCTCAGCGACCACTGAAAATACAAGTTCAGCGACCACTGAAGGCTCACTGACCGTAATGTGATGGTCACTGAGCCTGTCGAAGTGACTAGATAGATTATATCTTATGATTCTTCTTCCGGGAGCGGAGGTGGGAAACGCTTTCGACAAGAAGCTGATCCCTGAGGATATACCTTGCGGCGATGAAATTCAGAATCGCGGCGACGAGCGGGAACACAGCCGTAAACTTGAATATCAGTTCCTTGTCCGCCGTGAAATAATCCACCCCGATCCAGGCCTGAAGAGCGATCATCAGAATGGCTGAGAGCACGGCCGTGCGCATCTGGAAGACCCGCACGTTGAACGTGAACACCGCCAACAGCTGAAGGATGGTGATCAGAATCAGAAGAATAAGGTACGGTGTGTACTTGACGTAGGTCAATTCCACGGCATGAATCCCGCCGGGACCAAGCGTGAATGCCTTGACGCTGAAGAAAAGCGCCGCTATGAGACCTGTGGCGATGCACAGGTATAAAGTTTGAAGTCTCTGCCACATATTTTACAAAAATAGTTAATTCCGTTGAATATTCTTATATTTGGCGGGTTAAACATTAAAATTCATATTATGAGAATAGCAGAATCTGAATTAATCATCAACGATGACGGATCGGCGTTCCACATCCATCTGAAACCGGAGGAGCTGGCCGACATCGTCATCCTCGTCGGAGACCCGGGAAGGGTTGACATGGTAGCCGGATTCCTCACCGACATCGAGTTCTGTCACCAGTCAAGGGAATTCGTCTCCACGACCGGCAAGTACAACGGCAAGAGAATCACAGTGTTGTCGACTGGAATCGGAACGGACAACATCGACATAGTGATGACCGAGCTGGACGCCTTGGCCAATGTGGACTTCACGACCCGCGAGCCGAAAAAGGAGCACCGCACCCTGACAATCCTCAGGATCGGAACCTGCGGAGCCGTTCAGGCTGACATACCGCTCGGTTCGGCGATCTTCTCCCACTATTCCGTGGGTTGCGACGGTCTGATGAACTGGTATGCCAACAGGGACGAGGTCTCCAACCTTGAGATGGAGGAGGCTTTCAAGCAGCACACTCATTGGAACAAGAATCTCCCGTCACCTTACTTCGTGAAGGCAAGCGAGAAGCTGATCAAGAAATTCGAAGACTGTTCCGTAAAGGGAATGACCATCTCAGCCTCAGGATTTTATGGGCCACAGGGCAGAGTCGTCAGACAAGGTCTCGCGATGCCTGACATGCTGAAAGACTTCGAGTCGTTCCGCTTCGGAGACTATCGGATCACGAACTTCGAGATGGAGAGTTCGGCTGTCGCCGGAATGGCAAGACACCTCGGCCACGAAGCCGGAACAATCTGCTGCGCCATCGCCAACCGCTACCTCAAGAGCAGCAATCCGGACTACAAGCCACAGGTGCGCGCCCTCGTGGAACTCGCCCTGAACAAACTCTGCGAATAATTACGGGAATATCACTGCATACGACGTCCTGAGGTGTTGTTGAAACGGCTCAGGACGTTTTCTGAATATGTCTTCGTGATCGGAATCGGAGCTATCAAGTCGTTGTCGAGGTCAAGCTCATAGCCATCCTTCTCCTTGCGCAGGACCTTGACCTTATCCATATTCACAATGTATTTTCTGTGACAACGCACAAGGCTGCTGCCCCGGAAACTTTCCTCCACGGTCTTCAAGCGACAGCGGAGCATGTAACGCTTAAGGTCGCCCTTGCTGTCGGTGTACCATACCACGATGTAATTGTCATCAGACTCAATGTAGTAGAGGTTCGATGCGCTGACGCAGAGCTTCAAGTCGCCGCTGTTGTCGAAAAGCGTGATCTTCTCCAGCTGAGACGCCGGCACAGCCTCGTCAGAGACCACGTTGCCGTAGTTCATCAGACGGATGATCTGGTTCTTGTCCTGAATGGCATAGTACATTCCGGCAAGAATATAAGGAATTATCAATGAAGTATTCCCATACAGAAGAGCATTACCCAACGTCTTCGGGAACTGATCCCATCCTATGCCGGTGATCGGCACTGTGATGAATGAATATGCCAGACAGATCACAATGACCTCGCAGACGCACCATGTTATGTAGCCCAGAATATTCATCTTGATTTTGTTCCGGGTTTTGTACATGATGAACTTACTGAGAATCACGATCATCAGAGAGCCGAGAGCGAAGAGCACCGTGAAAACGAAGAACCTTGAGTTTCCGAGCGCCATCCAGCTGTTGTGCGAGAACGGGAGACTGACCAAAAGGAAAACGATGGAGAACAACGCCGTGAAGGTCACGGTGTAGATAAGTTGATTCTTGCCACGAAGATAGCCTGGCAGAGGATTGTTGAAAAAACTCATCCTGTTTCCCTTTTTACATGGCAAATATAACACTTTTTGGAATTATCAAAAGCCTGAGATTCGCCACAAATCCCGCGAAATCGCCACAAAAACTCATCAGTCGCTACTCAAAAGGGCTATTCACCACTTTCTTTTTGAGTGGTTCGGGCATATTCATAATTTTGCCAGTGAACACATTAAACATTTAAGTGAATTTATGAGAATCATCGGTACAGGAAGCGCGCTTCCAAAAAAGGTCGTGACCAACGACATGCTCGCGGGATTTCTGGACACCAGCGATGAGTGGATCTACCCACGGACAGGAATCAAGACAAGGCATGTGATCACAGACGAGAATCTGGAGGATCTCGGAACCGAAGCCGTGCGGAAGGCTCTTGAGATGTCCGGGCTGAAGGCCGAAGACATTGATCTCTTCATTGTCTCCAACGTCGTTTCCGAATATATAACCCCAGGCATGAGCTGCATCATCGGAGAGAAACTCGGGCTCAAATGCCCCATGTTCGACATCAACTGCGCCTGCCCGGGATTTGTCTATGCCTTGGACATGGCGGAGACGTACTACAAGGCCGGCAAGATCAAGAACGCAATCGTGGCGTGCGTCGAGGAGCCGACCAGAATGGCCAGTTGGAAAGACCGAGGGACATGCGTCCTGTTCGGAGACGGGGCCGGAGCGGTCGTGCTGACCGAAGGTGACAACATCAAAGGCACAAAACTGCACGCCGAGCCGTCCGTGGACGAGATCTGGCAGACCAGGACTCTTGTCGACACGCCTTACATCACGAAAAAAGAGGAAAGTGTCCCGATGCAGATGAAAGGGCGCGAGGTATTCAAGTTTGCCGTGAAAGCATGCACGGAAGGTGTGCAAAGCCTTCTGAACGAGGTGGGAATAGACAAGAGCGATGTCGCCTACTTCATGATACACCAAGCAAATCAGAGAATAATCGACTCCATCATCAGCTTCATGGGACAGCCGGCGGAGAAGTTCCCGGTCAACATCACAGACCACGGCAATTCATCATCGGCCTCCTGCCCAATCCTTCTGGACGAGTGCAACAGGAAGGGAATGTTCAAAAAGGGAGATATTCTGGTCTTTAGCGCCTTTGGTGCGGGTTTGCTCTCGGGAGCTGCCGTAGTGGAATGGTAATCTGAACATTAATTAGTATATTTGCAGCGATATGATAAAAAGTATTATTTGTGACCTGCTCGGAATCGAGCGTCCTTTATTCCAAGGGGGAATGGCTTGGATCGCTGACGCGAAACTGGCCGCCGCTGTCTCAAACGCCGGCGGACTTGGCCTGATCTCCTCCATCAATTTCGGTACGGAAGCCGTCAGGGAGGAAATCCGCAAATGCAAGACCCTTACCGATAAACCATTCGGTGTCAACATCATGCTTCAGGCTCCGAACGCCGGAGAGGTTGCGGAGATGATCATCGAGGAAGGTGTCCAGATCGTGACGACCGGAGCCGGCTCCCCTGCCGCCTACATGGAGAAATGGAAAGCCGCCGGAATCAAGGTGATCCCTGTCGTGGCATCCGTCGCCTACGCCCTCAAGATGCAGGAGCTTGGAGCCACGGCCGTTGTCGCCGAAGGAGCGGAGTCTGGAGGACACATCGGGGATATTCATACAATGGCACTTGTGCCGCAAGTGGTTGACGCCCTCGACATACCGGTACTTGCCGCAGGCGGGATATTCGATGGCCGAGGTGTCGCCGCCGCTTTCATGCTTGGAGCGAAAGGGGTTCAGGTGGGGACGAGATTCCTCATCGCCGATGAATGCCATATTCACGAAAACTACAAGGCCAGGTTGATCGCCGCGTCCGATGTCAGCACCATGGTGACAGGCAAATCGCTTGGAGACGCTGTCCGAGGCCTCAAGACCCCGTTCGCGAAGAAATTCTTCAAGATGGAATATGATCCTGCGGTTCCTAAGGAGGAGGTCCTGAAGTTCGGTACCGGTTCGATGCGAAAGGCAGTCTTCGACGGTGACCTTGCGGGCGGAAGTTTCCTCGCGGGTGAGGTAGCGGGCATGATAAAGAAGAAAGAGACCGCCAAAGAGATCGTGGAAGACCTAATGGACGGGGCGGAGAAGCTGCTCGCCGGGGCTTCAAGGTTTATCAAATAACAGAACATAAAGGATAAGAAATGAATAAAAGAGTAGTTATAACAGGAATGGGAGTCATCTCCCCTGTAGGAAACGACGTAAACACGTTCTGGGACAATCTGTGCAACGGAGTGTGCGGAATCGAGTCCATCAAGGCCTTCCCGACTGACAACCTGCCGGTCGGAATCGCCGGAATCATCAAGGACTTCAAGGCTGAGGAATACGGAATGGACAAGCCTTTCATCAGGAAGCAGGACCTATTCACCCAGTACGGTGTCGCCGCCGCCTATCAGGCCATGAAGCAGTCCGGTCTTGTGTCACAGGGCGAAGGGCAAAACATCGATCCTTTCAGGCTCGGAGTCTATTTCGGTTCCGGAATCGGAGGATTCGCCACCCAGTACAGGGAAATCGCCAAGATGATCGAAGACCCTTCCGGCCAGTGGATCTCACCTTTGTTCATTCCGACAATGATCTCCAACATAGCGGCCGGCCACATCGCGATCATGCACCACGCCGAAGGCCCATGCCTTGACATCGTGACCGCATGCGCCACGTCCACAAACGCTATGGGAGAGGCTTTCCGCGCCATCAGGAACGGCTACGCAGACGCCATCATCACCGGAGGCTGCGAGAACGCCACAATTCCTATCGGAATCGTAGGATTCGCCAATGCCAAGGCCCTTTCGAGAGCCACGGATCCTAAATACGCATCTCTTCCGTTCAACGCCAACCGCGCCGGATTCGTCATGGCGGACGGTTCCGCAGCCCTTGTGCTTGAGGAATATGAGCACGCCAAGGCTCGCGGAGCACGGATTCTCGGCGAGATGGTCGGCTACGGCAACACCTGCGACGCCTACCATTCCACAGCCCCGAGGCCGGACGGAACCACTCAGGCCAAGTGCATAGAGCTGGCTCTTGAGGAGGCAGGTTTCGACAAGGATAAGGACAACCTTTACATCAACGCCCACGGAACAGGCACAAAACTGAACGATGTCGCCGAGACACTGGCGTACAAGAACGCCCTCGGAGATTTCGCCTACAAGGCTCACATCAGTTCGATCAAGTCCATGACCGGGCACATGTTCGGAGCCGCCGGAGCGGCCGAGGCAATCGCCACAGTGCTTGCGCTCCGTGACGGAATCTGCCCTCCTACCATCAATCTGGACACCCCGGATCCGGAGTGCGACCTTGACTACACCCCTAACAAG
Organism: uncultured Bacteroidales bacterium; assembly: GCA_934667175.1. Classification (GTDB taxonomy): domain Bacteria; phylum Bacteroidota; class Bacteroidia; order Bacteroidales; family UBA932; genus Cryptobacteroides. The sequence continues at coordinate 94,665 of CAKULN010000001.1, read as the reverse complement.
GCCGTCAAGACAGACCTGACGCTCGGAATCTCCGACTCGTTCGGCTTCGGCGGACACGACGCCTGCGTGGCCTTCAGAAAGTGCGAAGGCTAATCCGGGAATATTCTTCATAACAACGACGGACATGAACAAGGAAGAAATCAAACAATTCTTGCCGCACCGTGAGCCCATGCTCCTCATCGAGGAGGCTCACATTGATGAAAACGGAGCGGCACACTCCAAATACAGAATCAAGGAAGACGAGTTCTTCACGAGAGGACATTTCCCGGGGAATCCGATAGTTCCGGGCGTGATCCAGTGCGAGATCATGGCCCAGAGCTGCGCTATCCTTGTCAAGGATGAGATTCCCGGGCACATTACCCTCTACGCCGGACTGGACAAGGTCCGTTTCAAGAATCCGGTAAAGCCGGGAGACCTGTGCGAGGTGACAGCCACATTGGACGAAAGAAGAGGCAATCTGTTCTTCTGCTCCGCCAAACTGGAAGTGGGCGGCAAGCTTTGCTGCAGGGGAACCCTCAGTTTCGCATTGGTACCTATTGAATAATGGAATATAGACGACTGGAGGACGAGGAGTTCAAGGATCTGGAATCCAGAATCCTCTACGAGGACAATCACATCCTTGTCTTCAACAAAAGGCCGGGAGAGATTGTCCAGGCTGACAAGACAGGGGACGAGTGTCTTGCGGAGACTCTGAAAGCCTTCATCGCCCAAAGAGATGACAAGCCGGGCAAGGTGTATGTCGGGATTCCGCATCGCCTTGACCGGCCTGTCAGTGGCATAACCATCTTCGCGAAGACCTCCAAGGCACTTTCCAGACTCTCGGAGATGTTCAGGTCCGGGAATATCCACAAGACCTACTGGGCTCTGTGCTGCCATGCCCCGGAAAAGGAGTCCGCCGAACTTGATGACTGGCTTGTACGCAACGAGAAGATGAACAAGAGTTTCATCGCCAGAGATGGCGAGAAGACTCCAGGAGCCAAACTTGCGAAACTGGTCTATACCCACCTGAGGAACACGGAGAGATATTCATTGGTAGAGGTACGTCTTCTCACCGGCAGGCATCACCAGATCCGCTGCCAACTGGCCGGTATCGGGTGCGTCATCAAGGGTGACCTGAAATACGGAGCTCCGCGTTCCAACCCTGATGGAGGAATATGTCTCCACTCCCATGAGGTCAGATTCGTCCATCCTGTCAAGAAGACCGAAATGGACATCATCGCGCCTCCTCCCGCATCATGGAGGCTCTGACGCTCATTTGACCTGAGGTTCAGCCACACAATCCTGCAACCATTCCGTCGGAGTCTTTCCGGTGTTCATCTTGAACGCCATGTTGAACGAGACAGCGGTCCGGAACCCGGACATCTCCGAGACCTCGTTGATCTTGAGCCGGGGATCCTCTTTGAATAGTTCCATGGCTCTCCGTACTCTGTAATAATTCACGAACTGCCTGAAATTTCGGCCGGAAAGGACGTTTATAGTCTTTGAAAGGTACAGTTTGTTGGTAAGCATACGGTCAGCCAGATACGACATGTCAAACGTCTGGTTCAGATATGGCCTTTTCTCCTCCATAAACATCACTATCCGTTTATAGAGATAGCTCATTTTCTTGTCCTCATCTACTTTTTCGGCGTATGTTGTCCTCAAATTGCCCTTGATTATGTCCTTGATCTTTTTCTCCGTCTCCCGGTTGAGCACGAACGTCCTTCCCGTCATCGCCCGGAGGTATAATAAAGCATAAAGTCCAAGGAACATAAGCACAGAGACGGTTGAAAGGACATCTCTCCAATGACCGGACATCGGGATGCAGCCAATGAAAAGCATGCCGGCTACCAGAAAGGCAAGCGAATAGAGAAATCGGGAATGCTCCTCCACGTTATGCCACACCGCGGTGTGGCGGAACATCATACGGATCCCCGTAAAACGCAAGTAGGCGATGTAAAGGAAATAGCAAAGGACAAAGATGAACATCGGGACAAATGAGCAAACCGCCCGTTGGCACTTGAAGTCAAGGGTGCCGGCAGCTCTGAAGCCAAAGCAAGCAAAAGAGGCAAGACCGGACGCCAGCAGATAGGTTGACGCGAGAAACGAGGCTTTAGGCTTCTCAAAAGAACATGGATACAAGACGAGTATCGCCGTCGACATCGAAAGGTCCACCGCCAGTTCCTGAAGTCCGACGGGACAAGGAAGCGCGATTTCGAGCAGGATCAAAGCCATGCCTCCGGTACACGACATCAGACGGATCACGTGCCTTTCAGACCTGTTGTCCTTACTGAGCCTCAAATCATGGATAAAGAAAAAGGCGAACTCGGCAAGAGCCAGAATTGCGATAAGTATTGTCATCTTTCGGTCAATATTATATGGTTCGGTTCAGGGCAAGATAAAAACAAAAAGCCCCCATGCGGGGGTTTGCACGGGGGGTATAAAATGATAATAATGTTTTCTTTTGCGATTTTTAGCTTTTCTTTGCGCCTTTTATCGAGTCGAATCCCTGACCGTAAACTCCACTCACAGAGGATATGGACAGGAAAGCGTCAGGATCGACACGCTTGATTGATTTCAGCAATAGGTTAATGTCCGTTTTCCTTGTGATGACCATCAACACGGAAGCCGGCTTCTTAGTGTACCAGCCTTCTCCGTTGAGCACCGTGACTCCCCTGTGGAAATCCTTGGCGATCATGTCGGCGATCTCCTCGAAATGTCTTGACAGGATGAACAGCTGCACACTCTGCTTGGATCCGGAAAGGTAAAGGTCAACCACATAGCCGTTGACGGTGACGATGATCATACCGTAGACAGCGATGGAGAACTTGGCGTCGAAAGGAATAGCCTGGCCATCAGCCCCGAATGAAGGGAACAACAACGAGGACGCGATGATGAACACATCAATTGTGAGGATGATGCGCCCCGGGGATATATTCCTGAATTTCGTGATGATCATCGCGATGATGTCGGTGCCTCCCGTACTTCCGCCCTGAGAGATGGACATGCCGATGCCAACACCCGCCATCGAGCCGCCGATTATCGAGCACATCAACTTGCCGTTCGACAATGCGAAATCATGGATAATTGTCTCAGGGATAATGGATTGAAAGATATTCAGACAGACAGATGCAAGAATTATCGCATATACCGTTTTCGCACCAAAGGCAGGACCGATGATAATCACCGAGATAATCAGCAGTATCGTGTTGATCACAAAGTAGGAATATCCCATCTTGATGCCGGTTGCGTACTGGATGATGGCGCTGATACCGGATACACCACCTCCGATGAGATTGTTCGGGGTCAGGAATATCGCCCAGCCCACAGTGTAGATAACTATGCCGAGGGTGATGAGAAGATATTCCTTAACGCCCCTCAGAATTGTAGAAGAACCTAATGTCATGGATTATTTCAATACAAAGTTCACTATCTTGCCAGGCACGACGATCACCTTGGCGATGTTCTGCCCGCCCACGTATTTGGAAGTCTGTTCCATCTCCCGGATCTGAGTCTCGACCTCCTTAGGAGAGAGAGACTTGGGGAGTTCCACGGTGAAACGCATCTTCCCGTTGAATGAAACCGGGTAGGTCACATTGTCTTCGGCGGCAAGAGCTGCGTTGAACTCGGGGAAGTGAGCGTAGGTGATGCTCTCGCTGTGACCGAGCACAGACCAAAGTTCCTCAGCGATGTGCGGGGTAAACGGAGAGAGCATTATCGTCAGCGGCTCAAGAATCTCACGCTTGTGGCACTTGAGCCCGGCCAGATCATTCAGGGCGATCATGAACGCGCTGACTGTCGTGTTGAACGAGAAATGCTCGATGTCATCCTGCTCCTTGGCGATCAGCTTGTGCAGAACCTTGAGCTCGGCTGGAGTGGCCTTCTCATCGGTGACGAGACAGTTGTCTCCGTCGAAGAAGAGTCTCCAGAATTTGCGCAGGAATCTGTTCACTCCGTCGATACCCTTTGTGTCCCAAGGCTTTGACTGCTCAAGTGGTCCGAGGAACATCTCGTAGAGACGAAGGGTGTCGGCGCCGTAGTCATCACAGATCCTGTCCGGATTGACAACGTTGAACATCGACTTGCTCATCTTCTCCACGGCCCATCCGCAGACATACTCCCCGTTCTCAAGGATGAACTCGGCGTCGGCGAACTCAGGCCTCCAAGCCTTGAACGCCTCCAGATCGAGTTTGTCGTTGCGCACGATGTTGATGTCCACATGAATCTCGGTGGTCTCGTACTGGTCCTTGAGACCGAGCGACACGAACTTGTTGGTGCCTACGATCCTATAGACGAAGTTGGAACGGCCTTGAATCATACCCTGGTTGACCAGCTTGCGGAACGGCTCGTCCTCGCAGACATAGCCAAGGTCGTAGAGGAACTTGTCCCAGAACCGGGAATAAATCAGATGCCCCGTAGCGTGCTCTGTACCACCGATGTACAGATCCACGTCACGCCAATATTCATCAACCTTTCTGTCAACAAGTGCCTCGTTGTCGTGAGGATCCATGTAGCGCAGATAGTAGGCGCTGGATCCGGCGAAGCCTGGCATCGTGCTGGTCTCAAGAGGGTAGCCCTCGTAGGTCCAGTCCTTTGCCCTGGCGAGAGGCGGCTCACCGCTCTCGGTCGGCTTGAACTCGGTGATCTCAGGCAGCGTGAGAGGCAGTTTCTCAAACGGAACAGGAGTCGGGATTCCGTCCTTGTAGTAGATAGGGAACGGCTCGCCCCAGTACCTCTGGCGACTGAAGATCGCGTCACGCAGGCGATAGTTGACCTTTCTGTGGCCGAAGCCCTGTTTCTCAACATATTCAATGGCGGCAGGAATCGCCTCCTTGACATCCAGTCCGTTAAGGAATCCGGAATTGATCATCTTGCCTTCCTTCGCATCGAAGCTTTCCTCGCTGACATCACAGCCCTCGATCAGAGGAATTATCGGCAGGTTGAACTTCTTCGCAAACGCATAGTCTCGGCTGTCGTGCGCCGGAACCGCCATGATCGCGCCTGTACCATAACCTGCGAGGACATATTCAGAAATCCAGATCGGAACTCTGTCACCGGTCATCGGGTTCACTCCGTAGGAGCCGCTGAACACACCGGTGACGGTCTTGGTCTGGGCTATCCTCTCACGCTCGGTCTTTTTCTTTACGGCGGCAAGATATTCATCCACAGCCTCTTTCTGCTCCGGAGTCGTCAAAAGCGGAACGAGGTCACTCTCCGGGGCCAGCACCATGAATGTCACGCCGAACATTGTGTCAGCGCGGGTTGTGAATATGGTCACGTCGTGCTCTGTCTCACCGTTGTAGCATTTGAACACGGCCTCGCAGCCGTTGGATTTGCCGATCCAGTTGCGCTGCATCTCCTTGAGGGAGTCAGTCCAGTCAATCTTGTCCAGACCTTCCAGAAGCCTTCCGGCATAGGCTGAGATCCTGAGCTGCCACTGCTTCATCTTCTTCTGCTCCACAGGGAAGCCTCCACGGACGGAAAGCCCGTCCTTCACCTCGTCGTTGGCCAGCACGGTCCCAAGTCCGGCACACCAGTTCACCGCCGTCTCACCCTGGTAGGCGATGCGGTAGTTCATCAAAGCGTCAGACTTCTCTTTCTCTGAATATGCCTGCCACTGCCCCGCCGTAAATGGTTCGTGTTCAGTACATGCGGCGTTGACAGCGGCACTTCCGCCTTTCTCGAAAGCTGCGATAAGGTCCTCAATCGGGCGGGCCTTCTGAGCATCATTATCGTACCATGACCCGAACATCTTCAGGAAAGCCCACTGGGTCCACTTGTAGTAGGCTGGGTCGCAGGTGCGGATCTCACGGCTCCAGTCGTAGGAGAAACCGATCCTGTCCATCTGCTGACGGTAGCGGTTGATGTTGTTCACCGTCGTGACCTCCGGGTGCTGTCCGGTCTGGATGGCATACTGCTCGGCAGGAAGGCCGAAAGCGTCATACCCCATCGGATGAAGCACATTGAAGCCCTTGAGTCTCTTGTAGCGGGAATATATGTCGCTGGCGATGTAGCCCAACGGATGGCCGACGTGCAGTCCCGCTCCTGACGGATAAGGGAACATGTCCAGAACGTAGAACTTCGGCTTGGAAGGATCCTCCTTCGTCTTGAAAGTGCCGTTCTGTGCCCAGTAGGCCTGCCACTTTTTCTCAATTTTCCTGAAATCGTAGTCCATTTTATTACTGTTGTTTATTAATTATCATGCTTTTTCAATCCGAAACTGCCTTTTTTCTCCAGACGGAACTCCACATAGAGCGACATCCTGGACTTGACTTTCTTACCCATAAGCCAGCCAGGTTTCCAGTCCGGGGAGGCGCTTATGATCCTCACGGCCTCGGCGTCCAGAAGCGGATCGACTCCCTTAAGAACCTTGACGTCACGGACCTTGCCCTTCTCGTCAATCACGAAATCCACAAGGACACGGCCCTGGATCCCGTTCTTCACCGCCTCCTTAGGATATTTCATGTAGGTGTAGACCCATTTCTCAAGGAACACTCTCGGGTCGCGGCTCCCGAGGAACGACGGACGATAGTCGCAATCGTAGTAAGGCACAACCGAGTCACCTCCCTTGGATTTGGTCAGACCTGACAGATCGGAAGGATTGAAGATCGGCTTAGGGCCGTTGATGAGGGCCACCGAATAGTTATAGACATATTCAAGTTCCCTCTCCATAGTGTCGTAGTCGATGATGGACTGGGTGTCACGTTCTGTGCCATATTCAGGGTAATGTCCTGTGGTGAAGAGAATTGAAGGAATCTTCTTGTCGTAGAACGCCCTATGGTCGGAGGGATAAGGCTCCTGCGCCGTCAGGGTAGGAAGAATCGGCTGGAGCTGGCCCGCCAAGGATTTGACGATCTCGTTCATGTCGGCGTTGGAGGATGTGTAGGCGTAGAAGCCGTCTCCTCCGGTGCCTACCATGTCCAGATTGATCATCGCGTCGATGTCCGCCACATCCGAGAACGCCCTGTTAAGGAAGTACCACGAGCCTGCGTAAGTCTGCATAGAAGCCCCGAAGGCCACGAACAGTACCGAACGTCCCAACAGCGGACTGTTGGTCCGGAGCATCCTGGCCAACTCAAGCATCATGGCAAGACCCGAGGCGTTGCCGTTGGCTCCGTAATAAGTCCGCCCGACTGTCCGTCCGTCAATCGTCATCGTGTCCGTGCCGAGGTTGTCCATCCTTGCCCCGATCACTATATATCTATTTCTCAATGCTTTGTCTCCTCCTTGAATGAAAGCGATGACATTGCGTGAGGTCAACGTGTCGCCACTGTCCTGACGGATTCCGAACACATCGCCATCCTTTCCGGACAGCACGTCGACACCATATTTCTTGAATATTCCGGTAACATATTCAGCGGTCATCCTCTCGCCCTCTGAACCGGCCTTACGTCCCTCCATTACCGCCGCCGAGATGGTCGAGACATGCTCTTTGAACGCCCGGACTGTCTCGCTGTCATCCAGATCGGCGTAGGAGGCCCCATTCCGGAATTGGGCATTAGCCGGGATTAGCCCGATGAAGATGGCGCAGATGGCCGAAACGATCGTGATTTTTCCTTTCATCATTGTTTCCTTTCTAAAATCCACGCGCCCTTAGGGCAAAAATCCTGCCTTTGAATATCCTCCAGCGACTTCTTGGCCTGAGCCTCATCGTCTGTCGGACACACCCCCACGGCAGTGCTGTTCCTGAATGTGAGAAGTTCCCCTTTGTACCCCTTCGCCGCTATCTCCTCGACATACCGCTCGGCATTCTCTTTGCTGGAGAACGAGCCCAGGATTATGCAGAAACGGTAACGATGATTGGCAAGACGAACAGAATCAGCGGCGGCAAGCGAGTCAGCGATGGCCTTACGGGCTTTTTCCAGCGAATCCTGACGGACACGCAGAGCCTCCTCTTCCTGTCGGATAGACTCAGCCTTCGCCTCAATCCATTCGGAGTCAGGCCGTCCGGCGAGCCTCCTGAAGAAGTCGCATCCCGTCACCGCGGTGGCGACGAGGATGATGATCGCTATTGTCAGAAACGCATTTTTCATAACTTACAAAGTTAGCAAAATTCCACCCTCTTCAAAAATATAATTTTAGATAAGAAATAAGTATATTTGTAAACTGTAAATTACGATAACATTATGGCAAGAGAAATCAAGTTTTCCCTCGTTTATAGGGATATGTGGCAATCATCCGGCAAGTACGTTCCCCGTGTGGACCAGCTTGTGGAGGTAGCTCCAGCCATCATTGATATGGGCTGCTTCGACCGAGTCGAGACAAACGGTGGAGCGTTCGAGCAGGTGAACCTTCTTTTCGGCGAGAACCCTAACGTGGCTGTACGCCGCTGGACCGCCCCTTTCCACAAGGCCGGCATCCAGACACACATGCTCGAAAGGGGTCTCAACGCCCTCAGGATGAACCCGGTTCCGGCAGATGTCAGAGAACTGATGTTCAAGGTCAAGAAAAAGCAGGGCACGGACATCTCCCGCTCGTTCTGCGGCCTGAACGACCACAGGAACCTGCGCCGCTCCGTCGAGTTCGCCAAGAAAGGCGGGATGATCTCGCAGGTGGCGCTTTCCATCACCAACTCCCCTGTCCACACCGTTGAATATTACATGAGCATCGTCGACAAGGTTGTTGAATATGGAGCCGACGAGATCTGCCTCAAGGACATGGCTGGAATCGGCCGTCCGACCTTCCTCGGCAGGCTCACCCGCGACATCAAGAAGAAATACCCGCACATCCTTGTCCAATACCACGGTCACTCAGGCCCTGGTTTCGCTCCGGCGTCGATGTTGGAGGTGGCGCGTGCCGGAGCCGATGTCCTCGATGTGGCTGTCGAGCCGCTCTCATGGGGAAAGGTTCACCCGGATGTCATCACGATCAGGGAGATGCTGAAGGCCGACGGATTCCTTGTAAAGGATCTGAATATGGACGCGTACATGGAAGTGCGCCGTCTCACGCAAAAATTCATCGACGACTTCCTCGGCTACTGGATCAACCCGTCCAACGCCAAGATGAGCTCGCTGCTCGTGGGCTGCGGCCTGCCGGGCGGAATGATGGGCTCGATGATGGCCGACCTCAAGGGATTCCAGGGCGCGATCAACGCCGCCGAGAGGGCTCACGGTCGTCCGGAGATCAGCCTTGACACTTTGATGGTCAAACTGTTCCAGGAAGTTGAATATGTCTGGCCGCGTCTCGGCTACCCGCCACTCGTGACCCCGTTCAGCCAGTACACGAAGAACACGGCGCTGATGAATCTGCTGAACCTGTTGAACGGCAAGCCTCGTTGGACAACCATCGACAAGGACACATGGAATATGATTCTCGGCAAGATGGGCCGTCTTCCTGGCGAGCTTGCTCCTGAGATCGTGGATCTTGCGAAGCAGAAAGGTCTGGAGTTCTACACCGGAGATCCTCAGGAAATGTACCCGGACGAGCTGCCTAAGTTCCGCCAGATGATGAAGGAAGAGGGCTGGGACGAAGGTCAGGACGAGGAGGAGCTCTTCGAGTTCGCTATGCACGAGCGCCAGTACAGGAACTACAAGAGCGGAATCGCCAAGCAGCGTTTCAACGCCGAGCTCGCTGACCTCAAGGCCAAGGCGAACGCCCCGATCGAGGTGGTGCGCCCTGTCGTCGAGATGCCTAAGTTCGATGTCGATGAATATGCCAAGCGTTATCCTCACGCCGTTCCTGTCCAGGCTCCTGCCAAGGGTCAGCTTCTCTGGCAGGTTGATGTGGAGGACGATTCCGCCGCGCCAATAGCCGGGACCGAGGTCAAGGCCGGCAAGGGCATCGGATTCGTGCAGACATATTACGGAATGGAGGAGCTCGTTCCGGCTGTAGACGGTCGCATCGTGGCCACTCTCGGCAAGCAGGGAGACAAGGTCGCCAAGGGTGAGATCGTCGCCTTTGTCGAAGGTTCCGCGGACTCCGCTAAGTAATGAATATTCACAAAGATTTGAAAACCATTCCTCCGGTCACTGAGCCAGCCGAAGTGCCCGGAGGAATTTTAGAGGCCACAATGTTCTCTATGCCTGTCTCCCCGGTCGCTGAGCCTGTCGAAGCGACTCCTTGTAACGACTCCGCTGCTTCGGGCGGCAGTTCGGTCACTTCGACATGCTCAGCGACCAAACTGCTTCCTGATTCCGGCTTACCTCCAATTGAGCGGCACCCTTTCGAGCCGTTCCTGCCGGAGAACGCCAAAGTATTGATGCTCGGCAGTTTCCCGCCACAATCCAAACGCTGGAGCATGGAGTTCTACTACCCGAACTTCATCAATGACATGTGGCGGATCCTTGGCCTGATTTTCTTTGGTAACAAGAACCGTTTCGTGGACGTTGCCGCCAAGAAGTTTAAACTGGAGGACATAGTGGATTTCTGTACCGAGACCGGCATAGCGATGTACGACACCGCCACAGCCGTCCGTCGCCTTAAAGACAACGCCTCCGACAAGTTCCTGGAAGTCGTCGCCCCGACCGACATCCCGACCCTGCTAAGGAAAATTCCTCAATGTCAAGCCATTGTCACCACTGGTGAGAAAGCCACAGAAACCCTGTGTCAAACGTTCGGGGCTAATGCGCCGACTACGGGAGAATATTCAGAATTTATTTTTGAAGGCCACTCGATGCGCCTCTACCGCATGCCATCCTCATCCCGCGCCTATCCCCTCTCCCTCGAAAAGAAAGCTGCCGCATACCGCCTTCTCTTCTCCGACCTCGGAATGGTGTAGTTACCCCTGCTCCCTTGGGCAGCATTTTCGCCAATTTTCGTCGCCTTATAGTGTCGCGAATCCCTATTCGTGACGTTTTTGGCCTGTTTTGTCGCCCAAGTGCTTCGACTACACCTCTCCGGCAACACTTTTGACCTTTTTCGTTGCCAACAGCACACCAAGTATGTCCCCCTCCAACAACATTTCAAACAAATCAAAACAGTTCAATAAAGAGTGACCGGACCGATAAGGCCTGCGGAGACATAAGGTTGGTTACGTCTTAACACAAAGCGCTGCGCCACCTTGTTGTCCTTGAGGGTCTGAATATAATTACCCATACGGGTCGTGACTTTCACCTCGATGGTGTTCTCGCCTTGGCGGAGAAGTCCGCTTACGTCATAGACGCGCTCACCGAACCACTTCACACCAGCAGGTTTGCCATTGATCCAGACCTCGCAGATGTCAGACACCTTGCCGAGGTTCAGGTACTTAGGAAGTTTTCCGGACAACGACACGGTCTTGGTGTAGGTCACTTCACCCATGAAGTTCTTGAAAGTAGCGTCGGTCATGTCCTTGAAATCTTGAAGTTCATCCAACTTGGCTGTCCACGTTGAATCTGGCCATGTGTGGTGCATCTTAAGATCCCAAGAGCCTGCCAACTGAATCTCGTCAGAACCCTCAAGCGGAAGAGCCTTCCACACAGGAGCACTGCCCCCCATCTTGTTGAACACAAAGAGATAAGTCTCCGATGGACCGAAGCGGAAGTGCATCTTACCGTCCTTACCAACCGGAAGGGTGTACCTCTTGCCTGTCGCAGGATCGTACAGCCATGCATGCTTCCTAGCTGTCACGGATTTCGGGAATATTATGTCCGTCTCCCTAGCCTCACTCATGTGAGCGTTCACGAAAAGGAATATATCACTTCCATCATCAGTAACATACTGATTTTGAAGCAGGAATCTGTCCGGGTTAGAGATCGTCAGAGTGTGAGGAAGGTTGTACTTCTCCATCACACCTGTGTACCATTCAAGGTACTTTCCATCGGCCGGTTTCTCAAGTAGTATGAAATTGTCCTTGTACTCCTTCAGACGTGCCACAGCCTCGGCGATCTGCTTGTCGCGAGCCTCGAAATCTTTGAGACCAAGAGACTTCTCTGGATATTTCCCGATGCAGAAAACCCTGCCGCCACCTTTCACGAACCCCTCCAGATTGGCGAGAGTCTCTGGGGTCGTGCTAGTCACCTCAACGATGAACAGGGTACCATATTCTTTAGGTCCGTAGCAGAGTTTGCCATTGCGGACTGTAGCGTCCCGAATGATGATCTCGCTCACATAATCAGCACCGCCTCCGTTCTTGTGTATGGCCTCCCAGATCAGGGAGGTGTAAGGTACGTTGAGTTCAACAGGGAATGGTTCATTTTGAGCGCCAAGAGTAGCCCAAAGGTCGTAGTTGGCGGGGAGGATGGCGATGTCAGTGTACATATCAGCGTTCTGAAGCTGGCTCGCGATCCTTGCGCGGTAGTTGTTCAACTTGTTCACGTAAGGCCACCAGGTGTTCCTCTCGTTGTGGAATGTACCGTATTGTACCCAGCCAGGGAACTCGGCATCCAGAGGTGAATAGTTGAAGCCATGCCACACTGAATGAGTTGTGCCGGAGATCGCGCTCATGTCCGAGCCGACCTTCAGGAACTCAAGGCTTGTCGTGAACACCTTGTAGGTGTTGGTCATCTCTTCAGCGCTGACAATGCGCTTTCCGGTTAGGTGAGCAGCCGAGGAAACATATTTATTGATCATCGTGTAGGCACGCCCGCGACGGTAGTCCTCGTCACCCATCTCCTCTCCGATCCTGTGCTTGAGCCAGTTGGTCGTCCAAGACTCGCCTTCCGGGATGTCGTAGCCAAGGGATGACTCAAGAGGAAAGAAGCCGCATCCGTAAGCCTGTGACCTGGTCTTCACTCCCCTATCCTTGCTCCATTCCTGATAAGTCTTGGTGTAACGCTCGTGCAACAACTCGGCCTTAGTCAACATAAAGTCAAATCTGACACGATTTACCTTGTCCTGAAACTCAGGACTCTTTTTCGAGCCATACTCAAAGTTCTTCACGTCCCCCAGACGGCCGACCTCGAACATCGTGAACGGCAGCCAAGGCATCGGGTCGTAGCCCCTGCGAACCTTGAAATCCTCGACGAAACCTTCGGTCCAATTGCTTCCCTCAATCTCCATATTATCGACAAAAAAAGCCCTTAGGTGCTTCGAGAGCGGCCCAAGTTTGGCTTCGAGTGTGTCGGCCATATTGTCAAGATAGTGGCGTATGGCTTCCGCATTCATAAAATTGAGAATCGAACCAGCCGCTCCCGGAGCACCGTTGATGACACTGGCAAAAGAATCATACCTGACCAAAGCATACAATTGATAATCACCATTAGGAATATCAGTTACAATGACACCATCCCTGACACATCCGGAAAGGTCAATGACCTCATCCAAATCAGATATCGGGTCAGGCGCAAGAAAGACCGACACCAACTCAGCGGTCCGTGCCGGATTAACCACAGTCACGCCTGGGTCAAGGTTCTTGAATATGTTGAACTTGGACATCTCGAACCTCTCTCCGCCCGTCACCTTCTGAACGTAGGTCAGCATCACTGAGGCGCGCTCGTCACGTGGCAGGGTCTCCGCTCCGAAAGGCCATCCGGATCCAATGATCAGGTCACAGGTCATCCCGATGCGTTCAGCCTCGTCGAACACGATTTTCAATATGTCTATCCACTCGTCGCTCAGCCATTTGAGCGATTTCGTGTCCTTTGCGTCAGCGCCATACGGAAAGGCGATCGGATTGATCTCGACTCCTCCGATCCCCGCATCCTTGAGGATGTGAAGCTCACGCACAAGTTCCTCGGCCTCGACACGGTCTCCGTTCCACCACCAGCGCACGAAAGGACGGTAGCGGTTGTCCGGGTTCTGGAACTGTTTGTAAAGATCCTTGGATGTCTTCATAGACTGGGCGGCAAGAGGAAAAGTTCCTATGGAAACAAGTACCACTAACAACCCGAAAGTCAATCTTGAAATCTTATCAGATAATCTTCTCATCTCTTAAAAGCATATTTGATTTGTGAAAAGCATGTACAAATTTACGAAAAACAAGGGCATCCAGAGTCTCATTATAAAAATCACATGATTTCTGCTAGAGAGCTGGGCTGATGTCAACTATATGGCGGGATCTGAATATAAACTGTACGGAAGAAGTGTGGGTATCCGGTGCTTTTCGAGCAAGGTATATTGGTCACGGAAGTTGTCACGCGAACAAGTCATTCGAGTCAACCTCATTATCCACGATTCCATAGTGCGTTCCTTTGACCACTCCAAAAGTTGTTATGAAAGTGCAGACCAATGTTTTTGATGTCCCGGTTTTCTCTCGGAACAGCCGCACCCTGTCACGTATTATCCGTTCGTAGTCTGCGGCCACGGAAAATCTTGTCGCGCAGAATTTAATCTCGCATAGATTGATCACGTGATCACCCCGGTCAATGACAAGGTCAATCTGCGCGCCACGCTCCGTGTTTTCCTCCGAGGCGTTATATCTCCAGGATGATGCACAGGTTGATATTCCGGAGATTCCCAATTTCAGCTTTATCTGATTGAGATGTGTGAGACATACAAGTTCAAATGATGTCCCTTGCCAAGACTCGACCGACCGGGAATTGTAGTTATGCTGCCACCATTGCTCGTCTTTTGTGTCCAACGACTTTATGAACTTGAAATAGAATAGGGTGTAGAAGTCAACAAGCCGGTACAGAGTTCCTCTCGATTTGTTGCCGAACTGAGTGAAAGAGATGATGAAGTCACATCTCTCAAGATTCCGTAAAGTGGTCGCTAGCATTTTACCCTCAATTCCAGTAGTATTCCGTATCTCGGTTGAAGTCAAACCGGCCTTGTTTCTATACAATGCCTCAACGACTTCAAGGTATTTTCCTGCATTATTGAATATCGCATTGTACAGCTCATCGAACTCAGTGCGCATCTCACTGTTGCGACGAAAGAACAGATAATCAATGTTCTCAATCATTGATTTGGCAGGATCGAGCAGACTAAGATAAAATGGGATGCCTCCGAGGATCATATAAAGTCTCAGTATCTGATAACGATCCCAGCCGATCCGACGGCTGTGCAGATATTCCTCAGTCTCTTTAAGGGTAAAAGGACGGACGTAAATGTTGTTGGTGATCCTTGCGTGCAATCCTCCGGGATTTTCCACAAGTTTATCCATCATCCACGATGATGCCGAACCGCTTGCGACAAACATAATGTCGTTCCGACGTGCACCCCAAGCGTTCCAGAAAGTTTCCAAAGCCTCCACGAACTCTGACTTAGGTGTGTCAATCCACGGCATTTCGTCTATGAATATCACCTTTTTACGTGGCTCGTTAATGGTTTCAAGATACTCTTCCAACGCATCGAACGCATCTGACCAATCTGGGAATTTCGGCTGCACAGGCAACTTCGCCGCTTTCTTGAGCGCTTTCGAGAAATTACGCAGTTGCTTTTCTTTTGAAAGCCTATTTCCACCCACGAAAGTAAAGTCATATTGCCCATTGAAAAAAGTGTCAACAAGGAAAGTCTTTCCGACACGGCGTCGTCCATAGACAATCACAAACTCCGAACGATCCGAATCCAGGCAACGTCTCAATTCAGCCAACTCGCTCTCCCTTCCGATGATCTTCTGCATACCTATGTTTTTTTGCAAAATTACAAAAAGTCCGAGATAATCTCACTTTATCTCGTCATTAATACGGTATAAAGTGAGATTATCTCGGATAATAAAGTCAGTCGGCCTTGATGTCGTAAAGATTGCTGTTGACGGAGGGGTAATATGGCAGGGACGGGTCTTCTATCAGGGAATCCACGTTCAAGCGGGCGGATTGCATCACGTTATGCTCCAGAAAATCTCTTTCTATGTCCAGAGTGGAATGCATAAAACCGGCGACGGTGTGGTTGTTGCCGAGATAGCGGTAGATACGATAGTCGTAATCGTTGTCAGATAATGCTTTGGCTATGAACGAGGAACCACAGAACGAATAACCGGCATAACAAGTCACCTCATAGGGCACGATATCATCCTTCGTGCCGTGCATCAGAAGTGTCGGACAAGGTTTTCGGGAATATTCAAGAGTTTCTCCTTTGACCAGCACCGCTCCGGCGAAGGACATCACTCCGGCGTAGTTGAAGTCAGCCGGAAGCGCTGAGGCACAAGCGGTTCTGTTGCAGATCTCATATTCAGCCTGCAATGAGGTGATCGCGCCGGCGGAGGAGCCGGCGACCACGATGTTGGAAGGGTCTATGCCCAATTCGTCCTTATGTGCGATCAGGTATGATGTCGCGCTGAAAAGATCCTCAACAGCAATGTGTATCGCCTTGTCCAGCAGTGTTGTGAACTCTGACGCGGTCACGCCGCGCACGCCCTTCAAGCCAAGCCTGTAATCTATCGCCACGACACCGTAACCGGCACAGGTAAGATCCCGGAACCACTCCATCGCCGTTCCGTCGCGCCTGTTCCCTTCCATAAATCCTCCGCCAAAAACATAAAGGATCGTCGGTTTCCTGCGACCGTCAATCTCGGTCACACTCCCCTCCGCCGGACGGTAGATGTCCATATAAAGCTCCGCCGTGTCCTTTTGGGCATATTTCAGCGTCTTGTACGGAGTCAATTCCTGCGCAAAGACCCGTGTGGAGACTAAGAACCAGCACACGGCCAACGTCAAAACCGTAGCTGTTTTATTCATATTCAAAACGTTGGCTTAAAGAGCAAACTCGCGAGTTCGTCAGCGGTGGCGTCACGGAAATAGGTGGCGATGGGCTGGGAGGCGAGGAAAGACTTTATGTCAGTGGGGTCGTAACGGAGACCGATCATCTTGGCGGCCAGCTGGTCGGCCGGGGTGTCGAAGAGGAAATCGCCGGTGAAGTCGAGACGGGTGATGAGGCCGTGGTCCACACGGAGGTTGGCTTCGACTGTGCCGCAGGAGAGTTTGGCCTTGCAGTGGAAATCGGCTTCGTGCGAGTGGCCGTAGATGAAATCCCAAGTGGAGAACTTCTCATCGGCCTGCTTGCGGACCTCTGCGATCTGTTCATCCGAGAGTGGCATTTGACCATCACCTGCGGAAAGGATTTCCTGAAGAGCGGCCTGAAGCTCGTCCAAGGACTTGAACTGAGGAAGGTACTCCTTCAGGTTCGCCACCCGGCTCTTGACCGAGGATATTCCTTTGGCCTGCATCTTTGAGGTCGGAGTGTCGAGGACTTTGACAAGGGTGTCAAGATCAACGTTGTACATCAGCGTGCCGTGGATGATCTCCTGATTGTGGGAGACGCGGCGGGCGTAGCCGGAGACCTTTCTTCCTTCCACGAATATGTCGTTGCGGCCTGTCAGCTCAGCAGGAACGCCCAACTGACGCAGGGCATCCACCATCGGCTGCGGTGACGGATTCTTGCCGATGATAGTGTAGTTCATGTTCTGGAGATCGTGATAGACGGCTCCGCCACCGGTGACGCGACGGGCCAACGTGATTCCGTGCGAATTGAGATAGTCCAGATTCACCTCGCTGTAGGCGTTCTGATTCAGGCCGATGATCACCGCAGGACGGTTCCTCCAGAGGAAGAAATACGGTTCCTCGGACGGGATGTTCTCGAGGCAATATTCATCGAACGCTAGGTTGAAATACGGGTCGGTGGAGTTGTTGATAAGATATTTCATTGCACATTTAATTAAAGTCATCCAAGTACGGAAGACGGCCAGGTTTTATAGGCCGATTTCGATTACCGGGAGGATATATTTCTTTATTTCAGGGTAATTCGGCAGATGAGTCCCAGGGTAGGAACGCGCCATGCCGGGGTAGAATCTTTCGAACTCGTCCTTGCAGTTCACCATCTCGTCTCGGTCAGCGAACATTCCGGTTGTCAGGGCGATCTCAACTGGAGTAAGCCCGTCAAACTCAGTGGTTTCCAAACGGGCATATTCATCGCACAATGCTTCGGTGACGGTGAACGTCAACGCTCCATCACGACGCGGGGAGAGATATTCACGCTCCCCTATCATTGTGCGGAGGAGCCGGGAGATGTGGAAGTCCGGGTTGACGAGGATTTTTCGGTAGCCACGGAGTTTCTGCGCCCAGAACCCACCGAGGGACAGGCCCACGATGAGGTCAGGCTGCTCGTTCCGGCATATTCCTTCAAGAAGATCCAGAGCCTCGCGCGGGTCGATGGGAACATCCGGGGCTATGACCTCGCTGCCCTTCAGGAGAATCCGCAGGGAGGACGCCATCTTGTAGGCTCCGGAGGACGCAAGTCCGTGGATGAAAAGGATTTTCATCGGCAACTCGGCAGATTAGTTCTTGTGGCTCTCAAGAATCAGGTCACATAGTTCCTTGAGGTCACGGACGATGAAGTCGGCAGGATAGTGCTCAGGATGAGGGTTCGTACGCGCATCCTCGGCCACCTTCAATGCAGTCTCAAGGGTCGTCTCACCAGAGAGAACGAGCACGCTGACGGCTCCGGCGTTGTGCCCCATCGCTATGTCCGTGTAGATTCTGTCGCCGACCATCGCTATCTCGTCCGCCTTCAAGCCGTTGCGGTCGCGGATTCCATCAAGCATCGTAGGATCAGGCTTTCCCATCACCTTGTCCGGTCTTCTGCCTGAAGCCGCCTCGATGCACTTCTGAAGCGAGCCGCAGTCCACCAGAATGGTTCTCGCATCGGTCGGGCAGACCCAATCCGGATTGGTCGCCATGTACGGAATGCCCTGCTTCGCCCACCAAGTGGCGCGGCAGAGGCGTGAATATACCAGCGTGGTGTCAAAGGCCACAATCAGCATGTCCGGAACGTCATCCGGATCGTCTGCACATGAGACGAATCCTGCCTTCTCGAACTGGCCGATCATGCTCGGTGTTCCCAACATAAAGAGTTTCTTTACGTTAGGGAAATTCTTCTTGATGTAGTCTATCGTGGCGATCGGTGTCGTGTACATATTCCCCTCATCGGCCGGGATTCCCATTCCGGCGAGTTTCTTGAGATAATCCTCAACAGACTTCGTCGGGTTGTTGGTGAGGAATGAATATCCCACACCGTTCCTTTTCATCGTGTCGAGCACCTCTACGGTGAAAGGAAAGATGTTGTTCTCCATGTAGATGGTGCCGTCCATGTCCAGGGCCAAATGCTTGATCCGGCGGAGCTTGGCCTTCTGCTCCAGCGTGAGAGACTTGTTATAGTTTTCTGTCATTGATAATTAATTTTTTCCATTTCTCGGTCCCTGAGCCTGTCGAAGGGGCCGCTTAGATAGTTGGCGCGCTTCGGTGGTTGGTGAGCATAGCCGAACCATGGTTGGTGAGCCTGTCGAACCATGGTTGGTGAGCATAGCCGAACCACAAGCTCAGCGACCTGTTGTGACACAGGTTCAGGGACCGGACATATTCATTTACAAAAATAGCATTTTCTTTATTAAGAAAGGTGTTTTTTGTATCTTTGTGTCCCCCGTTTTTAAAACGCTAAAAGATGGATCAATCAATCAAGAAGAAGTACAACTACTGGCAGTGGAGAACCCTCATCATCCTGATGATCGGCTACGCCCTATTCTATTTCGTAAGGAAGAATTTCAGCATCACGATGCCGGCCCTTGAGGCTGAGCTTGGAATAAGCAAGGTCAAGCTCGGCCTGTTCCTGACACTTCACGGAATCATCTACGGCCTCTCAAGGTTCATCAACGGCTTCATCGCTGACCGCGTCAGCCGCAAGAAGATGATGGCGGCGGGACTTTTCCTCTCCGCGCTCGTGAACATATTCATAGGCTTCAGCCCTGAGATGAACGGTCTGTTCAATTTCATGGACGGTGAGGGCAAGGCCACAATGGGGATGGTCGCATTTATTGGAAGTCTTTGGCTGATAAACGGTTACACTCAAGGAATGGGATTTCCTCCATGCGGAAGCCTCATGGCCCACTGGATCAAGCCTTCCGAGCTTGCCACCAAGCAGGCCATCTGGAACAGTTCGCACTCGATTGGTGCTAGCCTTGTGGCTTTCCTCTGCGGAACATTCATCCTGAACCACTTCTCCTACTCGGCCTGGCAATGGTGCTTCTTCGTCCCGGCACTCCTCGCCATGGCCGGTGCTGTTCTGGTCCTCTTCGGTCTGAAAGACACCCCGGCATCAGTCGGTCTGCCTGATCCTGAAGAGATTGACGACAACGCCCCTGTGAAGGAAGTCGTCACAGAGCCTAAAGAGTTCACCGATTTCGCCTACAAGAGATTTGTCAAGGAGATGGTGTTCAAGAACCCTATCGTCTGGATTCTCGCCACATCTAACTTCTTCATCTACATCATACGTTTCACGATTCTGGACTGGGGAGCAACTTTCCTGACTCAAGACAGAGGCCTCAGCATCCAGACCGCATCGACAGTAGTGGGCATCACAGAGGTGCTCGGCATCGTAGGAACTCTTCTGGCCGGCTGGGCAACGGACAAGTTCTTCGGCAGCAAGGCCCACAGAACCTGCCTCATAGGCCTCGCCAGCGCGACAGCCTGCTTCATCCTCTTCTGGCTCACACCTAAAGAGATGGGAGGCCTATCAGTGGCCTTGATCATCATGGCCAGCTTCTTCATCTACATGCCTCAGGCTCTTATAGGAATATGCCTGTCCAACCAGGCCACCAAGCGTGTCGCTTCCTCAGCCAACGGAATGGCCGGCATCCTCGGCTACGCCAGCACCGCCATCTCCGGTCTCGTCTTCGGAGCCCTCGCCGACAAGTTCGGCTGGAACTCGGTCTTTGAGGTAGCCATCGCCCTGGGCATCGTCGGCGTAATCCTCTTCGCGATCATCTGGAAAGCCCCAGCCGACGGCTACGCCAAAGCCGACAAACTCCTTGAGCAGGTCAAGGCCGACTACGAGGCCCAGCGCAAGTAGCGGTTCCTTTTCAATGAATATTACAACGGCTGACCGTTCCCGGTCAGCCATTTTTTGTTTCACCCCGAAATCCGCAAAAAGATTCTTTAATATGCAATACGCCAAAAGCATCGCCATATCTAGCGGAATGTGGGTAAAATCTACAAGATTCCGCTGGCTATAGGCATATTTTTATTATATTTGCAGCGGAAACCATATTTTAGTGATTATGATTATCGGACGTAAAAAGGAATGCCGCACCCTTTGGGGACTGTTGGAAAAGAACGATTCTCAGTTTTGCGCTGTCTATGGCAGACGGCGTGTAGGCAAAACATATATGATCCGCGAGGCATTCAACTATCAGTTTACGTTCCAGCATACCGGTGTCGCCAAAGGTGACTTGAGAAATCAACTTACAGCATTCAGGGATTCCCTCAGGAATGCCGGATTAGGTCAGTGTTCCGTTCCCAAAACCTGGTTTGAGGCATTCGATAAACTTAAACTGTTGATAGAATCCGCACCTGCCGGCAAAAAGGTGATATTCATTGATGAGCTTCCATGGATGGACACTCCCAAGTCTAAAATGGTCAGTGCCTTGGAGCACTTCTGGAATGGGTGGGCCACGGCAAGGCCACAGAAAGACATCGTGTTGATTGTGTGCGGAAGTGCCACATCTTGGATTACAAAAAAGATTTTGAAGAACAAGGACGGCCTTCGAGGCAGGATTACCGAAAAGATCAAAGTCGCACCTTTCACGTTATCAGAATGTGAGCAGTACGCATCCGCAGCCGGGCTTTCAATGGTTCGTAAGGACGTGTTGGAGATGTATATGATTCTGGGAGGGATCCCTTATTATTGGAGTTTTCTCAGGCGAGAGCTGAGAGTGGCTCAGAATGTGGACGAGCTGTTCTTTGCGGAAAACGCCAAACTGAAAGATGAGTTCGGGGCTCTGTATCAAGTGCTTTTCAACAGACCGGAAAAATTCATCAAAGTAATTGAGTCTCTTAACGGTAAGAAAGCCGGATTGACTCGTCAGGAAATTCTGACAAAGACAGGAATAGAGGACGGCGGCACATTCAAGGCCATTCTGGAGGATCTTGAGGAATGCGGTTTCATCAGACACTACACGTCATTTGGCAAGAAGGAGAAAGATGCTGTCTATCAATTGATAGACAATTACACATTGTTCTATTACCATTGCATTCTCAAGGACAGATTCTCAGATGAGAACTACTGGTCGCACACTTACATGACAAGCGAGCACAACACTTGGGCAGGGTTGGCATTCGAAAGGGTCTGCCTCCAGCATATTCCGCAAATCAAAAAAGAGTTAGGAATATCCGGGATTCTGTCTAACATTGCATCTTGGAGGACATCTCAAACAGAAGCGCACGCAGGAGCACAGATCGACCTTCTGATTGACAGAGGAGACAATGTTGTCACAGTCTGTGAGATGAAATATTCAAAAGACATTTTTGTAATAGACGGTTCTTACGCCAAAGCGCTTGAATCAAAGCTATCGGTGTTCAGAACAGTGTCCGGCACCCGAAAGGCATTGCACCTCGCCTTCATAACCACATTTGGAGTCTCCCATAACAAATATTGGAACATTGTCCAGAATGACCTCACGATGGACTGTCTCTTCGAATAACTGGCCTTGGCGACTTGACTACAGACTATATATTGTTGTCATCAAACCGAAAAGTAGGGAGAAAAGCATAATAATAGGGAGAAAATCGCTATATTTGCAGAAAAAGTAGGGAGAAACATATGGCGACTGAACTTGAAAATATCATCTATGAATATCGGAGGCTGGGCATCGACAAACAGATAGATTACGACAAATTCTATCTGTACTCCCTCATCACGCATTCCACAGCGATAGAGGGTTCGACGATCACTGAGGTCGAGAACCAGATTATGTTCGACCAAGGGATCAGCATCAAAGGCAAAAGCATTGAAGAACAGAACATGAACCTCGACCTCAAGGCTGCCTATGAGAAGTCAATTGAATATGCCAGAGCGCATTCACCGATAACGACAGAAATGCTGACGGGGCTTTCATCCTTGGTAATGAAGAATACCGGGAAAGAGTACAAAACCGCATTAGGAGACTTCTCTTCCGCAAAAGGTCAACTGCGTCTGCTGAATGTCACAGCAGGGTTCGGTGGCAAATCCTACATGAATTACAGCAAGGTTCCCGCGAAACTGGCCGAGCTGTGCAAACGGATCAACGAAGCGAGGCTAGGCAGTAAGGGCAAGGATCTTAATCAGTTATATTCAACAAGTTTCGATGCTCATTTCGAACTGGTCACCATCCATCCTTGGGCCGACGGGAACGGCAGGATGGCACGTCTGCTGATGAACCAACTCCAGTTTGAGTTCGGATTGATACCTTCAATCATATTAAAGGAAGACAAGGAGGATTACATCAAATCGCTCATAGCCGCCCGTGAAAGCGAAGACTTGAATATATTCAGAGAGTTTATGTTCCGCACCACGGCAAAGGTGCTCCGCCGGGACATTGACAACTATCTGCAATCAACTGGTCTGCTCGAAGAGGAAAGCCCGACTTATTCCGCCCGCAATGGGAAAAAACCGAAAAGCAGGGAGATAATCCTGGATATGCTGTCAAAGGACGGTTCTCTAAGCGCCGCATCTCTGGCCCGAAGAATCGGAATATCCCCGAAAGCCGTCGAGAAACATCTCGCCAACCTGAAAGCCGCGGGCCTCCTTCGCCGTATCGGCCCCGACAAAGGCGGCCACTGGGAAGTCAACACATAATGCGCTTCACGGTAGCAGCCGGAATCTGTCTTATGTCTATCACATGAATATGCAAACGATGAGTATTGTAGTTGATGGTAAAAACTCGGTTTCGAAATCAAAGCCATTGCCCGATTACGAATATTTGGTAACTTTGCGGAAAAGACAACGAACATGAAAACTACATCAGTAGCTCTCGGAAACTATTTCGAAGACTTTATCAAGGCACAGATTGCCCAAGGACGGTACAACAATGCCAGTGAAGTCATCCGGGCAGGGCTCCGCTTGCTGGAAGAGAATGAGAAACAACTTATGGCTCTGAAGTCCGCGATCAACGAAGGACTTGACAGTGGTTTGGCTGAAGGATTTGACCCACAGGCACATCTGAAATCTCTCAAGGCGGAACACTCAAATGGCTAAGAAACTGGAATACTCCCGAAAAGCCGTAGAGGACTTGACATCAATATGGCGATACACGGTAAAAGACCTGGTCGGAAAAGCAGGCTGATGAATATTACAACAAGTTAATTTCAGCCTGCAACCTCCTGTTATCCAAGTCCATGTCAAAAAGGTATGATGAAATCATGTCTGACTTGTATGGACTCCACTGTGGGCATCACATAATCTTCTACACGATCCGTCCGCAAGGCAACATCCTGATTGTCCGCATCCTGCACGAGAGAATGGATTTCAAGCGGCATTCTCCACAAACTATGAAATAGCAATCAAAAAATATCAAGGGATCAGTTTTTTCGGATCAGGGGAAAACCGGTGCCAAAAGGCCACAGGGGCCTACGCGCTTCGCGCGCCCTATCCGGGTGAATGGCCCCTGTGGCCTCCTGGCACCGCCCCCCCACGAGCGGAGAAGTACTTTCATTCAGTATGATTTTGTCCGGTAAATTCCCACTCTCACCGGACAAGACTCATTTCGCTGCCGGTTTGTCCGGCTATGCAAGCGTTTCCCCGGACAAACGACAACCAGACCGCAGAGCCAAACCTTCGGTCGCTGAGCTTGTCGAAGCGACGTGAATATATAAACCGCGATGCTCGCCCCTATTTCACCCTCATGAAATAAGCGGTGGACTTGTCGTAATAGCAGTTTATGTCTCCTGTGAAAGTGCCGTCGATGTCGTCTTCGGACATCTTGTCGCACGGAATGACCTTGCCATTGGCCTTATAGCAGAAACCAATACTGATCCCATCGTCTTCATATTCGTAGATTTTCACGCCTTTGTAAGTGTCCACGGCTTTCCCGACGGTACTGCCCCCGAAAAGTGCGCTGTTTCTGGTATAGTCAAGAGTCAGAACCAGATCTGTAGATGTCAGGTTCTCCACCGTCATCACGTACTTGAAGACCATAAGTGTCAATGTCAGAGTTTTATCTTTTGAAGAGTAGTAATATGGAACCGAAACCGGAAGTCCAGAATCTTCGCCATCCATCTCCGCTATCGTCTCCATATAGCCATCCTCCCCGAAAGCCATCTTCGGATAGTTCACACCGGACAAATCCTCAGAACCGATCTTCTCCCCGTTAAACACATATTCAATCTTAAGGTTTTGCCAAGTCCCGATGATGCCGTTGGAACTTTCCGGACTCTCCTTGCCGCAGGAAGAGAGTGCGATGGCCGCGAGGACGACCACCGCAATGAATGTTAGATGTTTGATGTGTCTCATGATTATTCGATACTTACGATGTTTGTAGTATTTGTAATATTAACTGTTAGGATGAACGCTAGAACATATTTCTGGAATACTGTCCTTATCATCAAGGTTGCGGTAAGAGCCATAGAACAATCCTTGCATATTTATTATCGGAGAGAAATAATCCGGAGCATCATTCCTTTCATACAAATGATACTTTTTCCCTCCAATTATCGTGTAAGGTGATTCTCCTTTCAAGGAAGTACAATACAAAAATGCTCCAGTGATGTTTGTCAACTTTCGATTGTTATCAAATATGCCTACCGGGACTGTGGATAGATTATAACAGTCCTCGAAAATGCGCCCAATATATTCGAGATTTGGACAATCAGAGAATAATGATTCAGGGAGAGCCTTTAGGGATTGACAATTGTTGAAACCGGACCATATGTTGACCATACTTGTACAATTACTAAAAATATCTTCAGGGATTATTGAAAGTGACGTACAATCTGCGAATACAGATTCAAATCGGATAGCATTATTACAAGCATGAAATAGTTTTGACGGGATTTCCGTAATTAAAGGACATCCCGAAAATGTACTATCAAATGTTGATGCTTCAAAGCATCCATCAAACAATTTAGCCGGGATTCTCTTAAGATTGATGCAATTCGAGAAAGCACTGCTAAAATCTTTCACCACAGCAAAAGAATCCGCTGTGTTGTCAGCGACATATTGGAGGAGAGTATTACGCTCGAAAGCTCCACGCATACTCACCAATCCTGTTTTTCCCCATTGATTTACTTCGACAACGGAAGGGGCTCCGCTCGACCTCAATTCAGTAACGGTCCCGGAAACAATGACTTTGAAAGAGGTTGGTTCATCAACATTATATTTATGGGAAACTGGAGCCGATTTGTAGTATTCCACACTTCCGTCTCCCCAGTCAACATAACAGTCTATCTTACCGGATAAAGGCAGCACTGATGTGAAGTCATTAGGATAATTGGCCCTAACGGTGAACACCATGTCTTCAATGGATTCCGAGAGTCCTGATTGTTGTACGACCACGATTGTTCCAAGCTCTTTAGATCGCGACTGATCAGATAAAATGATCTTTGCGAACCGCTTGACACCCGTTGAGTTACGCGACACGGATGCAGTCAGCACATAGTCATTGCCTTCCGGTTCACTGAGCGAACATGTTATCCAGTCAACCGAATCCTCAACCGAAACGCTCAATCCCAAAGAGGATGTTACCTTGGCTGAGATGGTTCCTCCCGCTTCAGAGAGCGCGAAATTGCTCTGGCTCAAAGTGAAGTAAGCGGATGATTGGTTGATGGTTATCTCAGCATAGGGCTGATTCGGATTTGTCTTGGCATAAATCCTAAGGACTGCCTGTCTGCTACGGAATAGTTCATTTTTGTCAGCGGACACTTTTATGGACTCATTCCTCATTTCAGTGCGTGTTGTCGGAACAATCTTCAACCAATCTGATGTCGTCCTGACCTCTTGGTCAAAATTTAGACTATATGGAATTTCAACGATGCCGCCTTCTGGTGGGATCTGATACTCCATCCCTTCCGCAAAAGAAATCAGATTCTGATGGAAATTAATGACCTCAACCTGTGAATAGCCATTGTCGTCTGTTATGATGACATTCACAAAACCATCCGCATATGGAGTCGGAGGGGTTATTATCAACTTGCCTGACAAGCGGGTGTCCCTGACAATTCTGGCGGCGTAGTTGCCATCAGAGGAGACGGATAGTATCGTGCCGGCAGAAGCATTGGAAATCTGGTAATCCACAATGACATCGATGCCGGAAGCCGCACCGGTCTCGTTGTCCTCTATGCTGAACTTAATCACTGGCTTTTTATACTTAGGGATGGTGATGACAGATCCATCTACCAGCGTCAATGTCACGTCGTCCTCGGAGTTCGACACGTTTTCGAAGAACGATGTCCCGTCGGCTCCTGTCGCCTTGCCTAACCTGGTCCAATCCTTCCCACCATTGTAGGAGATTTCCCAATATTCATCAGTGATACGGAATTGAGGGATCGCGCCATCTTTCCCTTCCGCTTTTATGCGCTTCTTGTCCTTATCCAACATCCATTCCCCATCAAGGGTCCAATAATATACCCCATCGTCCCCCTTGGCTATTCCTACCAATGGAGAGTGGCCATCCACTCCATCGTTGCCAGGTTTCCCTGGCTTGCCGTCATCTCCGTCCTTGCCGTTTTTGCCGGCGTAAACACTGATCTCTCCACTTTTGACATAAGAAATCCTGTAACCGATGACGGTTACTCCATCCTTGTCATAAAGTGGTGTTATTGATTTGATAAAATCATTCTCCTGCAACGCCTGCACTGTCTTTTGCAAGGCATCAAGATTGAAATTCATCTCTTCGCACTTTTTCTCAAGAGCCGTGATCTTGTCCGCATTCTCTTTGATCTTTTCCTCCAACGTCTGGTTGGACTTGTTCATCTCGTCAGTTATGTTGGTACAGCAAGGAAGTAGTGCGATACCAATCAATAGTGTAAATATTAATCTTTTCATTGTGCTAATTTTTCCAGTTAACAGGGATATTGTCTTTGTCTGTGAAATTATTGCTTGTGTATGATCTGTTGTATGAATGGGTGTTCGTTATTCCTGCAAAATAGTCTGGCTCAAAATACCTTTCATACATGTGAATCTTCCTGCCGTTGATTATTGTATATGGAGATTCTCCCTCTATGTGACAGAACATGAAAACCTCTTGGAACATTCTGATTTTCCGGTTATTATCAAATGCGTTAACCGGCAATTCCTTTAGGTTATAACAGCCACAGAAGGTCTGCCAAAAATTATCCGCATCGTGACAATATGAAAACAGATCGTCCGGAACAGCTGTCAACGATGTGCAGTAACTGAAACTACGAGAAAATGCCTTGATTTTAGGACAATTTCTAAGAAGACCTTTTGGTATTGTCTTTATCGCGGTGTGTCTGAACACAGTGGAAAACGATGTCAACTCACTATTGGCCGTAAAAAGTTCATCAGGAATAGCGGAAAGAGCCGAGCACCCTTCAAACAAACCATCAACACGTGTTAATGCCCTTGCGTTATTGAGTAGTTTTCCCGGCACACTCTCAAGTAACGTACAATTACTGAACGTGCCACTAAGAGATGTAATCTTTGTGCAGAACGCCAGCAAATCCTCTGGAATAGATTTCAACCTGATACAGTTGCTAAAAGCCCAAGAGAATGATGTAACTTCCGAAAAAGCCCCGTTTGTGTCTCCTGGGATCCTTTCCAACAAGGCACTGCTCGAAAAAGCGTTATCCATACTTGTCAGACCGGTATAGCCCCACTGAAGGACCTCTGTTATCGTGGGAACGGATATCCCGGAAGAGTTAAGTGATGTCACCTTGCCTGATATCTTGACAATGTAGTCTGAGACAACGGATGGATAGGAATGCTTCGGTGACCTGCCGGTGATTCTTTCCGGCTCACTTCCGTCTCCCCAGTCGATCGTGCAATCTACCTTGCCGCTTAATGGAAGCTGGACATTGAACCCATTGGCGTAACTCGCCCTGACCTTGAATATCATGTTGTCAGGATTCTCCTCCCCCTCGGTGACCTGGGTCACGCTTATTCTTCCAAGGCTGACAGTCCCGTCCGAGCTGAACAAACCGACGACAGAGGTCCTTCTTGTCCCAGATGTGTTCCGGCCAACCGAAAAAGACAACTGATAGTCAATGTCATTGTCTGAATTCCGGCCGACTTTCATCCATTCGGAGCCGTCCGTTACAATGGACAATCCGGATGTAGATTTTATCGGCACAGAGAACGTCTTTCCGGATGCGTCCAGCATGAACCTGTCCTGTGACAACTCGAACCTTGCCGGAGATTGCGTGACCACAATCTTCCACAGGGCGTTGCCCGGTTCATTTTTGGCGAACAGTCCAAGTTCCGCGGTCCGTCCCTCGAACGACATGTTCATCCTGGCCTGCAATGTGATCTCATATCTCCTGACATCGGCCCTCGTCGTGGTCTTGAAATCCAGCCACGTCCGGGAGTCCGGGTCAAGGAAGTCAACGTCATATTCAAAATTCGTGGTCAACGGTATAGTGACGGTCCCTCCCTGCGCGGCAACGACATAGCTCAACCCGTTAGGGAAAGAGACCTTCCGCTCATAGAAGTTTATGACCCTTGAAAACGTGTACCCAGAGCCATCGGTGACTATGACGGTCACATGTCCGTCCTCGTAATGCTTCGGACTGGTGATCAGGATTGTCCCCGTCGTGGGCGTGTCCTTTACGACTTTCGCCTTATAGTTTCCATCCGACGCCACGGTCACGACGGTTGTTGGTGTAGCATGATTCAACGTGTACCTGACCTGGATGCTTCTTCCGGCCTCTATCCCAGATTCGCCGCCGTCCACATCAAAATCAATTGTCAACCGCGCGAAGCGTGGCAATGTGAACTCCGTGCCGCCGGACAATATGAAACGTACCTCCGTGTCAGTGATTATCACGTCCTTGAACATCGAGTCTCCGGCGGATCCTTCTGACCGTCCCAGCCGGGTCCAGTTGTTCCCGTCATCATAAGAGACAAGCCACGTCCCGTTCTCCGACTTGAATTGTGGCGTGACCGCATCCTTACCCTCCACATAAACCGGGTTTCCCGCGTCATCCAAAACCACCTTGCCGTTTACCGTCCAGCAATATCTGCCGTCCTGTGACAAGGTCATGCCTATTGAAGGGACGGCACCGTCCTTTCCGTCCATGCCGTCCTTCCCGTCCGAACCTGGCCGGCCATCTTCACCGTCGCGGCCATAGGATATTCTTACAGAGGCGTTATATTTAAACTCTATAAGATACCCGACCGTCTTTCCGTTCTCCCGGACAGAATCAATGCCGGTTATGTAATCCTTCTCGTCTATCGCCTTGGCCAATGTCCGCAACGACGCCATCTCCCTGTCCAACGAGTCACAGATGCCCTGCAACCGGGCCAGCCTCAGGGCGTTCTCCTCTATCGAGTCCTCATGCGCGACATTGCTCATCCACATCCTGTCTAGCCAAGTGTCTTTACAGCCGCAGGTCAATGCAAGGACCGTGACTATCAATATAATCCTACGAAACATATCTTAATCAATATAATTCATTTTAAATTTCTTGGTCGTATCACTCAAACACTGTGTCATCCTCCTGTGAATTAAGCCCGTAAGTCTTGATCAGCACATAGATCTCAGGGTCAAGATTCCCTCTGAACACAAAGGACGGGTTCTGTCGACAAGCCTTGAGATAACGGTCAACGGCATTCTGATAGTCACCTGTCCTTGAATACAGAATGGCCAGGAGATAATTCACCTTGTCCGAAGCTGGTAGCGACAGAAGGATTTTCATGGCAGTCGCGTTTCTGTCCATTCCAACACAGGCTACAGCTGCGTTGAAATCCTCATACGGAAGAAGACGTGAAATAGCCGATGCATAATCCATGTCGCGGAGCGCTTGAACCCCTTCCATGTACAAACTATCGACAACGGTTGTGTGGACGGTATCCTTAATCATGCCCTTACGATGAAGATAAAAATTAAATTTCACAGTTCTCAATCTTGGATAAAGAGTTTCCTTTATGTAGTTGTAGAATGTACACTGCCTCAACATGGCCTCTCTTCTGTCCAAATCCGTCACACTCTCACAAATCTTAGCGAACTCCTCTTTCTGATTCTCATTCATGACAATGTCTGAGGCCACCAACGCTTTCAGGTCCTCCCAGTTTTCAGGGATGCAACGCGGAGTGAACACGACATCCGTCAAGCCACCTGAAGCGTCTTTGAAAGAATCGCTTCCAAGCTCGGCGAACACACCTCTGGCCGACACAAGAGAATCCCTGTAGGATTTCACATACTTCCCGAACCAGAAAGACACCGATTCCGAGCGGTGTTGCGCCAGACGCCTGTTGACGGCATAGGGGCCTTCCGGAGACGCCGTCGCCCTTACTGTTATGGAGTCAAGGTCATAGGTGCTGTTCTCGACCAACGAGGCGAGGGTCCTCTCTATCATCGCGATCTCCTCAAGATTTCGCCCATATTCAGGTTTTATGTCTGATTTTCCCAATTCAAAATCTATCCGGCTTTCGGTATTGGCCATCGCCCTCCTCTCAACGACCTTGGTCAGATAGCGCTCCGTGTTGTCAACAAACGCCGAAATGGAACTGATGTAGAATGTCAAAGGCTCGCCGCGGGGAATATTATACAAGCGTTTGTCCTGCTCGTAAATCTCTCCGCTTAGGACGATGTCGACCTTCCTCAGCTTCGGCCTTGTGCTAATGGTCTGTACATAATTATAGATGAACTCTCCGTCATCACTGATCATGACGGTGTCAAGACGAATTCCCTCCGTGACTATCGGAGCCTTGATATATTTCCTGTGCATTTTGTCCATTTTAGCTTTACGCCGTTCATTCAAGTTCTTTGCGAAACGGTTGGTATAGTGCTCTACAGCCTGTCTCTCACTGACCCCATAGGCGGAGTAAAATTCCTGTTCCGAAACGAATGAAGTGTCTGTCTTATAGGAAAAAACCTGAGGAATATATCTTTTTAGGAATATTTCCAACTGCCTGACATTTATAAATTTGGTGGAATCATTAACTATTTTCGAGAGGAACTTTTCATACATCTGATAGCCGCGCAGCTGCGCCTTACGATATGCAGCCCCGGTTATTATCACAGGATCCAGACGTACACTGTCTCCTAGCAAGAACATATCAGGATAAAACCGGAGTTGCCAACGGCTGTCTCTCATGGATTGTGGGACGATCACCTGAAAAGCCAGATCAACCTTTCCATTCCTCTCCGCGACATTTCGGAACCTAGCCGTGATTTTCGCAGCCTGAATTTCCTCCGTTGCAACCATCTCTCCTGACTCTTCATCCTTGATGGCCTTCATAACAATCAGTTCCTTTCCGTCATCATCCTTTACCTTAAGAGTGTCTCTAGTGACATTTGATTTCTCATCCACTTTCGGTAGATAATCCGGTTGATTGCCCAGCGTCAACTGAACCTGAGGGGTCTCTCCGTTTCTTAACCTCTGGAGTTTTTTCTGCGTGGCACATGACGGTGTAATAATCAAAGCGGCCACCATCGCCACAGAGGCAATGAATGTTATCCTTTCGTAATTCATACCTAGAACATAATCATCAATGAAATGGAGACATCCTCCAATGCGATGAAATTCTTCGGGCCAGACTCTCTTATTTCCATACATTTAAGGCAATGATACAAAGTATGATCGTACAACCGACCTCCCCAGCCTCCTATACCGAAATCTAGATTAAATCTTTTACTGATCATCCATGTATACCCGGTGGACAACCCGATGCCGTATCCGGTACCCTCTTCAACTGCATATCTCCAGATACCCGTCCTTGAATATTCCGACCATTGTCCCTTGACTCCCATCCACCATCCAGAGAACACATACCACGGCCAATAACGGACACCCGCAAAAGCAGTCTTCTGCTGATTCCGAACAGTCAGTCCCGATTGCCTTTGATAACTGAATGGGTTGTATCGTCCTCCGGCCTCGAAGGAGAAATGCCTATCCACACTGACGCCCGCGCTCAAATTTACCGTGCCATAGTAAGCCCAGCCAAGGACATTGGTTGACGCTGACACGTGCTGAGCCTTTAAAGGAGCCAATATCATAATTAGGAATATGCCAACAAGCACTGATTTCTTCATTGTATATTTAAGCAATAGCTCCTTTTCGTAAACGGGGTAAACAACAACATTCAGAATGATTGCCTTTGTTATAATCTGAAATAAGTAGTGCGGTGGCCGCGTAGGCGGCCATCGCAAAAGTCAATATTCGTTCTATCATATTCATTATGAATGGTTAGAACGTCAGTCCGACAGAGACATTGAGAATGTTGAGGCTGGTGTTGTCATCGAAGTTGGTGAGGGACGGCTGGTAGGATAATCCGAGGAAGTACTTGCCGTATAAGGCCTTGGCTCCGAACTGGGCACCGAGTTGGAAGCGGTTGCTGGCATCGACACCCTCAGACTTCTTGAACCAGTTGTAGGTGTAGTCATCGTACTTGTTCTGGCCGATGATATGCGCGGTTAGGTTGAGGCCCGCGAACGGAATCAACTGGATTTGGCCAAGGTCGAGTCTGTACATCAGGTTGACCGGCACCACCGCTGAGACGAGGGTGGAATTATTGTCACCGAAAGCCATCAGCAGGTCAGCGCCATATTCATAGAGAAAAGGCAGCTCACCCGGAAGTACTCGCGTCTGCGACACACCGACCGAGAGTCCGTTCAGATTCTCTGTAAGGGAAATTCCTCCCGAACTCGCCTTGATCGCAACATTTGAATATGACACCTTGAAAAAGTTTTCCTGCGCGGACACCGTCCCGCAAATGGTCATCGCTGCGATGACCGTTAAGAGTTTGATACGTTTCATAATTTTACCAAAAATATTAATATAGTCCATCCGAATGAAACTATATGCTTTTGGCCTGCCTACCATAATAAGAAAACGTAAAGTGGTGGTAGGTGCTAACCAAAGCATAAGACCGAAATTATTTACTCATTATGCTAAGATACCGAGTGTTTATTTTACTCCAATAGAAGTATTTCTACTTCTATTGGAGATTGTTCATTTAATCAGTTAGTATCTCCTGACCAGGTTTCAAAGGCTTCTCAGTATCAGGAAGTAGTGGTTTCTTTTTCTCGATTTGTTCGTTCGCCTTTTGAACGGGTTGAGAGGTTGTCTTTTTTTCCATAATGTTTGATGATTAATTGTGGCAAGGCTCCGATTGCCGTTATACTATAAATAATTGAGTCAGAATACGGAGCCATATTCGGACTATTTTGTGAGAATTACTCTTTTATACACCTGACGGCATATCTATCGCTAGTGTTTTTACCATAAAAACTCATACTGCTTCCTTTCAGGAAGAAAAATTGAGAATTTCCTTCCGTAGAAGACCAGTAATAGCCATTGCCCGGATCAGAAATAAACTCTGTTTCAAATGCATTATATTTATAACCTGTTTTAGGAAAGAATACCGCTACACCGCCATCGGTGTACTTACTGCTTCCTGAGAACCATTGTCCTTCCCAACCTTTGTACGTTGCGCTACGATTATTAACGATAAGGTTTGCCAGTTCTGTTGATGTAGGTGTCCTCCACCCATCCGGACAGGCACTTTGGGCATCATCGAAAGTGTAATACTGTCCTATCATGTCTTCACTTGTCGCTCCACAGTTTACTGGAGCCCATGTAACACCATCAATGGTTACTCCGCTACCGAAATTGTTACCATTCTCGTCTATGTAGTCGCCTTGCGTTGGAGGTACAGGAATGGTGTAACCGTCTGGTATTAATCTGATATATTCCGATAGCACTTCATTAGTACCATCGGAAATTTTGAGACGAGCATTAGCGGGAATATTACCTCTAAAGAAAGCGTCATCAAGTCCAGCCGCAGAGACGGTGACGGAGAGGATGCCATCAGAGGCGGTGGCACCTTCAACTTGGAGGGTTACAAAGTCACCAGCCGCAGCTCGAGTTCGGGTGTAGACGGCCTTCACGGAGAGGGCGGTGTTCCAGTTGGCGGCGAGGTCAGCGGCAAGGGATGCGGGCTGGATCTCGAAACGCAGGGTGAAGGAGCCGGGGACGATGGTGGTGCCGGACATCGTGTAGGAGACATTCTCCATACCGTCGGCGTAGGTCGGGATGTGGGAGATGGAGACCATGCGGCCGATGATGTTGGAGAGTTTGGATTTCAGGGCGTTGATCTCGTCCTGAAGGGCGCTGATCTGGGACTTGATTTCGGAGAGGGAGTCCTCAAGGGTCTTCACGCGGGTGTCGAGGGCATCGATGCGGGAGTTGATCTCGGAGACCTTGGAGTCGACGGCGGAGTTCAGCTCGCTGATCTTCGAGTCTATCTTGCCGGTGATCGTGCCGTCATATTCATTGATGGCAGAGGTGATGGCTTCCTTGTAGGCCTTTGTGATGTCCTCGGTCGCCTTGGTGAGGTCGGAACGGAGAGCCTTGATGGCGGAGGCGTTGTCAGAGGCGGTCTTCTTGACGGTCTCCAGTTCCTTGGTCAGGTTGTCGATCAGGGTGCGGTTCTCGCTCTCGGAGGAGCCGGGCTTGAGGTTGTTAATGAGGCCTTCGAGATATTCCTTCTGTGACTTCAGCTGGGCCTCAAGGTCGGATTTCTGGGCGTCCAGCTTGGCCTGGGTCTCGGCGATGGTCCAGTAGGAGTCGAACTTGGAGTTCACCCAGGCCTTGAGGGATTCCTCCAACTTGCTGATTTCGACTTTCATCTCTGCACGGTAGGCATCGGTCACCTCGGACTTCGCAGCGGAGATCGCGCTGGTATATTCATTGGTGATGGAGGTTACGGCATCCTCGATCTGCTTCTTTACCGGGGCGATGGCGGTCTTGATGTCGGACTCCCACTGAGTCTTAAGTTTGGTTTCCATCTCGGAGAGGGACTTCGTGAGGTTGGCGATGGTCTCCTTTATCGAGGTCACATCGGAGACAACATTTGAATATTCCTCAAGGGTCACGAAAGTGGCGGTGGCCCAATCCTTTGTGGAGGAGATCTGCTCGGTGACGAAGGTCCTCAGTTCCGTGACCTTTGATTCGATCTCTTTGCTCTTGCTCTCCAAAGTGGTGACAGTCTCGTTGAGCAGGGTGAGTTTCTCGGTCATCTCGGTACGCAGCGAGGTAAGCTGGGAGATGACATCGGCCTTGGCGTCCTCAATGGACTTGACCAGTTCCTCCTTCATCGCGCTATCGCTTGCCTTCGCGTCCTCAATAGCCTTGTCTAGTGCAGCCTTCACATCGTCAATCTTCTTGTCTGCGGCTGCGATAGACTCCTTCAACTCCTCTGATGGGGCTTGAATATTCTGAATATATTCCTTTAGCTCCTCATTGGTCTTCTGGAGGTTCTCAATCGTAGTGTTGATGGCAGCAATCTGCTCGTTGATAGTGGTGATTTTGTCGCCAAGGTTTGTTATTGACGTGTCGTAGCCAGACATCTTCACTTTAAGCGCTGCAACCTCGTCCTCAAGGGTCTTGACCCTTTTCGTGAGAGCCTCCATCGCATCGTTGATGGCATTGACCTCATCGGTGACGCGGTTGTTAACCTCAAGAACCCTTTCTGCAATCTCACCAGTCAGTTTGCCGTCAAGGTCCTCAATAGCGACCTTGATAGCAGCTTTGTAGGCGTTGGTGATCTCGGACTTGGTGTCGAGGAGGCCTTTCTCAAGGGCGGTGATGCGCTTCGTGTTCTCGGCTATGGCAGTAGCATTGTCCGTGATGGCGGACGCATTCTCAGCAATCAACTTGGCCTGCTCAGCGATGGCCCTAGCGTTCTCAGCAATTTTTTCAGTGTTCTTCGCGATCGACTCTGCAGAAGATTGTGCTCTAAGTTCTGCTATCGCCTTAGCATTCTCCTCTATAGCTTTACGGTTGGCCTCAATCTGCGCTTTGTTGT
Source organism: uncultured Bacteroidales bacterium (assembly GCA_934667175.1). Lineage (GTDB taxonomy): Bacteria > Bacteroidota > Bacteroidia > Bacteroidales > UBA932 > Cryptobacteroides. The sequence continues at coordinate 58,158 of CAKULN010000001.1, read as the reverse complement.
TGTCGATTTGAACCTTGTTCTCCGCTATCTTCCCCTCAAGCACGGTCTGGAGATTGGAGATTTTCTCTGAATATTCTGTCTTGACGGTCTCTATCTCCTTGACGATGGTCTCCTTTTCCACTGTAGAAGTAGTGATCCTTATCTCCAATTCGCTGATTTTAGTGTTCAGTTCGGTCTGAAGAACGCTGATCTGGTTTTTCAGTTCCTCAACAATCTTAGAGTCATCTGTGATCTGGGTGGTGTTCTTGACAATGGTCTGCGAGATCTCCGAGATCTTGTTCGTGTTCTCGATCACGGTCTGGGAATATTTCTTCACTTCCTCGTTGACGGTGGTAAGTTCGTTGCTGAGGTTGGTGATTAGGGTGGTGTTATTAGTAATCTTTGTCGTGAGGTCGGTGGATAGAGCACTGATTAGCCCTTCGAGATAGGATTTCTGAGAAGAGAGCTTTCCCTCCAGTTCGGCTTTCAAAGCATCAAGTTTGGCATCAGTCTGGGAGATTGTGTAATAACCGGTGAGAGCGCTGTTGACCCACTCCTTAAGGGACTTCTCCAGACCCTCGATTGAGGCCTTGATCTCCGCTTTGTAGGCGGTCTCGATCTCGGCTCTGACTGTCGTGACGGTGGTGTTGATGGTCTCCGTGACGGACTTGACGACCTCCGCTGCGATCTGGTCACGGATAGGCTCAAGGGCTTTCTCTATCTCCTGATTCACCCTTTCCTTAAGGTCCTTCTCCAAAGTCTCCACTGAGGAATTGAGGCTCTCGATGCTCTTCTGGATGGCGGTGACGCTCCCGATAACTGAGTTGTACTGGTCGATGGTGGCGAATGTCGCCAATACCCAGTCCCGTGTGCCGGAATCTTTCCCGTCAACATAGTCTTTCAAGTCATTGATCTTGCCTTCCAGTTCAGCGTCCTTCGCCTTTAGCGTCAAGATGGTCTGATCAATCTTGTCCAGTCTGCCTTCGAGGCTTGATTTGACGGACTCTAGTTTAGATAGAATTTCCGAACCGGAGGTGCCAATTTCCTCCCTAATGGTCTTGATCTTCCCGTCAATCTCATCGATAGATTTTTTCAATTCGGAAGATGTCTTCTGAAGAGCCTCGATGCAACCTTTCAGTTCCTTGTCTGTCTGCTCAAGTTTCGGAATTGATGCGTTGATTTGAGTAATTTGCTGGTTGATGGTCTTGATCTCGACGTTCTCAATCTGGTCCAGCCGGCCTTTGATGTTTCGGATGTCCCTCTTCAGGCCTTTGTGGCAGCCTGACAGAAGCAAGGTCAGAACAATCAATACGCCCAATGAAAATACTTTTTTCATGTCGTTCTGTTATTGGTTCAGTTCCCGTCCGGCTTCTATCAGGAAGTTTTTTCATGAATATAAAGAAAGTGTGGAGCCGATTTCGTCTATCTCAAAGAAGGTTCTGGCAAAACCTAAAGCTAAATAGACTGAAACAATCCCCACACCTGTATCGTTGGGTGTAGAGTACACGCAAGCTGATACAGATGACGGTGCTGTCGTTCATCCTTAGCTTTATAGAAAACTGCCAGATTTTCTTTGAAGGATAGTGCGAAAACACTTTCATCAATATGTATGTTTTGGGCATCTGCGCCAAAACGTTACAAAGGTAAGAATATTTTCGGATTTGACAGCACCTTTTGCGGAGATTGTCTCGGCTATGGTCAAGGGAATAGGTTTTACTTGATATTCATGAATCCATGTGGTTTGTCAAAGGCTTTTCTTCTGGACATGATTACACTCTTGGGCGGCGAAAAGGGGCTAAAACGCTGCCTGACGGTGTCATCTGCACTCTTAGGCAACGGAAAAGGCCTAAAGTGTCGCTGAACATCGCAGCTGAGAGCAAGTAATGAAAAAGAGGAATTGTCATTTATAACTCGTGTTTTACAAATTTATAAAGTATATTTTACAAAATCGCAAACAAGAACATAATCAACCATCAGTCAATCAGATACAAGCTTACAAACAATCAGCTGGAGCCATGCCATGATATGAAGCAATAAAAGGCCACTTGACAGCGGAAAAATCAAATGGCAGATTTTGGTAACGTGCAAAATCTGCCATTTGCCTTTTTCCGGATCAAGTCCAAAAGTATGTGTTTAGCCGGACGCTTCGACAGGCTCAGCGACCAAGAGATTTTTCCGCTGCCATCAGACACGTTAGTCCGCTTAACCTACACACGATAATAGCGGCTGAAACAAGACAAACGGTCCCGGACAGTTCGGGCGCTTCGACAAGCTCAGCGACCGGAAGAGTCAGGGACAGTTAAATATTCAAAAATAATTTACTTGCTCAGCTCAGCAGCATGGGAGAGGAGATATTCCTCAGCCTCTACGTTCCAGAGGCCGTTGTGGGCTTTGCAGAGGCGGTCGAGTTCGGCATAGACTGGGTTGGTCTTGCCTTTCTCCTCGAAATCGGTGATGGCGGTCAGCGGCATCTCCACGTGGGTGTAGATGAGCTTCTTGCCACCTTTGATCGACGGGAGGTTCAACGTGGTCTCAGGGACAACGTTTAGACCGCCGATGTGGGTCACAAGACCAGCTGGGTCAAGACCTTCACTCATCATCTTGAGGGCTTCCTTCATGTCCTCGGTGTTGCCGCCGCTGGTGCCTACCACATGGGTTGAGGCGTAGTGGACGTTGTAGAAATTGAACGGAGCCTTGAAATCGGAGCGGCCAGGACCTGAGAAGAAATTCAGGCAACCATCCTGACCGAGAATGTCGTCACCCTGTTCCACGACAGCGGGAACCGGTGCCATCACGATGACCTCATCGTAGCCTGTGCCACCGGAAATCTCCTTCAATGTCTCTACAGGGTTCTCCACCGCACCTGTGTTCACATAGCGGAGGTCAATTCCACGCGAGGCAGCGAACTCCTTGGTGTAGAGCTCCGCGGCACGGTCAAGGCGAGCCTGGTCGATGTCCGTCACCACAAAAAGGGACGGTCTTCTGTCCTCACGGCGAAGCACATAATTAATCATCGCAAGTCCCATAGGGCCGACACCGGCCAGAAGAGCCATCTTGCCACCGTCCTTGATCTCCATCTGATGAACGTACGATCCAGCATGAGTATGATAGCAGGCATGCATGGCTCCGATCACGCAGGACAGAGGCTCGCTAAGCGACGCCGGATAGAATCCGGGGCCTTTGTAAGGCAGGAGGCAGCCCTGTTCCATCACTTCGGAAGGGATGATGATGTAGGTCGCGTCACCACCGATGTAGCGATAGGAATAACCGGGAGCGGACAAGAGCCCTACAGGGCCGTCCTCGTAGTTGAGGGCGGGTTGGATGGAGAACTTGTCTCCCGGCTTGAACTGATCCTTCCACTTGGCACCGACCTCAACGATCTCTCCTGCGAACTCATGGCCGATGATCGTGGGATTATCGGCGATGTCACCAGGAACTCTCTTGTGGTCAAAACCTTGATGGGAAGACTTGTAGGAAGACATGCAAAGGCTGTCGCTGACAACCTTTGCAAGGATCTCGTCGTCCTTCATCTCTGGGAGTTCAAACTCCTCAAGACGAAGATCTTCCTTACCATATAATCTAACGGCTTTAGTAAGCATGGTCGTCACCTTTTACACACCTTTCTTAGCACGGATAATCTGCTCTGCCGTGGTCTGGTTGCTGACCGGAACATAGTCTTTCAGAGGGACGATCTTCTCGTTGATGGCATCCAGGAACCATGACGGCTGAGGGAAGAACGCCTCCTCAAGCTCGTGGCAAGGGGTGATCCAGTTGCGGGATCCGAGCACGACAGGAGCGGCATCAAGGTCGTCGAACGCCATCTCGGTGATGTTGGCGGCGATGTCATTGAGGTAAGAGCCACGGGCGCAAGCGTCACCGGCGATGACAATGCGGCCGGTCTTCTTCACTGACTCAAGCACCTTGTCGTAGTTGAACGGAACAAGGGAGCGGGCATCGATTACCTCAGCCTCCATTCCATACTTCTCCTTCAGGATGTCAGCGGCCTCAAGCGCGCGGTACAAAGTGGCGCCGATGGTCAGGAAAGTGATGTCCTTTCCGGCCCTCTTGACATCCGGCTCACCGATCGGAATCTCATAATATTCCTCAGGCACACCACCTTCGTGGAACATCTCTCCCTTGTCGTAAATCCTCTGACTTTCAAAGAATATAACAGGGTCTGTGCCTTGAAGCGCAGCGTTCATCAAACCCTTCGCGTCATACGGAGTGACAGGGAAGCAGACCTTGAGTCCAGGAATATGGCAGCACAGCGAAGTCCAGTCCTGAGAGTGCTGGGCACCGTACTTCGAACCGACTGACACACGGACCACAACCGGCATCTTCAAGATGTTGCCGGACATGGCCTGCCACTTAGGAAGCTGATTGAATATCTCGTCTCCGCAGCAGCCGAGGAAGTCGCAGTACATGATCTCAGGGATCACACGGCCTCCGCACATTGCGTAGCCGATGGCGGTACCGATGATTGCGGCCTCAGCGATCGGAGAGTTGAACAGGCGGTGATACGGCAACGCCTCGGTCAGACCTCTATAGACAGCGAAAGCACCACCCCACTCACGGTTCTCCTCACCATAAGCCACCAGAGAGGCATCCTTGTAGAAACGGTCGGCGACAGCCTCGAATATTCCGTCCCTAATGTTGTAGGTTTTCATCTTGCTGGCAGGCTTGCCGTCCTTGTCGAGGTAGAACCTGGACTTGCCGGCTATCTGCTTCACGCGCGGATTCTCCTCCAGCGGCATATTCACATCAGGCTTCGCATCGCTAAGGGAGTCGATGCTCTGGTTGGAGAACATCATGTCACCCAGAAGCTCGCTCTCCTTCATGAGATCCATTCTCGGAGAAAGATCGGTGTCAATCGCAAGCTTGTAGCAATCGAATATATTGGCGTCCACCTCCTTGCGGATCATATCCAGCGTAGCCTGATCAGCCACGCCCGCCTCTTTGAGCTTTTCGCCGAAAGCGAAGATGCAGTCTTCCTTCTCCCAGGCCTCGATCTCCTCCTTTGTTCGGTAGGACGACTGGTCGCTCGGAGAGTGGCCGCTGTAACGGTAGGTGACAACATCCAGAAGCGCGGGGCCCTTCTTCTCAAGCAGATAGGCCTTCTTGCGGTTGAAAGCATCAATGACAGCGAGCGGATTGTAACCGTCCACCCTTTCAGCGTCCATGGCGTCGGCCTTGAAACCGGCCCCGAGACGTGCAGGGAACACATAACCCATCGTCTCGCCCTTGGTCTGGCCACCCATGGCGTACTGGTTGTCCATCACGTTGAAGAGGACCGGCAGTCCGCCCTTCATGTCGCCTTCCCAGAGAGTGTTGAACTGATCCATCGAAGCGAATGTCATGCCCTCAAGGACAGGTCCGCGGGCCATCGCACCGTCACCGAGGTTGGCGACAACTATGCCTTTTTTGCGGTTAACCTTCTTGTACAGAGCGGCTCCCACAGCGATCGAGCCGGAACCTCCCACGATGGCGTTGTTCGGGTATATTCCGAAAGGAGTGAAGAATGTGTGCATGGATCCACCGAGGCCTTTGTTGAAACCGGTTGTGCGGGCGAAGATCTCGGCCATCGCTCCGTAGAGCAGGAAACGGATTCCGAGTTCCTTGACATCCTTCCCTTCGTAAGCCTTCTTGGCCACGTTCAGAGTGGCGCCGCCCCAGAACTCCTCCATCACCTTCTTCAGTTCCTCCTCCGGAAGGATCTGAATCGAACGCAGACCCTTGGCGAGAATCTCACCGTGTGAACGGTGCGAACCGAAGATAAAATCATCTGTGTCAAGGCAGTAAGCCATACCGACAGCGGCGGCCTCCTGACCAGCTGAAAGGTGGGCCGGGCCAGGGTTATTGTAAGCGACTCCGTTGTAGCCACCCGTGGTCTTGACCAGATTGAGCATGGTCTCGAACTCGCGGATGTAGGACATGTCGCGGTAGATGCGGAGCAGATCCTCCTTTGTGAAATTGCCTTCCTTTAGTTCCTCCTTGACGGTCTTGTCGTACGTCATCACAGGGATCTTCGGAAGCTCAAGCTCGTGATCCTTCGGACGCAAGGTCTCGTTAGGATCAATGTATAGCGCTTTTGGCATATCAGTATATTATTAATTGTTTATATTCCTTGGTAATAGACACTTTACAACACTGTTATTTCAGTGCGAATGCTGTCTCCTTAATAATCTCAGAAACAGTCGGGTGCGGGAAGACAACCTCCTTGAGCTGCTCAAGGGTCATCTCCGACTCGATGGCGATGCAGGCACTGTGGATGATCTCGGAGCAAGGGTTGCCGAGCATGTGCACGCCAAGCACCTCGTGGTACTTCTTGCCGACGATGATCTTGCATATTCCCTCGCCTCCCTCATTCTCGGCGACGAAGCGGCCGGCATAGGCCATAGGGAGCTTTACGACTGAATATTCCTTCCCGGAAGCCTTGGCCTGCTCTTCGGTGAGCCCGACTCCGGCGACCTCTGGGTTGGTGTAAACGATTCCAGGGATGGCGTCATAGCGCATGTGGTCTTCTTTTCCAAGAATATTGTTGACCGCGACCTCGCCCTCTCTGCTCGCCGTGTGGGCCAGCATCGAAAAGCCGGTGACGTCACCTGCGGCGTAGACTCCGGGGATATTCGTGCGCATCTTGCTGTCCACCTTGATTCCGCAAGGCTTTCCGCCACGGTTCAGGAGCATCTCCACACCGAGGTTCTCCAGGCCGAAGCCGCTGATATTGGCGCGGCGACCCACAGACACGAGTATCTTGTCCCCGCTGACCCTCTGGGTGTTGCCCTCCGGATCCTCATAGACAACGGTATTGCCCTCGATGCCTGTGACCTTGCACTTTAGGCAGAAATTCACGCCACGTTTAGCGTAGATCTTCTGAAGCATTGCGCTGATCTCATCGTCAAGAGGTCCGAGAATCTTCGGAAGCATCTCGACCACGGTAACTTTCGTTCCGAGAGTGCTGTAGAAAGCAGCGAACTCCATTCCGATGACACCGCCACCTATGACGACGAGCTCGGCAGGGCGTTCCTTCAAAGCAAGGATCTCACGGTTTGTGACGATCACATCACCAGCCTCCTTAAGCCCAGGGAACGGAGGCACCGCAGCCTCTGAGCCTGTGCAGATGAGGATGTTGCGGGCCACGTAAGTCTGGTCGGCGGCAGTTATCTTGATCCCTTCCGCATCACGTCCCTGAATCATGGCCTCAGCGGCCACGACCTCTACATTGTTGGACTTCATCGCCAGCTTGACACCACCGACAAGTTTCTTCACGACCTTATCCTTGCGGGCCACGATCTTGGAATAGTCGAACGTAGGCTCCTTGACATAGACTCCGTAGTGGTCTCCGGTGAGGGCATAGTTATAGACCTTCGCGCTGTAAAGAAGCGTCTTGGTCGGGATGCAACCCTCGTTGAGGCATACTCCGCCAAGTGATTTCCTTTCAAACAGGACAACCTTAAGGCCGGCGGCGCCGGCTCTTTCAGCGGCCACGTAACCACCTGGGCCGCCACCTATTACCGCTAAATCGTACATATTCGTAAATGTTTAGAATTCAACTTCAAGATTCTCGATCTCCACAGCAACCTGCTTAAGGAAACGGGTAGCCTCTCCGCCGTCAAGAGCCCTGTGGTCGTAGGTCAGGGACAGGCCGAGATAAGGGACGAAGGCATAGACCCCGGCCCCAAGATCCTTCGGACGAGGAACGATCGTGCCGACTCCGAGGATCGCGCTCTGAGGCACGTTGATGACAGGCGTGAACCACTCGACTCCGAAGCCTCCAAGGTTGGAGACCGTGAACGAGGCTCCTTCAGCTGAAAGCAGGTCCGGGTTGATCGAGCCCTTCTTGCAGTCCTCGGCCACCTTCTTGAGAGCCTTGCTCAAGCCTATGATATTCAAGTCCTCGGCATGCTTTACGCAAGGCACCATCAGTCCGCGCTCTGTGTCGACGGCGCAGCCAAGGTTGACGACATTGAATATCCTCATGGCGTCCCCGAGACAGTGTGAGTTGACCTTCGGGAATTTCTTCAGAGCCTTGATGACAGCGTAGCAGACGAAGTCGTTGATCGTGATGTTGGCGTCGATCCTTCCTTCCTCAAGGGCTTTCTTCGCCTTCTTGCGGAGAGCCTGGACGCGGCGGGCATCAGCTCCGAGCATGTGGGTGAGCTGGGCCGTGTTCTGGAGGGAGTTGTACATCGACTTGGCGATGAGCTTGCGCATGTTGGACATCTTCTCGACCTTGAACTCCTCACCTTCCCCGGCAAGATTCTCGGTGTGGGTTGGTTTCCAGACCTTGAGGTCGGAGCCCTTGACCATTCCGCCGATTCCGGAACCGGCGGCAGGTGCCTGAAGACCTCCGTCGGCCATCATGGCCTTGGCGAGGCCGGACTTAGGAGCGCCTTGGGCGGCGACCACGTCACGCTCGATTATGCGGCCGTGAGGGCCTGAGCCGGTGATCTGCGCGGTGTCCACGCCTTTTTCTGAGGCGAGTCTGCGGGCTCTTGGAGAGACGGGAGCGTTGGCAAGTGGCCCGATCGCTTCGGCAAGCTCAGCGACCGGTGACGTGGATGCGGTCACGTCAATGGTCGCTGAGCCTGCCGAAGCGACATTTTCCTGTTGGTTTTGAGCCCTGGTCACTTCAGCAGGCCCAGTGGCCGCTGAAGCCCCCGAAGGCGCATATTCAGAGAACGATTCCCCCGGTTCGCCGATGACCATGACGTTGGTCAGGCAAGGGATCTCGTCGTTATCGTTGAAGAAGCAGGCCAGGACGGTGCCTTCGACCTTGGCGTCCTCATCGAATGACGCCTTGTCGGTCTCATAACTGAAAAGGACATCGCCGACGGAGACCTTGTCTCCCACCTTTTTCTTGAATTCTGTGACAATGCAACTTTCTACGGATTGCCCTTGCTTGGGCATGATAACTACGTGTGCCATTAATTATTAATGATTATTCGATTCTTTATGCGGGATACCGCCCGGTTCCATGCGTGGACAACGTGGCATCTCATACATACAAAGTTAAAATTTCTTCCTGACATAAAAAAGGATTATATTTGTAGCCTATAAACGAATTAGCATATTTCAAATTCAAAATATCAAATAGAAAATGCAGTCAACAGAAGATCTGAAAAAGATTGCCTCCCAAGTAAGGAGAGACATCATCAGGATGGTCGTCAAGGCCAACTCCGGTCACCCGGGCGGATCCATGAGCAGCGCTGACTTTATGACAGCCCTGTACTTCAGTGTCATGGATCAGAATCCGGCGACATGGACACGCGAAGGGAAGGATCAGGACATGTTCATCCTATCCGCCGGGCATCTGACCCCAATGTATTATTCAATCCTGTCCAGGGCAGGATATTTCCCGACCTCTGAACTCGGGACATTCCGCAAGTTCGGAAGCCGTCTCCAAGGTCACCCTTCAGTAAGGAAAGGCCTTCCAGGCGTAGCTCAGGCGGCCGGTTCCCTCGGACAGGGACTTTCAGTCGCCGCCGGTGCGGCTCTGGCGAAGAAAGCCGACAACGATCCCCACAACGTTTTCGTCCTCTGCGGGGATGGCGAGACCGAGGAGGGACAGATCTGGGAGGCGGCGATGTTCGCAGCCCACCACAAGGCCGACAACCTGATCGCGATGACAGACTGGAACGGCCAGCAGATCGACGGCACCACTGAGGATGTGGCCGGTCTTGGAGACCTTGAGGCCAAATGGAAGGCTTTCGGATGGGAAGTCATCATCGCCGACGGCCACGACATGGACAAGATTCTGGAGGCGTTCGCTCAGGCAAAGGCCGGAGCCGGAAACGGTAAGCCTAAGATGATCCTGTTCAAGACAGAGATGGGACATGGGGTTGATTTCATGGCGGGCACCCACAAATGGCACGGCAGCGTGCCTTCCGAGGAGCAGTGCCAGAACGCCCTGAGCCAACTTGAGGAGACATTGGGAGATTTTTAATCCTATTTCTTCACCGCATGCGGTGAAAGCAAGTCCCTTCCCCGAGGGGAGGGATTTAGGGAGAGGGTAACGTAGAAGGCCCTAAGGGGTGCGCGAAGCGCATCCCCTTCCCCGAGGGAAGGGATTTAGGGTAGGGGTAACGTAAATTGATATTTGGTGGGCAATCACCTTCGAACGTGAGATTAATTTTTTCAGCTTGTAATTGTCTACTTGCGAGAATTAAGGTTATTATGAAGAAATATACAGATAAAGGTAAAAAGGACACCCGCAGTGGTTTCGGAGCCGGCCTTCTTGAAGCCGGAAAGGCTGACTCAAGAGTCGTTGCCTTGACCGCCGACCTCAAGGGCTCGCTCAAGATGGACGCTTTCGCGGCTGAGTTCCCGGAGAGATATTACGAATGTGGCATCGCCGAGTCCAACATGATCGGTGTGGCCTCGGGAATGGCTCTGGCCGGAAAGATTCCGTTCGCGGGATCGTTCGCGGAATTTGTCACCGGTCGTGTTTACGACCAGATCAGAATGGAAGTCTGCTACGGCAAGACCAACGTGAAGATCGCTTCCTCCCACGCCGGAATCACCCTCGGAGAGGATGGTGCCACACACCAGACCATGGAGGACATCGCCCTCATGCGCGCCCTCCCGGGGATGGTCGTCCTGAACCCTTGCGACTGGACGCAGACAAAGAACGCGACGATAGCCGCAGCCAAATACGACGGCCCCGTCTATCTTCGTTTCGGTCGTCCTAAGGTTGCCGATTTCACTCCGGACGAGCCGTTCGAGATCGGAAAGGCCTACGTGCTGAACGAGGGCAAGGACGTTACCCTCTTCGCGACAGGCCACATGGTTTGGGAGGCCCTCCAGGCCGCCGAGGCCCTGGAAGCCGAAGGCATCTGCGCCGAGGTCATCGACATCGCCACCATCAAGCCGCTTGACACCAAGACAGTCATCGCCTCCGCCATCAAGACCGGGGCCGTTGTCGTCGCCGAGGAGCACAACATGGCCGGAGGTCTTGGCGAACTGATCGCCGGAGTGCTCGCCGCCACATCCCCTAAGCCGATTGAATATGTCAACGGACGAGACGAGTTCGGTCAGAGCGGGACTCCGTCCGAGCTTCTTGCCGCTTACGGAATGGACGCGGCCCACATCGTTGAGGCTGCAAGAAAAGTTCTGGAAAGGAAGTAAAAAACAGAAATTTCTATAAAAAACAGAAAAAAGTTAGGAGACGTTTATGTTTCTTAACTTTTTTTCTGTTTTCTATGCATATATTGCGGGCCTTGAACATGCGGCGCACAAAGGATATGATGGCGACCATCCAGACGCTGCCATATTCCCAAAACATCCGCGAAAAAACATAACAGACTATGAAACTCAAAGAACTTTGCGTGGACGAGAGGCCACGGGAAAAGATGCTCGCCAAAGGAGCAGGCGCGATGAGCAACGCGGAATTGCTCGCCATTTTGATAGGTTCCGGGACACAGAAAGAAAACGTGGTCGAGGTCGCGAACAGACTGCTTGCGGTCAACAACGGGAAACTGTCCATGGTCGCAGGCATGGATGCGGCAAGGATGAAGGAGATCGGAGGAATCGGCAGCGTCCGTTACACTGCCATCGCCGCCGCTTTCGAACTCGGGAAGCGATGCTGCCTGGAGGATCCCGGCATAGAAAAGGTCCCTCTGACTGATGCCGAATATGTTTTCAGGATGATGCTGCCCCGCCTTAAAGGGTTGGATCACGAGGAATTCTGGATCATTCTTTTGAACAGGGCCAACTACATCATACACAAGGAGATGATAAGTCTAGGCGGAATTTCCTCCACCGTGGTGGATTCCAAGCTGGTGGTAAGGATGGCTCTTGACAAACGGGCCAGCGGCATCATCATGGTGCACAATCACCCATCCGGCAATCCGCGCCCCGGGCACAGCGACCTGACCGAGACCGAGCGCATGAAAAAAGCGGCGAACACCTTCGACATCGCCCTGCTCGACCACATAATCATCTGTGACGACTGCTACTTCAGCTTCGCCGATGACATGGTGACGATGGCTGAAACGACGGAAAGGTCAAAAAATTTGCAGGAATAGAAATAAATCCCTACTTTTGGTTTTCGAAAAATCAATTTCGAGAAACCAATGAAAGTCATCAATCTTGGCGAGACCGATTCGGTCCTCAACAACATCGTTGCGCAGATGCGTGACAAAACCGTTCAGAAAGACAGCCTCCGTTTCCGTTACAACCTTGAAAGGTTGGGACACATCTTTGCCTACGAGATCAGCAAGGTGTTGGATTACAGCCCGAAGGATGTCATCACTCCTCTTGCCACGGCCAGGGTCCGCACATGCGACGCGAAGATTGTGGTTTCCACCATCCTGCGCGCAGGACTGCCTCTTCACAAAGGTGTCCTCGATGTTTTCGACAACGCGGAGAACGCTTTCATAGCGGCTTTCAGGAAGTACGACAAAGGTGACGAATTCCACATCAATGTGGAGTACTGCACCTGCCCTGACTTGACAGGCAAGACTTTGATCATCGCAGACACGATGCTCGCCACTGGATCATCAATTGAGATTGCCTACCGCAAGCTCATCCATGAAGGAGGAGAGCCGGCCCACACGCACTTCGTCTGCCCTATCGCCAGCATCTACGCCATCGAGTTTCTCCAGAAGCATCTTCCGGAGAACACGACTCTTTGGACAGCCGCCGTCGATGAGGAGCTGACCAGCCACTCCTACATCGTCCCAGGTCTGGGTGACGCCGGCGACCTCGCATTCGGCGCGAAGTTGTAATTATTGGCAAGCCAATAATTACAACTTGACCTTAACCCACAGTCACTTCTGGTAATTCGGGCCGGCCTTCTAAGTCCGGCGCTTCGGCAAGATCAGCGACCGGAGGCTTTTTTGACTTGATCCAAAATTTCCGAACGAAGAGCTTCAGACGAAAAAAAGAATTTCCACACCATTCACCCGGATAGGGCGCGCGAAGCGCGTAGGTGTGGAAATTCTTTTTCGTCTGATGCGGTCTGACCGAGACGCTTCAACTTTTGGTACGCTTCGGCAAGCTCAGCGACCAAAACACTTCGGCAAGATCAGCGACCGATGCGGAATATTCAGTTATAGTTCCTTGCGGAGTCGGGCCTTAGGGATGTCAAGCTGGTCACGGTACTTGGCGATCGTGCGACGTGCAACCTTGTACCCACGCTTGTTCATCTCGGCGACCAACTGGTCATCAGTCAAAGGCTTACGCTTGTCCTCCGCATCCACACACTCCCGAAGAGCCTTCTTGAGCTCACGGGTCGAAACCTCCTCTCCATCCTGGTTCTCAAGCCCCTCAGAGAAGAAATATTTCAACGGGAATATTCCGAAATGCGTCTCGATGTACTTGCTGTTCACGACTCTGGAGATCGTCGAGATGTCAAAGCCGGTTTTCTCGGCTATGTCTTTCAGCACCATCGGCTTAAGATGGGACTCATCCCCATCCATGAAATAATCATGCTGATAGTCGATGATCGCCTTCATGGTGCTCTCCAAAGTGTTGTAGCGCTGCTTAAGCGCCTCCACAAACCACTTGGCCGAATCAAGTTTCTGCTTGACGAATGTAGCCGCCTCTTTCTTCTGGCGATCCGAAGACCCTTGGGCGTCAGCAAGAAGTTCCGCATACTTACGGTTCACCCTTATCTCAGGAATATTGAAACGAGGCATAGTCAGCTTGAGCTCACCGTTGTCAAGGTCCAACACAAAATCAGGCACGATCTGCTGCGCCTGATCGTTGTAGGAATCGTCGATCTGGCCTCCCGGAGCAGGATTCAGCTTGACAATCCTGGCCATTACAGCCTTCATCTCATCCTCGCTTAACCCAAGTTTCGAAATGATCTTCTGAAAATGACGGTTGGAGAACTCTGTGAAATAATCCGTAAGAATCGTCTCGGCGATCTGAACATCCTTGGTCTGTTTCTGAGCCCGGAGCTGAAGCAAAAGACACTCCCGCAAATCCCTGGCCCCCACCCCGGCAGGCTCAAACTCCTGAATGACCTTGAGCATCTTCAAGACCTCCTCCGGGCTTGACTCGATGTTCGCCCTGAAAGCGAGATCGTCCACTATGCTGTCGACATCCCTGCGAAGGTAGCCGTCGCTGTCCAGACTGCCGATTATGAAAGCCGCCACATCGTGATCGTGCCTGGACAGATTGCGGTAGCCCAACTGCTCCATCAGACTCTGGGTGAAGCTCTCCTTCACCGAGAAAGTGTTGTACTGAGGGCGTTCGTCCTTGCCATAATTGTTGACACGAAGCTTGTACGACGGAATCGGATCATTCTCATCGATCTCATCGATAGAGATGTCCTTAGGCTCGTCACCATCCTCACTCTTTTCCGGTGCCGGAGAATCGTCAAGCACCGGATTGTCCTCCAATTCAGATTTCACCTTCTGCTCCAGCTCCTGGATCGGCAACTCTATGAGTTTTATTGTCTGAATCTGAAGCGGGGAAAGTTTCTGAGTCTGTTTGAGTTCTAGTCCTTGCTTGAGCATAGCTTATTCCTGATTATCTGTATCCACCTTTTCCACAGTGTAGGAGTGAAAGCGGTCCACCACCGGGTAGCCGATCACCTCCTTTACGATGAACGCGGTCGGGAAGGCACCTTTGACCTGCTGAAGAAGCTGCATGGCCTCGGATTTGGTCCGGAAATCCCCGACTGTGACCCTGAAGAAAGGGTTGGAATATGTCCGGTAGGCCGAAACTCCCGGAAACATCCCCTTAAAGCGAGTCAAAGCCGCCTCCGAATCATTTCTGGAAGTCTGCTTGTTGTCATTGAATATCCTGACGCGGAAGCCTGTCGATGTCCTGGCAGGATTTGCCGCGACATGTGCCCGGAAGGCGTCAAGGATGCTTCCGGATTGGTGTACTGTCACATTCGGTTCATCCGCACCCTTCGCGGAAAGAAGAGCGAATATGTCCTTGCCCACCAAAGTCGAGTCCATGGACGCACTCTGCCGGTAAAAGACGGAGTCACGCCTCTCGCTGACGTCCTGAGCCGCCGCCAGAAAAACGGCCGCCAGCATGGCCGTTGAGACGGCGAGAACCTTTTGAGCCAAAATATTCATAAAACTACTTTGTCATTTCGTTAAGATCTATATCCTTGAATCTCAAGGTTGTGCCGGCACCGTTCTTGAGTTTCACCGTCGCCGTCACATCGGTCGTGAAGCCTTCAAGATTGCCTTTTCTCACTATCTGCATCAATTTCATCAGGCTTATCCCATCATTCAAGGTGGCCGTGCAAGGCAGGTCATAGACCCTTGAGCACTTTTTGTCAACGCTGATCGTGTCCGCCGTGTAGGTCGCGAAATCCTCACCGTTGTACTTTACCGTCCCGCTGACATTCATCACTTTGAACGCGAATGTCGGATTGTCAATACCGACCGCGAGCACAGCGTCGATCGAACGCAGGCCCTTCAATGAATATGATTCCAGACCGCATGAGGTAACTTTTATGTCCTTGACCTTTCTCAAACCAGAGCAGCCGGAAAACACCGCACCTGCAATCAAAATAGCCAAAACAATGAATATGTTCCTATTGAATATCTTCATTTTGTCAACACTGTTTCTACAAAGATAGTGAAAAATCCATATCTTTGCATAAGACAGTTAATAATACGCGATGAAAAGAATATACATAGAAACCTACGGATGCCAGATGAATGTCGGTGACTCGGAGGTGATTTTCTCGATTCTGGGGAAAGAAGGCTACGAACGCACCGAGTCGATGGACGACGCCGACGTGATTCTCGCCAACACCTGCTCCGTAAGAGACAACGCCGAGCAAAGGATATGGGGTCGCATCGAGGTTTTCCACAAACAGAAGGAAAAGAGGCCGGGGGTGGTCGTGGGAATTGTCGGCTGCATGGCCGAAAGGCTGAAGGACAAGCTTCTGGACACACACAAGGTGGATCTTGTGGCCGGTCCGGACTCTTACCGGACATTGCCAGCCCTGCTCCGGGAAATCGCCCCGGACAAGCCGCAGATCAACGTGATGCTCTCCCATGAGGAGACCTACGCCGACATCGTGCCGGTCAGGACTGACAGGAACGGAGTCTCAGCCTTCATCTCCATCATGAGAGGCTGCAACAATGTCTGTTCGTACTGCGTTGTGCCTTACACCAGGGGTGCGGAAAGGAGTAGGGATCCGCAAACCATTGTGGATGAAGCCCGTGACGTTTTCAGCAAAGGGTACAAGGAAGTGACCTTGCTGGGACAGAACGTGGATTCCTACAACTGGAAACCGGCCGATGGCGAGGCGTGCGACTTTCCGAAGCTTTTGGAGAGGGTGGCCGGAATCAGTCCCGAGTTGAGGGTGCGTTTCGCCACCAACCATCCAAAGGACATCAGCGACGAGTTGATAGAGACAATGGCAAGGCACGACAACATCTGCAACCATATTCATCTGCCAGTGCAGTCGGGCAGCGACAGGCTTCTGGAGAAGATGAGAAGGCGCTACACCGCCGAATGGTACCTTGAGCGTGTGACTAAAATCCGGGAGGTCCTGCCGGGCTGCGGAATCACGACCGATGTGATCGCCGGATTCTGCTCCGAGACCGAGGAGGATCATCAGCAGACACTGGAGCTGTTCCGCAAGGTAGGTTTCGACTATGCCTACATGTTCTACTATTCCGAAAGGCCGGGGACTCTCGCGGCGAGGCACTACCCTGACGACGTGCCGCTTGATGTCAAGACAAGACGGCTGAACGAGATCATCGCGCTGCAAAGCGAACTGAGTCTCAAGAGCAACCGGAACGACATCGGCAAGACGTTCAGAGTTCTTGTGGAAGGACCGTCAAAGAAGAACCCAGAGGAACTTTGCGGGCGCTCTGGAAGCAATAAGATGTGCGTGTTCCCGGGCGGAGGCCACAAGGCCGGGGACTATGTGGATGTCAAGGTGCTTTCCTGCACTTCCGCGACACTTATCGGCGAGCCTGTTTAGGATTATCTTATGCAGTGGATTCTATCAGTTCTCTATTTTCTCCTGATTCTCAGCGTCTTCACAGTCATACTGGTGGATAAGGGAGATTCGGGAAGGAAGTTTGCGTGGCTGCTGATAATAGCCGTGCTCCCCGTGGTCGGCCTGGTTCTTTACTTCATGTTCGGAATCAACTACAGGCATCACTGGATTTTCAACCGGCGGCACCAGCGGTACAGGAACATCTTCGAGACCGAGACCTCTCCTGAACTGAACAGAATCCTTTTCGGACACGGCAACGAGTCTAAGATCCGGGAGGAGTTCAGGCCTTTGTCCAGACTTCTCGGCGCGGACGGCCACCCCTCGGTCACGTCCGGCAATGATCTGGAAATCATCACAAGCGGACAGCGCAAGTTCGACCTGCTCTGCGAGGACATCCTCGCCGCCAAGGAGTCAATACATATTGAATATTTCCATTTCGGGAACGACAAGGGCAGCAAGGCGATCAAGCGTCTTTTGATGCAGAAGGCACGGGAAGGGGTCAAAGTCCGCTTCCTGTACGAGAACATCGCCAATTTCCCGATAGCGTCCGCCTACTACAACGACATGAGAGAAGCCGGGGTGGAGGTTGTCAAGTTCACCAATCCAAGGATGCATGTGCTGGATCTGGCGACGAAACTCAACTACAGGAACCACAGGAAGATAGTAGTGATTGACGGCAAGACCGGCTACACGGGAGGAATGAACATCAACGACCATTACTTCCGTCTTTGGCGCGACACCCACTTGAGGATCACCGGGGACGCCGTGGCTGTGCTCCAGTACACATTTCTGGACTCGTGGCTGACGGGTGGCGGGACGATTGACAGGGCGATGATCGATTACTATCCGATGGCCAGGAAGCCTGCGCCGGTCATTGAGCCGGAGGCCTCGATCAATGAGCCAAATAGCCCGGTCACTTCGGCAGGCTCAGTGACCGTGCAGAAAAGAGACATTTTGGACAACGTCGCTTCGACAAGCTCAGCGACCGGAAACACAAGCTCAGCGACCGGAACCACAGGCTCAGCGACCGGAGATGCGGATTCAGAAATCGACTTCCACGCCACACATCCGATCCTGAAAGGCAAGCTGGTGCAGATTGTCCCGGATGAACCCGACCTGCCGCTCCCTATCCTACAGATGAGCTACGAGTGGGCTCTCCAACACGCCCGGAAGTACATCTTCCTCCAGACTCCATATTTTGTCCCGACAGAACCAGTCATGGACGCCCTCAAGACCGCCGCCCTATGCGGGGTCGATGTCCGCCTGATGCTTCCTGAAGTGGCCGACAATCTTCTGATGCGCCCGGCCAACCGAGCCTACTACGAAGACGCGCTTCAAGCCGGAGTGAGAATATTCCTGCGCCAGGGAGAGTTCATCCATGCCAAGACCTTTGTCTGCGACGACTACCTCTCCAGCATCGGCTCGGCCAATCTGGACTTCCGCAGCTTCGCCATCAACTACGAGGTAAACGCCTACATCTACGATGAGCAGACCGCTCTGATGAACAAAGGGATATTCCTGTACGACCTCCGCCAGTGCCGTGAACTGACGATCGAGGAATGGGACAAACGCCCGTGGTACTCCAGGTTTCTTGAAAGTTTCATGCGCCTCTTCGCCCCGCTGCTGTAAAAAAACGAATACGATTCAGAAAACGTTGTTTCTCAAGACAAGAATATCAGGAACTTTCACATCAACCCGGTGTTTTCCAAGCTTATAGGATCCTGGTTTGTGAACAATAGCGCAGACAATGCCATTGTAGGAAACCGCCTGGCAGGAAGAGTCATTACGGAGCACCTTCACGTTCCGGCTTCCGGCAAAACCTGCCGTGGTCTCAGCCGTGGCATCCGGCAAAAGGGCGTACGCATAGCTTTGCGGCCCTGCCGCCATCTTGTGTTCAACCCAACATTTGAAAACACGCAGTGTGTCCGACAATCCCGCATAGCAAGGAGCCATCATTTCCCAGCTGCCCTCCTGCTCAGAAGCCTCAACACAAAGAGGATTGCCGTCCAGGGAGACATAGCCTTTTCCGTCATGGCAAACCCATTTTGACTTACGTCCGATGACAGGCTCGGACACGAACCGCGTCTGATCCAAGGCGGTGGTCAGCCTTGTCACCTCGGGGTCATCGCTAAGGATCCCGGCCCCGAGCGCGATGACCGCATCGGGAAAGAAAAAGTCTGACTTCAGCACATGAAGGCTGTCACGGTCAACCTCCATAACGGTCAGCATAATCTCACCGTCCACCTTTCCCTTCACGTATGCCGAGTGGTTCTCCCTGTGCCTCTCGTCCTTGTGGCACGGAATCGGCTTGCCGTTCTCGTATGACGTGACTCCAGGGATCTTTCTCCAATCCCAGCATGCGAAAATATTCTCATATTCCTTTCCGGCCCGCATCATCATAAGCGCTCCGTCTGCCGAGAAATTCGCAAGCAGATTCTCCGAGTTGGTATATTCAAAACCGATTGTGCGTGTCGATTGCATCCTGACAGAGGCGTACCACCGAGGTGTTCTGTAGATGCCGCAGTCCGAGCGGTGGTAGTAGTGGGCGCCGGTCAGGATGTTTTCTGCCCCATCCGGCTCCAGACACGTCCTGGCTATATTCTCGAAGAGTTCCTTGTCATGGTCGCAGACAGCGGCCATGTTCCGCGCGGCCACAGCCAAGGCATAGGCCTTTCCCCGGCCTCCGTCTATGTGCAGCTGCCTTCCGCAGAAACTCGGATCCATAAATCCTTTCCAGACTGTCCAGCCTATCCCGTCAAGGATCAGATGCCCGATTATGTCTTTCTGTTCCTTGGAAAACGCGAGTTCTGTACCTTCCAAAGCCCTTATCCAGAAGGAGACGCTCTCGGCGAAGGTAAGGCCGTAGTTGCCGAACTGAAGCTGCGGGCCGTGCTGATGGTACGACCAGTCTGTCTGGATGCCCTCCTCATGTGTGATCCTGATCTCTTCCACGATCTGTCTTCTGGCCTCCAGCGCAAGCGCCTCGTCATCGAACAGCAGCCCTTTCATCAACTGTATGCCGGCAAGCCAGACCTTGTTCTGCCCAGTACGGCCGAAACCTGATGTTCTGAGAACCTTGAGCGCCCCTGAATATTCATCCTCCGTCAACTCTTCACGAATCAGGAGCATGGCCGAGATCATATTCCTAGGAACCCCGATGTCATTATGCCACCAATTCAAGCATTCCGGCTGGTTGACGAACCACCAGCGCATCGCGGAATGGATGATCCTCCCAAGCTTAGGATCTTTGTGAAACGGTGAGTCTGCCGCCACGTATGCTTTCGCCAAGGCGTGAATCCTCGTGACGTGCAGACCGGTGGTCCATCCTCCCCGAGACTTGTCCTGATAGTTTATGTCCGTCCATCTTTCTCCGTCAAACAGATCCACGACCCTGCGCACCTCTTCTTCCGGCAGACGGACAGAAAGATACAGTTGGGTGAGAAGCACATCGATCAGATTCGCCCCGTTTCCTGAATATGCGAGAAACCTCGCGGTCACTTCATCAGATGTGGAATACGAGACCAGACTGGTCTCCTTGAATGACTTACGGGTTTCTTCAAGGCTGCCGGCGGAAACATTTATAAAGGATGTCACCAGCAGACACAACAAAAGAACGGTTGATTTCATTCTCATCTGAGACGGTTCTATAAGCAATCGTAAAACTGGCAATTGTATTTAGTAAGAATATCAATGGACATATAGTTGTCCCGGACTTTCGGCTTGCGGCCAAGGACCAGATAGTCAGTAAGAGCCATAACCGCACCTGCGGCCTGCCTGTCGGAATGCTGGCCGATAAGCACGCGCACATAGCCTTCACGCAGGGCCTCAATGTTCCGCTCCAACACATCGCACCCCACGACATTCATTCCTGACATATTCCTGGAACGCAGATAATCGGCAACAAGGTATATTCTTGAGTTCATTGTCACTATATTCAGTCTCCCGACCTCTCCGTCAAAGGTTCGCGAAAGAACCTCATAAATCTGTTCAGGTCTGTTGGGATTGATCACCACATTGATGACATCCGTGTCCGGACAGCAGCACGACAGATAGTCACTGAAGCCCTTGCGTCTTTCCGCCGAAGGATCCGAGAGCCCTTTGCTGTCCCGCTCGATCTGCACCATATAGACCCGATTTCTCTGATCCTCGTCAGACATTGACATCAGGATGTCCGCGCAGCATCGTCCGCTCTCGTACATCGCAAGGCCGTAATAGGCCAGATGACCGTCCGCCCCGACGCTGGTGTTCAGCATGACATAAGGTATTCCGTTATCCGTGAGCAGAGCGGAGAAACGCAGAGAGTCATCCAGAAACATCGGAGCCAGAATCACGCCCGAGTGCCCGTCATCAAGCACCAGACGGCATTGATTCCTGAAAGACTCCACGTCATACTGGTCGTAATAGTAAACCTCGACACTGACGGAAAACCTGCCGGCATATTCCTCAGACCGGGACAATCCGTTGTGGACCAGTTCCCAGAAGTCCCCCTCGCCGAAGCTCGGCATCAGCACGGCTATGCTGTGCGCCTTGTTTCGGGCCAACATCGAGGCATAGACATTCGGTTTGTAGCCTAATCTGTCAACCACCTCCATCACCTTGGCCTTAGTCTCCGGAGCGACTTCCCCCCTGTTGTGGAGCACACGGTCCACAGTGCCGTTGGTCACGCCGGCAGCCATGGCGACATCTTTTATGGTCACTTTAGCGTTCTGCATATTCACTCAACTTTCGAAAGCAGGCAATCAATAGCCGATAGTGTCAAGAAGACAATATTAAGTAAAAACGGACAAATATACAAGATTTTTCCGTGCACGCACACGATTGCAAAAAAAAGGTTATATTTGCAGACATATAAACAACCCTACATTCATTATGGTAAATTTTTCACTTGAAGGAAAGGTCGCCCTTGTGACCGGTGCTTCCTATGGAATCGGTTTCGCCATCGCCACCGCATTCGCCGAGGCGGGAGCGAAAATAGCATTCAATGACATCAGGCAGGAACTTGTGGACAATGGGCTCGCTTCCTATAAGGAAAAAGGCATCGAGGCCAAGGGCTATGTCTGCGATGTGACCAAAGAAGACCAAGTGGCCGAGCTCGTCAAGAAAGTGGAGAATGACCTCGGCCCGATAAATATCCTCGTGAACAACGCAGGCATCATCAAACGCATCCCGATGTGCGAGATGAAGGCCGAGGAATTCCGTCAAGTGATCGATGTGGATCTGAACGCTCCGTTCATCGTCTCAAAGGCGGTGATCCCTTCAATGATTGCCAACGGCGGCGGCAAGATCATCAACATCTGCTCGATGATGTCTGAACTCGGACGCGAGACCGTCTCGGCCTACGCCGCTGCCAAGGGCGGGCTCAAGATGCTCACCAGAAACATAGCCTCCGAATATGGCGAGTACAACATCCAGTGCAACGGAATCGGGCCTGGCTACATCGCCACCCCACAGACCGCTCCTCTGCGCGAGCGCCAGCCTGACGGCTCAAGGCATCCGTTCGACGCGTTCATCGTGGCGAAGACCCCTGCGGCGCGCTGGGGCACCACAGAAGACCTCAAGGGCCCTGCCGTGTTCCTGGCCTCGGAAGCGTCAGACTTCGTTAACGGTCATGTTCTCTACGTTGACGGCGGCATCCTCGCTTACATCGGGAAACAGCCTCAGTAATGAAAATCAGCATCCTGACATTATCATGTATTTCGTTGGCGCTGCTTTCCTGCGGCCCCGTCGAAAAGAGTTTCACTGTCAGCAACAGTTCCGGCACCGCACGCCGGAACGAGACGGTTGAAATAAAACTCTCCGACATCGGCATAATGGGCTTGGACGGGAGCAATCTCGTCGTCAAGAACGCCGACGGCAAACAGATTCCGTCACAGATCAGCCCGGACGGAAGTTCGGTTCTCTTCCAGGCCACGGTCGCAGGAAACAGCGAAGAGACTTTCCTGTGCGCGAAAGGCGACAGGCATGACTTCGACACGCTGACCTACAGCCGATACGTTCCGGAAAGGAAAGACGATTATGCCTACGAGAACAATCTCGTCGCCGGCAGGATCTACGGTCCGGCGCTCAATGATCCCCGCACATTCGGTCCGGACATCTGGCTGAAATGCACTGAAAGGATGGTCATCAACGACTGGTTCGCAGCCGGGGACTACCATCACAACCACGGTGAAGGCATGGACTGCTACAAGGTGGCCAACACGCTTGGCGGAGGTGCATGCGCTCCATATTCGGGAGACAAGATATTCATCGGAGACAATTGGGCGGAGCAGGAGCATATCTGCGATGGTCCGGTGCGCACCCAGGCGAGGTTCTGCTATCCTGAATTCGATGTCAATGGTGTGATGGTCAGCGCCGAGAGGACTCTGACTCTTGACGCGAACACCCGTCTCATCCATTGGACAACAGTTTTCCGCTCAGATCTGGATTCCATTGACGTGGTTCTCGGAGCCGTGCCGCACAACGTCATATCAAGAGAGGACGGAGATAATTTCATCGCCTTCACCGAGCTGGCGTCGGATTCCGATAATCCGGAAAGGGACGGAAACATCAGCATCGGTCTGATCCTGGACAAATCATTCAAGGCCACGGCCGGGACCATGGACGGACACGCTGCACTGAAGTTCAAGGTAAAATGCGGGGAGACAATCAACTTTTGGACCGCTTCCGGCTGGAGTCAGGGCGGTGTCGGCTCTCCTGAAGAATGGAATGAATATATCAGCGGCCAGGCCAAGGCGGTCTGCTCGCCACTCACAGTAACAATCAGCGAATAAACTAAAATGACAAGTAAGACTAAAACCAATTTCAGATGGGTGATCTGCGCGATGCTATTCGTCGCCACAGCCGTGAATTATCTTGACAGACAGGTGCTTTCCCTTACATGGGACGAATTCATCAAACCGGAGTTCCATTGGAACGAATCCCATTACGGCACAATCACGTCTCTTTTCTCGATCATCTATGCGATCTGCATGCTGTTCGCCGGACGTTTCGTCGATTGGATGGGCACCAAGAAAGGTTACCTGTGGGCTATCGGAGTCTGGTCGGCGGGCGCCTGCGCTCACGCGCTTTGCGGAGTCGTGACCGAGAATATTGTCGGACTGCACACAGCGGCCGAGTTGGTTCAGGCAACCGGTGACACCGCCGTGCTCATCTCCACGATAAGCATGTACTGTTTCCTCGTGGCCAGAAGCATCCTGGCCCTCGGCGAGGCCGGCAACTTCCCTGCTGCCATCAAGACCACGGCTGAATATTTCCCCAAGAAGGACCGGGCGTTCGCCACGTCCATATTCAATGCAGGAGCGTCAATCGGAGCATTGTTCGCCCCTCTTACAATCCCGGTTCTCGCCAAGAATTTCGGATGGGAGGTCTCGTTCATCATCATCGGAGCACTTGGCTTCATCTGGATGGGATTCTGGGTATTCCTCTACGACAAGCCTGAGGACTCGAAACACGTAAGCAAGGAGGAACTGGACTACATAGAGCAAGACAAGGAGCTGGACAACGAGGCAGACCCGGCAAAGGGTACCGTGAAGAAAATCGGTTTCAAGGATTGCCTGAAGTACAAGCAGACCTGGGCGTTCGCCGTGGGCAAGTTCATGACCGACGGTGTCTGGTGGTTCTTCCTTTTCTGGACTCCGTCCTACCTGAACACCCAGTTCGGCATCAAGACCAGTGACCCGATGGGAATGGCGTTGATATTCACGCTCTACGCCATCACAATGCTTTCCATCTATGGCGGAAAGCTCCCTACCATATTCATCAACAAGGCTATGAAAAAAGGCCAGGCGTTCGATCCGTACGCCGCCAGAATGAAGGCGATGCTGATCTTCGCGTTCCTGCCGCTGGTCGTTCTGCTGGCTCAGCCTCTGGGAAAGATCTCGCCTTGGTTCCCGGTCATCCTGATCGGCATCGGCGGAGCCGCCCACCAGTCATGGTCCGCGAACATATTCTCGACTGTCGGGGATATGTTCCCTAAATCCAGCATCGCCACCATCACCGGAATCGGCGGAATGGCCGGCGGACTTGGCTCGATGCTGCTTCAGAAGGTCGCCGGGGAACTCTTCGTGTACTCCGAGCAGGTCAATCTGTCCTTCCTCGGATTCTCTGGAAAACCGGCCGGCTACTTCATCATCTTCTGCGTCTGCGCCACCGCATACCTGATCGGATGGAGCATCATGAAGGCTCTGGTTCCTAAGTACAAAGTGATAACACTCAACTGATATAGATACAAGATGAAAATCAGAAAACATCACCTGCTATCATGCCTGGCGGTGCTGCTGGCCGCCTCACCGCTCTGCGCAGGCAAGAACGACGTGAAGGAAATCGCGGACCGTGTGGCTGACTGGCAGACAGCCAACTTCAAGAATGTGACCTACACAGGAAACAAGAGGGACGCGCTGGACTGGGCCAACGGGGCATTGTTCCGAGGAATGGTGGAATGGGCTCTGAAGACCGGTTACCAGCCTTCAGAGGACTTTGTGATGAACATCGGAAAGGCCAACGACTGGCAGATGGCAAGAAGGGTCTATCATGCTGACGACATCTGCG
The DNA here is from genome assembly GCA_934667175.1 of uncultured Bacteroidales bacterium. GTDB lineage: Bacteria > Bacteroidota > Bacteroidia > Bacteroidales > UBA932 > Cryptobacteroides. The sequence continues at coordinate 32,702 of CAKULN010000001.1, read as the reverse complement.
TCGGACAGTCTTTCCTGCTTCTGTACGAAAAGTATCAGGATCCGGCCATGCTGCGGCACGTCAAGGAAAGAGCGGACTCCGTGATAGACTTCCGTTCACATGTAGCGATGGACTTCCGTGTCAAGAGGAGTCAAGAGAGGTGGTGCTGGTGCGACGCCCTGTTCATGGGCCCGCCGGTATATTCAATGCTCACCCAGATCACCGGAGACAAGAAATACGCTGACTTCATGAAGGAGGAGTTCGTCGCCACGACAAACCATCTCTTTGACACTGAATATGATCTCTACTACAGGGACGCGCGTTACTTCGACAGTACAGAGGCCAACGGTGCAAAGGTGTTCTGGGGCAGAGGCAACGGTTGGTGCTACGCAGCGCTGACGTTCCTGCTTGAGACCACCCCTCAGTCCGACCCGATGTACGACTACTTCAAAAGTCTTTACCTCAAGATGACAGAGGCCGTGCTGAAGTGTCAGGACATCAACGGTTCGTGGCACGCCAGTCTTCTGGCTCCTGACCAGTACCCTACGGCGGAGAACAGTTCATCGGGTTTTATGACCTACGGGCTGGCCTGGGGTGTGAATCACGGACTTCTTAAGGGAAAGACCTACCGGAAAGCCGTGGAGAAAGGCTGGAAGGCCCTTTGCTCCTACGTCCGCGAAGACGGCAAGTTGGAATATGTCCAGCCAGTGGCCGGATCTCCAGACAAGATCACCAAGGATATGAATGAGGTGTACGGTGTCGGTGCTTTCCTACTGGCCGCTACAGAAATGCTTGACTTTTAAGAATTTCACAAATTATGAATATCCACTCTGAAGTTCGCTATGCATCATCTCCTGAGGATGCCAAGCGTTATGACACAGCTGAGCTCCGCAGGCGCTACCTCATCGAAAACGTGTTCTCGGCGGATGAAATTAATATGACCTACACAATGCACGACAGGATGATAGCCGGGGGTGCTATGCCGGTGAACGAGACTCTTGAGCTCAAGCCGATCGACATCCTCCGCGCTGACTATTTCCTTGAGCGCAGGGAAATGGGAATATTCAATGTCGGCGGGAAGGGAATCATCACTGCCGGGGACAGCGAGTACGAACTCGACTACAAGGAGGCTCTGTATCTCGGACGCGGAAGCAGGAAGGTGACTTTCAAGAGTGCAGACCCGGCGGCTCCGGCCAAGTTTTATTTCTGCTCGGCCAACGCGCACGCCACCTGCCCTGACCACAAGACCACGAAGGAGAGCGCCGTGCACATGGAGCTGGGCACACTTGAGGAAAGCAACCACAGGGTCATCAACAGGATGCTCGTGAAGGAAGTCGTGCCTACCTGCCAGCTACAGATGGGAATGACCGAGCTCAAGCCGGGCAGCACATGGAACACGATGCCGGCCCACACCCACAACCGCAGGATGGAGGTCTATTTTTATTTCGAGATCCCTGACGATCAGGCCATCTGCCACTTTATGGGCGAACCTCAGGAGACCCGCCACATCTGGATGAAGAACGGCCAGGCCGTGATCTCCCCCGAGTGGAGCATCCATGCGGCCTGCGCCACAAGAAACTACACCTTCATCTGGGCGATGTGCGGTGAGAACCTCGACTACGGCGACATGGACGCCTGCGAGACCACAGGACTGAAATAACATCGGAAAACGGACTTGTCAAAAATTCCAATAACCAGGCAGGCTGATTCATTTCAACCCGCCTGATTATTTTGTATTACCAGAGATTATATGGTAACTTCGCCAAACCAGTTAACGTTATGTTTGAGTTTATGAAAAGAAACAGAACCACATCCAGTAATGATGATCTACCCTCTGGTGGCAACTATACCATTGATGTGAACACCAATGCCAAAGAAAAGACGCCATCCGCCACGAAACAAGAGCCTATGCAAAAAGTTACGAGATGAATCCGATTGCTTATTTCCATAATAATGACTATGTTTGCGGAAATTGAAAGATTATGAGCCAAAAAGAACGGGCAACGGAATTTGTGGTGTTCTGCATCGAGAATCTTGCGGATCGCTTAGGCGTGCCTGGTTCTATAATATTCAACAAATTGAACAGCATCGGAGCGATCTCCGGGTTCCTTTATCCAAGTTACGAATCTCTGCATACCCAGAGTAAGGATTACATTCTTGATGAGATCCAGACCTATATAGCCAGCCATAACCACGACGTAAAACAATGAAAGCTTTTCACGGCTCAATATCAATAGTTGACAAACCGCTTGCCAATGCAGGCCGGAATCATCTTGACTTCGGCAAAGGATTCTATCTGACAGATTTGGAGGATCAGGCAATATCTTGGGCCTCAAGACCTTTGAACCAAGGCAAACGGAAATATCTTAATATCTACGAACTGGATTTTGATGCCACCGTAAACGCTGGTTACAAACACCTTCTTTTTAATGAATATAACGCCGAGTGGCTGAATTTTGTTATCTCCAACAGGAAAGGCGGCTCTGACTGGAAACAGTTTGACATTGTGGAAGGAGGGATAGCCAACGACAGGATATTCAACACAATCGAGTTGTACTCCTCCGGTTTGATTTCTGAAAAGGAAGCTCTTCAAAGGTTGGTTTATGAAAAGCCAAACAATCAAATCTGCATTCTTAACCAAGATATTATCGATAATTACTTGACATTTGTTGAAGCGCGTGAAATAAAGGAGGAAGAATAATGACTGAAAATCCTTTGATAAATGAGACCCTGCTTCAAATGAAATATGCCAGAGTCATTTCTCTATTAGCCAAAAAGCTTGGTATTCCCGATGAGGACGCAATGGCTATTTTCTACAATTCAAGGACCTACAGCGATCTCATCGATCTAAGAAATGGATTGCAAAATATGAGTGATGCCTTTCTGGTTGATGAGATCATCCAGGAATCTTCCGCCTGCTGAGACCAGGCATAGAGCAGCGAAGCCCCACATAGCCAAAGTAAATTCTCCACCCCGAATTTTGGTAACGTGCAAAATTCGGAATGGAGAATTTGTTTGGCTTTATATCTTGGAGGTCACTTCGACAAGCTCAGTGACCGAAATGCAGCCTGTTGTCCATTGGCACCGTTCGACAAGCTCGGTGACCGAAAGGACGGACGCCGCATCTGGTCAAACAGGTGCCGATCAGAGGGACCTGCTCAGGGAACTAGCTGATGAACAGCAGCTCGCGGTACTTAGGAAGAGGCCAGGTGCGGTTGTCGACGATCTCCTCAAGCTTGTCGATCGGACGGCGGAGGGCGGAGAAGCTCTCGGCTATCTCGTGGTAGGCGACGGCTTTGGCATATTCATCCTCAAGGACATTGGCCTTCTTGCGGGCCTCGACCATTGCGGTCGCCTTCTCGCGGATCTGGTCAACATATTTGGAAATGCTCTTGATCAGGTAGATCTCCTCCTTGCACTCATCGGTGCCACCGAACACTTCCTTGCTCAAAGAGACCTCCTTCAGAAGCTTGGACTTATATTCAAGGGCCGCCGGGATGATGTGGTTGATCGCCATTCTCGCCATCACGCGCGACTCGATCTGGATCATCTTGCTATAGGTCTCCCACTTCACCTCATTGCGGGCCTCAAGTTCTTTCTCTGAATATACTCCCGTCTCCTTGAACATCTTGACCGAAGCCGGATCGGTAAACACCTTTATCATCTCCGGAACGCTGGTCTCGACATCCAGACCACGCCTCTTGGCCTCGGCCTTCCACTCGTCGGTGTAGCCGTTGCCGTCGAAGCAGACAACATTGATGATTGAGGAGATTATCGGTTTCAGCGTGTCCATAATGGCCACATTCAAGGCCTTGCCGCTGGCAAGTTCCTTGTCAAGATCTTTCTTGAATGCGATAAGCTGCTCAGCCACAGCGGCATTGAGAGTGGTCATCGCACCGGCGCAGTTCGCCAGGGAGCCTACGGCCCGGAACTCGAAACGGTTGCCTGTGAAAGCGAACGGAGAGGTCCTGTTGCGGTCGGTATTGTCCACGAATATCTCAGGGATCTCCACCAGACCGACGCTCTTGCCTTTCTTGCCGGCGATCTCGATCGGGGTGTCTGACGGAACCTCAAGCAGTTTGTGAAGCACATCGGTCATCGTCTTTCCAAGGAAGGCGGACACGATTGCAGGCGGCGCCTCGTTGGCGCCAAGACGATGGGCATTGGTGGCGGTGGCGATGGAAGCCTTGAGCAGGGCGTTATGCTTCTGAACGGCGGCCAGAACGTTAACGAAGAATGTGACAAACTGAAGGTTCCCCTTCGCGTCCTTTCCAGGAGCCAGAAGCATTGTGCCTGTGTCGGTTCCGAGCGACCAGTTGTTGTGCTTACCGGATCCGTTCACCCCGTCGAAAGGCTTCTCGTGAAGAAGGACCACAAAACCGTGCTTGCGGGCGATCTTGTTCATCAGGTTCATCACGATCTGGTTCTGATCATTGGCCAGATTGGTCTCCCCAAAGATCGGAGCGAGCTCGAACTGGTTAGGGGCGACCTCGTTATGCCTGGTCTTGAGCGGAATTCCAAGGCGGTGACCGGCGATCTCAAGGTCACGCATGAACTCGGCGACGCGGGTAGGGATGGCTCCGAAATAGTGGTCGTCCAGCTGCTGGTTCTTGGATGAGCTGTGCCCCATCAGTGTACGGCCGGTGATCATCAGGTCAGGTCTCGCGGCATAGAGGGACTCATCGACAAGGAAATATTCCTGCTCCCACCCGAGATAGGAATATACCTTCGAGACAGACTTGTCAAAGAGACGGCAGATAGGGATGGCCGCGTCAGAAACGGCCTTGAGGGCCTTCTTAAGAGGTGTCTTGTAGTCCAGAGCCTCACCAGTGTAGGCGATGAACACGGTCGGGATGCAAAGCGTGTCATCCATGATGAACACCGGGGATGTCGGATCCCAGGCCGTGTAGCCTCTGGCCTCGAATGTGGCGCGGATGCCTCCGTTAGGGAAAGAGGATGCGTCAGGTTCCTGCTGCGCGAGGGACTTGCCGTCGAAAGTCTCGATGACACCTCCCTTACCGTCGTAGTCGATCAGGGAGTCGTGCTTTTCCGCGGTTCCCTCTGTCAGAGGCTGGAACCAGTGGGTCACATGGGTCACATGGTGCTCCATCGCCCACTCTTTCATTCCCCTGGCGACTCCGTCGGCGGTCACCCTATCCAGTGCCTTACCGTTGTCAATGCAGTCAAGGAGCGCATTCAAAGTCTTGGCGTCCAAGTACTTGTGCATCTTCGGACGGTCAAAGACCAGTTCTCCGTAGTAGTCGGAGGTCTTGCCCTCAGGGCGTTCAGCCGGAACAGCCTTCTTCTCGAAGGATTCCTTCACCAGATCAAATCTGTCAATGCTCATAATTTGTCTATTTGTTAAAGGTATGTATTTCCTTAAACTATATGTTGTTAATCAAAAATGTCCGCTTAATAAGGAAGAAGGCTGATCCACGAGGGACCAGCCTTCAATATTTAAATCATAATATCCTTTTCCGTAATGAATATGCCGTCAGGCTGGAAGACCGGCACACACGAAATAGTTCAGCGCCTGAACGTTCTGGCTCTGAAATCCCTGCTGGAACTGCTGCTGTCGGTATGTGTGGGCTTCCAAAATCATCCTTAAAAATTTTGATGGCGCAAGTTATGAAATCAATTCTTAAACTCAATAACTTTTTTTGATTTTATCGGTTTAGAACAAAAACTCCAACTTTTCAGGCAGACGGGTATAATCGTCAATACGAATATAGTCCATGCCGCCGAGACGGATCTGGCTATCGTTTCCGCCATCCAGGAAATCATCCCCGACAAAAAGGATCTGGTCGATCGTGTACCCCTTCTCTGCCGCATAGGCCATCACTGCATCGAACTTGTTGTACTGCTTAGGAGTGATGTCGAAAGAAGTCGTGCCACCAATGAACACGGAATAATCCTTGAAGATCTCATTGACCTCCGGGAACATGGCCCGTCTGCGGATCTTGTCCGGATCGAAAGACAATTTGTCCGCCTTGTCAGCCTTGGTGCCCAGAAGACCGAAAGTCACCATGCCAGACTCGTGAAACTCAAGAGGCTCACCTTTGTAGTCCGTGTAGCCATATTTCTTTCTGAGATAGTCGCAGTTCTTCTGGAAGAACTTTCTGTCGACCGGAGCCTTCTCTTCCCTCACCATCTTGAACTCGCCGTCAACAATGCGGCTCTCCTCCATCCCATAGTTACCAAGAATGGTGATAGGATATCCGCCCATCTGCTTGTAGATCCTCGCACAGTTACCGCCGCCGGCCATGATTATCTCATAGCGCTTGGCCAACGTGTCGAGCACCGCCCTGTTGGCCGCTGTCAACGGAGTCTTGTGCTGAGTCAGGGTCCCGTCCAGGTCAAAGCAGATCAGCTTTTTCTCCTGCTTCCACCTCAACTCGCGGATGGAATCCATCAGACGTTTCATCCCCTGCGGCTGGTCGGTCGAGACGTAGGTGACACCGTGCCTCATCGCGAAATCAGCAAGGTCATAGCTGTTCACCGGCCAAAGAACCGTCTGAAGTCCAGCCGCATGGACATCATCCAGATAATGCGCGGCGTTCATCACGACATTATAATTATAGGACACACCGGCATATCCCTTGTCCTTGAGTTCTTTCACTGAATATGTCTTCCTCGACGTGATCGGAATCACCTCGGCGCCAGGATGAAGGCGAAGAACCTCGTCGCAGAGATGCTCGCTGAAAGATATGAAGCAAACCTGATCGTACATATTCATCTCATCGCAGAGGGCGATGACCTTCTCAGCCAGCTGAGTCTCCCTCGCCGGCGTCGGATGGGACTTCAACTCAAGGAACAGCTTCAGCGCGGAAGTTTCCTTCGCCTGTGTGAAATACTCCCTTAATGAAGGAATATGGTCGCCGTTCGGAAGGGTGCAGCTTTTCACCGTGGCGTAGTCAAGTTTCTGAATATCCTTGTACTTTGTCCGCGGGATAGCGGGGCCGTGAAGGATCACGAGCGAATCGTCCGTGGTGAGGTGAACATCCAGTTCGACGCTCTCAACGTCCAGTTTCTGAGCGCCGGCAAGGCTGGTCAGAGTATTTTCAAAAGAGCCCGGATGGGCGTAGAAGCCCCTGTGGGACATGATTTTGGTCTGCGCCGGAAGCATCGTGGCGCAAAGCAGTGTCAGCACTGCCGAAAGAACAAACTTTTTCATGACCCCAAATTTACGAAAAATTGCCGTATGTGAAAGCGGTTTCGAGTTGTTTGGAGAGCGGAAAAAAAAATAAGTGACCACAGATTTGACAAAGACTTCAAGGATTGCTATCTTTGCCACGTGAAGGTTCTTTGGATCGGAATCGAGGCCAAAGATCAAAAGGGAATCCGGTGAGAGTCCGGGACAGTACCCGCTGCTGTGAGTCCCGTCCTGACACAATTTACGGTCAGGAGCGGCTGTTCTCAAAACAGTCGCAAAATGACGCGGCTTTCTTACGCCACTGGCTGGAAGTTGATGAATATCAGCGCCCGCATGCCGGGAAGGCGCCGTGTCAGGGACAAGTCAGAAGACCTGCCTTCACGAAACCTTACGGCCCCGTCTGCGGGAGCACGGGCGGCGGCCGGACAGATATTTTATGAAACGAATATCCCGTCTCATAGTCTCGGCCTGCCTCATGGGATGCGGGTCAGCGGCTTTTGCACAGACTTCCGGCGACACCACATCGGTTCATCGGAAAGAAATGCCTTTGGACAGCGTCCAGGTGATCAAGGAGGCCATGATCGTCGGGGCTCCGGCGGAATACAGGTACCGTGAGGTCATCCCGGCGCAGACCCTTAAGGAAGAAGAGCTTCAAAGGCTGAACAGTTTATCGGTAGCGGACGCGATCAGGTATTTCTCCGGTGTCCAGATGAAGGACTACGGTGGAGTCGGCGGGCTGAAGACCGTGAACATCCGGTCCATGGGCACGAACCACATGGCCGTCTTCTATGACGGAATCCAGCTCGGCAACGCCCAGAACGGACAAGTGGATCTTGGGCGTTTCTCACTCGACGATGTGGAGGAGATCTCGCTCTACAATGGGCAGAAAAGCGACATCTTCCAGCCAGCCAAAGACTTCGGGGCTTCCGGAACGATCTACATCACAACCCGCAGACCTCGTTTCGAGAAGGGCAGGAACGCGAACTTCAAGGCGACGATGAAAACAGGGTCCTTTGGGCTCATCAATCCGTCCATCCGCAGCGAGTACAAGATCTCGGACGCCGTGAGCGCCTCGTTCAGCGGGGAATGGGTCAACGCCACAGGCAAGTACAAGTTCCGCTACCGCAGCCGCAACTCTCTCGGAGAGATAGTCTATGACACCACGGCCGTCCGCCACAACGGAGACATCAACGCCACAAGACTTGAGACCGCGCTGCATGGAGTCATGAATGAGGGGCGCTGGACCGTACGGGCATATTCATACAACTCCGAGAGGGGCATTCCGGGGGCCATCGTGAACAACGTGTTCCGCAACGGCGAAAGGCTTTGGGACACGAACTCGTTCATCCAAGGCACGTTCACCAACAAGTGGACACCGAAGTTCAGGTCGCTGGCCAACGCCAAGTACGCCGCCGACTACACCCACTACGAGAACCAGGACGCGAAGCTGATCCAGACCAAGAACACCTACAGGCAGAAAGAGTTGTACGCCTCATGCGCCAACCTATATAATATTCTTGACAACTGGGAGGTGTCATTTTCCTACGACTTCCAGTGGAACACCCTCGACGCGACATTCTACATGCCGACCGAAAGCGACGGCACGTTCCCCTACCCTACCCGCTACACTCAGATGGCCGCGCTCGCCACGGCGTTCGAGTGGGGGCGGTTCAAAGGGCAGGCCAGCGTGCTGGGCTACTTCGTGCACGAGAAAGTGAAGCGGTTCGAGGCACGGCCGGACAAGGCGGTGGCCACTCCGGCGTTCTTCCTCTCCTACAAGCCGTTCCGCAGGGAGGGAATGTCGCTCCGGGCGTTCTACAAACGGATGTTCCGGATGCCGACGTTCAATGACCTCTACTACACGGATATGGGCAACGCCTTCCTGAAACCGGAATATGCCGAGCAGTTCAACCTCGGCCTGAAATACACCAAGGATTTCAGGAATATGCCCGTTCTGCGCGCGGTTGACGCTTCCGTGGACGCGTACTACAACCACATCACTGACAAGATCATAGCCTACCCGAAAGGCCAGCAGTTCCGCTGGACGATGCTGAACCTCGGGGAGGTGGACATCAAGGGCGTGGACGTGGCGCTGAACACCGTCTGGGCGTTCGGCGAGGTGGAGGCCACGGCCAGGCTCCAGTACACCTATCAGGAAGCGATAGATGTCACGGACCCTGCGGACACATATTACCGGGATCAGATTCCGTATATTCCTTGGCACAGTGGCTCGGCCGTGCTTGCGCTTTCCTACAAAGGTTGGGGCTTGAACTACAGTTTCATCTACACAGGCGAGCGCTACAACCAGCAGGAGAACATCCCACGGAACCACACACAACCGTGGTACACCAGCGACCTCTCCCTCCAGAAATCCTTCGCGCTCCGCACCAGCACCCTCAAATTCTCAGTCGAGATCAACAACCTCTTCGGCCAGGACTATGACGTGGTACTGAACTACCCGATGCCTAAGACAAATTTCCGGTTTGTAACGAGTTTTAATTTTTAAATCAATACATTATGAGACACACAAACAAAATCATCAAAGCCTTGGCCATCGCCATGCTTCTCGGTGTGGCCATCTGCGGCTGCCGCAAGGAAGATACCATCGTTCCTCCTGTGTACGGACCGTTAGGATTCCAGACAGATCCAGATGCGGATCCTGTAGGGATGTACGTCCTCAACGAAGGCAATATGGGCAGCAACAAGGCGGACATCGACTTCCTCGACTATCGCACAGCCTCATACGCTTGCGGAATCTATGCCGAGAAGAACCCGACGGTTATCAAAGGATTGGGAGACACCGGCAATGACCTCCAGATCTATGACGGAAGGCTGTTCGCTGTCATCAACGGTTCGCACAAGGTGGAAGTAATGGACGCTTACACAGCCGAAAGGATCACCCAGATCAACATAGCGAACTGCAGATACATAGCCTTCAAGGACAACTATGCCTACGTCACAGCCTATGTCGGTTCCGACGCCGAATTCCAGGCAGACCGTAAAGGTTCCGTCTTCAAGGTCAATCTGGACACTTACAAGATTGAGGGTGAAACACCTGTCGGATACCAACCCGAAGAGATTGTAATCATAGGATCCAACGCATACGTGGCGAACTCCGGCGGTTACAGGGCCCCGGATTACGACTCAACAGTTTCCGTCATCGACGTGGATTCAATGAAAGAGCTTTACAAGATTGATGTCGCGATCAATCTCTGCCATATCAAGGCTGACTCAAAGGACAACCTGTGGGTGTCATCCAACGGGAACTATGTCGACGTCGCCTCGAACCTGTACCGCCTGGAAAAAGACGGCACGCAGTACAAAGTCGCGAGAGCCATGAATATTCCCGTGTCCAACATGACCATCGCGAATGATTCGATCTACATCTACAGCAGCGAGTATAGCTATGTCACATCCAGCAGCACAATCTCTTACTCCATTGTGGATGCAAACCGCAACAGTGTCGTCTCACGCAAGTTCATCACCGATGGAACCGAAAGCCAGATTGTGGCGCCATACGGTATAGCTGTCCATCCGGAGAACGGAGACATCTACATCACCGACGCAAAGAACTACACCTCCAGCGGCACACTTTTCTGCTATTCGAAATCCGGCGTGCTGAAATGGAGTGCGACCACCGGAGACATCCCGGGGCACTTCGCTTTCCTGCCACGGGAGAAATAGCCGATTCATCCAAATGCCGACAACACCGCAAAGGCGGTCACGACGTGAACGGGATTCCGGATGCCAAGAGAGGGGCGGTAGTTCTTACCGCCCCTCTCTTGGTGCCCAAAGCCGGGCTCGAACCGGCACGTCTTTAAAGGACATTGGATTTTGAGTCCAACGCGTCTACCAATTCCGCCATTCGGGCATATTCAAGTAGACTAATTCCCCGGAAGCATCGCTATTCCGCTTCCAAAGGATTGCAAAGTTATTGATTTTCCTCCGATATTCCAAGACATTAGGCAAAAAGCTTACGCGAAAAAATATTAGGAGGCCTCTTGTCCGGCAAAAGAGACACCACCGCTCTGATTTTCACACATCAATTTTTCTGAAAACCACACCGTCTTATGGGAAAAACTGATTATATTTGTGCGGTTCAAGCCGACAGTCACAGGTTGTGGCTTCAGGCACGGGCTCCGCGACCGGCCAGAATGCGGAAACTACACATAGAGCTTTGGTCCGTAAACGGACAGCGAAACATATCATATTCAACGAAATTTTTAAGCTCAACAAAATGAAACACTTTTCTTTACCAAAGGACGGTGGACTGATTGAGGAGAACCTGCCGAAGAGCATTCTCCATTCCTACGAGAAGATCACCACCGAAATTGCCGATGACGCCGCCATCGGCAGCGACAAGGTGGCTGACATCATCATCAAGGCCATCAAGGATCACGGGAAGGCATCGCTCCCCCGCACGTTCAAACTTGGTCTGACCACAGGCAAGACCCCTGTGTCCCTTTACGCGAACCTCACAAGGCAGTACAAGGAAGGCAACATCTCCTTCGCAAATGTAGAGGTGTTCTCAATTGACGAGTACTATCCATGCGACAGGGATTCAATCCAGAGCCGCAACCACAGGCTTCACGCCGAGTTTTTGGATCAGGTCGATGTCAAGAAAGAGAACATTCATATTCCTGACGGATCTATTCCCAAAGGGCAGATTTCAGACTACTGCGCCGAATTCGAGAAACTTGCCAGAGGCCTCGACCTTCTTGTAATCGGCGTGGGAGAAGGAGGACAGGTAGGTTTTAACGAAGCCGGCTCATCAGAAAGAAGCCAGACCCGCACAGTTCCCCTTTCCTACCAGTCCAGAAAAAGACAGGCACGCAACTTCAACGGAGATATCGCCGTCACGCCGAAGACCGCTATAACCATGGGCATCGGCACCATGATGAGCGCCCGCAGAATAATTCTTATGGCATGGGGCGAAGACAAGGCTGAAGTCGTGAAAAGAATCGTGGAGGGAGACATAGACCCTTCCTGCCCGGCTTCACTGCTTCAGAATCACGACAACATCTCATTCTACACAGACGAGATGTCAGCGTCACTCCTGACTAGGTCAGTCGCTCCTTGGATGGTAGGGCCATGCGACTGGACTCCGAAACTCATCCGCAAAGCTGTCGTGTGGCTCTGCCAAAGGGTTCACAAGCCAATCCTCAAACTCACCCAGCAGGACTACCTCGAGAACTTTCTCAGCGAGCTCATCGAACTCCATGGGCCATTCGACAAGATCAACATAGACGTCTTCAACGACTTCCAGCACACCATCTCCGGATGGCCTGGCGGAAAACCGAACGCCGATGACAGCACAAGACCAGTCAAGTCAACCCCATTCCCTAAGAAGGTCTTGATCTTCTCTCCACACCCGGATGATGATGTGATCTCAATGGGAGGCACTTTCATCCGTCTCGTGCATCAGGGACACGACGTGCACGTAGCCTACGAGACCTCCGGAGACCTGGCCGTCCACGATGATGTCGTGCTCCAGCACATGGACGCGGCATTCCAGCTTGGGTTTGCGGACAAGTTCGACGAGGTAAAGAAAATCATCGACTCCAAGAGACCCGGAGAGCCTGAGCCTAAGGAACTTCTCGCGATCAAGGCGGCCATCCGCCGCAGCGAGGCCAGAGGAGCCGACAGAAGTTTCGGTCTGAACGACAACACCAATGTCCACTTCCTCAACCTGCCGTTCTACGAGTCGGGCGGTGTTACAAAGCTGCCGCGCACGCAGAAGGACCTTGACATCATCAAGGCCTTGATCGTGAATATCCACCCTGACCAGATCTACATGGCGGGCGACCTCGCCGATCCCCATGGAACGCACAGGGTCTGCACAGAGGCCGCACTTGAAGCCATAGAGCAGCTCAAGGATGAGGGCAATGACTGGCTGAACGACACCACAATCTGGCTCTACAGAGGAGCCTGGATGGAGTGGGAGCTTTGGAGGGTGGACATGGCCGTTCCGCTCAGCCCTGATGAGCTCATAGAAAAGCGCCACGCCATCTTCCGTCATTTGTCCCAGAAGGACATCGTACCGTTTCCTGGCGACGACCCGAGAGAGTTCTGGCAGAGGGCCGAGGAGCGTACCCAGAACACGGCAAGGCTATATAACGAACTCGGAATGGCCGAATACCAAGCCATTGAGGTTTTCCTAAGATTGAAATAACGAATCCGCAGGCATCCCTGCAAATCAAATTTGACAAAAAATCAACATCATGAGAGTCATCATTAAAGACACAAAGAAAGAGGGTTCCCTTTGGGCGGCCCACCATATCGCCGCCGCCATCAAGGCAAAGGCAGAGAAGACAGACAAACCATTTGTTCTTGGACTGCCTACCGGTTCCACACCTCTTGACACCTACGCCGAACTTGCCAGAATGTGCGCCGCCGGAGAGGTTTCATTCAAGAACGTGATCACATTCAACATGGATGAATATGTCGGGATTCCAGAGAACCATCCAGAGAGCTACCACAGCTTCATGCACAGGAACCTTTTCGACAAGATCGACATCCCTGCCGGCAACATCCACATTCTAAACGGCAATGCCGCCGATCTTGACAAAGAGTGCGAGAACTACGAGAAAGCCATCGCAGAGGCAGGCGGGATCGATCTGTTCCTCGGCGGTGTCGGCGAGGACGGCCATCTGGCCTTCAACGAGCCGTTCTCTTCCATCAACTCAAAGACGAGAGTCGTGACATTGACACAAGACACCATCGAGGTCAACTCACGTTTCTTTGGAGGAGATGTGAATCTGGTTCCTAAACAGGCCATGTCAGTCGGTGTCGCCACTGTTTGCGGTGCCAAGGAAGTTCTCATCCTCGCCTTCGGCAGCAAGAAGGCAAGGGTCGTGAGGGAGGCCGTTGAAGGTTGCGTCAGCCACTATGTCACCCTTTCAGCCCTTCAGCTCCACGAAGACGGAATCGTCGTGCTTGACGAACCGGCCGCCGGTGAGCTGAAAGTCAACTCTTACCGCTATTTCAAGGCTGTGGAAGCCGCCGAGAACAAATAGCGCGTGGAGGCCAATAATCTGTAAATCAAAGTAGTAGACATTATCCTCCCGCTATGTTCGACGGGAGGATATTCGTTAATAAACAATCAATCAATATGTTATCCTCCACGATTTTTTCCGTGTTTATGGTTCTGGCCATCGCTGTGGGCAGCAATGGGACAGACAATAACATAGACTGTCGCTTCGACAGGCTCAGCGACCGTACAAGCAGCGTCGGCGTCCAGACAGGCAAGTTCGGCGACCGACCGAACCTGGCCTCCGACCAGACTGGCAGGCTCGGCGACCAGACAAGCGGACTCAGTGACCAGACAAACAGACTCAGTGACCAGACAAACATATTCTACGTCGCGAATCAACCGGATGCTGAGCCTGTCGAAGCATCCCAACTCAGCGAAAGCCCGGCAAAAGAGCACGGAGTAAAGGAAAGATGCGAGCGCCTCACGATGAGGAATCAGGGACTTGAGCGGGAATATTACCTTTACCGTCCGGAAGGGTTAAAAGCCGGAGCCCCGCTTGTGATTGTCCTGCACGGCTACGGCGGCTCGGCCCTCAAGGGGAAGAAAGCCATGATGGACATCGCGGACAAGAACGGCTTCGCAGTCTGCTATCCTCAAGGAATCAAGGGTCCGAAAGGCAAACCGGGGTGGAATGTCCGCTACCCTTCCCAAAAAGGAATGAAGACAGATGACGTGAAGTTCCTCATCGCCTTGTCCAAAGAACTTCAGAAGAAATTCGATCTCAGTCCAAAGAACACCTTCCTCACCGGAATGTCCAACGGCGGCGACATCATCTACCTGATAGCTATGCGTGCTCCGAAAGCCTTCAAGGCGATGGCCTCGATCGCCGGACTCCAGTTCAGCTGGATGGAGACTGAATATTCCTACAGACATCCGCTTCCTTTCATGGAGGTTCACGGCACACAGGACAGAGTCTCCGAATGGCTCGGCGATCCGGAGAACAAAGGTGGCTGGGGAGCGTATATTCCCGTTCCCGCCGCGATCAGCAGAATCATCGCCGTCAATGGTTGCACCGAGGAATATGTCACCGAACTTCCTCGCCGTGAAGGTCGTAACCAAGTCACTCTCTATCAGTTCAAGGCAGGGAAACCGGCGGTGAAAGGCGGCAGGCCGACCGAAGTCTGGCTCTACAAAGTCGAGGGCGGAGACCATTCCTGGTCCGACAAAGACATGGACACCTGCTCCGAAATCTGGCGCTTCTTCAGCCAGTGGCTTGACTAGCCACTCACTTTGAAGCCGCGCCGTTTCCCGGCACAAATCCGTAATTCTTTGAATTTCAACAAGTGGAATCTCACTTTTTGACACTCAACATTTTACGAAACGCCACCCTCCAGATTAGCCCGGCAGGATTTACGAATATATTCATTCACAACAAGTTGGCAATCACGGCCAAAATTTGTGAATGTGGGGCAAAAAGGCTAACTTTGCGATAGTCTTAAAAAGAACTTGCAAAGATGTCCAATTACCGCATTTTCGTGGAGAAACACCCGGAGTTCCAAGTGGAGGCAAAGAGTCTTCTTGGGGAACTCAACGAGAACTTGCAGCTGGAGCTGAAAACGCTTCGGCTGCTTAATGTTTATGACCTTTTCGGATTCACGCCGGAACTTCTGGAAAAGAGCCGCTACAGTGTCTTCGGAGAGATTGTGACCGACTCTGTCACAGATTCGATAGATCTGGACGGAGCAAAGTACATCGCCGTCGAGTACCTGCCCGGCCAATTCGACCAGAGAGCGGCCTCGGCAGTGGACTGCGTTCACCTGATCGAGCCATCAGCGCAGATCAGCATCAAGAGTTCAAAACTGTTGATTGTCGACGCCGATGCTTCCGAAGATACGCTTGAAAAGATCCGGCATTACTACATAAATCCTGTAGAATCCCGCACGAAAGACCTCAGCAGACTCGCTGACACAGAGCATGCGGCCGTCAAACCGGTTCCGGTTCTGGAAGGATTCAGGGATATGTGCGGAGACGATCTGAAGGCATATTGCAAGAAGATGGGGCTGGCGATGAACGCAGACGATCTCGCGGAGGTTGTCAGATACTTCACCGAGGAGGGCAGGGATCCGAACGAGACCGAACTCAGGATTCTGGACACCTACTGGAGCGACCATTGCCGCCACACGACATTCACAACCGAACTGGAAAGCATCGATGTGGAGGATTCCTTCATCAAGGAGGACATCGACGGCACGATGAGCCTGTACATGAAGATGCGCTCGGAGACCGGTCGTGAGAAGAAGGGACTGAACCTGATGGACATGGCCACGATTGGCGCGAAGTATCTCAGGAAGCACGGTCTTCTGGACGACATGGAGGTCAGCGAAGAGAACAACGCTTGCAGCGTCTTCATTGATGTCGATGTGGATGGGCAGACCGAGAGATGGCTGTTGATGTTCAAGAATGAGACCCACAACCACCCTACGGAGATCGAGCCGTTCGGAGGAGCGGCCACATGTCTCGGAGGGGCCATCAGGGATCCGCTTTCCGGACGTTCCTATGTCTATCAGGCGATGCGAGTCACCGGAGCGGGAGATATCTACAAACCTGTCAGCGAGACTCTTCCGGGCAAGCTTCCGCAGAAGGTCATCACCAAGAAGGCCGCGCATGGATATTCATCCTACGGCAACCAGATCGGTCTGGCGACGACACACGTGCGTGAGATCTATCACGAGGGCTACACCGCCAAGAGAATGGAGGTCGGAGCCGTGGTGGGAGCCGTGAAGGCCGAGGATGTGAGAAGAGAAAGCCCTAAGGCCGGGGATGTCGTGCTGATGATCGGTGGGCGCACCGGACGTGACGGCATCGGAGGAGCTACAGGTTCGTCTAAGGAACACACAGAGGAGTCCTTGGAGACTTGCGGAAGCGAGGTCCAGAAGGGTAATGCTCCGGAGGAGAGGAAGTTGGAGAGACTTTTCAGAAGGCCTGATGTCACCAAACTCATAAAGAAATCGAACGACTTCGGAGCGGGCGGAGTGAGTGTCGCCATCGGTGAGCTTGCTGACGGACTGGACATCTACCTCGACCGTGTTCCGGTCAAATACAGCGGAATGAACTCCACGGAGTTGGCCATCAGCGAGTCACAGGAACGCATGGCCGTCGTTGTGGAGGCCAAGGACGAGGAAGATTTCAAGAAACTCTGCCACAGCGAGAACATTGAGGTGACACACGTCGCCGAGGTCACCGACACAGCCAGAATGAGGATGTTCTACGGTGACAAGGTGGTCGTGGACCTGAGCCGCGCGTTCATCGACAGCGCCGGGGCAAAGCATTATTCAAAGGCCACGATCGGAGCGGTCGAGAACAAGGATCCGTTCTTCCGCGACGTTCCGGGCAAGAATCTGAAAGAGAGAATGTTCGCCAATCTGCAGGATCCGAACGTGACCTGTCAGAAAGGCCTTATCGAGATGTTCGACTCGACCATCGGCCGCTCGACCGTGCTGATGCCGTTCGGAGGAGAACTCCAGACAACGGAGACTCAGGTCTCTGTCCAGAAACTTCCGGTTCAAGGCTACACGGACACCGCCAGCATGATGGCGTTCGGATTCAACCCAGACCTCTGCGAATGGAGCCCTTACCACGGTGCGGCATATTCATTCATAGAGGCTTGCAGCAAGGTTGTGGCCGCAGGAGGACATTGGGAGACGATGAGATTCTCCTGTCAGGAATATTTCGAGAGGATGACCGCTGATCCTAAGGTGTGGGGCAAGCCGACCGCGGCACTGCTCGGAGCCTTGAAGATGCAGAAGGAACTGGGACTCGCCTCGATCGGTGGAAAGGATTCGATGAGCGGATCATTCGAGACCGAGAACGGCACGATCCACGTTCCACCGACCCTTATCGCGTTCGGCATCACCCCTGTTAAGGCCGACAACGTGATCTCTCCGGAACTAAAATGGGAAGGAGACCGCCTCTATCTCGTGAAGCACACCCCGCTCGCGAACAGGATGCCTGACACAGAGCAGCTCAAGAGGAACTGGAATCATATTCAGGAAAAGATAGAGGACGGGACGATCGTGGCAGGATGGGCCGTGGGATTCGGCGGAGTTGCGGAGGCGCTCTGCAAGATGAGTTTCGGCAACGCTTTCGGCTTCGATGTGAACCTTTCGGAGGACGACCTGTTCAACCTGAACTACGGTTCGATCGTGGTGGAGACCGACGGAAGCGCGCTTGATTTCGAGAATGCGATAGAGATCGGCACTGTCACTTCCGGAGAGGACGGCAACGTGCGTGTGAACGGGACAAAACTGTCCATCTTCGAGTTGATGGATTTCAACGCATCGCTCTTTGAGAAGGTCTATCCGGCCGTCAGCAAGCCTGACTTCAAGAGGCTGATGCCTAAGGGGATGGAGGGCGTGAAGCCTTTCAAGGCCAAGAAAGCTGATCTTGAATATAAGGGGCCGAAGGTTGACAAGGTGGTCGCTTACCTTCCGGTCTTCCCTGGCACTAACTGTGACTATGATTCAGCCAAGGCGTTCCGCAAGGCGGGAGCGGAGATCCGCACATCAGTGTTCCGCAACCTTTCGGACAAGGATGTGTTCGAGTCGATCGCTGAGATGAAGGAGAACATCGACAACTGCCAGATCCTGATGCTGAGCGGTGGTTTCTCGGCCGGTGACGAGCCGGACGGAAGCGGCAAGTTCATCGCGAACGTGCTGAACAACAAGGACATCGCGGAGGCGATCGAGGGGCTGCTTTCACGTGGCGGTCTGATACTGGGAATATGCAACGGATTCCAGGCGCTTGTGAAGTCAGGTCTGCTGCCTTACGGGGAGCTCGGCAAGGTGACGAAGGACTCTCCTACCCTATTCCGCAACGACATCAACAGGCACATCTCGCAGATGGTGACGACACGTGTCGCCACGACCAACTCTCCTTGGCTCAAGGGGATGACAATTGGTGATGAATATGCGATCCCGGTGAGCCACGGTGAGGGCAAGTTTGTGGTGAGCGAGGAGTTGGCGCGTGAGTTGTTCGCCAACGGGCAGGTGGCGTTCCAGTACGTTGATCCGCTGACGGACGAGCCTACGATGGAGTCGCCTTACAATCCTAACGGTTCTTACTACGCCATCGAGGGCATCATCAGCCGTAACGGCCAGATTCTTGGAAAGATGGGGCACAGTGAGAGGTACGAGAGAAACCTGTTGAAGAACATCGAGGCCGACCTTGAGCAGCCGCTGTTTGAGAATGCTGTCAGGTATTTTATCGGATAGATTTCGTGTAAGGCCGTTGTGGTCAGGTGCCACCATGGCTCCCTACGCTTCGCGCCCTATCCGGGTGAATGGGAGCCACAGTGGCACCTGACCACTGCGGCAGGGTAACCACCGGTCACTGAGCTAGCCTAAGTGACTATTGTTGAATAGGATCGTTTAGGCTTTGGTGGCCAAGCACCACCACCGCTCCCTACGCTTCGCGCCCTGTCCGGGTGAATGGTCGCAGCGGTGGTGCTTTACCGCCAAGGCAGGGGCAACAACCGGTCAAGGAACCTGTCGAAGTGACAATTAGTGCACGAAGAGCGGTTGCTGAATATGACTTTGGCGACCCTTTACCCGGATAGGGCGCGAAGCGTCGGTCGCCAAAGTCATACTCAGCAACCGCGGCCACAACTGAAAGACATAGTGAAAAACACTACAATGGAAAAGAGGAATATAATACACGATGGGGTGTCCATCAAAATCTTCGAGACGGATGATCCGGAGAAGGTGATCATTCACTTCACAGATGACATCACGGCTTTCAACAAGATCAAGAAGGCGGTGATCAAGGACAAGGGGCTGTACTGCAACGGAATCTCATGCGAGATCTCCAGACTGTTGCAGAAAGGCGGAGTACCGACCCACTTCATCGAGCAGATCTCTGACACTGAACAACTTTGCTGGAAGTCCGAGGTGATTCCGATGGAGGTGATTGTAAGGAATGTGATCGCGGGATCGATGGCCCAAAGACTGGGACTGGAGGAAGGCATTGTGCCGAAGGAACCGGTCTACGATCTCTGCTACAAATCGGACATCCTATGCGACCCGATCATCAACGACTACCACGCCGTGGCCCTCGGCCTCGTGAGCAAGGAAGAACTTGAGCGGATATATTCATTGACAAAGCAGGTCAACGGCATTCTGACTCCGGTGTTCAAGGAGATCGGCATCACGCTGGTGGACTTCAAGATAGAGTTCGGACACCTGTCGGACGGAAGACTCGTGATGAGCGACGACATCACCCCGGACAGTGCCCGCTTCTGGGACATCGCCACAGGTGACCGCCTCGACAAGGACCGCTTCCGCAAGGACTACGGCCACGTCGGAGACGCCTACAAGACCGTGTTCGAAAGACTGACCGGCAGGAAGTCTTGACCGCGATGGGACTGTTACCCATGAATATTTCCGAAACTTTCTTTCGGAAATATTCTGAAATTTGGTTACATTTGGGGATTCGGTTAAACCATAACATTCATTGAATATGAGACCTTTATTTCTGACAAATACTCT
The DNA here is from genome assembly GCA_934667175.1 of uncultured Bacteroidales bacterium. Lineage (GTDB taxonomy): Bacteria > Bacteroidota > Bacteroidia > Bacteroidales > UBA932 > Cryptobacteroides. The sequence goes on along the minus strand of CAKULN010000001.1, from coordinate 12,055 downwards.
TACACGCAATAAAGAGCTTTTCAAGCCGATCCAGCCGGGGCACGTGGGCATGTACGTCTGCGGGCCTACCGTCTATGGAGAAGCCCATCTGGGTCACGCCCGCCCGGGAGTGACTTACGATGTGCTTTTCAAACTGCTAAGGCATCTTGGCTACAAGGTGCGCTATGTGCGCAACATCACCGATGTGGGACACCTTGAGCATGACGCTGACGAGGGCGAGGACAAGATCTCCAAGAAGGCAAGGTTGGAGCAGCTTGAGCCTATGGAGGTCGTGCAGACCTACACGTTCCGTTACCATGAGGCGATGCGTCAGCTGAACGTGGCTCCGCCATCAATCGAGCCGAGGGCGTCGGGACACATCATCGAGCAGATCGAGACCATCAAGAAGATTCTGGATGCGGGCTATGCCTACATCTCCAACGGCTCCGTGTACTTCGATGTGGAGAAATACAACAAGGATCATCACTACGGAATCCTTTCGGGACGTACTCTGGACGACACCCGCGAGGGCACCAGAGAACTGGACGGACAGAGCGACAAGAAGGCTCCGTACGACTTCGCGCTATGGAAGAAGGCTGAGCCTGAGCACATCATGCACTGGCCGAGCCCTTGGAGCGAAGGATTCCCCGGATGGCATCTGGAGTGCTCCGTGATGGGTGAGAAATACCTTGGCAACGAGTTCGACATCCACGGTGGCGGAATGGACCTGATGTTCCCTCACCACGAGTGCGAGATCGCCCAGAACGTGGCCAGCCGCCATACTCAGGGCGTTCACTACTGGGTGCACAACAACATGATCACGATCAACGGCCAGAAGATGGGCAAGTCTCTGGGCAACTTCATCACCCTGCCTCAGCTTTTCAGCGGGCAGCACGAGAAGCTCACTCAGGCATATTCCCCGATGACAGTTAGATTTTTCATACTTCAGGCGCACTACCGCAGCACGCTGGATTTCAGCAACGAGGCTCTGCAGGCCGCAGAGAAGGGGCTGAAGAGGGTGATGCAGGCCGCAAAGGATCTGCGCGCGTTGGCTTCGGCTGCCGGTATCACCGACACCGAGAAAGGAACGGAAGGCGATCCGGTGGATGCAATGCAGTACGGAGAGTTCATCACCGCTCTGGCACCTGACACCTGCCCTGCCACTTCCGAGGAGGTCAAAGGAATATTCAATGCTGTCTATGAGGCTCTCTGCGATGACCTCAACACACCTATCGCGCTGTCTCACATCTTCGATGCGGTGCGGCTGATCAACTCGGCCAAGGCCGGACACGCGGTCGCTGAGCCAGTCGAAGCGCAACGTACTGCGGCCCTTCGACAAGCTCAGGGACCGAACGGACAGGCCCAGAGAGCGAACGGGCAGACTCAGGGAGCGAACGGGCAGACTCAGGGAGCGTTAAGCAAGGGCGACATCGAGACTCTGCTTCAGATTTTCGATGACATCGTGTTTGGAGTTCTCGGTCTCAAGGACGAGGCCGCGGCGGAATCTGGGAAAGGACAGGAGATTGTCTCAGGTCTTATGAATATGGTTCTGGAGGAACGTGCCAAGGCCAAGGCCGCGAAGGACTGGGCGGCCAGCGATGCAATACGCGATCACCTCAAAGCCCTCGGCATCACCGTCAAAGACACCAAGGACGGAGCCGAATGGACAATCCAATAAAATACCGGTGGTAAATAACTGCTTAGTTATCAAAATATTAAAGTGTTCCCTTCGGTCAGAATCCGCCAAAGACAATACACTAACATATTGATTTAAAAACATTTACCCGCCACTTTCTAATAATGAGAGAGTGGTGGGTAAACTATTTGTAATCAAACGGTTGTCTGTCCCTCTTCAGTAAATGACGACCGAAGACAAGCGGTCATATTCTTAATTTTCAAGAAATTGCACTTCACCGATTTTAGATGGTGGCAGCTGATTCCGAAGAAGCGACGGCCTTTGCGGCACGGGCGGCCTCAAGGGCAGCGTGCTCGGCTTTGGCGCGCTCGACAGAAACGGACTTCTTCAGGATGAAACCGGAGCCGAGGTACTTGGTGCGGACATCCTCGTCAGTCGCAAGGGATTCCGGAGTGCCCTGCTGGAGGATAGTTCCCTCATAGAGCAGGTAAGCACGGTCGGTGATCGCCAAGGTCTCACCCACATTGTGGTCAGTGATGATAACGCCGATGTCCTTGTACTTAAGTTTAGCGATGATGAACTGGATGTCCTCCACGGCGATCGGATCCACTCCGGCGAACGGCTCGTCCAACAAGATGAACTTCGGGTCGATAGCCAGAGCGCGTGCGATTTCGCAGCGACGCCTCTCACCACCGGAAAGCTGGATACCAAGACTTTTGCGGACCTTGGAAAGGTTGAACTCGTTGATCAGATCCTCCAGCCTCTCCTGCCGCTCCGCCTTAGGCATGTCAGACATCTCCATCACCGACATGATGTTGTCCTCCACGGACATCTTGCGGAACACCGAAGCCTCCTGTGGCAGATAACCGATTCCTTTCTGAGCCCTCTTGTACATAGGAAGTTCGGTGATGTCCTCATCATCAAGGAAAACACGGCCACCATTCGGCACGATCTGCCCGGTAATCATGTAGAAACTCGTGGTCTTCCCGGCTCCGTTCGGTCCGAGGAATCCCACGATTTCTCCTTGGTTGATTTCCATGGAAACGCCTTTGACGACGGTTCTGATGCCATATTTCTTAACAAGGTTCTCGCAATGAAGTTTCATCTTAATCGCTGTGTATAAAATTACTATTTAGTCTCAAGTCCAAAATCCTTGACAAGATTCTGGACCTCGCAGTTTTGTCCCATAAGGGCCGTAGCCTTCTCCTGATCAGTGTAAGGCTGCACTTCTTTCTCCTCGACCGGAACAACCGAGACTTCCAACCTGATTCTGGAAGACCCGACCTTTTTCTGCAAGTTCCCTTCCAGAATCATCAGGCGGTTTTCCCGGATCCATCTCTCTTGGGAAGCGTTGCTGACTTTGAATGTCAGTTCCTTGTAGCCATCCTTGGTCTCTATGCTGACCTCCGCGTTCCGCAGGGTGTTGGCGAGGCGCGGGCTTGAGGCATTCTCGGCCGGTATGGTTTTCCAGGCCTCCAAGACAACGCTGTCCTCCGGCATCACATCCGCGATCCGCTCCGCCTCTTTCACAACTTTCTTATTCTCCTCTTCCTCGATTATTGAATTGAGCGACAAGGACGCTCCTGTCTTCACCGGCTTTCTTCTGGCCCTCGGAGCCGGGTTCTCACCCACAACGGCCGCCGTCGGGCCAGAACTTTCAGTCGCCGAGTCATTGCCACCAACCGCATTGTCTGTCTTGCCAGCCGCTGGACGATTGGCTTCGGCAGATGCGCTTACAACGTCGGTCACTGAGCCTGTCGAAGTGACTTTAGACGAGACATCTGTTCCTATGACTTTGGTCACTTCGACAGGCTCAGTGACCGTTACAGGAGGCTCAGTGACCGTTACAGAATGCCCAGTGACCAAAACAGGCTCAGCGGCAGCTCCGGACGTTTCCACTTTCCGCACAGCATCCGCCGGCAGCGGTTCAGTCAGACCGTGGCCGCCCGTGGCCTCGTGAACGGGTGTCAGCTGCGGCGCAGGTGACGGGATGGAGCGCGAAGCGCGGAAGTCTGGAGAGCCGCTGCCAGCGGATGCCGTCCCCGCAGAAAACTTCGCTGGCTCAATCACCGATCGCGATGCATCAGGAGCTTTCATCAGGAAACTAAGCTTCATCAAGGCGAATTCAATGTGAAGCCTTGGATTCACAGCCTGCTTGTAGCCGGCCTCGCAGGCAGTTGTGATTGTCAAAGTATCATAAAGGAACTTAAGCGAGCAGCGTGAAGCTTGTTCCACATATCTGGCTTTCAATGAGTCAGGCAGTTCCAGTAAAGCATCAAGCCCACCGTTCTTCGTCACCATCAAATCCCTGAAATGGGAACTGAGGGCAGCACAGAAATGAAGGGCGTTGAACCCCTTGGACAGAATCTCATCAAATTTCAATAGAGCCGTACCGTAGTCCCCGGCCAAAAAAGCATCAACTAGACAGAAACTATAGTCATAGTCAAGCACATTGAGGTTCTTCAAAACCTCCTCATACTTCACGTCAGTTCCACAAAAAGCCACGGTCTGGTCAAAAATCGTGAGTGCGTCACGCATCGCCCCGTCAGCCTTCTGCGCTATCACGTGCAGAGACTCATCGTCGATATTCACTCCCTCTTTTCCTGCAATCTTCCTCAGGTTACTGACGATGTCCGGGACTGAGATCCTGTTGAAGTCGTAGGTCTGGCAACGGGAAAGAATCGTCGGCAGAATCTTATGTTTTTCAGTGGTCGCAAGAATGAATATGGCATGTGCCGGTGGTTCCTCCAGTGTTTTGAGGAATGCGTTGAAAGCGGCCGTGGACAGCATGTGCACCTCATCGATGATGTACACGCTGTACTTCCCTACCTGAGGCGGAATCTGCACCTGGTCCATCAGGTTCTTGATGTCATCCACACCATTGTTGGATGCGGCGTCCAACTCATGAATGCAGTAGGATCGCCCCTCCTGAAAAGAACGGCACGACTCACACTCCCCACACGGTTCCATGTCCGGAGACGGATTGGAGCAGTTGATCGCTTTCGCGAATATTCTTGCCGTGGTCGTCTTCCCCACCCCGCGCGGACCGCAGAACAGGTAGGCATGCGCCAGCTTTCCCCTGATGATGGAGTTCTTCAAGGTCTGAGCGATGTTATCCTGCCCGATAAGGGTCTCAAAAGAGTCTGGACGGTATTTTCTGGCCGATACTATGTAGTCTGACATAAAGCACAAATCTTAGGGAATGGTTGTCCGCACCAAGTTTTGTAAGGCAAATTTACGCAATATTTTGTACATTTGTGTCTTGCGGTACGAAGTATGGAGTAATTTGTCGGCGCCGACATCTGAAAAATCCAGTGCCGCCAATAGCATATTGAACGAACAAACTACTAATGAACATGAAACGATTCTGTCAAATACTCGCCTGGACGATAGCCGGGCTGCTGCTTGCCACCGATGTCTTCGGCCAGGCACAAATCACCACAAGAAGGGAGAGACTCAAGGATTTCACCACCAAGACAACAAAGGTTGTCCTGACCGGAGACGAGTTCCTTGACGAGGCTCTCAAGGAAAGCGTGGCCGCCACATGGACGGTCTCCCCTTACGAGTTCTGCACAAACGAGGAGTTCCAGGGCATCAAGACCAGCGACAATTTTTATTTTCTGATGGTTGTCAAAGGCCAGTTCCGCAGGGAATCAGAGCCGGGAATCGACATGTTGACCCTTGTCAAGGGAGGAGAGGGGGCCGAGAAGTCCATCGACGACATGTTCGAGGTCGTGAGCTTCCCCTTGCGCCCTACCGAGGACCCGTCCGGACGTGAGTTCGTACTTCTGCCGGCATTTCTGAAAATCATTCAGGACCACACGACGGGGCTCACCGACACGGAGATGAAAGCCTATGCCAACATCGGCGCCAAAGACACAAAAAAATTGAGAATCAAACGAATATTCTTCTGGTCGGAGGATTTCGCACCACAAGTTGACGAACAGACCAAGCGCTCGCTCGACGAGGATTTCCTCATCAAGGAAGACGAAGACGAGGTGGACGAGATCTTTAACGAGGGCACGTTCAACACGGTTGTAAGCTACGTGGTGGCTCCATCAGAGCCGGTCAACGGCTCCATCTGCTACAAGATGCTCATCGGATCCGACAACCACGAGCTCTACTATTTCAAAAAGCATAAAATCACAGCCAGGAACGGCAAGGGATTTCTCACCAGTGACATCAAGGCTATCAAACTACTAAGGAAATAATGATCGTAGGGACGGCGGACTGCGGACTAAGGTATGCGGTCAAGAGGAGCGGCAACGCAGTAGGATACTGCTCACTGACAATCAAATGCGGGACAAGAGACGAGGGTGGCTTTCACAACGGAATCGCCCATTTCACCGAACACACCCTGTTCAAGGGGACCGAGCGGAAAAGCGCGAGGGTGATAAGCAGCTATCTCGACAAGCTTGGAGGCGAGCTTAACGCCTTCACCACCAAAGAGGAGATCGTGATCCACTCCACGGTTCTGAAGGAGGATCTTGGCAAGGCGGCGTCCCTGCTTCTTGAGCTGGCTACCTGCCCGACATTTCCGGAGGAAGAGGTGGCCATCGAAAAAGGCGTCGTGATCGACGAAATCAACTCCTACAAGGATTCCCCCGCCGATGATGTCTACGACAAATTCGAGGAAGAACTCTTTGCCGGCCATCCTCTCGGACGCTCGATTCTCGGCACAGCCGCAAGCGTCAGAAAAATCACAGGCAAAGAGCTGAGACAGTTCACGAAAGAACATTTCCTGCCAATGAATATGGCTCTGGCGATAGTGGCCGACATTGACGAAAAGAAAATGGAGGAGAATGTGCTCCGACTGGCAGGGAAAGTGTTCAAAGAAAAAACGGAAGCCGTCGGTGAGCGCATGACCATCCCGATTCCCTCAAAACCAGCCTTTAACAAGATGGTCGAGAAAAGGAATCACGAGGTCAACGCCGTCATCGGTAACTTCGCGCCTTCCCTTGAGAACACCGAGGAGCGCTTCGCGGCCATCCTGATGAGCAACATCATCGGAGGACCGGCATCCAATTCTTTGCTGAACAGCCTCTTGCGCGAAAAGAACGGATGGGTTTACGGTGTCGAGTCCTCATATTCACAATACACCGAGTCCGGCATCATGACAATCAGCCTCGGATGCGAGCGGGGCAATTTGGAGAAGTGTCTGGATGCGATCTGGAAAGTGATAAGAAAAATGCAGGACGAGGAATATTCATCCGTCAGGCTCAAGGCCGCCAAAAAGCAGATCCTCGGACAGCTCGCCATCAGTTCCGACAACGGCGAGGCACAATGTCTCTCGATGGGAAAGAGCCTCATGTCGTTAGGTACCATATTCACAGACAGGCAGAATCTTGAAGCCATCGAGGCGGTGACCGCCGAAGGCATAAGAGACGCTGCCAGAAGAATATTCAATCCCGAAAACACCTGCTCCCTGATTTTCCTGTAGGCAAGGCGCTCCCTCAAATTTTATGAATATATGGAATCTCCCGCTGACAAATATCTTCGAGAACATTCTTCCCGTCAGAGCGAGGCTTTGGACTGGATCGAGAAGCAGACGAACATCCACACGAACTACCCGAGGATGCTTTCGGGGGCGGTCCAGGGGCGGTTGCTGACCATGCTTGTGGAGATTTCACGGGCAAAGCGCATCCTTGAGGTCGGTGCGTTCACAGGATATTCAGCCACCTGCATGGCTTACGGGCTTCCGGAAGGCGGGCACATCGACACCCTTGAGATCAATGACGAGCTGGAGGATCTGATGCGTGAAGGCTGGTCTAGGGCCGGAGTGTCGGACAAGATTACCCTGCACATCGGAGACGCCTGCGAGACCCTTTCCTCATTGCAAGGTCCTTACGACCTGGTTTACATGGATGCCAACAAGCGGGAATATGTCACCTACTACAATCTGGTCTTCGATCTTGTGAAGCCCGGTGGCCTCATCCTCGCCGATGATGTCCTTTGGGACGGCAAGCTCTGGCAGGATCCTGTCCCGAAAGACAAACAGACCCAAGGCATCATCGCCTTCAATGACATGGTAGTCAATGACCCCCGTGTCGAATCCGTCCTCCTCCCCATCCGTGACGGGCTCAACGTCATCCGGAAATTATAAGAGTTTGTGGGAGTAGTCAGGCTGCCTACGCTTCGCGCCCTGTCCGGGTGAATGGCAGCCATGACTACTCCCACAAACTCTAACGAGATGTTTAACAACAGAAGCAGGTGATATCCAGCAATAAAAAACTATCTAACGCCGAAAGCGAAGACGCAGTGGCTGGTGTAGGTCTCTCCGGGGCGGAGGACGGCGGACGGCCATTCAGGTTTGTTCGGGGTGTCCGGGTACTTCTGGGACTCAAGACAGATGGCGGTGCGGTGGGCATAGACAACACCCTTCTTGCCGGTGACGGTACCGTCAAGGAAATTGCCGGCATAGACCTGGACGCCAGGCTCGTTGGTATATTCCTTAAGCACGATGCCTGTCTCAGGGCAGTAGACCTCGGCGGCAAGGACAGTGTCGTCGCCCTTGGTGTCGAGAACCCAGTTGTGGTCGAAACCATGCCCGTTGCGGACCTGTTCATCGTCTGAGTCGATGTCATCCCCGATCAGTTTCATCTTCCTGAAATCGAACGGAGTACCCTCAACGGAAGCGACCTCGCCGGTGGTCATGAACGTTGAGTCCACCGGAGTGAAGTTCGAAGCGTTGATGTACAGAGAGTCAGCTGTGATCTGATGATTCGCGGGGTCTCCGGACAGGTTGAAGTACGAATGGTTGGTCATGTTGATGATAGTCGGAGCGTCCGTCGTGGCCGAGTACCGGATGTCGATCGCATTGTCCTCCGTGAGGGTGAAGGTCACGTCCGCGGTCACCTTGCCAGGAAAATTCGCGTCACCGTCAGGAGAAACGATTTCCAGCTTAAGGTGTGAGGCATCGGCCTCCAGAACATTGTAGACCTTGTACTGCCATCCGTCCGGGCCACCGTGCAGGCAATGCCCGTAGTTGTTCTGAGGCAACTGATACTCAACCCCGTCCAAAGTAAACTTCCCATCGTGGATACGATTGGCGTAACGTCCGATGGTAGCGCCGAAATCAGTCTGGTTGTTCTCAGGAAAATAGTCCGAAACCTTGTCGAAGCCAAGGACGACATCCTTATAGTCCCCGTTCCTGTCCGGAACCATCACGGACACGATCCTGCCACCGAAATTGGTGATGCAGACCTCCATTCCGGACTTGTTGGTCAGCGTGTAAAGAGCGGTCCTGGCACCGTCACGCTCTGCCTTGAAATTCTCCGGATCAAGTCCCGACTTAGTGAGGGTCGGAGTCTGGGCGCAACTCATAACAAGCGCCGCCACAGCGAATGAAGCAAAAATTCCCTTCATGATGTTCTATGAATATATTAACCTACAATCGAACCATTATTAAGCGCCTCAGCAGGAGTGATGAACCGCATCTTGCCATCCCCTTGCTTGGCCATCAGGATCATTCCACGGGACTCTATGCCACGGATCGTCCTCGGCTGAAGGTTGGCAAGGATGCAAATCTGCTTGCCTACCATCTCCTCCGGGGAGTAGTATTCAGCGATTCCAGAGACAATCGTCCTCTTGTCGATTCCAGTGTCAATGCTGAGTTTCAGCAGTTTGTCCGTCTTAGGCACACGCTCGGCGGCAAGCACGGTGGCAGTGCGGATGTCCATCTTCTCGAAGTCTTCGAAACTGCATTCGGACTTCTGAGGAGCGACCTTCTTCGCGGCCTCAGCCTTCTCGACGGCCTCCCTTTCGGCACGTATGGCGTCAAGACGGGCAAGCTGGGCGTTGATGGCCTCATCCTCGACCTTGGCGAACAGCAACTCCGCGGCTCCGATCTCGTGGCCGACAGGTACAAGGTTGTCATTGCCAAGGACATCCCAACTAAGGCAAACGCATTTTCCCGCTCCAGGGCAATCCGTGCGATCATCTGGGCTCGTAGCTGCTGCGGAAACAGTGTGAAGGGCCGCGCATTCTCCATCCTTGTAGGTGTTGACAGTCTCCTGCTCCCCCTTGCGATGGTCGATGCCGGCGCAAAGGCAGACTCCAAGCATCTTGCGGAGTTTCTCGGCAGCGAACGGAGTGAAAGGCTCAAAAGCAATCGCAAGGTCAGCGCAGATCTGAAGGCTGACATTCAGGATGGTGGCGCAACGCCCCATGTCTGTTTTGGCAACCTTCCAAGGCTCCGTGTCGGAAATGTACTTGTTGCCCACACGGGCGATCGACATGGCGTCCTTCAGCGCCTCACGGAAATGGAATCCGTCGAGATTTCTCTCAAGCGAAGCCTTGAGCGCAGGGATCTCCGCAAGAGCGGACTTGTCAACATCCTGAAGTTCTCCGCGGGCTGGAACCTTTCCATCGAAATATTTGTGAGTCAACACAATGGCGCGGTTCACAAAGTTTCCGAATATGGCGACCAACTCACTGTTGTTGCGTGTCTGGAAATCTTTCCAACTGAAATCGTTGTCCTTAGTTTCAGGAGCGTTGGCCGTGAGGACATACCTCATGACATCCTGCTTTCCTGGGAACTGCTCCAGATACTCATGAGCCCAGACAGCCCAGTTGCGGGACGTGGAGATCTTGTCGCCCTCAAGGTTGAGGAACTCGTTGGCCGGCACGTTATCAGGAAGGATGTAGCCGTCTCCGTAGGCTTTGAGCATGGACGGGAACACGATGCAGTGAAACACGATGTTGTCCTTGCCGATGAAATGCACAAGACGGGTGTCCTCGCTCTTCCACCACTTCTCCCAAGACTGCGGAAGAAGCTCCTGAGTGTTGGAAATATACCCGATCGGAGCATCGAACCAAACATAGAGCACCTTGCCCTCGGCTCCCTCCACAGGGACAGGCACGCCCCAGTCAAGGTCACGGCTCACGGCACGAGGCTGAAGTCCGCCGTCAATCCAGCTCTTGCACTGCCCATAGACATTGCTTCTCCACTCTTTGTGCTGATCCAGAATCCATTCACGAAGCCATGGCTCGTACTGATCCAGAGGAAGGTACCAGTGAGTTGTCTTTTTCTTGATCGGCTCGGCCCCGCTGAGTTTTGACTTAGGATTAATGAGTTCCTCCGGACTCAACGTGCTGCCGCACTTCTCACATTGGTCGCCATAGGCATCAGGATTGCCGCACTTAGGACAGGTTCCCATGATGTAACGGTCGGCGAGGAACTGTTTGGCCTCAGGGTCGTAGTACTGTTCAGACTCCTTAGTAATAAATTTGCCCTCATCGTACAACTTGCGGAAGAACTCGGAAGCGTTCTTCTCGTGCACCTGTGAAGACGTGCGGCCATAGATGTCGAAATTGATTCCAAGACCCGTGAACGAGTCCTTTATGAGCTTGTGGTAACGGTCAACTATGTCCTGAGGAGTGCAGCCCTCCTTGCGGGCCTTGATGGTGATGGGGACGCCGTGCTCATCGCTTCCGCAAACATAAAGCACGTCCTCCCCTCTCATCCGAAGGTATCTGACGTAGATGTCAGCCGGCACATATACCCCGGCAAGATGGCCGATGTGGACCGGCCCGTTGGCATACGGCAACGCACAGGTCACAAGTGTTCTCTTGAATTTCTTTTCCATATTCATGAATATTATTTTTCTCTTCCCAATCTGACTTTCACCAACTTAAGAGCCTTCTGCACCTTGAGCATCTCCTGCATGATCTCCATCACACGGTCGCTGTCGGAAGAGGCCTGCGCCTCCCTGAGTTCTTCCTTGAGCTCGTTGTCACGGTTTTCCATACGGCTTTGCTGGAAAACCAGAATCGCCTTAGGGACATAGAGCGTCAGCCACGACCCTTTCGACATCATGGACTGTCGAAGATTCTTGACGGAAAGCTCGTACTTCTCGTCCGTGGAAAGCTGCGCCGCGACATAGGCGACATTCCTGTCTTCGCCGTCCATCAGACGTTTGACGATCTCTTCCTGAGAATATCCCTCATAGTAGCCTTTCGAATAGGCCTCGTAGGTCTTCTTGTAGACAGAATTGACAAATCCGGACTTGTCTTCCTCCAAAGCCTGGTCGATGAAATCAAACACGGTGCGGGCATCCTCATCCGAGCCGGTGTAGAAATCCGAATCGCTCTGGAACTCCAGAGTCGTGGTGCCGTAGGTCAGGATGAAGTTCAGAAGGTCGCGCTCAGCGGTGGCCATTATGCGGTTGTCCATCAAGGCATCCAGGCCGGTACGCCGGGCGGAACTTTCAGTGGCTTCGACAGGCCTAGCTGCTAAAACCCCTCCATTGCCCAAAAACGCATCTGACTCTCTGGTGGCTTCGGCAGGCTCAGCCACCGGAGCGGCATCGGTGGCTGAGCCTGCCGAAGCCCCGAATCGCCGCATTCCTTCCTGATTCAGCCTTCTTTCCCGCTCACGTTCAGCGGCCTTCTTCTCCTCCATAAGCCTCTTGGAGCGTGTGGCGCCTATCCTCTCGTCCA